>JAFVVG010000043.1 GCA_017502305.1 Clostridia bacterium | reverse complement strand
GCTATATCGCTTTCTACAACTCCGAACGTATTCAGTCCAAAACAGGAGCGCCTCCGCTCTCGCTTCGGCACTCCTGTTGATCTCGTTTCTTTCCTACATACCGGCCTTTTTGTGCAGTCCGTATATTCTGGAGCAGTTCAACTTGTCATCTGGCTGGTTTTGTGCTATGATGGAACATCTTTTTCCGAAAGGTGTGACCTCCATGCATCAGTATATTCTGGAAACCGAGCGCCTCATTCTCCGTCCTCTGACCGTCGACGACGCCGAAGCCGAGTTCGTCTGGCTCTCCGATCCGGAGGTCAACCGGTTCATGCCCTACAATCTCTACACCAGCGTGGCGCAGGCCGAGGAATGGCTGCGCCATGTGGAGCATGAAAGCAGCGATTATCACTTCGGCTTTGTCCGCAAGGAGGATGGCCTTTTGGTGGGAGCCGGTTCCATCGGCCCCAAGGACGACCGTCCTTATTCCATGGAAGACGGTTGGGAGTTTGGCTACAACCTCCGCCGGGATTGCTGGAACAAAGGCTACGCCACCGAGGCCACCCGCGCCATGATCGATTTTGCTCACCGCACCTTTGGCGTGAGAAACTTCTATGCCAACCACGCCGTCGATAATCCCGCTTCCGGCCGGGTGATGGAGAAGGTTGGCTGCACCTTCCACCATTTCAGCGAATACTCCACCTTCGACGGCAAGCAGACCTTCCCCGCCAAGGTGTGGACGCTGCACCTGGAGGACTGACCATGCTTCAGGTGGATCATCCCTTCCCACCGGTGATGGACAACGGCAGCCGCATCCTCATTCTGGGCAGCTTTCCCTCCGTCAAATCCCGCGAGGAAGGCTTCTTCTACGGCCACCCCCGCAACCGCTTCTGGCCCATGCTGGCGCAGATATTTGGCGAAAAAACGCCCGCAACCATCCCGGAAAAGCAATCGCTTCTTCTTCGCCATCACCTGGCCCTGTGGGATGTGATCGCCTCCTGCCGCATCGAGGGTTCCTCCGACGCCTCCATCCGCGACGCCGTGCCCGTGAATATCCGGCGTGTGCTTGAAAATGCAAACATCCGGCGGATCATCTGCAACGGCGCTCTGGCCGGCAAGCTGTATCAACGGCACCTGCAGCCCCTTACCGGTATTGAGGCCGCAGTGCTGCCCTCCACCAGCCCTGCCAACGCCGCATGGGATCTCCCCCGCCTGGCTGACGCCTGGCGCGATCAACTCACCTTCTGACAGCCGCGCAACCGCCGGCTGTTTTTATGCCTCTTTTTCCGGGCTGATTTCAAACACCCACGTCAATGCCGGGTATTGCTCCTGCCAGTTCATACCATTCCATTCGTGTACGGTCGCGCATGCCATCATCGCCTGCCGTCCCACCCCCAGGGCGTCGCATCCGGCGGAGGCCAGCTTGCCGGTCACCTTATGCAGGGCCGCCTCCACCGCCCGGGACACGCCTTCCTCCGTCAGCGTGGATGACCCATAGCGCAGCTTCACCCTGCACCGGGCCGTGCCGCCCTCCAGCCTGATGACGCAATCGGCGTTCAGCAGCGTCAGCGTATCCCCCTCCAGGGCAAGGGTCCCCTGCTTCAGCCTGCCCTGCATCAGCGAAAGCAGCTGTGTTTCCGTTTCCGTCAGCTTTTCGCGGATGATCTTGCCGTCCGTCAGCCATCCGCCGGAAAGCTTCAGCGCCCCATTCTCCAGGCCGGCGTTCAGCAATACCGGCTGCTGCCGCTCCCCCATTCGCATCAAAGCGGAGAGCGTCGCCTCCGGCGCGGCGCCCTGCGCTTGCCTTGCCTGTGCCATCGCTTCCACGGATTTGCTCAGCCGGCTGCCGGTGGAAGGTTTCATGGCATCCAGCAACGCTTGCATGCGTTCCTCTGTCACGCACACCAGCGCCTGGGGGCGCACCTCCCCACGCTCCGCCAGGGCGTGGAGCAGCTCCTGCAGCGGCTCCGTTTCCGCCACTTCATTTGAAAGCACCAGCAGCCGCAGCTGGCCATAGTGCAGTTCCATGGGCGCCGAGGCATTCAGCCTGGCCAGCGCTTCTCCCAGGGAAGCCCCCTCCGCCGTCAGCGTAGCATATCCGCCGCCGGACTGATAGGTGGGAATTCTCACGCCTGCCTGCCATTTTTCTTCCCGGCAGTCCACCCCCAGCACCACCGCAAAGGAGCGTTCCTCCCCAGGCAAAGCGGCACAGCCCGTCAGCATCAGGGCCGATAAAAGCACCGCCAGCAGCTTCTTCATCTTTTCTTCCTCCCGCAGCAAAACAGCGCCGCCAGCGGAATCGCCAGCAGCCACCCTTCCGCCCTGCCCAGCCAGTGCCACAGCCGCTCAATATCCCACAGCTGCGTGAGCGCCGCCAGCACCGCAAGTGTGCCAGGCAGCCATATGAGTTCCCGCTTCCATGGTAGCAGGGCATATTTCCCCGCCAGGCTCACCATGCTGCCAAGGGCCAGGAACAGCGCCGCCATCCACAGGCAGATGGTCATCAGCCGCGAAAATGCAGGCAGGTGAGCCACCGTCATCACCAGGCTGTCGCCCAGG
The DNA here is from genome assembly GCA_017502305.1 of Clostridia bacterium. Taxonomy (GTDB): domain Bacteria; phylum Bacillota; class Clostridia; order Christensenellales; family Aristaeellaceae; genus UBA11524. The sequence continues at coordinate 109,518 of JAFVVG010000043.1, read as the reverse complement.
GAAAGATTCCGGGTGATCAGCTCATGGGGCAGCGCCAGGTTCAGGCACAAGACCGCCGCCACGCACACCGCCGCCACCGGCAGCGGCTCGGCAATGCGCCGCCGTGCCGGCGTTTTTTCCATCAGCGGCAGCACAAACACCCAGCCCATGCCAGCGCCTGCCTTCAGCGCCGCCAAGAGGCTCGACACGCCATCCCCCAGCGGCGGGAACAGGTGGTCCACCCGGCCCATGCCGGCAAGACTCACCAGCGCCACCGCCAGCAGCGCCGCCAGGGGCAGCCGCAGGAAATACACACCTCTGGCCAAACCTTCACGGTTCAGGGCAAAAAGCAAAAGGCCCGCCGCGGAAATCGCCAGCGTCCATTGCGTGCCACGGGTGCCCACGCCCTCGGTAAACAGGGTGATCAGCGCCGTCATGGAGGCTACCGTCTCCACCGCCAGCGCAAGAGCCACCAGCAGCGGCAATACCCGGCTGTCCGCCAATGATTCCCGTTTCCTCAGCCGCAATATCATGCATCCTGAAGCATACAGTACCACCCCCGGCGCCAGGCAGGCAAGCGTCATCCACCAGCCCGCCGCCCCCGCCAGGGGCAGAACACGGGTGACCATGGTTCGAAAAATTACCACGGCAGCCACAAGCCGCCATTGGCTTCTCCACGCCAAAAGGCCGCCCCGCAGCCGCATGGCACGCCTTTCCTCCGGCGAATGAACCCTGGTTGTCGTTCTCATGCTACTTTTCGTCCCATCCGCGCATTCTACCGTGAACGCGCTCCATGCTGAAAGGATTCCCCAGCCATGTCCTCAGCCTCTGCCGCCATATGGGCCAGCGGATAAAATCATCCGGGTTGTGGGTGCGCACAGGGGCCACCGGCGCCGCGAAGGGCGAGCCCAGGCTGGTCATGCCGCACAGCCGCACCGCCGCCACCGCCGAAAGCAGCACTATACCATAGAACCCAAACACGCAACCCGCCGCCAGAAACACCAGCTGTCCGATACGAAACGCCATTCCCAGCGAGTAATCCGGTATGGCATAGCTGCCCAGGCTGGAAACCGCCACCACAATGATCAGCAGCGGATGGATCAGCTTTGCCTCCACCGCCGCCTGTCCCAGGATCAGTCCGCTGACGGTCCCCAGCGAGTTTCCCACCACCCCCGGCACACGGGTGCCTGCCTCGTTGATAAGGTTGAACATCATCAGCATCAGGAAGGTTTCGGCGGGAATGGAAAGCGGCACCTGGGCCTGGCTTTCCAATATGGCGGTGAGCAGCGTTACCGGCAGGGCCTCCGGGTGAAAGGTGGCCGCCGCCACAAAAAGCCCCGGCAAAAGCAGCGTGCACAGCGCCCCCAGCAGGCGGATCAGCCTCAGGAACGTGCCATACTGCCAGCGCATGGAGGTATCGTCCGGGGTGTGGAACAGGTGCAGAAAGCTGATGGGCACAGCCAGCACCTGGGGCGCACCGTCCATCACGATGACGATCTGCCCCTCCAGCAGGAACGAAGCTGCCCTGTCCGGCCGCTCCGTGAGGCAGCATTGGGGCAAAAGGGCGTAGGGCCGATCCTCCAGCAGCTGCTCCAGCGCGCCGATGGACAACACCTGATCCACCCGCAGCCGTGCCAGGCGCCCCTTGAGCCGGCAGAGCAATTCCTTGTCCACGGCGTTTTCCAGGTACATCACGCACAGGTTTGTGGGGGATGCCGTGCCCACCGTGGTCATCTCGCCGATCAGCTCCGGCGTGTGGAGGATCCTGCGCAAGAGGGTGATATTGTCCCGCAGCGCTTCATTGAAGCCCTGGTGGGGGCCGTTGACCACGCTTTCCGTCAGGGGCGGAGAAATGCTCCTGCGCACGAAAAAACGGATGTCCATGCACAGGGCCGAGGGCATGCCGTCGCACAGAAGCACCGCCTTGCCGTTCACCACAGCGTCCACCACCTCGGCATAGGCAGTCACGGTTTTCACATCCGCCACATGCACCGTCTGCATCAGGGCGTCCTCGATATTCACAGCATTTTCCTGCCCCGCTTTTTCCAGGCAGGGCGTAAGCACATAATGCTGCAGAAAATCCGTGGATACCAAACCGTCCACGTAATACACCGCCGCCTCCCTGCGGAACACGCGCAGGTCCCGGCGGGTCATATCCGTATTCACGTCCCGGTAGAGCAGCCGCTCCATAACTTCCAGATTTCTTTCCAGCGATGACGACATCTCTTCCGGCACAACCTCACCTCATCTCGCGCGAACATTTTCAGAGGACACCGGCGGACCGCAGCCTGCGGCAACGGAATGAGCATTCCCGGAAATGGCTCTGCCATTTCCGGGAGGCCCCAGGGCGTCACTCGCGGCACTTGTAGCTGCTGCACATGCTTTCGTCGGCCTTGCCGTTGCAGCAGTTCTTCTTGGGGGCAACCTGAATGTCCGTCAGGGCGCACTTGTTGTCCACCTCGTGGTGCTGGCAGCTTTCCACGCTGCAATGGATGCACTGGTTCTTCAGATGAGCCATGGTGAATCCCTCCTGAATGTTTTGTCGCCCGGATGAGCGCACCACCATCTTGCCCGGAATTAGCCCTTGTGATGCTGGCAAAAATGTGGTAAATTGATTTTGTCCGCCTGCGACTGTATTCGCTCCGCGGGAAAAAGAAAGGAGGATCTCTATGTTCAGGAGATCATTCAACACCAGATCGCTGTGTCTGAGCGGCATCATCGCCGCGCTGTACGCCGCGCTGACCCTCATGCTGCCGCCCCTGAGCTACGGCGCCTGGCAGTGCCGCCTTTCCGAGGCCCTGACGCTCCTGCCCCTGATGCTGCCCCAGTCCGTTCCCGGGCTGTTTGTGGGATGCCTGGTGGCCAACCTGCTCAGCCCGGTGGGCATATGGGATGTGCTTTTCGGCTCCCTGGCCACGCTGCTGGCCGCCATGGGCACCTACGGCCTGCGCAAGCGTCCCCTTCTGGCCGCCAGCTGCCCTGTGATCAGCAACGGTCTCATTGTGGGTGTCATGCTCTCGGTGGTATACAGCCTGCCCCCGGTGCTGACCATCATCCAAGTCGCCGCCGGCGAAGCCCTTGCCGTGACCCTTGGCTACATGCTCATGAAGGCCTTCCACGGCCGGATCGACTGGAGAAAGTACCAATAATTCGCAATCAATTGACGGCTTTGCGCCGTCTTTTTCGTTCTATTGATGAATTCATGAATTTTTGCTGAAATGTTTCCATTACAGGGGATTCTGTGGTATAATACAGGGTGGAATGTCCTGTTGATTCGGAGGCAGACCTGTATGGATGAAATTCAGCTGATCCTTGCGTCCCAGTCCCCCCGGCGCAGGGAGCTATTGAGCCTGACGGGCATCCCCTTTCTGGTGGATGCCCCGGAAGTAGATGAAACCTGTCCCCTTGGCGCCCGAGAGGCCGTTTTGGCCCTGGCCCGGCGCAAAGCGCTGGCCGCGGCGGACAAACACCCCGGCAAGGTGATCCTGGCCAGTGATACCCTGGTAGCCGTGGATGACGTGCCCCTGGGCAAACCTGCCGACGAGGCCGACGCCTTCCGCATGCTCCGCAGCCTGGCAGACCGCTGGCACCAGGTATACACCGGCGTGTGCGTGGTCAGCGCCACGGGCGAAGTTTTCGCCGAGGTAGATGCCACCGATGTGCGCTTCGGCCCCATGAGCGACGGGGCCATCCGTGCCTACATCGCCACCGGCGAACCTATGGACAAGGCAGGCAGTTATGCCCTGCAGGGCATCGCCGGGCTGTGGATCGAGGAGATCCGCGGCTCCCACACCAACGTCATCGGCCTGCCCATGACATTGACCCGCACGCTCCTGGAAAAGTGCGGCCTCCACCCCCTGAATATCGCTTAACCGCCGCATCGCGGCTTGACCATAAACGAACGGAGTGAACACATGGCTTTTTTCGCGCCCGATATCGGTATTGATCTGGGTACTTCCAATACAGTGGTGTACGTCCGCGGCCGCGGCATCGTCATCAGCGAACCCACCATGGTGGTGGTCGATTCCAACAACAAGCGCAACGTCCGCGCCGTGGGCGACGAGGCGAAGTTCCTCCTGGGCCGCACCAGCGACGCCCTCACCGTCGTCCGTCCCCTGAAGGGCGGCTCCATCTCGGATTTTGACATGACCGAGATGCTCATCCGCTATTTCCTGCGCAAGGCCATCGGCGTGAGCCATGTGGTGAAGCCCAAGGTGGTTGTGTCCATCCCCGTGGGCCTGCCCGCCGTTTCCCGCAAGGCGGTGACCGAGGCCGCCCAGGTAGCAGGCGCCAAGAAGGTCTTCCTGGTGGAAAAGCCTTTCGCCGCGGCCATTGGTTCCGGCCTGCCTGTGTATGAGCCCGTGGGCAGCATGGTGGTGGACATCGGCGGCGGCACCACAGACGTGGCCGTTGTTTCCCTGGGCGGCATTGTGGTTGCCCAGTCCATTCAGGTGGGCGGCGTGAAGATGGACGAAGCCATCATCAACTACATCAAGCGCGAGTTCAATATGCTCATCGGCGACCGCACCGCCGAGGACGTGAAGCTGGATCTTGCCGCCGCCATGCCCCTTTCCGAGGGCCGGCAGGTGCGCATCCGCGGCAGGGATCTGCTTTCCCCCCAGGCCATGGATATCGAGTTTACCTCCGCCCAGGCCCACGAGGCCATCAAGGAACCCTGCCGGGCTATTCTGGCGGCCATCAAGTGGGTGCTGGAGCGCACGCCCCCTGAGCTGGCGGCTGATATCATGCGCAGCGGCGTACACCTGACCGGCGGCAGCGCACAACTCTTCGCCATGGATCAGTTCATCGCCACCGAGCTGGGCATTCCAGTGCTCATCGCCAAGGAACCCGAGGACTGCACCATCATGGGCCTTGGCTACCTGGTGGAAAACATTCAGCTGCTTTCCGGCAGCAACAAACGTGGCTTCAACGATTAACCGCTTATTCAAAGCGAGGTGATAACCCCTTATGGCACGAAAAGACCGCCGTAACCAGCAGGAGGAACAGCCCCTGCTGCCCACTTATGACGATTTCAAGTTCGACGACCTGGACAGCATCACCCGGGACCTGCCCACCGGCAAGCCCGAGGAGCCCATCTCCGACCAGGATGACGATACCTCCGATACCCCCGAGAAGGCCCTGCGCAAATTGCAGATCGAGCGCGACGCCATCGAGGAGGAGCAGGAAAACGCCACCTTTGTCGGCCGCATGAAGAAAAAGCAGCGTACCTCCTCCCGCCTCCAGGCCGAGGAGAAGCGCCAGCGCAAGGAGCTCCCCGGCGGATTGCGCAAGGTGGTGCTGACGGCTATATCCATTATCATTATCGGTCTCACCGTCATCATGCTGGCCTTCCGGGTCATCCCGGACGCGCCTGCCTTCCTAGGCCTGCCCGAAAGCTTTGTGGCAAAGATCGTGACCCCTGTGCAAAGCGTTTTCTCCTCCATTACCGAGAGCTTCGCCGGTTATCTGCGCACGCTGAAGCTCCGTGCCAACCTGGAGGCGGAATACAACAAGCTCCGCGCCGAAAACGAGCAGCTGGTCTACCAGGCCATGATGGCAGATGAATATGTCAAGCAGCTTTCCCAGTTTGCCAACATGTACGACGAGATCTCCGTCAACGAAAACATGAACCCCATCGCCTGCGGCGTCATCGGCAAGGGCGACGGCAATTACTTCTCCACCTTCACCATCAACCGCGGCAGCCGCGACGGCATCGAGAACTACATGGCCGTCACCATTTCCGGCGCCCTGGTCGGCTATACCGAGAACGTCACCGAAACCAAATCCCAGGTCCGTACCATTATCGACAGCGAAGCCTCCATCGCCGGCCTGATCCAGTCCAGCCGCGACCAGGGCACTGTCCGCGGCACCCTGGGCATCGACGGCCGGCCCATGTGCCGCATGTACTACCTGCCCGACGATCACCTGCCCCGCCCCGGCGATATTGTGGTCACCTCCGGCGTGGGTATGTCCTTCCCCAAGGGCATCCCGATCGGCACCGTGCGCGAATCCACCCGCGGCATGGACGCCAACAAGCAGTACATCGTGGTGGAGCCCTCCGCGGATTTTGAGCACATCGAATATGTGATCGTTCTGCGCTACAAGCCCGCAGCGGAAGCTGTGCAGGGCCGCGAAGCATCCATGTATGCCGAGTTTGTGCCCCTGACCACCGCCCGGCCCATGCCCACGCTGCGCATCGGCAGCACCAGCGTGTGGGGCGAGACGCCCACCCCCAATCCGGAAATGACGCCCCTGCCCACCGCTACGCCCACGCCTACCCCCACGCCTGAACCCACCGCTACCCCCGCGCCCACCATTGCCGGCCCGGTGTATGAGTATCAGGTCTTCAGCAACGAACCCACCCCCACGCCCTCTCCCACGCCCACGCCTTCTCCCACGCCCTTCATCACCCTGTCCCCCGAGGACATGACCTACGAGGAGGATTAAAGCGTGCGTTTTCTCAAATCCCTGTGGCAGACGGGGGCATCCCAGCTCAAATTCTTTCTCGTGGTTTTTCTGGGCTACCTTCTGCAGGTGTGCGTGATGCCCTATCTGCGCATCGGCGGCGTTACCCCCAGCATCCTCTTTGCCGTCATCGCCATCATCACCGTTGGCTATGGCAGGCTGCGGGCGCTGTGGGTTGGCTGCATCTACGGCATCCTGATGGAAACCATGTGTCCCACCATCCCCATGCTGAACCTGGCCCTCTACCCCCTCAGCGCCGGCTTCATGAGCATGTTCTTCGCGGATAAGTCCGAGAAGCGCCTGGAGTACGAGCGCTCCCTGGGCAAGGCTGGCCGCAACATCAACCCCTACCTGCGCACCCTGGGCTGCGCCGCCGGCAACACGCTCCTGTACGAGATCGTGAACCTGGTCTACATGTACCTGGGCGGCGCTGTGCTTTCCTTCGCCTCCCTGGGCAGGCCCCTGGCCAGCATCTTCTGGACCACGCTGCTCACCCTGGCCATCGTGCTGCCGGTGCGCCGTTTCCTGGGCTTCAAGAAGCACAAAAAGGAAACGCCCCCGGAAAAGCCCCTTTTCCATATCGGCAGAACGTAATTCCCTTTTTCCACACTCTGACGGGCCATGCGATATGCCGCCCGGCGGAAAGGAGGTTTCCCCATGAACAAAATGCCCCAGGGCATGCGGGGCCGTTATCTGGCCTTTATCGCGATTCTTCTTGTTATGTTCGGTTATCTGGCTTCGGGCCTTGTGCGCCTGCAGCTGAACAACTCCGAGGAATACGTCACCAAGGCCGAAAGCACCCGCACCAAGCCCATTGCCCTTCGCGGCAAGCGCGGCAACATCACCGACGCGGATTCAGTTATTCTGGCAGAGGACGAATTGATCTACAACGTCACCTTCTACAAGGATGGCTCCAGCACCAGCCGCGCCACCTACCTGAGCTTCTCCCAGTCCATTATCGATACCATCGACATCATCGAGAAAAACGGCGGCGAGCTGGCCGTTGATTATGTGATCCAGCGCAACGAGGAAACCGGCGAGTGGGAGTTCAACTTCGGCTCCGGCGTCAGCGAAACCGTGCTGGCCAAGCGTGAAAAGCAGTGGCGCAGCAACAACTATGTCACCGCCACCCGCTACCCCACCGCCGCCGACTGCATCAAGAAGCTCCGGGATACCTACCGTTTGGCCACCACCGAGGAGGAGCGTCAGGCCCTGCTGGACTACGACAACAGCCGCGAATACGCCCCCGTGGACGTCATCATGGTGGACGAAGAGACCATGCTCAAGGTCATGGCGGTCTTTTCCGAAATGCAGATGAACGTGTTCAACTCCCAGCCCATCGTCATCGCCAAAGACGTCCGCTACGAGACCGTTATCGAAGTAGAAACCAAGTCCATGTCCCTGGCGGGCATGGAGATCTCCGTGGGCACCAAGCGTGTCTATCCCCGCTCCACCCTGGCCAGCCAGATCATCGGCTATACCGGCGCTATTCCCAGCCAGTCCAAGTGGGCGGAGCTGCAGGCCAAGGGCTATTCCTACAACGATACCATCGGCCGCGACGGCATCGAGTCCTCCATGGAGGACTGGCTCACCCAGAATTCCTCCCTGCGCAAGGGCAGCCGCCTGGTGGAGCGTGACCAGCGTGCCAAGGTGGTCCGCGAGCTGGACTACGTGGCGCCCCAGGACGGCAACAACGTGAAGCTGACCCTCATCGCCAGCTATCAGCAGGTGGCTGAGCGTGCCATTGCCGATAACGTGAACACCGTCCGCGACGAGCAGGAAAAGCTCATGGTCAGTGATTCCTGGCTGGAGGCCAACAAAGCCGACATCGCCAACCGCGACTGGGAGAAATACCCCATGGCCCTGGCCGAGCATGGCTGCATGATCGTGCTCGACATGCAGGACCGTGTGCTGGCCATGGCCAACTATCCCACCTACGACCTGAACGCCCTGGTTGCCGGCGGCAAGGACGCCATCGCCATTCTGGCGGACGAGCGCAACCTGCTGCTGAACTACGGCATCCACGCCCGCGGCACCCCCGGCTCCATTTTCAAAATGGTCACCGGCTTCGGCGCCCTGGCCGAGGGTGAACTGCAAATCAACGAGCGCATCCACGACATGGGCTACTACACCCGCTACAACAACGATACCAACACCGCTCCCCGCTGCTGGATCCCCCTGCGCAGCGTGGGCACGGAGCACATGAACCAGACCATCGTGGAGGGCCTGACCAACTCCTGCAACTATTTCTTCTACGAGTGCGGCTCCCGCCTGGGCGAAGAGCGCCTCTACCGCTATGCGTCCCTGTTCGGCCTCACCTCCCGCACGGGCATCGACCTTCCCGGCGAGGTCCGCAGCGTGGTGGGCTCGCAGAACACCCTCTACGACACCACCAAGGCCATGAACGAAGCCAGCCAGGATACCTCCCGGCCCATCATCGTTTTCAACTCCATCAAGAAGCACCTGAAGGCCTGCGGCGCCTCCCGCAACATGGAGTACGACGACGAACGCCTTTCCGTGTGTGCCAAGCGCCTGATGGACATGGCTGTGAATTACCCCGAATCCGAATGGCTGGACAACATGCGCACCATTCTCATGGAAGAACTCAACATGACCAAAGAGATGGTTTACCTGCAGGCCGTCATCGGCGACACCTACAACTACATGAACGATATCAAGTGGGGTGGCGCGCAAACCATACTGACCGGCATCGGCCAGTCCGTCACGGTGATCACCCCCATTGCCGCGGCCCGCTACGTCTGCGCCGTGGCCAACAACGGCTATCTCTACAACGTTTCCATCATCGATTCCATCACCTCTCCCGAGGGCGAGATCCTCACCCAGCGGGAGCCGAAGCTCATCCACCGCCTGGACAAGGCCGATGAATACCTGCCCCTGATCCGCCGCGGCATGAAGGGCGTTACCGACGATACCGGCACCGCCAAGAAGCACTTCCGCAACTTCCAGTATCAGGACGAGATCGCCGCTAAAACAGGTACCGCCCAGGTTACCAAGATCGACCTGGAAAACAACGCCTGGTTCGTGATCTTTGCCCCCTACGAAAACCCGGAGATCGCCATCGCGGTCTTCATCCCCAACGGCTATTCCGGCGGCTATGCTTCCCCTGCCGCCCGCGACTTCATCCAGTGGTACATGGACCAAAAGACCCTCCGTACCACCGATTACGTTCTCCCCTCCGGCAACAGCCTGGCGCCCTAAGGGGGCTTCGCCCCCTTAGGAATCCCCTGAGCAAGGGGCGCTGCCCCTGCACCCCGGTCAGGGCGCTGCCCTGACAACCCGCTTAAGGGCTCTGCCCTTAAGAATCCCGCGAAGGGCCCTTCGGCCCTCTCGACACCCTTTCGGGGAAGGCATACCCTTAACTGCCAAGAAGGGGTCACGGCGCTCAACGGGAGCGCCGCGACGCGGTACAGTCGCACATAAAATGTTGGGACGAACGTTGTTCGCCCGGCTCACATACTCAATTCATCATTCCAAATTTCCTCTGAGGTGATTTCATGGGTACTGTATGGATGATCGCGTCCGGCAAGGGCGGCGTGGGCAAGTCTACCATCGCTTCCGCTTTGGGCGTTGCCCTGGCCAAGCGCGGGCAGAAGACCTGCATTGTGGACGCTGATATCGGTCTGCGTGACCAGGATGCCATTCTGGGCCTGGCTGACCGTGTGGTGTACGACCTGGTGGACGTGGCCAACAAGGATTGCCGCCTGCCCCAGGCGCTGATCAGCCCGGCGGATGTGCCCAACCTGTCGCTCCTGCCCGCCGCCCAGTTTGCCCGGGCCAAGGCGCTGGACCGCAAGGCCTTCCGCCGCATTCTGCTGCTTTTGAAGGAAACCAACGATCAGATTATCATCGATTGCCCCGCCGGTATCGAGCGCAGCCTCCGCGGCCTGATGAACGAGCTGGTGGACAAGACCATCGTTGTATGCACCCCCGATGACGTGTGCATCCGCAACGCCGAGCGAGTGGTGGCCCTCATGCAGGAGAAGAGCCTTCCCCGCCCCCAGCTCATCGTGAACCGGCTGGATGCCCAGCTCATCCAGGCCGGCGAGATGTACACCGCCTCCACCGTGGCCCAGACCCTCGACGTGGAACTCCTGGGCGAGATTCCCGAGGACCCCATGGTCTACCGCACATTGCTCAAGCACATGACTGTCATGGATGTGGCGTGCGAAGCCCATGAGGCCATGGAGCGTATCGCCCGGCGCATGGTGGGGCTCTCCACCGATTTCCCTTCCTATGGTGCCGTGAAGCCCGGCTTCTTCCGCCGGCTCTTTGCCCCCAAGCTCAAGGAGGTCAAACGTCTTGATTGCTGAGAACAGACGCTCCCGTGCCCATATCGATAAAACCCTGCTTTTCCTTGTTTTCGGTCTGGCCATCTTCGGCGTGCTGGCGGTGTGCGTCGCCACCTATTCCACCGAGTCCAACGCCGAGGCCTCGCTGCTGAACCACATTGTCAATTCCTCTTATGCCGTCAACCAGTGCATCTTTCTGGCGGTGGCGCCCTTCATCGTGCTGGTGGTCTGCTCCATTCCCTACGATTTTATGCGCCGCCACACCGAGCTGCTTTATTACGGCATCACCATTCTGGTTTTTGTTGTGTGGATCTTCAACCGCGCCGAGGGCGTGAAGGCCTGGCTGGACGTTCTGTGGGGCTTCACCATACAGCCGTCAGAGTTTGCCAAGCTGGCCATGATCCTCATGCTGGCCAAGACCCTCTCCCGCTACGAGCGCCCCATGAGCACCGTGAAGGAGTTCATGCACATCATGATCCTGGTGGGCGTGCCCAGCCTGATCATCCTGCTTTCCGGCGAAACCGGCTCCGTTCTGGTGATCATTTTCCTTTTCGCCGTGATGCTGTTTTTCTCCAATGTGGATATGAAGCTCCTGCTCTCCATGGCTGCCGTGGCTATTCTGGGCATTCTTGCGCTGTATGGCTTCATGGTGGCCACCGGCTCCGACGACTACCGCCTGGCCCGCATCATGGCCTTCATCAACCCCGAGCTCTCCCCTGCTGACGACGCCTACCAGCAGCTGCAAAGCATGATGGCCATCGGCTCCGGCGGCGTACGTGGCATCGGCATGTTTGTGGATGGCGCCCTTTCCCAGCTGAACTACGTTCCTGCCGACTGGACAGACTTCATCTACTCCACCATCGGCGAAGCCTTTGGTTTTGTGGGCTGCTTCACCATCCTGATCGTGTATCTGCTGATCATCCTGCGCATGCTCTACCTGGCGCGCTACACCAAGGATAAATTCGGCATGCTGATCATCGTAGGCGTGATGGGTATGCTGCTCTTCCACGTATTCGAAAACATCGGCATGACTTTGGGCCTGATGCCCATCACCGGCATACCGCTGCCCTTCCTGTCCTACGGCGGCTCCAACATGGTGACCAACATGGGCGGCGTGGCCCTGGTGCTGAACGTCACCAAGAACCGCAGCCTTTCCGCCACGGTGCTCACCCCGCAAACCACCTCCAACCCTTATCGTTTCAACACCCGCAGGTAAAGGGGGGCGCCCTTTAAGAATCCCATTTGGGAGATAGCACTGCATGGTAATCTACGAGCAGGGGGCACAGCGCGAATACGATCGCGCTACGACCCGGGAAAAGCAACTAAACCTCCCTCACGAGGTCAGAGGGAGCGGTTCTGCCCCTTGCTCAACGCGCCACTTTACCGTCCCACACGCTCCATTCCGCATTCCAAATTCCTGATTTCAATTTTCCCCGGAGGTTTCCCATGGTCATTCTCATCGCCGGCACTACCCACACTGGCAAAACAGCCCTCGCTCATCGATTGATGAAGCAATACGGTTACCCTTATCTGTCCATTGATCACCTGAAGATGGGGCTGATCCGGGCCGGGCACACCACCCTCACCCCCAGCGATGATGCACAGCTTACACCCTACCTCTGGCCGATCCTCCGGGAAATGGCCAAGACCGCCATCGAGAATGAGCAGAACCTCATCATCGAGGGCTGCTACATCCCTCACGATTGGCGCAACAGCTTCGGGGATGAATACCTGCGCAATATCCGCTGCGTATGGCTGATCATGACGGAAAGCTACATCCGCACCCACTTTGCGGACATCCGGCGCTACGCCAGCGTGGTGGAGAACCGGGGCGACGACCCTGAACTTTCCATGGATGAACTGCTGCGGGACAACGCCCACAACCTGGCTGAATGCCGGCGCCACGGCTGCCCCCATATCCTGATCGACGGTGAATACAAGGTGTCTTTCGCTCCATGATAAAAGGCTCCGATACGTTCGTATCGGAGCCTTTTTCTTACTTGCACTCCTCGTGAATCTCCTGCAGATACTGGATAATCGGCAAATGCTGCGGACATGCCGCCTCGCACTGTCCGCACTGCACGCAGCGGGAAGCATCATGCTCGTCAGCAATGACCTTGGCATAGCCGGCCTTATAACTGCCCTGAGCCCGCAGCAGGCTGGTATCGTAGTTCTGGAAGATGTGGGGAATCGCCACGCCCATGGGGCAGGGCTGGCAGTACCGGCAGCCGGTGCAGCGGGTCTTGGTCAGGGAAATGTAGGTCTCCTTCACCTTCCCATAGAGCGCCTTCTCCTCATCAGAGAGCTCGGGCTGCTTTTCCAGATCAAAGATGTTCAGGTTATCCACCAGCTGCTCCCAGGTGCTCATGCCGGAAAGAATGCACTTCACCTCGGGCATGGTATACAGGTAGCGGAAGGCCCACTCCACGGGGGAACGCTTTGCCTCGAACTGCGCATAAGCCTCCACCACAGCCTTGGGCGGATTGGCCATCAGGCCGCCGCGCAGAGGCTCCATGATCACCACGCCCACGCCCTTCTTGCCGGCCTGGCGGATGCCCTCCAGGGTGCACTGGTTTTCGTCATCGAGAATGTTCATCTGCACCTGGCACATTTTCCAGTCGTAATCGTTGAGGATCTTCATAAAGGCGTCGTAGCCATCATGGAAGGAGAAGGCAGGATAGCGGATCTTCCCCTGGGCCAGGGCCTCATCCAGGAAGCTCTTGTAATCATACTGCTGCATCTCTTCCAGGCGCTGGGCGTTCATGGCGTGCATCAGGTAGAAGTCCATGTGATCCGTCTGGAGCTTCTGCAGCTGCTCATCCAGGATGGCCATCATGTCCTCATGCTTGTGCACATTCCAGCAGGGCAGCTTGGTGGCCAGGGTAACCTTCTCACGGTAGCCGTCCTGCAGGGCCTTGCCCACAATGATCTCGCTCTCGCCGCCGTGGTAGGGATAGGCGGTATCGATGTAGTTCACGCCGCTGTCGATAGCATGGCGGATCATGCGGATGGCCTCCGCCTCGTCAATCTTGCCGTCCTTCACCGGCAGGCGCATGCAGCCGAAGCCCAGCATGCTGCTCTTGATGTCCGTGTTGGGGAAATTCGTGTAGAACATTCTCTCGCACCTCACAATCAAAGATAGGGAATCATATCGCTGAGCCTGCCGAAGATCAGGTCAGGCTTCACATCGGAAACAGCCACGTCTTCCATGGTGGCCTCGCCGGAAAGCACCAGGATGCCCGTCATGCCATGGTTGACGCCGGTGGCCACGTCGGTATACAGCCGATCGCCCACCATAGCCATCTCTTCCAGCTTATAGCCGGTGCGCCGCAGAGCCTCCTCCACAATGCCCTTGTAGGGCTTGCCGAGAATGATATCCGCCTTGCGGCCGGTGCTGGCCTCGATAAAGGCCATAATGGCGCCCATGTCCGGCACAAAGCCGGTCTCCGTGGGGCAGTTGAAATCCGGGTGCGTGGCAATATAGGGCTTGCCCTCCCGGATGAAATCGCACACCTTGCACATCTTGGCATAGTCCAGCGTGGTATCAAAGGCCACCAGTACATAGTCCGGCTCCTCCTCCACCAGCTCCAGGCCCATGCCCGTCAGTTCCTCCGCCAGCATGGGATTCCCCAGCAGATAGCACTTGCCTCCGGGGAACTTTTCCAGGCAGTAGTGGGCCGCCGCGTGGCCGGAGGTCATCACATCCCGGTATTTCTCATCCACACCCATGCGCTTGAGCTTTTCGGCATACACCTGGGCGGACTTGGAAGAATTGTTGGTCAGAAACCTGGCGGTACGGCCGGTACGCTCCAGGGCAGCCAGGAATTCCAGCGAACCCTCAATCAGCTTATCCCCCAGATAGAACGTGCCGTCCATATCCAGCAAAAAGCAGCGCACGCCCGCAAGCCTTGCGCGAATTTCCGCTTCTGTCATACAAAACCTCCTTCGTTGCATTAGCAACATTATATCACATCTGCCGCTCCTTGGGAACACCCGACAGCCGCCAAGAAAGTAGAACTTTTTTCAAAAAAGTGCTTGACACACCCCGCCTACCGTGCTATAATCATATTCGTTCGCTGGACAGGCGAGCGAAAAGAATATCTGGGTGTGGCGCAGTTTGGTAGCGTGCTTGAATGGGGTTCAAGAGGCCGGAAGTTCGAATCTTCTCACCCAGACGCAAGAGCTTGAAGAATACTTCAAGCTCTTTTTTTCGTCCACCATGTCCTGCCCTGTCCTTGCAGGTCCAAACCGCATATGATACCATGTCACCAACAGAGTCGGGCCCTTATGGGCTCGGCTCTTTCTTTTGTCGAAAGGAGGTGCGCCCCCGCCCCGCTCCCCAACGGGAGCAACCCCACCATCATACTGAAAGGAGTCCAACCAATGCCCATTACAACTGATCTGTCCTTCCGTGTCAACCTGGACGAAAGCCTGCCCACATCCCCCTGCCAACAGCTGCTCATGGCAGGCGACCAGCAGGCCCACCGCTTCACCATCAGCTGCTACCGCAATCACTTCAGGGAGAGCGTTGACCTTACCGACGCCAAGGTGCACGGCTATTTCGTCCGCAACGGCAAGGAAACCCTCCTCCTGGAGGGCACCACCTCCGGCAACGCCGCCACCCTTACCCTTCCTGCCGCCTGCTATGCCTTGGCCTGCGGCTTCAGCCTGGTCATCAAGCTGCGCCTGGCGGATGTTGTCCACACGGTGCTGTGGTACCAGGGTAAGGTCTGCCCTACCAGCACCGACGAGGTCATCGACCCCGGCCAGGTGCTTCCTGCCCTGGATGAATTGCTGGCCCAGATCGACCTGCTGGAGCAAACCACCACCAAAGCCACTGCCGTCGCCAACATGACGGCCGAGGCACATTCTCTGCCTGCCGACAGCCCTGCTACCGCTGAATTCAGCGGCGGCAAGCTGACCCTGGGCATTCCCAAGGGCCGTGACAGCGAAATCGTCCCGCCCGTCACCTCGCCCAACATGGCGCTCATCACCGATCCCAGCGGCAAAATGTGCTGGGAGGAGCGCACCCACTACGATTACAGCGGCGGCACGGTGCTGCCCCTGACGGATATCGCCGTAGTGGGCGGCTATGCCACCTTCCGGGAGCCTTTCGACACCCTGCCCCAAGCCGGCACGCCCTACAAGGTGACCTACCTGGGCTTTGAATACGAGTGCACCGGCATCGCCACCGAGGCGGACGGCAAGCCTTGCGTGGTCATCGGCAACGAGAGCCACATGGGCAGCGGCCTGAACACCCAGGAGCCTTTCATCTTCGTGTTCTATAACCCCGAGGATGTGACCGACGGCATTTACGGCTGGTTTAGCTGCCTGGCGACCAATAAGCCCACCATCCCCGTGTCCATCGTGGGCAATGGCGAACTGAAGAAGATCGACAAGAAGTTCCTGCCGGATGACATCGGCGGCATGCCCGAGGGCGGCGCGCCCTTCCAGCAGCTTGTCATCGATGGCGAAGGCAACACGGTGTGGGCTGACCGGCTGGCGTATGAAGATCCCGATATGATGACGGCGCTCCTGCCGCAAACGACATTGTTCCCTTCGGACGAAGACGGGGACGGGCTGAGTGATGCTTTTGCTCTCATCGTTCCACCCTCCGCTCCTTTGATCGAAGGCGAGACGTACATCGTGACATACAACGGCGAAGTCTTCGAATGCAAAGCGATAAACTATGAGGGCGCGATCGGCCTCGGGAATATGGCTCCGTTCACAGATGCGGAGGACACCGGAGAACCTTTCGCTTTTGTGGTTTTGTCCGAAGAGCTGGTTGCCGAAATTAACTCTGGCGTATACGGAATGGCAATACCGCTTGACGGTGCCGATTCCGTAACACTCTCCGTTGTCAAGAAGGGTGGCTATAAGACCATTGAACCACGCTTCCTCCCCGAAGGTATCGGTTATGAGGAAGAAGGCGCTGTTGTTCCCTTCGTGCCAAGCGGTACTGTTGTCGTTATGGACGGTGCCGGGGGCGATCGCATGCTGGGTGACGCACTCCTGCATGACCTGGTTGTTGGCAAAACCTATACGGTAACCCACAACGGAACGGCTTACGAGCTCGCCCTCAATGCTGTGCCGATGGGTGATGACGAAGGCCGTATCATCTATTATCTGGGAAATCTGGCGCTCTTCGGGCTCTTGGACTTGCCAGATACGGGGGAACCGATCCTTTTGTGGAATGTTGCCAACACGGCGGGAACGCACCTTGCCTGCGTCGGCATGAATGAAAATGACACGGTTGAAATCACCGGCCGTGTTGTGACCGTCCACACCAT
Organism: Clostridia bacterium; assembly: GCA_017502305.1. GTDB lineage: Bacteria > Bacillota > Clostridia > Christensenellales > Aristaeellaceae > UBA11524. The sequence continues at coordinate 92,474 of JAFVVG010000043.1, read as the reverse complement.
TCCAGAAAAGTACATACCCAGCGCCGCCAAACCCGTGAAGCTCTACATCAGCAGCACGGAAACGACCCTCAACGACACCGATACCCATTACGTGTACAAGGACGAGGCCTGCACCCAGCAGTGCACCTATGACGATCTCGACGAGCTGGTGGACGGCAGGCCCTTTGTTGTCATGATGTACTTTGCCGGAATGCATTGCTTCATGCAATGCGCGCCCTTGTCCTACGCCTTTATGAACATGGCGGACGGCAGGCCGGACACCATCGGCGTTGTTCTGTCCTGCGTCAACAGCTACAAGGCCGTCACCAAACTCATCTACCTGCGGTTCATCCACACGTAATCAGTCAGGCCGTCAGCAAAGGCCGAAGGCTCGTCTTCCGGCTCTTTGCACATATTGCGCGCACCTCCGGCGCAGACTATTGCTCCGGAGGTGATGCGCATGGATGATTTTCCTGCTTGGGAGCCAGGTTTGCGCCGTGAGTTTCCGGCGCTGCGCGGCGAAGCGAGGGCTGACGTAGCCATCGTCGGCGGCGGCCTGACAGGGGTGAGCTGCGCCGCCATGCTTGCCGCCATGGGTGTGAAGGTGATTCTCCTGGAGGCCCGCCGCCTGGGCCGGGGCGCCAGCTGGAATTGCACAGGCAAGGTCACAAGCCAGCTTGTCGGCGTCTATCAGACCATCGCGGACAAGGCCGGCCTGAAAGCCGCCGCGGACTATGCCCGCCTCATGCGGGAAGCCGTTGCCGGCGTGGATGCGCTGTGCCGCTGTCTTGGCTTTCCCACCCAGGCAGACAGCGTGCATGTTTTCGCTGAAACCACCGATGATCTTCCTGCCCTGCATAAGCTGCACCGGCTGGAAAACAAGCTAGGCCTCGCGGTAGCTCAGGCCCCTGACGCAGGCGGCTGCCCCTTCCCGGTGGAGCTCTCCCTGATTACGCGGAACCAGCTGCTGCTTGCTCCCCTGCCCTATTTGCTTGCCCTGGCGGATTTTGCCATGGAGCAGGGCTGCGTCATTCACGAACAGTCCCCCGTCCGCGCTGTGGAAGGTCACCATGTCACTACCGATCAGGGCAGCGTAAAGGCGGCATTTATTCTGCTGGCTACCGGCTCGCCGGTGGGCTGCACTTCGCTGCCCAGGCTGGCCATGATGCAGCAGCGCACCTGCCAGACCGTATTTCTGGAGGGCGGCGCCCCCGTCATGAACAGCCACCTTTCCGTGCAGCCTGATGAACTCACCCTGCGCCCTACACGCACCGGCGCCCTCCTGGCCTGGGACCTGGGCCGCACCGGTACCAAAGAGCATCATGCCCGGCAGCAGCTGCTCCGGCGGACAATATCTGCCCTGCTGCCGGATATGCACATCAGGGAAAGCCACATCCGGCAGGATGTGTGGAGCGGCGATGGCCTTCCGCTGATCGGCCCTATCAAGCCCCAGGAAAGCCACCTGCTCATGGCCACCGGTTACAGCGGCTGGGGTATACTGAACAGTCACCTGGCCGCGAAGATCCTCGCCGGACACATCACCGGCCATCCCCTGCCGGAGGCTGCTCTTTTCCGGCCGGACAGGCCTTCTCCCAAGCTGGCGGAGGGCATGCGCATCGCCGGTGCCTATGCCGGCGGCATTCCCCGCCTTGGCGCGCCTGTCTGCCCCCATATGGGCGGCAAGCTTCGCTATGACCCCGAGTCCCAGCGCTGGGAGTGCCCCTGCCATGGCTCCACCTTCACCACCCTGGGACAAAATCTGGATGGACCCGCCATGCAGGACGCGCAGGTTTCCGCCAGACAACGCTGAAGCGCTGCCGGATGTTACTTCCGGCAGCGCTTTTTCATTTTTCCTTCGCCATCATGATGATCGGCTCGCACTCCACAAAGCCGTTTTTCTTGTAGAACTTCCGGGCCGGAGCATAGCGGTTGGTGGTCAGGGTAAATCCCGCCAGACCGTGCTCCTCTACGTACCCCTCCAGGGTTTTCAGCAGCGCCGTACCAACGCCCTTGCCCTGATGATCCGGCAAAACAAACATCTCGTCGATAAACACCTCCGAGTTGTTCCACCAGATCTTCTCATGGGCCAGCACCGCACCGACCACCTGCTGTTCCTCTTCTGCCACATAGCCGATAAACCTGGCAGCGTCAGCGTAATCCTTCAGATAGGCCTTCGCGGTTTCCGTTTCCCATCGGCATTGCCACAGCGGGTTATTATACACCGCCATCATGATCTCCGCGCAGCGGCTCAGGTCATCCTGCCGAAAGGCACGGATATTCATCGTCTTCACTCCCTGACCGTCTCTTCTTCCTCAAAGTCCGGATCAATCTCAGGCATATGATCGCAGACCATGAGCAGGGCGTCCTCCTGGTTGTCCTCGTAATAGCGCTTGCGCACACCCAGCTGAATGAACCCCAGGCTCTTATACAGGTTCTGGGCCCGGATGTTGCTCTTGCGCACCTCCAGCGTAGCATAGGCGGCCCCGAGGTTCGCCAGATACTGCATCAGCGCCTGGGTCAGCACACGGCCATAGCCGCTGCCCCGCTGGCTTTCCTCGATGGCGATATTGGTGATATGGCTTTCGTCCAGAATCACCCACGCCCCGGCGTAGCCGATGACCCGGCCGTCCTTTTCCGCCACCAGGTAGCGGGCCGCCACATTGCGCTCCAGCTCCTGGCGGAAGGAATCCTTGCTCCAGGGCGTGGGAAAGGTGGCTTCCTCAATGGCGGCCACCGCGTCAAGGTCGGCGATGGTCATGCGCCGCACAATGCAATCATTTCCCATGGGCAGCCTCCATCAGGCGCTTGTTGCGCTCAGCGTTGGGGGCGCGCAGATACATGGGCATCAGCTGAAGATAATCCATCTCTGTTTCTTCCAGGCTGCCCAGGTACGCCGCAGCCGCAGGCCGCAGGTATGCCTGCTGGGGCAGCGCGAACACCGCCTTTTCGCCCAGCAGCGCCTGCAGGCGGGCCTTCTGCACCGGCATGCCGTCCCCCAGAAACAGAAAGCGCTCTCCCAGGGGCCTGATGGCCTCCACAAACTCCTCCACCTTCAGGGGGATGTCGTCCATCAGCCGCTGCGGGCGGCCCTCACAGGCCCTGAACGCCGCGCCGTAGACCTGCCCTGCCCTGGCATCCTGAATGGGGCAGATCACCCCGTCAAAGGCGCCCGCACCCGCTGCCATGGCCTCCAGGGCGTCCACCGCCACGCAGGGCTTGTTCGCCCCATGGGCCAGTCCCTTGGCGGTGCTGACGCCGATGCGCACTCCGGTGAAGGAGCCAGGCCCCGTCACCACGGCAATGCGGTCCATATCCGCCACCGTAAGGCCGGTGGAGGCAAAGGCTGTTTCCACCATGGGCATCAGGTTGGTGGAGTGGGTCAGCTTGTTCACCGCCGCACACTCGTAGGCGATGGTGCCATCCTTCAGGATCGCCACACCGCACACCGGGCCAGAGGTATCAATGGCCAGCAGCATCATTCGTCATTCGCCTCCAGGTCAATCCTGCGGAAATCGCCGCAGGGAGTCAGGATAATCTCACGTTCCGTTTCGCTCACGGTCACGATGTTCACTTCCAGGTAGCTCTCCGGCACGGCCTCCGGGCACTGGCTGGGCCATTCCACCACAGCCACGCCATCGCCGCTCAGGTATTCCTCCATGCCCATCTCGTAGAGCTCCTCCACATCGTTCAGGCGATACCAATCAAAGTGGTACAGGGGCACGCGGCCCTCGTCATACACATTCAGGATGGTAAAGCTGGGGCTGGCCACCGTGGAGGTAACGCCCAGTCCCCTGGCGATGCCGCGGGTCAGTTCGCTCTTGCCGGCGCCCAGATCGCCCAGCAGCAGGAGCACATCGCCGGAACGGAGCTGCCGGGCCAGCTTTTCACCGATCAGCCGGGTGGCAGCGGGAGAATCACTTCGCATACAGGTCTCCTTATTTCTTCACATGCAAAAGCGGAGAAAGCCGCTTATACAAAAGGTAGGTCAAAAGGCTCAGCACCACGCCCTTGAGCAGGTTGAAGGGGGCGGTCACATAGGCCAGCAGCTCCCACTGGGTATCCACAAAGGGCAGCACCTTGGTCGCCATGCCGATCACAGCCTCCATGGGCATGCCAAAGGCGTTCATGTAGAAGGGAATCATGATCTTCCAGTTCACCAGCACCGCCACAATGATCATGGCCACGGTGCCCACCGCCATGCCGATGAGGGCAGTCTTGCGGTCCTTCCTGCGCATATAGAGCAGGGCCGCGGGCAGCACATAAGCGGCGCCCATGATGAAATCAGCCAATTCACCCACATACATGCTGGTGGAATGCAGCATGCCGATAAAGCTCTTCAGCGCCAGGATGATCACGCCGGCCACAGGACCCATGGAGAAGGCCCCCAGCAGCACCGGCAGGTTGCTCAGGTCCAGCTTGTAGAACGCCACCACAGGGATCTCGATCAGGAACAGGATGGACGCCAGCGCCGTCAGCACGGCGATGCGGGTCAGATATTGGACGGACATGGTTTTTTTCATGGCAAAGCCTCCTTAAAAATGCGCACGCCCCTGAAGCCAGATCGCTTATCAGGGGCGGAGGCACTCGCCAAAAGACGAGCGCGCCGGCTTCCTTCTCTCATCCAGACTATACTGTCGGCTCCGGAATCACACCGGATCGGCCAGAGAAAACTCTGGTTCGCGGGCTGTACCGCCGGTAGGGATTTACACCCTTCCCCGAAGAAGCTTCAAGTGGCTATGCTGTTTACGCAATGATGATAGCACATTGTCATAATCCTGTCAACAAAAAAGGAGCGGCACATACCGCTCCTTGGTATTACAGCCTGATCACTGCCGCACCCTCGGGCCGGATGTCCAGCACGTGGCAGCTTCGGGGGCCGAAGATGGCTTCCATGGTTCCGATGAAAGCCGCCAGTTCCTTCTGGGGCACAAAGTTCAGCGTGGTGCCGGCAAAACCGCCGCCGTGGACGCGCCAGGCGCCCTTGCCCTGCAGTTTGAATTCCGCCATGGAAAGCGCGATGGCCAGGCTCTGTTCCTGGGGACGCTTCTGAGCATAGACGTTCTGCAGGTACATATAGCTGCTGCGTCCGCTGGCGATGATATGCTTGAAGAAGGTCTCCACGTCATCGTTCTTCAGCGCTTCCACCTGCCAGCATACACGGTCGTTCTCATCAAAGAAGTGCAGCGCGCGCAGCACCGCGCGGTCGGAGGTCCTTTCACGCAGGGCAGCCACATTGGCGCCAAACTCCTCGGGACGCACGCGGCGCAGGTTCTCCTCGCCAAAGAAGGCTGCCACCTGCTTCATTTCGGCAGGGATGGCGGCATATTCGTCGGTCAGGTCGTCATGGCTGCCGCCGGTGGCAACCACCACCAGGGCATAGCCCTTCTTCGCAAAATCATAGGCCATGGGGCGCACGTCGGGATCATCGTTCTTGAAGTCCACATACACCAAGCCGCCATTGGCGCTGGCCATCTGATCCAGCAGACCGCTGGGCTTGCCAAAGTATACATTCTCTGCGTACTGGCTGATCTTGGCCTGGGTTTTGGCGTCGATGGCGTTTCCGTTGTACAGCGTATCCAGAATGGCGCAGATCAGCACCTCGAAGGCGGCGGAGGAGCTCAGGCCGCTGCCGGAGGCCACGGTGGAGGTAATCACCGCGTCAAAGCCGCCCACCTTGTAGCCCATTTCCGCCATGCGGGAGGCCACGCCGCGGATCAGCGCTGCGGTGGTGCCCAGTTCTTCTTCGCGTTTGGTCAGATCCGCCAGGTCGATGGTCATGGCAGGATAGCCATCGCTGTGCACGTTCACCAGGGTATCCTCGCGGGCAGAGACCGCCGCCAGGGTATCCAGGTTCACCGCCGCCGCCAGCACCTTGCCCTTGTTGTGGTCGGTATGGTTGCCGCCAATTTCCGTACGGCCCGGGGCGCTGATCATCAGCACCTCACGCTCCGCATGGAACCGTTCCTCATGCCGCTTGATCAGCGATTCATAGCGGGTCAGCTGTTCCACCAAAGCACCGTCCCTGGAGCCATAAAGGCTGTTCAGCCTGGCGATCACCTCAGGAGATTTCAGGTTGCGGATCATGCTTGCATAGCGATTCATGACGTTTCCATCCTTTGTCGTTATTTTTCAATGGCGCGCTGGAAGATCTCCAGCATTTCCTGCAGGCCCAGCTCCTCCAGCTTCGCGCAGAAGGCGTTCCAGTTTTCATCGTTCAGTTCCACTTCGCCCGTGACGAACCACACCATGTTCTGCTCGGCATACTTGCCAAGGGTCATCTGCAGCTCCGCCAGCCTGGTCTGCTCCTCCTCCGTAAACCACAGCTGGGGGCAGGGCTCCACGCTGACTTTCTTCATTTCCGCCAGCGCGTCGACGGCACGGGCGGTTTCCTTTTCATCGTAGCTGCGCTGGAACTCCACCGAGGAAAGGCCCGGCATCAGGCCGCCCTCGGCGATGGCTACCTCCGCCAGCACAGAGCTGGCCACCGTCTCCATATCCTCAACCCAGCTCCAGGTGCCATCCTCATGCACCACATAATCCACATTCTCCAGGCCGGCCTGGGCCAGTCGACAGCCTTCCTCGGTGTAGAGATAATCCACCCAGGCCACCAGCTCGGCAGGGTTCTTGCACCCGGCGCCAATGGCAAAGGTGCCGCGCACCAGGTCGCCGTTCAGGTCGCGGTAAACCTGCTTGCCCTCGAATGTCAGGGGCATCAGCAGTACATACTGCTCCAGGGCCTTGCCGGGGATCAGCGTCAGCGGGGTGGGCGCCAGCATCACGCCATAGGTAATGGCAGCCTTTTCATCCGTAATGGCCCGCAGGCTGTCCGCGGTGCTGAAGCCCTGCTGATCCAGCAGCTTTTCCTCCCACAGCTGGTTCAGCCATCCCAGAAACGCACGGTTCTTTTCACTGTTCAGGGTGGACTGCGCCTGGCCGTTTTCATCTACATAAATGTTGTAATCATTGCCAATCAGCCCAAAGGCATGACCCAGGAATTTCAGGTCCCACAGGCTCAGGAAAGCCAGGGGAATTTCATCCTGCTTGCCGTTCATGTTGGGATCGTTCTGCTTGAAGGCCCGCAGCACTTCCGTCAGCTCCTGGGCGGTGGCAGGGGGCTCCAACTGCAGGGTGTTCAGCCACGCTTGATTGATCCACATAGCGTTGTTGTTCTGAAGCTCGTTGATATAGGGCAGCGCGGGAATCTCGCCGGTGGGCAGCGTAATCGCCTTTTCCCACTCCGGATGCTGCTGCAGAAGCGCCCACAGGTTGGGGGCATGCTCCTCCAGGTAAGGCTTCAGGTCAATGATCTTGCCCGCGGCAAACCATTCCTGCATCTCCTGGGTGCTCAGGCCCGCCTTGAACAGCACATCGGGCATGGGCTCCTCACCGGAAGCATAACTCGCTTTCACGCTCTGCCAGCGGTCATAGTCCATCACCTGCTGAAACTCGAAAGCAACGCCTGTTTTTTCCTCCATTCGCTGAAAGAAAAGGTTGGTGTTCCAGTCATGATTGACGCCGTCGCCGTCAAAGCCGGCCATGGTATAAGCACCCTCCGCGCCGGCGGCAAAGGTCATAAGCAGCATCGCCAGGGCCAGAAGGCAGGCAATTCCCTTGCGCACAAAATCTCCCCCTTATGTGGTGATAATATATTATTATAGACCATTTTCGCACATTTGACCAGCACTATTTGCGCCAATCAGGCCTTCCGCAGCATTTTCCACCAATACCAGCAACTGCATGGCGCACAGCAAGCGCCGCCGGGCATACTACGCGGCAGGAGGGATGCACATGGCAGGCAAAAAACAGGCGATCAAGCGCGGACTTCTCATTGCTGGCCTGGTGGCTTTCCTTTGTCTGATCGCGCTGGCCTTCAATTATCTCGGCGTCTCCTCCTGGCAGACCCTGGACGTCAGCAAGCTTACCAACCTGGCGCAAGCGGGCGCCATTTACGATCAGGACGGCGCCTATGTCACCACCCTGGTTGGCACGGAAAACCGCACCGTCATCGACATGGATGATCTTCCCCGCCACGTGGTGGATGCTTTCCTGGCTGCAGAGGACCTGCGTTTTTACAAGCATCCCGGCTTTGATCTGACCCGCATTTTCGGCGCTGTGGTCAGCAACCTTCGCTCCGGCGGCTACAGCCAGGGCGCCAGCACCATCACCCAGCAGCTGGTAAAGCTCTCCCACCTTTCCAGCCAGAAGACCATCGCCCGCAAGCTGGAGGAAATCTGGCTTGCCCTGCAGATGGAGCGGCAGTTCGAGAAAGACGAAATCCTTGAGATGTATCTCAATTACATCTATTTCGGTCAGGGCGCCTATGGCATCCAGGCCGCTGCGCAAACCACCTTCGGCATTGACGCAAGGGATCTCTCCCCTGCCCAGGCCGCCGCCCTGGCCGCCGCCATCAAAGCCCCATCCACTTACAGCCTGCAAGCCGCTCCCCAGGCCAACGCCAAGCGCCGTGGCTACATCCTTGCCACCATGCATGAGGAGGGTATGCTCACCGACCAGGAATACGAATCCGCCCTGGCTGAGGAGATCACCGCCGCAAAGAGCGCTTCCTCCGCCACCGCCTACGGCTGGTTTGTGGATGCTGTGCTGGACGAGGCAGAATTGCAGCTGGACGTTTCCGCCGAAATGCTGCTGGCAGGCGGATACCGCATCTACACCACCCTGGATCAGGCCATGCAGGCCACATTGGAGAAGCAATTCACGCAAAATGTTTTTCCCGCCAACGCCAAGGACGGTACCCCCGTGCAGTCCGCCGCCGCCTGCGTGGATACCCAAACCGGCGCGGTACGGGCCATCGTGGGCGGGCGTGAATACACCACCCGTCGGGGATTGAACCGTGCCACGCAGCTTCGCCGGCAGCCCGGATCCGCCCTGAAACCCCTGGCAGTCTACGCCCCCGCCATGGAATATGCCGGCTGGACCCCCGCCAGCGTGGTGAAGGACGAGCCCACCAACTTTGGCGGCTATAAGCCCAAGAACGCCGGCAACGCCTATTACGGCAACGTCACCCTGCGCCAGGCGCTGAAAAACAGCCTCAATATCCCCGCGGTGAAGGTCATGCAGGCGGTGGGTGTGGAAAGCTGCCGCCGCTATCTGCAAAGCGTGGGCATCCCCCTGGACGACCGCGACTGGAACCTCTCCCTTGCCCTGGGCAGCATGACCTACGGCGCCTCTCCGGTGCAGATGGCCGCCGCCTATATCCCCTTTGCCAACGGCGGAACCTTTTATGCCCCTTATTTCATTCAGCGCATCACCGATCAGGCAGGCAAGGTGGTCTATCAGCACCAGGATAGCGGCACCCGGGTGCTCTCGCCCCAGAATGCCTATCTCATGACCAGCCTGATGAAAACCGTCGTCACCTCCGGCACAGGCACCAGGCTCAACAGTGCCGGTACCCCTGTGGCTGGCAAAACCGGCACCGTGAACATGACCGGCGGCGGCAACCGCGATGTGTGGATGAACGCCTACACCCCTGCCCTGTCCACCTGCGTCTGGATGGGCTTTGACAAGCCTGACGCCAACCACCGCCTGCCCAATGCCGTCAGCGGCGGCACCAACCCGGCCACCCTGGCCCGCAATTTCCTCAAGGCCTGGTACGCCGGCAAACCTACCCCGGATTTCCAGAGGCCCAAAGGCATCGTTTCCGTGGAAATCGACAAGAAAGCCATCGAATGGAAGGGTGAGGCCATGCTTGCCACCTCCCTCACCCCCAAGGCATACCGCACCACCGAGCTGTTCGCATCCGGCAATCAGCCCACAAAAAAGAGCGACGTGTGGACGGCGCCGCCTACGGCGAAATCCTTTTACGTCACTCATAATGATGCCGGCCAGCCGGTGCTGGTCATCGAACCCTCCAGCGCCGCCGTATACCGCGTGCAGCGGGACGCTGTGGGCGAGAGCTTCATCCTCACCGAGCTTCGGGGCACCCCGGGCCAAACCCTGTATTTTACCGATACCAAAGCCCGCGCCGGCGTCACCTATACCTACCGGGTGATTCCCGTCCACGCCGAATTGCTGGACAATGGCGTGCTTCTGGAGGGCCTGCAGAGCGTGCAGATCGCCCGTGTGAAGGACACCGGCAGCAGCCTGGGCAGGTGGATCAAGGATATCTTCACCCCCGACGCCGATCCCGATGACCGTGCCGCTTCTATCTTCGCGGAATAATCATTCCACCGCCGTCACCGCAACGCCTCCCAGACCCATGCCTGCGAACCACTCCGCCACCATTTCAGGCGTTGTGCAACCCGCCAGATCCTCCAGCGGCAAAAACATGGCAGACATGCTCACAGCGCCGTTTTTGGCGATCCAGGATACCGCCACAGGCGTATACTCGCCGTAGAATATCAAAAACATGCCGGTACCGGGCTCCATGTCACAGGCAAAGAAGTTGTTCTCCGTCAGCGAGGAGGTAGCCGCCACGGTATCCGCGCCCCGGCCGCCTATGAAAGAGAAAAGCAGCGCGCTGTTCATGCGTTCCACCATAGCCTTGGCGATCTCCGGATCAAGCCCGCTCCCCAAAGCAGCCATCAGCGCCAGTCCATTAACAGCGCTCAGGTCCACGCTGACCATCATGGTATGCTGGCTGCGGTCACCACGGCCAAACGACTTGCCCAGGCCAATGACATTCTCATGTGTCAACATCATTTTCAGATAAACGTCGTTATCCGCCAGGGCGTCAATGCGCTGTGCAAGGCGGCAGGCCTCCTGAGAAAGCGTATCGGCGCAGGCTGTGCTTGCAAGCATGCAGCACATCATCAGCAGAGCAACAAGCTTCTTCATCTTCATCCTCCGAACAGAAAAGGGAGAGCATGCGTTCTCCCTTTAATCATTTCGCTTACTTCTTGCGGCGCAGGAAGGCAGGCACGCCACGCTGGTCCTGCTCCATGGCAGAGGGCTGCGGGGGTGTCTGGTTCACAGGCTGCACGGGAATGGTATCAGCGGGCACGCCCTGAGGGGCAGCGAAAGCAGGGGTGTAGGCCTGCTGGGGCTGATTGCCGAACAGCTGGGAGCTGCCATACTGCTGGGCGGGCTGCACAGGCTGCACGGGGGCAGTGGGCTGCTGATAGCCAAAGCCCTGCTGGAAGCCGGTGGCAGCGGCGGGCACGCCCATAGCGGGACGGGCGAAAGCGCTCTGCTCAGGTTCAGCGAAGGCTGCTTCGTTATACTCACCGACAGCGGCGGGGGTGGCGGGACGGGCAGGAGCTGCCGCAAAGCTGCCAAAGCTGGTGCCGGTGGTGTAGTTAGAGCCAAAAAGACGCTCCTTCTCCAACTCACGGGGCTTCTTGGCGGGCTCCTTGGGCGGGAAAGGGGTCTTCTCGAAACCGGTGGCGATCACGGTGATGCGCACCTCGTCGCCCATGGTCTCGTCGATGCCGGCGCCAAAGATGATGTTGGCCTCGGGATCAGCGGCCTGCATGACCAGGTTGGCAGCCTCGTTGATATCCACAATGGAGATATCCTCGCCGCCGGTGATGTTGATCAGCACAGCGCGGGCGCCATCGATATTGGTCTCCAGCAGGGGGCTGGAAATAGCGTTCTTGGCGGCTTCCACCATGCGGTTTTCGCCCTTGCCGGTGCCAATGCCCATGTGGGCCATGCCGCCGGATTCCATCACGGTCTTCACGTCGGCGAAGTCCAGGTTGATCAGGGCAGGCACGGCGATCAGGTCGCTGATGCCCTGGATGCCCTGGCGCAGCACGTCATCGGCGATGCGGAAGGCTTCCAGCATGGTGGTACCCTTGCTCACCACCTGCAGCAGACGGTCATTGGGGATCACCACCAGGGTGTCCACACGCTGCTTCAGGTCAGCAATGCCCATTTCAGCGTTCTTCATGCGCTGCTTACCCTCGAAGGCAAAGGGCTTGGTCACCACGGAAATGGTCAGGGCGCCCAGGTCGCGGGCCACCTCGGCCACCACGGGAGCCGCGCCGGTACCGGTGCCGCCGCCCATACCGGCGGTCACAAACACCAGGTCAGCGCCAGCCAGAGCGGCGGCGATTTCCTCGCGGCTCTCTTCGGCGGCACGGCGGCCCACCTCAGGCACAGCGCCGGCGCCCAGGCCCTTGGTCATCTTCTCACCGATCTGGATCTTGGTCTGAGCGCCGCTCATGGCCAGAGCCTGACGGTCGGTATTGATAGCAATGAACTCCACGCCGCGCAATCCGGCGTCCACCATGCGGTTCACGGCGTTGTTGCCGCCGCCGCCGCAGCCTACAACCTTGATAGAAGCAAAACTGCTGGTCTCAACGTCATTCTGGAACTCGATCACTTTGCATCCTCCTGACATAATTCACATTGATCCGGCCTTGCCGCGCTGTTATCAGCCGCCCAGCAGACTGCGGAAGAAATCCTTCACCGCGCCGCCGAATCCGGCAGACGGCTGGTGTTGCTGTTCAATGGTATCGATGATCAGATCCATCAGACCCAGGGTGCTGGAATATGCATGGCTGTTCATCTTGGTGGTACGCTTGGGCACATCCCGCACAGGGCGGCCCAGCTTGTTGGAGAGGTAATCCTTGCCGCCGCGGTTGAAGCTCAAGCCGCCGCCGGTGAGGTAGATGTTCGACCAGTTGCCCAGCTTGATACCGCTGTCGTCGATGGCCGATTGAATCTCTTCAGCGATCTCATCCACACGGGCGGTGATGATCTCCGTCACCTCTTCACGGGTGAAGGAGCGGGGCTTCTGGCCGTCCACGCCGGGGAGGTCATAGGTCTCGCCAGCGGCGCCAATGCCGTACACATACTGGCGCTTGATCTTCTCCTCGGCTTCCTTCAGCGGGATGTCCAGGCCGATGGCCAGGTCAGCGGCGATGTTGCCGCCGCCGATATCGATGGTCTTGTGGAAGATGAGCGCGTCGCCCTCCACGGCCATGACCTCGGTGTTGAGGTAGCCGATGTCGATGAGCACAGCGGTGCGGTCACGGTCCTCCTCGGGCAGGTAGAGCATAGCCTCGCCCGCCGGGGTGGAATAGAAGCCGTTGGCGGTGATGCCCAGCTCGGCCAGGCGGTTGTTCACCTCATCCACGAAGAACTGGTTCGCCACCACAAAGGAGATCAGGGCGCTGAGCTCACGGCCCTTCATGCCCACGGGCTCCAGGGTCTTCTTGCCGTCGTCCACCATAAACCAGGCGGGGCTGGAGTGCACCACGATGCCGGGCAGGGAGCCCAGGTTTTCCGTGGCGGCACGGAAGATGGCTTTCACATCGGAAGCGGACACCCGGGGATCCGGGCCCTTGAGAGAAACACGGGCTTCCGTGGCGTATACCCTGGTAAAGGCGCCGGGCACACCCACGTTGATCTCGCGGAGCTTGCGGTGGCTCTGCTTCTCTGCCTCGCTGATGGACTGACGGATCTTCTCGTCCAGTTCGCCGGGGTTATTCCAGCCTTCCTCCAGGTATCCATCATAGGCCGCAATGCCTGCGCCCACGATGTCGCAGCGTTGACTACCGCTGTTTTCGGCGACCAGGGTGACGATCTTGCTCGTCCCGAAATCAATGGCCGCTACCGTGGTTTTCATAGGTCTCTCATACCCCCTGTTGACCGCGGCTCCGCTTTGGGGAAAAGCACCGCGGATAGAACTTACTGCAACGTGTCCGCACGGCGAAACGTCATACAGGCACACTACCACTTATCCAATATACCATTTTCTATTATAATAGGTTTTTCCCTTGAATGCAAGTGTTTTCCAGCTAGATATGGCAAGAATCTCGCAAATTTCGTCGCAGAAATGTAAATTTTGTCAGGATTCCGGAATATAGGTGGGATTCACCGGGCTGCTCACATCCAGGGTGCCGCCCTCGTATCCTTCCCTGCGGAGGTGGTTGATGGTCAGGATCATGGAGCGCAGCTTGGCATGCAGGTTTTCCGCAGGCCCCAGGCGCACGGTGAAGCTTTCCTCATCCGCAGATACGATAAACAGGTTGTCCATGTTGGACAGATCCAATTCCTTCACCATGTAAAGGGCGGACATCACCTTCAATTCCACCAGCACCTCGGTGAACACCTGCATCTGCTTGGCGTCGGTCAGGCCGATGGTCTGGCCCACACGACAGTCGTGAATGTTCAGGCCATCCACCAGCACCAGGCCCGTTTTCATCTCGGTATCGAGGGATTCCTCCAGCACCATGCCGCGGTTGTCCATGGTATAGAGGATACCGCAGTACTTCACCGTGGCGGCGGGAACGCGCTCCTTCACCTGCAGAATCACCTTGTCCGGCAGGTGCTTGTCCACGCATACAAAAGAGAGATACCTGTTGCTTTCGATGTTCTTCTCCACCTGATCATCATCAATGGAGAAGGTATTCATGCCCAGATGAATGCCAGAAAGGTCGATGATGGCCTTCTCGGCAATGGTTACGCTGCCCTGCACGGTGATGTCCCGCACCTGGAACACAGCGCCGTAGATCAAGCCGCCTACGCCCACCATCACCGCCAGGATCAGGATCACCCACCGCAAGGTATGACCTTCCGCCTTGCCTCGGGGCTTTTTCCGTGCGTGCCGGTCTGTCTGCTGAGCGCCATCCACATGATCCCAGAAGCGATCCTCCTTGTTGTAGAGATGATCACTGCGGGCCTCCATCAGCTCCGGTGCCTCTGAAGGCTCATCAAAGGGATCCACCGGCCCAGTGGCCCAGGGATTGCTGGGGGTGGGCGCAGCGCTGGGCTGGGGCGGATAACCCTGCCAGGCTTGTCCGCCGGCAAAGGGCTGGGGTTGCGTCCCCTGCCCCTGGTACGGCAGCTGCCTTTGCTGGCTGCCCAGTGGCTGCTGGGCATACTCCCCCTGGTCATTCCAGACGGACGGACGGTGACCACCGCTCCCCTGCCGGGGCTGCTGGTTCATCTGCCAGTTAGGCTCCATAGGCCGCGCCTCCTTTGGTTACACATTGATTCTTTGTATCTTCGCCCCCAGGGCCGAAAGCTGATCTTCCAGGTGATCATAGCCCCTGTCCACCAGGCAGGCCTGATCCACCTGGGTGACGCCCTGGGCCCGCAGGCCCGCCAGCACCAGCGCCGCCCCGCCCCGGAGATCCCGGGCCGTGACCCTGGCGCCGTAAAGCTTCTCCACACCCTGCACCACGGCGGTTCTGCCGCTGCACAGGATGCGGGCGCCCATGCGGTTCAGGTCGCCGGCATGGGTGAAGCGGTTCTCAAACACGTTTTCCATAATCACGCCCGTTCCCTGGGCCACAGAAAGCAGCGCCAGCATCTGCACCTGCATATCCGTGGGAAAACCAGGATGAGGCTGGGTCTGCAGCTGGGCAAAGGCACTGAGCCGTTCCGGGGCGGAAAGCACAAGCCTGCCCGGCTCCTCGTGAATCACGCAGCCCATCTCCCGCAGCTTGGAGAGCACCGCCATCATGTCAGCGGCAGGCGCGTTGGTCAGTTCAATCTCTCCTCCGGTGATGGCCCCCGCCGCCAGCAGCGTTCCCGCCACAATGCGGTCCGGCATGGGCGTCCAGCGTACGCCATGGAGGCGCCTCACACCCTCGATCTCAATCATCTGGCTGCCGGCGCCCCGAACATGGCCGCCCATAGCGTTGATCATGTTCTGCAAATCAACAATTTCAGGCTCCCGGGCGGCGTTGTGGATGGTGGTCATGCCGCTGAGCAGCACAGCGGCCATCATCACATTTTCCGTGGCGCCCACGGAGGGATAGTCAAAATACACGTCCCCGGAGCGCATGAAGCTTCCGTCGCAGTGGATCATGCCGCCGCTTTCGGTGATCTCCACCCCCAGGCTCCGCAATCCCCGCAGGTGCAGATCAATGGGCCTGAGGCCGATCTCGCACCCGCCGGGATATGTAACCGTGGCCTTGCGGAACCGTGAGAGAATCGGCCCCAGCAGGAAAATGGAGGAGCGGATCTGCTTGGAGAGCCGGTCCGGCATTTCCCAGCCGTGCAGCGCGCCGCTGCGCACCGTAACGCACCGGTTTTCCTGTTCCACATCGCAGCCCAGGATGGTCAATATCTCCGCCATATGCATGGCGTCGGTGATCCTTGGCACATCCTCCAGGATCACTTCCTCTTCGGTGAGGATGGCCGCCGCCATAATGGGCAGCACAGCGTTTTTCGCGCCGTCCACCCGCAGCGAGCCTTCCAGCCTGCGCCCGCCTTCCACCAGGAAAGCCTCCATGGCACCCACCTCCCAATCAACTGCTTCAGCCTATGCCGAAGGGGAAAATGGGTGCGAAATATCAGGTTTCCATGCGCCCGGCGGTGCGGGAAATGTTCATGAGAATCCCCACCGCCGCCATGGTGATGGAAATGGATGTGCCGCCCGAGGAAAAGAAGGGCAGCGGCAGGCCGGTGGTGGGCAGGATGCCGATCACCACGCCCATGTTCAGGAAGGCCTGCACGGTAATGGAGCAGGTGATACCCGCTGCCAGCAGCGCGCCGAATTTATCCCGGCAGCGGGTGGCGATGCGCATGCCGCACAGCATGAACGCCACAAACAGGGCGATCACCGCCACGCAGCCCACAAAGCCAAAATCCTCGCCCACAATGGCGAAAATGAAGTCGCTTTCCGGGTACGGCAGATAGGCGTATTTCTGCCTGCCCATGCCCAGCCCCATGCCGAAGATGCCGCCGGAACCAAAGGCGATCAGCGATTGGGCCAGCTGATAGCCCTCGTCGTTCATTTTGGCGAAAGGATCGGTAAAAGACAGCAGCCGCTCCAGGCGGTAGGGGGCGCTCCAGGCGTAGAACCCGCCCACGCCGATGCCGCCGATGAGCATCAACAGGATGTGCCGCCACCGGGCCCCGGCAATGATGATCAGGATCAGGCTGGTGATCAGTATGCTGCCCGCGGTGGACAGGTTGGGCTGCTGCAGGATCAGCAGAAACACCACCCCGGGCACCAGCAGCACCGGCACAATGCCGAAGATCAGGGATTTGATCTTCTTCCCCCGATAGGTCAGCGTGGTGGCCATGTAAAGCACCACCGCCATTTTTGCAAACTCCGAGGGCTGGAAGCTCATGCCCGCCACGCTTAGCCACCGGCGGGAGCCGTTCAGGTACACGCCCACGCCGGGGATGATGACCAATATCAGCAGCACGGCGCTGATGGCCAAAGCGCCCACCACCACCCAGGTGTCACGCCAGAAGCGATAGGGCACCCGGCTGGTGAAAACCATGGCCACGGTGCCCAGGGCGATGCCAATGAGCTGCCGTTTCACCTCGCCCAGCGGGTCTCCCCTGTCCTGGGCGATATAGTAGGTGGCGGAGAATAATATCAGCAATCCCGCGAGCAGCAGCATGATGAGCACAGCCACCAGCGAGCCGTCCACGGGATTGAGCTTTGTCTTGCGTAAATCTGTTGCGGTCTTTTGTGCGCTGGCATGTTGCAGCATAGGCCGTTCCTTTCAGCGCAAGACAGAGATTATTTCAGTTCGTTCACCAGTTCCTTGAAGATGCGGCCACGGGCCTCGTAATCCGAGAACATATCAAAGGAGGCACAGGCCGGGGAAAGCAGCACGTTCCAGCCCTCGCCGGCCAGGGCGCGGCACTGGTCGATGGCGTCCTTCAGGGTTTCCGCCCGGTGGATGCCCTCAAAGCCGCAGGCTTTCAGCGTGTTCTCGATCTGATCCGCCGTCACGCCGATGAGCACCGCCTCTTTGATAAAGGGAGACGCCAGCATTTCCTTCACCAGGGGGGTGAAGTCGCAATGCTTGTCGTAGCCGCCCAGGATGATGGCCGTGGGCCTGAGCATGGTCTGCACCGCCTTGATGGTGGAGTCCACGTTGGTGCCCTTGCTGTCGTTGATGTAGCGCACACCCTCCAGCTCCCGGACAAACTCAATCCGGTGCTCCACGCCCTTGAAGGTTCGCAGGCTGTGGCGGATCACCGGGGCCGGCACACCCATGGCCGTGGCCATGCAGGCCGCCGCCAGGGCGTTTTCCAGGTTATGGGGGCCGGGAATGCGCACCTCGTCGGCGCCGCACACGGTCTTTTCCACGCCGTTCCAGCGCAGGACGATCTGCCCGTCCCGCACAAAGGCGCCCTGCTCCACTTCCTTTTTGCGGGAAAAGAGCATCACCTTGCCCTTCACCTGGGATACCAGCGGTTCCAGGGCCGGATCGTCAGCGTTAAACACCGCCACGTCATCGGCCGTCTGGTTCTGGAACATCCGCATCTTCACCCGGGTGTATTCCTCCATGGTGCCATGGCGGTTGAGATGATCCTCCGTGATGTTCAGCAGCGCCGCCGCCTTGGGGTGGAACTCATCCGCCGTCTCCATCTGGAAGGAGGACACCTCGCACACGAACATATCGTCCTTGCGTGCCTCCAGCGCGGCCTGGGAATAAGGATAGCCGATGTTCCCCACCACATGGGTCACCCGGCCGGCGTTTTTGAAGATCTCACCCAGCAGGCTCACCGTGGTGGTCTTGCCGTTGGTGCCGGTGATGGACACCATTTCGCCGGGAGCCAGCTGATAGGCCATTTCCAGTTCGCCCGTCACGTGGATGCCCAGCTCCCTGGCCTTCACCACAAAGCCGGCGGTATCCGGAATGCCGGGGCTGATGACCATCACGTCCACGCCTTCAAAGGCGTTGGCGGCGGGCATGCCCAGCTTTTCCTCCACGGGCAGATTGGCCAGGGGGGCCAGGGCCTCGCCCAGTTCTTCCTTGGTTTTGTTATCGTTGATGATCACATGGGCGCCGTGCTTTAACAGCAGCTGAGCCGCCGCCACGCCGCTGCGGGCCATGCCCACCACGAGAACCTTCTTGTTTGCGTAATCCATCGGGAGTTTCCTCCTGGTTGATTGACAGTCTTTACAGCTTCAGCCCGTTGAGGGACCAGAGGGCAATCAGAGACAGCACCAGCGTCACGATGACGTACATGAGGTCGATCTTGTTTTCGCTCATGCCGCACAGCTCGAAGTGATGGTGAATAGGGGTCATCTTGAACAGCCTGCGGGGCTCGCCGAAGATTTTGCGGGTGGCCTTGTAGTAATACCGCTGGATGATCACGCTCACAGAGGACATCACCATGGTGAAGGCGATCAGCAAAAGCATGAAGGGCTGCCGCAGCAGCATGGCCATGCCCACCGTGGCGCCGCCAATGAACATGGAGCCGGTATCGCCCATGAACACGGTGGCCGGGTGGTGGTTAAACCGCAGGAAGCCTGTGCAGGCGCCCAGCATGGCCACACCAAAGATGGTCACGGACTGCAGGTTGGCAGCATAGGCAGGATTGGTGTCAGCCACCGCCATGGTGAAGAACAGAGCCATCAGCGCCCAGGCCATGCCGCCCACGCCAGCCACGCCGGAGAGCAGTCCGTCCAGGCCGTCCTGCAAATTGGCGCTGTTGACAATGAAGATGATCGTCAGGCTCAAAAGCGGAATGTAGAAGATGCCCAGATCCCATTCAATGTTCACAAAGGGCACGATGACCTTGGAACCCACCTGGGGGTGGAGGTAGCAGAACAGGGAGAAGCCCACCGCCGTCAGCACCTGACCGGCGATCTTCTGCCAGGGGGTCAGGCCCAGGGAGCGCTTCTTGACCACCTTGATGTAGTCGTCAGCGAAACCCACCGCCATGGAAAGCAGGGAGATGGCCAGCAGCCCCACCATGAAGCTCCAGCCGCCCTTGTAATCCACGAGCATCGCCACCAGCGAGGCAACCACCACGCCAAAGGCAATCATCACGCCGCCCATGGTGGGTGTGCCCTGCTTCTGCTTGTGACTTTGAGGGCCCAGGTCGTAGATGGTTTGGCCAAACTTCATCTTCCGCAGCGCGGGAATCACCTTGGGGCCGGTGAGCAGCACCAGCACCGCGGAAAGCAAAACAGCAAGCAACATCCTTAGCATAAAAGCTCGTACCTCCTGAAATCAGCGTAAATCAGTTCCGGTCGCGCATTTCTTTCAGCAGCTCCTGCACAACCACCTTCTCGTCGAAGGGGTACTTCACGCCGTTGATCTCCTGATAGGTTTCGTGGCCCTTGCCCGCCAGCACGATGATGTCGCCAGCCTCGGCGATCTCCATGGCGTAGCGGATGGTCTCACGGCGGTTCTCGATCACCACATACTCGCCGCCGGTGGGCTTGATGCCCGCCTCGATGGCTTCCAGGATCTTCATGGGATCCTCGGTGCGGGGGTTATCGGAGGTCAGGATGGACAGGTCGGCCAGTTTGCCGCCGATCTCGCCCATCATGGGACGCTTGCCCTGGTCGCGGTCGCCGCCGCAGCCAAACAGGGCGATCACCCGCGCCTTGGCGAACTGCCGCACGGTGGTGAGGATGTTCATCAGGGCGTCCGGCACATGGGAGTAGTCAAGGATCACACGGTAGGGCGTACCCGTGGGCAGCATCTCAATGCGTCCGGGCACAGAGGGCATGCCCTCCAATCCCGCCTTGATATCTGCGGCGGAGATACCCAGCACCATGGCGCAGCTGGCTGCGGCCATGGCGTTGTATACGTTGAACATGCCGGTCATCATCAGGTTCACCTGCAGGGGATGCATGCCCTGCAGCTGCACCTCAAAGCTGACGCCGTCCTCGGTGATCTCAATATCCCGGGCGAAAAGATCCGCCGGGGCGCAGATGCCATAGGTCAGGCAGGGGATCTCCAGGGCGCTGAGCACACCTTCGGAGGTTTCCTCGTCCACATTCACGGTGGCGTTGCGCACCATGCCGCTGGTGAAGAACTTCTTCTTCGTTTCGAAGTAATTCTCCATGCTGTGGAAATAGTCCAGGTGATCCTGGCTTAGGTTGGTGTAGCAGCCAACCTCAAAGGTAAGGCCGTCCAACCGGTGCATGTCAATGGCATGGGCCGAGATCTCCATGGTGACATACTCCACGCCCTCGTCCGCCATCATTCGCAGGGTGCGCTGCAGGTCGATGGGGTCCGGGGTGGTGAGGCTGCCCTTCAGCAGACGGTCGCCGATCATATTGCCCGTGGTGCCGATGAGGCCGCACTTGTGGCCTGCCTTTTCCAGGATGGCCTTGAGCATATAGGTGGAGGTGGTCTTACCCTTGGTGCCGGTGATGCCCACCAGCTTCATGCCCCGGGCGGGATGGCCATAGAAAGCCGCCGCCATACGGGACATGGCCGCCCGGGCGTTGCTGACACGCACCTGGGGCACGTCGATGTCCAGGTAACGCTCCACCACCAAGGCCACACAGCCGTTGGCAACAGCCTGGGGAGCGTAGTTGTGGGCGTCGAACCTGGCGCCGGGAATGCAGAAGAACACGCCCCGCTCGACCTTCTCCCGGCTGTTGCTGGTCACAGAGGCCAATTCAATCTCCAGATTGCCCTGGGTATCCAGCAGGTAAGGCATATCCACGATGAGGTCACGAAGTTTCATACGCAGGTCTCCTTATGGTTCCGCCATGCCCAGGGTGATCTTCACCTCTGTGCCCGGCGGTATGTATTCCCCCGCTGCCGGGGTCTGCCGGAGGCACACGCCCGTGCCCTCCAGTTGTAATGTCAAGCCTCGCAGCCGGGCGGTGCGCGCGCAGTCGATGTCGCTCATGCCCGAGAAGTCCGGCGTCTTTACCAGTGTATCCGGCGTCACATGATTGGATGCGGCCGTGTAGGCCATCACATGTCCGCCCTGGGGCAGCGTGCTGCCCGGGGGCGGGAGCTGCTCCAGCACCGTCTGGCTCACGCCATCGTCCATCAGCTCCAAACCCTCCCCTGCAAGTTTACGCCTTGCAGCCGAAAGAGTCAAGCCCGTAATGTCAGGAACCACTATATTTAGTATATTTTCATCCGAAAAAGGCTTTATCTGCATATATTGCAGCACGTCGCCCAGCACCTGTTTGGCAAAGGGCGCCGCCGTTGTGCCGCCGTAATCCACCGGCACGTGCGCCTCGTTGACGATCACCAGGATGGACACCAGCGGGTCATCCGCAGGAGCAAAGCCATAGAAGGATCCGATGTGCACATCGCTGACGATGCGCCCCTCCTTGTATACCTGGGCAGTGCCCGTTTTGCCGCCAATGCGGTAGCCGGCGATGCGGGCGTTCTTGCCGCCGCCCTCGGAAACCACGCGTTCCAGCAGTCCCCGCAGGGTCTGGCTGGTCTCCGGCCGCACAGGCGTGGCCACCACCGTGGGGTTGTACCGCTGCAGCACATCCCCCGCCGTGGACTGAATCTCGCTGACAAGATAGGGCTTCATCAGCTTGCCGCCGTTGATGGCCGCGTTGGCCGCCATCATCAGCTGCACCGGCGTCACCGCCACGGATTGCCCAAAGCCAATGCGGGCCAGATCCACCGTTTTCACATACCGGGAGCCAATGAGAATGCCCGCGCTCTCCCCCGGCAGGTCGATGCCGGTGCGCTTTCCCAGCCCAAAGGCGCTCAAATACCGGTAGAAGGTGTCTGTGCCCATGCGCAGGGCCAGCTCCACAAACACGGGATTGCAGCTGTTCATCAGCCCTTCCGCCATGGTTTCGGCCCCGTGGGCGGCGCCCCAGCAGCGGATAGTATCTCCATCCACTTTCACCTTGGCGGAGCAGTAGAACTGATCCTCAGGGTTGGTCACCCCGCTGTCCAGTGCCGCGGCCGCCGTGAGAATCTTGAAGGTGGAGCCCGGCTCGTACACATCGGAGATGGCTGTAATGCGCATCAGCTCCGTCAGGGCGGATACGTCATTCCGCGGGGGATCATTGGGGTCATAGTCCGGCTTCATGCACATGGCCAGGATGGCCCCGGTGCGCACATCGCTGACAAGGCAGGTCACGCTTTCCGCCTTATTGACCTCCAGGCATTCCCGCATGGCCTTTTCGGCGATCTGCTGGATGGCGGCGTCGATGGTCAGTTTCAGCGTGTTCCCCTGCTGGGATGGCACATACCAGCTTTCGCTGCCCGCCAGCACACGGTTTCTCGCGTCCACCTGGCGCAGGTAGCTTCCCTCCACGCCGGCCAGCACGGATTCATATTGCGTCTCCAAGCCGCTCTGGCCCAGGCTGTCCACATTGGTCAGCCCCAGAACCTGCGGCAGCAGCTGCCCATAGGGATACCACCTGCGGGAATCCTCGTCAAAGGTAATGGCCGCAAGCCCTGCCTTGGGATCGGCCTCCTTCTTCAGCCTGCGGATGGCGTCCACCACATCCCGGGTCACCTGGCGCTTGAGGATCACCGAGCCCTTGGTGTTGTCCCGCAGCTTGTCTTTGGCGCTATCCCCCAGGGGCAGCACCTCCGCCAGCGTTTCTACAAACTTGTCCGGGTCCTCCACCAGCCGGGGATCGGCGCATACCATATAGGATGTGGCGCTGAGGGCCAGCACATTGTTGTTCCTGTCGGTGATGGTACCCCGCCGGGCGGTAACGATCCCCTCTTTGGTCCATTGGCTCACCCCACGGCGGGTGAGGCTTTCGCTTTCCAGTACTGTCAACTGCCAAAGACGGCCAATCACCAGGAGAAACAACGCTCCCAGGATGACCGTCATCAGCAGCATTCTTTTGCGTACCTGCAATTCGGGGTGCATGCCCTTCCTCCCAGTTTACGCAAATATTCCAAAATGGGAGACCGATCGCTCAATCTCCCAGTATGGTTGCCAGATATTCGCTGGTCATGGAGGTACCCTTGCCAGCAAACTTGATTTCCGCGGCTTCCGGCCCGCTGAGATAAATCACGTCCACGCCCTTGGCGGAGATCATGCCCATCTGCACGGCCTCGTAGCCCACATTCACTTCAGAGGCGCTTACCGCCAGCTGTGTTTCAAGCCCCTCGTTGATCAGGCCCACTTCCTCAATGCGGCGCTGCAGCTCGTCCGCCTTCTTGCCAACCTCGATCACATTGCTGCGGCCCACCAGGAAGATGACGCCCAGCACGGCGATCAGGCATACCAGCGCGGCGCAGGCAGCGGGGCCGCTCATGCCCTCGTGGCCCACGGCAGGCACCCTTCCGGTATCATGCCGGCCAACAGCCTCATGGTGCCTGTCGCTGCGGCGGGTGCGGCGGCGCTCCACGCCCATGGTGTTGGCGTCGTAGATCGCGTCAGCATTCATAAAGGGCAAATCAACGCTGCTGGTCATGCGTTCACTGCGAATATTCCGGGCCGCCACTTTGCCGTAGTCGCCGGGCTTGAACCCTTCGCCCACAAAGCGTGCCTTTCTTTTGAAAACACGGGGGATCAGCATCATATTTATTCACTCCTTATGAAATGGAGAACGAATCAATTTACATTTCCAGAGAGCCGATATCTTCCAGAATGGAGGGCAGATCCTCCATGAACTGCCTGAACTGCTCGTCGGCGCTGACGTGTGCCACCACGCGCACGTGGTCGTTGGCGCCGGTGATGTCCACGTCCTTCTCATCCTCCAGGATGCAGGCGCGGATCTTGGCAGGCAGCAGCACGCGGCCCTGGTTGTCGCATTCCTGGCCGCGGAAGGACAGGGCGTCCAGCTGCTCCAGGTAGCGCTTGAGGGAGGAGTTCATCTTCCCCAATTTATCGTAGCGGTCCCGCATCCGGGCCCACATCAGGTTGGGATACAGGGCAATGGACTTGAAATCGTAGGAAGGGGCAATGCAGAAGGTCTCTCCCAAGCCTTCGCGGAAAACCAGCGGCACCACCAGGCGTCCCTTGGCGTCCAGGGAGTGGGAGAAGGAGCCGATAAACGTGCGGCTGTATTTGTCCAGCAGCTGCTGATCCTCCTGAGAAATGGTTTCATGAGAAGCAGCGGCAGCCAGTGCCTCTTCCGGCACGACCACCGGGTCTTTTTCGTTTGCCACCACTTCTCACCACCTTGCTACCCTTTTTCTACCCGTTGCCACCATTATATCCCACCTTTTCAGAACTTGCAAGAGTATGACAAGGTTTCTTTTTTCTTTTGCGCGCATTTATTTGTTTCTTGTATTTAATACTTTTGTAACATAATTGCAATTTTATTGTTTGTCTTTTGTGGTTTCATGTTCGCATGCACCAATATTTTGTGTGCAAAAAAAGCGTCCAGACCTTGTCTGAACGCTTTTTTCAACTTTATGACAATCTCGTCCTTGTTTTTGTAACAAAGATATAAGATTTTTTTAGGAATATATTTTCATCAATCCAGCGGGATCTCCGCCAAACGGAAGTCCAGGCCGTCGCAGCTCACCAATTGATAGCGGATCCCCCGCTCCTCGCCGCAGAAATTCACCTTCAGTCCGGCGCCATGCAGGTGGCCATACACCACCGTATGCACCGGATACTTCTCCAGCAGGGCCGTGAATTCCGTTTCCCGCTCCAGGTCATACAACGGCGGATAGTGCATCATCACCACCAGGGGGTTGTCGCCCTTGAGCTTCATGCCAGCCTGCAAGGCCAGCTCCAGCCGGATCAGCTCCCGGTTGTAGATCTTCACATCCGCGGGGGGCAGCGGCGTGTCCTTGGTGGGGATGGTCCAGCCCCTGGTGCCGCACACCACGCAGCATCCCACATCGATGGCGTTGTGCTGCAATGCTTCCATGCCCTGAGGCAGGGCGCTTTTTACCTGGGAAAGGGTATTCCACCAATAGTCGTGGTTCCCCTTGATGATGATCTTCCGCCCCGGCAGCTCATTGATGGCCATCAGGTCCGGCCTGGCGTTATCCAGCTGCATGGCCCAGGAGATATCTCCCGGAATCAGCACCACGTCCTCCCGGGACACACGCTCCCGCCAGTCCTGGCTGATACGCTCAAAGTGGCCTTCCCAGTGCTGGCCGAAAACATCCATGGGCTTGTCATCGCCGCCGGGCAGGTGCAGATCGCCGATGGCAAACAGTTTCATGGGTTCTTCCTTCCCAGGCGCGCCGCTCAGCGGTCGTCCTCGTCCTCGTCGTCGTCCCGGTCCTCTTCCTCGCGCACGCTTTCCAGGCTCAGCTCGCTTTCAATCTCGCCGAACTCCTGGCTGGGGATATCCTCATCAATCTCGGGGATGATCTCGTCCATCGTGCTCACGGAATCCATGCCACCGATGGTGGAAGCGTCCACCGTCTCCTCGCCGTCCTGCTGATCGTCGCTGTGCACATTATCGTTGTTCATTTCCTTCAGGCAGAACACGCACACATCCCGGCCGGGCAGGGCAGGCGTCTCGTTGCACACGCTGCACAGCTCTATCTCTTCCTTCGGGGCGTCGCCCTTCATTTCCCGCAGGCATACCTTGCAGTACTTTTCAGTTTCGGTAATGTAGTTCAGATCGCAACGGGGGCACTTGGACAACTTCATTCGGGGATTCCTCCTCAATTTATGTTTGTTCGGATTTGCATCCGGCAAAAAGCCTGGCATTCTTTCCCTTGGAAAGCCATTGCCATTATACTTGACCTTGGCACTCTTGGGTATTAAACTTTCGTCATGATTCTTCACAGAATCGTAACTTTTACGGAGGTGAACAATATGTTCAAGAGATACGCAAGCACCATTCTGACCGCCGCGCTGGTTTTCAGCGCCTCTGCTCAGGCAGAAGCACCCGCTTCCCAGTTCGGGTTCAGGGGCTGGCCGTACCGTCAGCAAACAAATTGCGAAACACCCGTTTCTCCCACTTCGACCCCTGAAATCAACGAAAATCAGCAGCCTACATGGCCAAACAGGCCTTCCACCCCCACAAAAGAGCCTGCTGTTACCACTCCCGTGGCAACTGCCGCCCCCACCGCGACCATCGCTCCCACCCAGAAACCCCAGGCAACAGCAAAACCCACGGCGATTCCCACGGCCAAACCCACCGTGAAACCCACAGCGACAAAAGCTCCTTCATCGGGTGATGATTATACTACTAATTCCATCACAGCGCAAGAGCAAACTGCATGGAATTTGCTAAGCAACGACAGAATCGCCAACGGGCTCCCTGCCCTGACCCTCGATCCCGAGCTTTCCCGCATTGCCCGCATCAAATCTCAGGACATGCGCGACAACCGTTATTTCGCCCACGAGTCCCCCACCTACGGCAACGTCCGCGATATGCTCCGCCGTTTCGGCTACAGCTTTGCCGGCGCCGGCGAGAACATCGCCCACCACGCCAACGTGACCAAGGCGCAGGCCGCCTTCATGTCCTCGGAAGACCACCGCCGCAACATTCTCTCCACCGCCTGGACCAAAGCCGGCATCGGCATCGCCTACGACGCCCAGGGCTACATCTACCTCACCCAGATCTTTGCCCGGTAACCAGAGGGGACGCTGTCCCCTCTGGACTCCCCTGCCCAAGGGCGCTACCCTTGGGGATCCCGCTTAAGGGCTCTGCCCTTAAGAATCCCGCGAAGGGCCATTCGGCCCTCTCGACACCCTTTACGTGTGTCATACATGTGGGATATAAGCAGGGGTCACGGCGCGCGACGGGCGCGCCGCGACGCGGGCGAGCGGCAATTGGAGACGGGGCGCGATGTGGCGCGCCGTCTTTGCTTCGCATTCAAAAATGCCATCCTTTATTGGATGGCATTTTTCTTCCGCTTTCAGCATGGCGGCTTCGTGCAGCGCCATGGCGGGGCGGTGCGTGTATGTATGCTGTGTCATGTCAAGCACCTCCATGGGCCCGATGTTATTCCCCGGGCTGCTCCATGGTATGCTCTTCATCCCCGGCAGGTTCGGCGGTGACTTTTTCCAGCAGTTCCAGCAGCTGATCACGGCCTGTACCGTCCTCCGAGGAGAAGCAGATGATCTCCCAGGGCTGCACCAGCAGCGCCCGGCAAATGGGAGCCAGCTGCTTCTGTCGCGCGCCACGGCTGATCTTATCCGCCTTGGTGGCGATCACCGTGAAGGGGACGCCCATCTGCCGCAGGAACAGGTTCATCTGCTTGTCGTCCTCGGTGGGCTCGTGGCGGATGTCCACCAGGCACAGCACGTGGCGCAACTCCTCCGCCTGCTCGAAGTAGTCCTGCATCATCTGGCCCCAGCGGGCCTTTTCTTTTTTGTCCACCTTGGCGAAGCCATAGCCCGGCAGGTCGATCAGGTGGAAATACTGGTTCAGCAGGAATACGTTGATCAGCCGTGTCTTGCCGGGGGTGGCGGAGGTACGGGCCAGCTTGTTGCGGCGGCACAGCTTGTTGATGAGGCTGCTCTTGCCCACATTGCTCTTGCCGGCCACCGCCACCTGGGGCAGGCCCTTGCCCTGAAACTCACCGTATTGGGCCATGGATGTAATAAAATCAGCCGTCTTGATTTCCACTGTTCTTCTCCTTGCCCGGCACAGTCACCAGGGCCGTCGTCAGTACATCGTCGATCTTCTCCGCCGCCACCACACGGAACTGGCTCAGCACATGGGGCGGGATCTCCTCCAGGTCCTTCACGTTCTCCTTGGGGATCAAAAGCGTTTTGATGCCGGCACGGTAGGCCGCCAGGGTCTTTTCCTTCAGGCCGCCAATGGGCAGCACACGGCCCCGCAGGGTGATTTCGCCCGTCATGGCCACGTCCTGCCGCACAGGGATGCCCGTGAGTACGCTGGTCAGGGCCGTCACCATGGTCACACCGGCAGAGGGGCCGTCCTTGGGCACAGCGCCTTCCGGCACATGCACGTGGATGTCCTTATCCTTGTAGAAATCATCCTTCAGGCCCAGTTCCGCGCTGTGGGCGCGAACCCAGGTGAAGGCCGCCTCGGCAGATTCCTTCATCACGTCGCCCAGCTGGCCGGTGAGCTGCAGGCTGCCCTTGCCAGGCATCACGGCGCATTCAACCTCCAGGGTTTCGCCGCCCACGGTGGTATACGCAAGGCCATTCACCACGCCGACGCGGGGCTCCTTCTCAGGCATTTCACGGGTGTAGCGGGCAGCGCCCAGGTATTCCTTCAGCTTTGCCGGGGTGATGGTAACTTCCGTCACGTCGGTATCCAGCATGGTTACGGCAGCCTTGCGCACCACCTTGGCCACGTTGCGTTCCAGGGTGCGCACACCTGCCTCCCGGGTATAACCCTCGATAAGGCTGCGCAGCACCTTGTCGGTCATTTTCACCGTCTTGGGCTGCAGGCCATGGGCTTCGATCTGCTTGGGCAGCAGGTGACGCTTGGCGATTTGCAGCTTCTCCTCCTCGGTGTAGGAGGGCACCTCGATGATTTCCATGCGGTCCAGCAGCGGCCCGGGGATCGTATCCACCGAGTTGGCGGTGGTGATGAACATCACCTTGCTTAAATCAAAGGGCAGCTCCATGTAGTGGTCGCGGAAGTTCTCGTTCTGCTCGGCGTCCAGCACCTCCAGCAGAGCGCTGGCAGGGTCGCCCCGCATGTCGTGGCTCATCTTGTCGATCTCGTCGAACAGGAACACCGGGTTCATGGTGCCCGCCTGCTTGATTCCCGCGATGATCCGGCCGGGGATGGCACCGATGTACGTCCGGCGATGGCCGCGGATCTCCGCCTCGTCCCGCACGCCGCCCAGGCTCATCTGCACAAACTTGCGGCCCACAGCCTTGGCGATGGCACGGACAATGGAGGTTTTGCCCACGCCGGGAGGGCCCACAAAGCACAGGATGGGGCCCTTCATGTCCTGCTTCATGCGCAGAACAGCCAGGTATTCCACAATGCGCTCCTTAACCTTCTCCAGGCCGTAGTGGTCCTGGGCCAGCACCTTGCGGGCACGCTTCAGGTCAAGATTGTCAGCGGTGGTCTGGCCCCAGGGCAGGTCGAGAATCCACTCGATATAGGTGCGGCTCACCCCCACCTCCGGCGTGCCGGGAGCCATCCGCGCCAGGCGTTCCAGCTCCTTCTCGCACTTCTGCCGGGCCTCTTCGTTCAGGGGGGTGCGCTCCATGCGCTCACGAAGGTCGTCGGTATCGGTGGCTTCGGTATCGCCCAGCTCCGTCTGGATGGCCTTGATCTGTTCCCGCAGGTAATAGTCCTTCTGATTCTTCTCGATCTGCTTCTTGATGCGGGCCTGCACCTGCTTTTCCACGCCGGCCAGCTCGGTTTCCCGTGCCAGAATGCCGCAAAGGGTCTCCAGGCGGCGCTTCACATCCAGCTCCTCCAGGATCTGCTGTCTATCCTCCATGCGGGTCAGGATATTGGCGGCAATGATATCCGCGATCTGGTCGGGCGCGTCCACATCCTTCACGGAAGCCACAGTCTCCGGGCTCACCCGCAGGCTGGTCTTGGCATAGGTCTCAAAGAACTCCTGGGTGGCCCGCACCAGGGCCTGCATCTCCACCTCATCGCCGTCGAACTTGCATTCGTCGGGGCGGATGGTTCCCTGCAGGTAGGGTTCCTCCTGGGTGATGGACTGCAAAACGCCTCGCTTTTCGCCCTCCACCAACACGCGCAGGTTATCACCGGGCAGGTTCATCACCTGCTTGATGGCGGCGATCGTGCCAACCCGGCACAGTTCCGCCACGCCGGGATCCTCCACCTCGGCATCACGCTGGGCCACCAGGAAGATCCGCTGACCCTCCATCATGGCCTGCTCCAACGCCGCCACGGATTTATCCCTGCCCACGTCAAAGTGCAGCACCATGTGGGGGAAAACCATCAGCCCCCGCAGGGCCAGCACAGGCAGAGAGATCGTCTTTTTTCTTGCTGGCATAATGTCCTCCTGATAAATGCCATCGGCATCAAACAACATACTTCGCCGGATACGCAAATTCCGACAAATACCAGTATACCCGTATTTCTTCTATTTTGCAAGGCCCTGTCATGTGGAAGCAGGGACGCATTCCTCCATCACAGGCTCCTCCACCGTCACCGGCAGCAGGATTTCCTCCAGCACCTCTCTGATCGATGCGACGCAGCGGATCTCCATGCCCGTTCCGTGCAGCGTTTCCATATCGTTATCCGCCGGAATGAACACCTTGCGGACGCCAGCCAGCCGGGCTGCTTCCACCTTTTCCGGCACGCCTCCCACCGGCTTCACCTGCCCCAGCACCGATATCTCTCCTGTCACGGCGCAGCTTCCGTCCACCTTCTGCCCGGTGAGGGCGCTCACCGCTACCACCGCCATGGCCACGCCGGCTGAGGGGCCGTCCACCGGCGCTCCGCCGGGGAAATTGATATGCAGGTTCCTTGCCCCCAAGGGGAAACCCAGCTCGGCCAGCAGGGTCTTCACATTCTCCGCCGAGGCCCAGACCATCGATTTTCTCCGCAGGCGATGGCTCTCCTGCCCCATCTCCTCTTCCTCCACAATGCCCGTCACCGTAACCTCCCCTGTGCCCGGCGTGGACACAGCCTCGATCTCCATTACCGCGCCCTGATGGCTGCCATACACCGCCAATCCATGGATCATTCCCACCCGCGGCGTCAGGTCGGCCCGCTGGTCAGGGCGCACAGCATAGTGGCCGGATTGCACCACCCAGCTCACATCGGCGGCGGTGATGCGCTTGCGCTCCTCCAGCTGGGCCAGCCCGGCGCACATCTGCACAATGTTCACCGCGTCGCGGCCGCAGGAGGCATACCGGCCAATCGTTTCCGCTTCCGTTTCATCCATGTCATATCCCGCTCGCTTCGCCGCCCCCGCGGCAATGGAAGCAATCTCCCCCGGTGTCAGCGCCCGGAAGAAAATCTCCATGCACCTGGAGCGCAGCGCCGGGGAGATCTCCTCCGGGCTGCGGGTGGTAGCGCCCACCAGCCGGAAGTCCGCAGGCATGCCCCGCTTGAACACATCGTGGATGTAACGGGGCACAGCGTTATCCTCCGGGGTGTAGTAGGCGGACTCGAACATCACCTTCCGGTCCTCCAGCACCTTCAATAGCTTGTTCATCTGGATGGGATGCAGCTCGCCAATCTCGTCCAGGAAGAGCACACCCCCATGGGCCTTGCTCACCGCCCCGGGCTTGGGCTGGGGCACCCCCTGCACCCCCAGGTGCCCGGCACCCTGATAGATGGGATCGTGCACGCTGCCGATAAGGGGATCGGCGATGGCTCTTTCGTCGAACCGAACACAGGTGGCATCCATCTCAATGAAAGGCGCATCCTTCGCAAAGGGCGTGCCTTTGGATTGCTTCGCCGCCTCCAGCACCAGCCGGGCAGCGCAGGTCTTGCCGATGCCGGGCGGGCCGTAGATCAGCACATGCTGGGGATTGGCGCCGCACAATATGGCCTTCAGGGATTTGATGCCCTCCTCCTGGCCGACGATATCGCCAAATTCCGCCGGCCTCACCCGTTCAGCCAGGGGCTCGGAAAGGTGTACCGAGCGCATTTTGTTCAGCTTCTCCATCTCCTTGGTTCCCTCCCGCCGGACGGCAGGGGTATTCCGCTTCTGCTGCTTGAGCTGTTTGTAGAAATAGACGCCCACCACCAGCGTCACCGCCAGCTGAATCAGGATCAGCGCCAGATTGATCACCAACATCCCTCCATTTCTCTGGATAGGATGGGCAAATCTGCTTCATTCATGTACGCAAAGAAATGGAAAAGCGACAGCCATTTGACTGTCGCTTGATTGATGATCAGGATGCGCTTTCCGTTTCCATAGGCTGCTCGGGAACCGTCTCTTCCTTGGGTTCCTCAGCCTTGCGGCGGGACTTGCGCTTGATGCCCTCCACCAGACGGGGCTTGCCGCCGTTGACGGCATTGGCGTCGATGATGCAGCCGGTGACCTCCGGCATGCTGGGCAATTCGAACATGGTGTCCAGCATCACATTCTCGATGATGGCACGCAATCCGCGGGCGCCGCAGCGGCGTTCGATAGCCTGGCGGGCAATGGCCCGCACCGCCTCGTCCTCGAAGGTGAGCTCAATGCCGTCCATGTCAAGCAGCTTCTGATACTGCTTGCACAGGGCGTTCTTGGGCTCGGTAAGGATCTGGGTGAGCATATCCTCGTCCAGCTGATCCAGCGTCACCACAATGGGCAGACGGCCCACAAACTCAGGAATCAAACCAAACCTGGTCAGATCCTCAGGGCGGATATCCTTCAGCGCCTTGGAGACGTTGGGATCCCGCTTGCTCTGCAATTCAGCGCCAAAGCCCAGAAGCTTCTTGCCCACGCGGCTTTCGATGATGGGAATAATGCCGTCAAACGCGCCGCCGCAGATGAACAGAATATTGGTGGTATCAATCTGCATCATCTCCTGGTGGGGATGCTTGCGTCCGCCCTGGGGCGGAACCGCGGCCACCGTGCCCTCCAGGATCTTCAAAAGCGCCTGCTGCACACCTTCGCCGCTGACGTCGCGGGTGATGGAAGGATTCTCGCTCTTGCGGGCGATCTTGTCGATCTCATCAATATAGATGATGCCGCGCTGGGCACGCTCGATGTCGTAATCTGCCGCCTGGATCAGCCGCAGGAGAATGTTCTCCACGTCCTCGCCCACATAGCCGGCCTCGGTCAGGCTGGTGGCGTCGGCAATGGCGAAGGGTACGTTGAGAATCCGGGCCAGCGTCTGGGCCAGGAAGGTCTTGCCGCAGCCGGTGGGGCCCACCATCAGGATGTTGGACTTCTGCAGCTCCACATCGTCCTGCTGGGCCTGCTGGCCAATGCGCTTGTAGTGGTTGTAAACCGCCACGCTCAAAGCGCGCTTGGCTTGCTCCTGCCCCACCACATACTGGTCCAGCACCGCCTTCATCTCGGCGGGTGTGGGCAGCTCCTGGGGGCCGACGCCATCCTGCATCATGGGCAGCTCATCAGCAATGATCTCCTGGCACAGCAGGATGCACTCGTTACAGATAAACACATTGGGGCCTGCCACCAGCCGCCGCACCTTATCCTGCGTTTTGCCGCAGAAGCTGCAGCGGTGCAGATTCCCCTGGGTAAACTCGTCTCTTGCCATGGTTCCTCCTCTAAGGGCTCTGCCCTTAGGATCCCGGTCAGGGCTCTGCCCTGACAACCCGCGAAGGGCCCTTCGGCCCTCTCGACACCCTTTTTTGAGGATGTCACTTGATTACTTTCCCGTAGCAACTACCATCAAGTTACTAATGTACAGCCGCTGCTCCCCCGCGTCGCGGCGCGACCGTATTCGCGCCGTGACCCCTTCTGAAATGTTCCCCGCAGCATCCCCGAAAAAAGGGAGTCCAGAGGGCTGAAAGGCCTTTGGCGGGATTCTTAAGGGCAGCGCCCTTATGCAGGGTTTCCAAAGGGGCAGAGCCCCTTTGGTGGGGAGTCCAGAGGGGCTTAGCCCCTCTGGCGCGGCTGATAGATTTCGTCGATGATGCCGTAGTTGAGGGCTTCTTCGGCGTCCACGAAGTAATCGCGCTCCACGTCAGCCTTGACCTTTTCGATGTCCTGGCCGGTCATTTCAGCCATCATCTTGGTCATCTTGGTTTTGGTTTTGAGCAGCCACTCAGCACGGATGGCCACGTCGGTGGCCTGGCCCTGAGCGCCGCCCAGAGGCTGGTGGATCATCACCTCGGCGTTGGGGAGCGCCAGGCGCTTGCCCTTTTCGCCGGCCATGAGCAGGAAAGCGCCCATGGAAGCCGCCATGCCCACGCAAACGGTGCGCACCTGGGGCTTGATGTACTGCATGGTGTCATAAATCGCCATGCCCGCGGTAACGGAGCCGCCGGGGCTGTTGATATACAGGCTGATGTCGGCGTCGGGGTCTTCCATTTCCAGGAAGAGCAGCTGCGCCACCACCAGGTTGGCCATGTTGTCCTCAATCTCGCCGGAAAGGAACACAATGCGGTCCTTCAGCAGGCGGGAGTAGATGTCATAGGAGCGTTCACCGCGGTTGGTCTGCTCCACGACCATGGGTACAAGCGTCATTGCGTCATACCTCCTCATTGGTTTGCCGCACAGGCCGTCCTTCTATTCTATGCAGGGATCAGCCGTGCCATACCGGAAAATTTGAATCGCGGGAGGCAGCACAAACGGATATACCGCATGAGGCCACCTCCCGCGCAATCGTTGCCTATTCAGTTGCCTTACTCGGCGGCTTCCTCAGCCTTGGGCTCGGCCTTCTTTTTCCTGGGGGCAGCCTTCTTCTTGGGAGCGGGCTTCTCCTCGGCGGCCTCTTCCTTCTTTTCCACAGCCTTGCCTTCAGCCTTCAGCAGGTCAACGACCTTCTGCACGGCGGCGGAATCAGCCAGGTAAGCGCGCTGCTCGTCGGTGAGGGACTTCTCGAAGGCCTCAACCTCCTGGCCCATGCGCTTGGCCTGCTCCTCGATCTGCACCTTGATCTCATCCTCAGTGGGCTCGATGGCCTCAGCCTTGCGGATGGCTTCCAGGGTCAGCTCGATGCGGACGCGCTTTTCAGCCTCGCCGTGGTAAGCGCCTTCCAGCTGCTCCATGGTCTGGCCGGTGTACTTGAGGTAATCCTCCATGCGCAGGCCCTGGTAAGCCATACGCATTTCCATTTCGCGCATCATGTAGTGCAGCTGCTCGTGAATCATGGCGTGGGGCACGTCGATGGTGGCAT
Organism: Clostridia bacterium; assembly: GCA_017502305.1. Lineage (GTDB taxonomy): Bacteria > Bacillota > Clostridia > Christensenellales > Aristaeellaceae > UBA11524. The sequence continues at coordinate 57,332 of JAFVVG010000043.1, read as the reverse complement.
TCTCGACAGCCTTTTCCACCAGAGCGTTCTCGAAGGTCACGTCGTTATTCTTCTCGGCGCGCTCTTCCAGCTCCTTCACGATGTTGGCCTTGTAGGCCTCGAAGGTATCGAAATCGCTGACGTCGGCGGCGAAGTCGTCGTCCAGCTCGGGCATCTCAGTCTTCTGGATGCCGTTGACCTTCACGTGGAACACGGCGGCCTTGCCAGCCAGCTCCTCGGAGTGGTACTGCTCGGGGAAGGTCACGTTCAGGTCCTTCTCCTCACCGATGGCCATGCCTACCATCTGCTCCTCGAAGCCGGGGATGAACTGGTGGGAGCCGATGGTCAGGGTCTGGCCCTGGGCGGTGCCGCCAGCGAAGGCCACGCCGTCAACGCTGCCTGCATAGTCCAGGTTCACGGTGTCGCCCTCTTCCACGGCGCGGTCGTCAACGTCGATGGTGCGGGCAGCCTTCTGGCGGTCCTGCTCGATGCGGGCGTTGATCTCTTCTTCGGTCACGGTCTGCTTGGTGATTTCCACTTCCAGGCCCTTGTACTGGCCCAGCTCCACATCGGGGCGGACGAACACCTCGCAGGTGAACTTCAGGTCCTGGCCGGCGCCGATCTCGTCCACGTTCACTTCGGGGCGATCCACGGGCTTCAGGTCATATTCAGCGATGGCGGCATCATAGGCGTCGGGGAAGACCATCTCCAGAGCGTCGTCATAGAAAATGGCTTCGCCGTACATACGCTCGATCAGGCTGCGGGGGGCCTTGCCCTTGCGGAAGCCGGGAACGTTGATGCGGCTGCGGTTCTTCAGATAAGCCTTCTGCATGGCCTCGTCAAACTGCTCGGCAGGGATAACGAAGGTCAGCTTGGCCTTGTTGCTGGAAAGTTTCTCATAGGTATGGCTCATTGAATGAATTCCCTCCTGCGATCTCATGGGGCTGTGCGCGCCTTATGCGCACACCACGGGTTATTGTAGCATACTTTTGTGCCGGATGCAAGGTGCACCGGCACAGAAAATCCCAAATTTATTGGGGATTTGCGTCATTTTGTGTCCTTATCCTGCCACACATACCAATCCACGCCGTCGGTTTCCATGTGCAGGGAGCCGTCGCCATTATACATCAGCTTGGTATCAGGGGCGTTTTTCTTCATGTGGTTGTGGAACTTGGCGGGCACCTTTTTCTTCATGTTGGGAATGAAAATCATCTCCGCCCCCACCGTTTCCAGAAACCGTTCCTTAATGGTGGCCAGGCCGTGATGAGGCGCCTTCATGATGTCGGCATGGAGCATATCATCGTCATACTTATCCACAAACTGCTCCATCACCCGATAGTCGATGTCGCCGGTGAGCAGGATGCGCCTTTCGCCAAACTGCACCATCAGCACGGCGCTGCGGGCATTCTGGCCCCAGCTTTCCATGCAGCGCAGCACCGTCAGGTCTGCGCCGCCCAGCGTCAGGGCTTCCCGGTCAGACACGATATAATACGGGATCCCATGCCTTTCCGTGGCGCGCAGGGCCTTTACATGGTAGCCCGCGTCATCCCGGTAGGTTTTCTTGTTGATGGTGGTGAACGTCTCCACCTCATACTTGCCGCTGTTCATCAGATAGATCAGGCCATGCACATGGTCGTTATCCGAATGGGTGGAAAAAAGGTACTTGAACTTTTTCACCCCGGCGGCGTCCACAGCGGCGTAGAGCCTGTCGCGGAAGTGGCCGGAGCCGCCGTCCACCAGCATAAACTCGCCCCCGCACTCCAGCAGCATGGCATCGCTGCGGTCCACGTCAATGGCGGTGACCTTCAGGATGTCCCGCTGGTACCAGTCCTCCGGCACCTCGCTGGTGTAGTAAATCTCCGCGCAGGCGCTGCCCAGCAGCATCCAGCAGCAAAGAAGAAAAGCCAGAAACTTCTTCATTTTATTCTCCTGCTTCGTCCATGCCCATCATCCGGTGCAACAGCTCCTGATAGGCCTGCTCCACATTACCCAGGTCCCTGCGGAAGCGGTCAATGTCAAGGGGTTCGTGGGTTCGGGCGTCCCAGAAGCGGGCGGTATCCGGGGAAATCTCATCTGCCACCAGGATCCGCCCCTCAAAGCGGCCGAACTCCAGCTTGAAGTCGATCACCTCAATGTTGATCTCCTTCATATACTCTGTAAGGATATCGTTGACCTGCAGGGCCGTCTGCACAATCTGCCGGATTTCCTCTTCTGTAGCCAGCTTCAGGGCCTGAATGTGGGTGCTGTTCACCAGGGGGCTATCCAGGTAATCATCCTTCAGGCAGAATTCCACCACCGTGGGGTCCATCTTCTCGCCCACGGAAAGGCCATAGCGCCGGGCCAGGCTGCCGGCGGCCCGGTTGCGCACCTTCACCGCCACGGGGATGATCTCCACCCGCCGCACCAGGCTGTGGCGGTTGTCTACCTGCTCCAGATAATGATTCTCAATACCGTTTTTCGTCAGCAGCTGAAAGAACTGCCGGCTCACCGCGTTGTTGACCTCACCCTTGCCCAGGATACGGCCCCGCTTGAGTCCATGGAAGGCCATGGCTTCGTCCTTGAAATACACAATTGCCTTGTCGGGCTCGTTGGTGGCATAAACCCGCTTGCCCTTGCCTTCCGTCAGCAGCTTACCCATCTCTACCATGCCGGTACGCTCCAATCACAAAAGATAAAAGCAATTATAGCAGATTTCGCGCCGCGACTCAATACCGCAGCGCGAAATCCGAAAGTTTTTGTTATTTTGTAACGAAAGGTGCGTCTTTGCTATACAGCACAATGAGGGCCCCCTCCTCATAGGAAAGCTCTGCCCGCTCCCCTGTAATCTCATTGCTGACGCCCAGGGGATACCGGTTGCTCAGCTCCGCGTCCGTCAGTTTCCACACCGTTCCCCGCAGTTTCACACCCTTCACCTGCGGCGTGTAGCTCAAAAGGGAAAACTTGCAGCCTTCCCGTCGGGGAAAGGTATACCTACCCGGCAGCAGCACCGTCACCATGTTCTGCCCGTCGCACATCCAGGCTTCCTCGCCCCGAAGGGCGCAGTCATACAGGCATTGTAAATTGCTGATGGTATGGTCCAGCCGCCCGCCCAGGCATCCGGCAATACGGAAGCTGGTGTAGCCGCGCCGTCTCCCCTCCTCCAGGCAAACCACCATGTCGGTATCGTCCTTGTGGACGGGCAGACGGATGCTCTCGCACCCCCGCACATGGTCATAGGGCATGGAGTCGAAATCCCCGATGACCAGATCAGGCACCAGGCCGTGCTTCACCGCCGCATCATAGCCTCCGTCGGCGCAGATCAGCAGATCGCCCTCCTTTTTCTCCAGCCATTCCCGCATCTCGCCCCGATACAGCGGCGCGATAATCATACATTTCCCCATTTCAGCAACCATCCTTCATGGAAAAAGGAGGCAAGCTTGCGCTTACCTCCTTCATTCTTTCTTTGATTAAGCTTCGGGAGCTTCCTCAGCGGCGACTTCCTCAACGGGAGCCTCGTCGGAGGCAACCAGCTCGAACTCCACCTCAGCGGGGATCTCTTCGAAGGCTTCCTCTTCCAGCACCTGACGGATGCTCAGGGAGATGCGCTTCTTCTCGGGATCCACAGACAGCACCTTCACGCGGACGATCTCGCCAACCTTCACGGCGTCTTCGACCTTGTTCACGCGGTTCAGGGCGCACTGGGAGATGTGCACCAGGCCGTCCAGGCCGGGCTCCAGCTCAACGAAAGCGCCAAACTCGGTGATGCGGACAGCCTTGCCCTCAACGATGGAGCCTTCGGGATACTTCTCGGTGGCGTTGTCCCAGGGGCGGGCCTGCAGCTGCTTGTAGCCCAGCTGAATGCGCTCGCGCTCCTTGTCCAGGCTCAGGATCTTCACGTCCACTTCCTGGTTGGGCTTCACAACCTCAGAGGGATGCTTGATGCGGCCCCAAGACAGGTCGGTGATGTGGATCAGGCCATCCACGCCGCCAACGTCGACGAAAGCGCCGAAATCGGTCAGGCGGCGGACGATGCCGTGGATCACGATGCCCTCTTCCAGGTTCTCCCAGGCAGCGGCCTTCTTGGCAGCGGACTCTTCAGCCATCACGGCCTTGCGGGAAGCAACGATGCGCTTCTTCTGCTTGTCCACTTCGATGATCTTCAGCTTCATGTCCTTGCCCACGAAGTCAGCGATCTTCTCAACATAGCGCTGAGACAGCTGGCTGGCGGGAACGAAGGCACGCACGCCCTCCACATCGGCAATCAGGCCGCCCTTGACGGCTTCCTTGCCCACAGCCTCAACATACTCGCCGGCCTCATACTTGGCCATCAGAGCTTCCCAAGCCTTGCGGTTCACGATGTTACGCTGGCTCAGCAGGACGTTGCCCTCGCCGTCGTTCACCTTAACGACCTCAACCTCAATTTCGTCACCCAGCTGAACATCCTGCTGGGTCAGATCGCTGCGCTTGATCAGACCATCGGCCTTGTAGCCAATGTTGACGCACACTTCGTCTTCAGTCACCTGAACGACGGTGCCGGTCACGGTCTGGCCGGGGCGAATCTTCACCAGGGTAGCTTCGATTTCGGCCATGAAGTCTTTGTTCTCAATGTCAGTCATGCGGGTTACAACCTCCTTAAGTGAGCCGTCGGGCGTGGACGCGCCGGCGGTAATTCCAATTTTATCGGAATAAATATTTGCAAAGGCAGGCGGGATCTCCGCCGCGCACTCTACCAGGATTGTCCGCGGACATCTGCTTTTGCAGGCCGCGTAGAGCTTTTGTGTGTTGGCGCTGTTTCTGCCGCCGATGACGATCATAGCGTCCATGCGCTGGGCCAGCTCCTTGGCCTCGCGCTGGCGGGTCTCGGTAGCGGAGCAGATGGTGTTGTGCTTTGCCAGTTCACCGATCCTGCTTTCCAGCACCTGCGTGATGGCCTCCCATCTCTCCGGCGGAAAAGTCGTCTGCGCCACAGCCAGAGCTTTGGGAAGATCAGGCAGCTGAGCCGCCTCCTCAGGCGTAGCCACCACATAGACCTCGCCCTTGGACCAGCCCGCTGTGCCGCGCACCTCGGGGTGCTCCTTCTCGCCCACCAGGATCACCGGGCATTCCGGCCCCGTTCCCTCGGCAACGATGCGGTGAAGCTTGTCCACAAAGGGGCAGGTCAGGTCCAGCACCTCGCACCCTGCGCAGCGCAGATCGCTGATCACATCCGGCGCCACACCGTGGCTGCGGATCAGCACCTGCCGGCCTGCCGCCTCCTCCACCGAGGAGACTGGCGGTACATTTCTGCCGCGCAGCATCTCCACCACCTGGGGATTATGGATCAGCTCCCCCAGCGTGCAGGAGGGTTTGCCTGAATCAGCTACGGCGGAGGCAGCCTCCACCGCGCGCCGAACGCCCATGCAGAAGCCTGCGTGAGCCGCCACTTCAATGGGCATAGGCAAGCGTCCTTTCAAAATGCTCTGATTTTACTATGTTCTCCGCAAATCCTTCGATTCCTGCAAGGTTTGAAAAAAATGTCCAAAAACTTTATCAGTAACCGATTATTTTCCTTCCGCTTCCTTTGCCATCTCCGCATACACAGCGGTAATGCGCCCCAGAAGCTCCTGGCAGGTATCCTTGCTGATGCCCTTCTCCCGCAGGTCGGCCATCTCAATGGGCTGACCAATATAGCAATCGTTGCGGCGGAAGAACTTCATTTTTGTGGGGATCAGCATGGGAATCAGCGGCACGCCGGCACGCAGGGCGATCATGGCCACGCCGCTTTCCAGTTCCTCCATCAGCCCTTTGTGATGGCGGGTACCCTCGGGGAAAATCGCCAGGATATTCCCGTCCCTGACCACCTTCATGCAGGCCCGCATGGCCTCCATGTCGGTGCTGTGGCGGTTCACCAGCACCACGTGCATGCGCTGCAGGATCTTCGTCAGCTTGCCGCCGGCGCCCAGCTCCGCCTTGCCCAGGATGCTCATCTGCCGTTTCTTCGTCGCCACCGCCATCACCACAGGGTCGATCCAGCACTGATGGTTGCCGATAACGATGAAGGGCTCTTCCCCATTGACCAGTTCAGCGCCATGATACTTCACCGGCAGGATGGTCTTGAAGGCCACGCTGCCCAGGCCGCGGAGGAAAGCGTACATCCAGGATTTCTTTCTCTGGGGCTTGTGTGCTTCAGTCATGCCGTTTTCTCCTTCACAATGGCGAGGATATACTCCACCACCTGCTCAAAATTCATTTCCGTGGAATCCACAATGATGGCGTCCTCCGTGGGGCGCAGGGGATCCACTTCACGGTTCATGTCCTGGTCGTCCCGCTTTTTCAGGTCTTCCAGCACCTGCTCGTAGGTGTCGGGCGCGCCCTTCTGGTTCATCTCCAGCCAGCGGCGGCGGGCGCGTTCCTCGGCAGAGGCCGTCAAATACAGCTTCACCGTGGCGTTGGGCAATACACGCAGGCAAATGTCACGGCCGTCCACCAGCATGGGGGTGGAAGCCGCCAGCTTCTGCTGCAGGGCCACCATGCCCTGGCGCACGCCCAGATATTTGCTCACCGTGGAAGCAGCCATGCTCACCTCCGGCGTGCGGATCAGCCCCGTCACATCCTCGCCGTTGACGAAGGTGTGCTGGCCGTCACCCTGATGAGCTACGGTGATGTCGATATCCCTGGAAAGCGCCACGCAGGCGTTTTCGTCCTTCAGGTCGACGCCCCGGCGCAGGGCCGTCAGGCCAATGGCCCGGTACATGGCGCCGGTATCCAGGTGCAGAATGCCCAGCCTTCGGGCTACCTCAGCCGCAATGCTGGACTTGCCGGCCCCCACAGGGCCGTCCATGGCAATATTCAAGGGCATCAAAACTGCCTCCTTATCCTCTGTTGGCGATGGTGCGATGGCCCATGCCGATGCACACCTCGTTCAAATGCACAAGACCAATGGCAAAGAAAACCGCCACCGCCACGTGCTCGCCGCAGCGGGCAATGCCGATCTTGCCGCCCACGTTCAGTCCCAGGGCCTTTGTACTCACCTGGCTGAGGGCCTCGCGGGCAGCACCGGCCACCACGCCCTCCTCGTGGGAGGATTCGCCGATGACGTTCTCGCGCTTGGCCGCCACCACGGCCCGTTCCACCATTTTCATCACCGAGGTCACAAACTCTCCGCCGTAATCCACCGCGGCAGCCTGGATGTTTTTGCTGGCCAGGTCGTTTTTCATCACGGCTTCGTCCTCACGGCTGGCGGTCATGGCCAGCAGCACAGCGGCCCGGGCCACCTCACGGCTGTCACCAGTTATCTTCAGCATAGGCGCACTCCTTGCGTTCAGCGTTCATTTTATTATACATGAACTTCCCCTTCGCCGCAAGTGTTATCGCACCACAAGCCCGCAAACAGCCGCCCCCACCACATAGGAAGCAAGCGACACCGGCAGCGCCCAGGGCAGTTTGCGGATGTCCGTCGCCCCCAGATAGACCGTCATGGTGTAGAAGATGGTCTCCGAAGAGCTCACCAGCACCGAGGCCACCCGCCCCGCCCGGCTGTCCACACCGTATTGCTGGAAGATCTGCCGCAATGCCGAAAGGCTGCCCGAACCAGTGAGCGGCCGCAGAAGAAACAACCCCGCCGCCTCCCGGGGCAGGTTCATGAGTTTCATTACCGGCGCCAGCAGCGCCGAGAGCACTTCCCCCAGCCCGGAGGCCTCCACCACCGCCACCATGGCCATCATGGCGCACAGCGCCGGCAGAAGCCCTATGGCGGACGCCATCCCCTGCCTGCCGCCCTTGAGGAACATGCCATAGGCGTCCACGCCCTTCATCACACCCCGCAAAAGAATCACCGCCGCCACCGCCAGTACCATGCTTTCAGCCATGCCGCTTCCTCCGGTTCAAAAGCCACATCAGCCCGCAGCCGCACACCGTGGCCGCCCCTGAAGAAAGCAGCGCCGGCAGCCAGATATCCGCCGGATTCTCCGCTCCCGCCGCCGAGCGCAGGGCCATCACCGTGGTGGGCATCAGCTGCAGGCCGGAGTTGTTCAGCACCAGCAGCATGGCCAATGCTTTCACACCCGCCTCCCCCTGATGGGCAAGCAGTTCCGCCGCCCTGATGCCTGCCGGGGTAGCCGCATTGCCCAGGCCCAGCATATTGGCCGCCAGATTCATGCCCATGGCTGCCCAGCACGCATCATCCTTTATGCTGCCAAACAGCGGCGACAGCAGCCGGCGCAGTCCCCTGCCCAGCCGCTCCACGTCTCCCGTGGCCCTGAGCACCTCCATCAGGCCGCTCCACAGCACCACGGAGCCCATCAGCGTCAGCGTCATTTCCACCGCTCCGGCGCCGCTGTCCATCAGCGCACCTGCGGCAGGCCTCCCTGTAACCAGCGCCACGGCGCATGCCGTCAGCATCATCCAGCTCCATATTCTATTCACGCAATTTTCACCTCTGTTTCTGTTTTTATATCAAAAAGATGCTTGACAAGACCTGTCATTGTCTATAAAATAATAATTGAAAGTTACATCAAAGCAGATTTTTTCGCAAGGAGGTCGCAACCCTCATGAAATCCACCGGTGTTGTGCGTCAACTGGATACCCTCGGCCGTGTTGTTCTCCCCATCGAACTGAGAAGGACCATGGATATCGGCGTGAAGGACATGCTGGAGATCTTTGTCGACGGCGACGAGATCATCCTCAAGAAGTATCATCCCAGCTGCGTTTTCTGCAACGACGCCCGTGATGTCGTCCCCTATAAGGGCAAGCTGGTGTGCAAAAAGTGCCTGGCCGAGCTGAAGGCCACCAAGGACTGACCCTTCCCCTTTGATTCAAAAAAAGACAGGCTCCATTGGCCTGTCTTTTTTTATGCGCACAGGTACGCCCGCATGCGTCGCCCCTATTTCCTTCTTGTTTTTTCCTATCCGCCGCGCTATAATATTCCCCACCGAGGTGATATCTGTGGAAGAAATGCTTGACCTTTTTGACGCCCAGGGCAATCCTGCCGGCATCACCATCCGCCGGGGCGAGGATGCCCCCGCCGGCCTGTATTGGCCTGTGGTGGATGTGTGGATCATCAACAGCCGGGGCGAAATCCTGATCCAGAAGCGTGATGAGTCCAAGCCCAACTGGCCCGGCTACTGGTGCGAATCCGCCGGCGGCGCCGTTGTTTCCGGCGAAGCGCCCGATACCGCCGCCCTCCGCGAAACCCAGGAGGAAATTGGCTTCACGGTGGATTTTACCCGTGGCAGCAAGGTTTTTGAATACCTGGGTGAAAAGTCCCTGAAGCATGTCTATCTTTTCTGCCAGGATGCCGAGCTTTCCGCCCTCACCTGCCAAAAGGGCGAAGTCAGCGACGTGCGCTACGCCACGCCCGATGAAATCCGCGCCCTTGTCCGCAATGGCGAAATGGTGCCCCTGGGTTATATCTCCCAGCTGCTCACCATGCTCCCCATCCTGACCTCCATGTACAGAAAGGCTGATTGACCCATGATGAAAACCTATCGCGAGGATGTGCGCATCCTCACCCGGGACTGCGACCTCACCGGCCAGTGGAAGCCCAGCGCCATCCTGGAAACCATGCAGGAGATGGCCAGCATTCACGGCACGCTGATCGGCGTGGGCCGCAACGCGCTTTTGCAAAAGGGCGTCGTGTGGGTGCTGACCCGCGTGGAGGTGGTTATGGATCGCTATCCCCAGATCGGCGAAACCATCTCCATCGAAACCTTCCCCATGCCCGTGCGCCGCTGGTTCTTCCCCCGCTATTTTATCTTCCGGGACGAGCAGGGCCAGGAGATCGGCCGTGCCGGCAGCCTGTGGGTGCTGCTGGACGTGAACACCCGCAAGATGGCCAAGCCGGACATCTGCGCCTCCCTTATGCCCGATAACAGCGACCTGCTGGCTCCCCTGGGCCTGCCCGCCACGGTGACGGAGGTTTCCGGCACGCTGGAAACCGGCACCCACCTGCCCGTTTATACTGACCTGGACGTCAACGGTCACGTGAACAACACCAAGTATATGGACTGGTGCTGCAACGCCCTGGGCATCGATGCCATGAAGGAATATTGCCTCTCCCGGTTCGATGTGAACTACAACATGGAGATTCTCCCCGGCCAGGAGATCCGCAGCGAGCTCCGCCGCCTGGGCAACGAGTTCTCCTTCTCCGGCTTTGAGGGCGACACCCGCCACTTCGACGTAGGCGGCGTGCTGACCCCCAGAAAGTAAACCGCCGCTTTCCCTGTTACTTTCCCATCTGTCCTATCACAACAGCAGCAAAATAACAAAGCACACCCCGAGGCAGCCGTTGCCCCGGGGTGTGTTTTTCATGATGGCTAAAGCAAATATGATGCTTCAGCTTCTGTGTGTTTCTGTCGTCCGACGCAGCTTGACACGGCATTCGCTTCCGGCCTTAAGAGCTTACGGCATAATCCTTCTTGAATCCGTGGGCACCGAAAATCTGCCACGGCCCCACCCCCAGCCTTTGTATGACAGCCTTCCTTTCCTCCGCGCACAGCTTGGGATCTGTATCCACCGATGTCATCAGGATGGGGGCATACTGGTTATATCTGGCCTGTTCCGGCGTCAGGCCATGGGTGTTGACATAAATATCGCCGGTAAATGCCAGATGATGATCGTAGTCGATCAGCACGATCTCGCCGGGCAGATGGCCGCCCTTGCCCTCGTATACCTCAAAATGCAGCTCCTCGAAATCGAAGTAACCGATGGGCGTCAGGGGAGCATGCAGCTCGCCGGTTTCCCTCCACGGAACAGTCAGCCTGGCCGGATCAGCCGCCTGATAGGAGGTAAGAATCTTGCAGATGTTGATATAGGGCTTGTGCAGCGGGTTCTGCTCCCGGTAGCCGTCCTGTCCGGCGTATTCCCGCCGGAGGCAGCAGGCGGTTTTCGGGCTGCAGATGATCTCATCAAACAGGGGCAGCAGCCCGCAATGATCCACATCCGCATGGGTTACAAGGATGGTTTTCCGCATCCGGTCAAACTCAGGCATGAGCTTGCGGAATACCTGATGCATTTCGCTTTGGTAGCAGGCATAGCCGCTGTCGATAAACAGCACCTGATGATTGCTCCTGATGATGACGGTATTGCTGCCGCAGGGCGGCTCGATGAGGATGATCTCCGTCTGGTCGGTTACCTTGTGGGTGCTGATCCTGGGTATGAAAGCTTCGCCCCGGGATGCTCCCAGCAGCTCGGCAAACTTGCTGATGCTGTCAAAGGTGCGATAGGGCGACAGGCCGTGCTCGTCCAGCGTCTGCATGGCAAGGTTCACATGAACCAGCAGCTGCTGCCGCACATCATCGCTCAGTCCCATGGTCTGGGCAAGGCTTGTAACATAGGTGTTGTAGAAGATGCTGTTGTCGTAGACCTTCTCGGAGCGGTTGTAGTCGATCACCCGCACTTTGCATATCTTCTCCGCTTCGCCGAGAAACGCGGCAATCTGCTCCGGCTCGTCCACATACAGCCCCATCTTGAAATACTGATAATCCGTGCCGTTCTCCTGAGAGCTGATGTAGGAGATATTCATTCGGAAATCGTTAATGAGCCGCAGCACGCTGGCTACGCTGCCCGGCACGTCCGGCAGGCAGAACTCCACCAGCACCACGCTGGTTCTGGCCGCGTTGCTGCTCAGATAACCGATCTTCTCCAGCTCCGCATCCGCTTTGCGTAGCTGTTCCTCGGTTCCTTCCGCGTCGATGAACAGTGTGTGGGAATCCACCGCCTTGTTGTAGCTGACACGGGTGATGTTTATGCCTAGGGCTGAAAAGCACTCGCTGGCCTTCAGAAAGGCGCCGATGTGGTTGGGCATGGAGGTAACATAGGATTTTCGCATCAGGAGCACCTCGCTTCGTGAGCTTTTCTGTCGTTGTGATGGCCGTCCCGAATAGAATTTGAGAGGCTCTTCATGGCAGGTATCCCGTTCACGAAAAGCCTCTCAAGCAGGTTGTTCTTCTTTTTACTTACAGCTTGTTGCGCTGGATCTTGCCGGAGATGGTTTTGGGCAGTTCATCGCGGAAAACAACGATTCTGGGATACTTGTAGGGAGCCGTATGCTCCTTGACGTAGTTCTGGATTTCCTTTTTGAGTTCGTCGGTGGGCTCGGTTCCGGGGGTCAGCACCACGCTGGCCTTGACCACCTGACCGCGAACCTCGTCGGGCGCAGCGGAAACGCCGCATTCCATGACATAGGGAAGCTCCATGATGACGGATTCGATCTCGAACGGTCCGATGCGGTAACCGGAGGACTTGATCACGTCATCCACGCGGGAAACATAGGTCAGGAAGCCGTTTTCATCCTGCCAGGCCACGTCGCCGGTGTGGTACCAGCCGTCATGCAGCACTTCGCTGGTCTTCTCCACGTCCGGTTCGCTGCCCTTGTAATAGCCCATGAACAAACCGCAGGGAGCCTTGTCGCCCACACGGATGCAGATTTCGCCATTGGCACCGGGGGCCACGGGATTGCCGTCCGGGTCCATCAGGCATACGTCGTACAGGGGCGTGGGACGGCCCATGCAGCCGACCTTGTGGTCGCGGCCCACCAGGTTGGCAATGGACAGGGTGGTTTCCGTCTGGCCGAAGCCTTCCATGATCTGCAGACCGGTCTTTTCTTCAAACAAGCGGTACACTTCCGGGTTAAGCGCTTCGCCGGCGGTGGTCATGTGCTTGATGGAAGAAAGGTCATACTTGCCGATGTCCTGCTTACAGAGCATGCGCAGCATGGTGGGCGGCGCGCAGAAGGTGGTGATGCGGTACTTGGCAAACATGGGCAGGATCTGGGCGGCGTCGAAGCGGTCGAAGTCGTAGGTGAATACGCCGCCTTCGCACATCCACTGTCCGTAGAACTTGCCCCACAGCGCCTTGCCCCAGCCGGTATCGGAGATGGTCAGGTGCAGGCCGTCGCGCTGGACGCAATGCCAGTACTTGGCGGTGATGAAATGACCCAGGGCATACTTGTAATTGTGGGTAGCGATCTTGGGGTAGCCGGTGGTGCCGGAGGTGAAGAGCATCAGCATGGGATCCTCGCCGCAGGGTGCGTCGGCAGGACGGTCATACTTGTGGGAGAAGAGCTGGCTCTCCTTGTCAAAGCTGTGCCAGCCCTCCCGCTCGCCGTTGACAAGGATGCGGTGCTTCAGGGTGGGAGACTTCTCCAGGGCCAGATCCACCTGGTGGGCCACATCGCCGTCCGCGGTGCACAGGATGGCGCTGACGCCGGCGGCATTGAAGCGATACTCCAGATCGTGGGCTACCAGCTGGTTGGTGGCGGGGATGGAGATGGCGCCCAGCTTATGCAGCGCCAGCATTACCGGCCAGAACTGCCAGTGACGCTTGAGGATCACCAGCACACGGTCGCCCCGCTCGATGCCCAGGGAACGGAAGTAGTTGACAGCCTGGGCGGAGAGGCGCTTCATATCCTTGAAGGTGAAGCGGCGCTCCTGCTGGTTCACGTCCAGGTGCAGCATGGCCAGCTTATCGGGATACTTGTCAGCAATGGCGTCCACGATGTCGAAGGCGAAGTTGAACTTGTCTTCATTCTTGAAGGTGATGGTTTCCAGGGCGCCGTTCTCGTCCTCCACGCAATCCACGAACTGCTCCACAAACAGGGGCTGCTGCTTATGGCCGGGAACCAGCGTCTTGCGCACTTCCTGTTCGGGAACCTCTTCGCCGGGAAGCACCATGGCAAGGAAGGTACAATCCTTCCCGCCGACGGCGATCATGCCGTGGGGAGAGCTGGAATTGTAGATAATGCTGTCGCCTTCATTGAGCACTTCCGTTTTTTCACCCACGCGGACCATCAGCGAGCCGCTGACCACCAGATCGAATTCCTGGCCGGAGTGGGTAACGGTGTGGATGGGCTGGTTCTGCAGTTCGGGCTTATATTCATAGGTCACCCAGTAGGGCTCTGCCAGCTTGCCACGGAACATGGGCATAAGGTTCTGAATGGTGATGCCATCCTCCTTGGCCGTGGTGATGCCCTTGCCCTTGCGGGTTACGGCATAATTGGAAAGGTGAGCGCTGTAGCCTTCCAGGAGCTCGGTAAGCTCCATGCCGAACGCCAGCGCGCACTTGTGAATAAAGGAAAAAGGCAGGTCGACGTTTCCACTTTCATACTCCGTATAGGTGGCTTCATCAACCTCGGTATGACGTGCCATATCAGAGATGGAATAGCCCATAATCAGGCGCATCTCACGGATACGAAGAGCGACTTCCTGTACATGCTGACTGGACTGATTCATACATTCTTACCTCCTTGTAATAAAAAACCGTCCCAAAGCTTTTGCTTTGAGACGGGTGTTAACACATCCGCGGTACCACTCAAATTGCAGCGATTGCTGCCACTCAACGGGCTCCAACAAACCCTGTGCATTCACGCAGCCTCACGTAAACCTCTACTCTGCGGTCATTTCGAGGTTTCAACTCAGAAGGGATAGGTACTTGAAACTTCCGTTGCTGATTCGCACCAACCATCAGCTCTCTGAAAACATCCGCTTCGACCGACTTCGTCATCGTCTTTCAGGTGATATGAAATTAAATGTATTTTAGCGCGCCAACAGGCGGTTGTCAATCCGCTTCCGGCAGAAATACAGTAGAAATACATTTGGAATACGGTCTTTCGCAAGCCCTGTCAATCCGCTTCTTTCAAAAGGGGCGTTTCCACCCGAATGCTTCCCGCGGATCTTTATTCCAAAGTATAGGTATAGGTGTCCCTTTCCTGCCAGAGCAAGCCTTCCCGCTCCTGCAGCTGGATGGTCACCGTATCCTTCAGCGCTGTCTGCGCATGCCCGGCGGGAATCACCCCGTACCAAAGCTCCTTGCCGCTGAGAATCATATTGCTCATGCCCATGTCAAGCCGGCACAGCTGCTTTCCTGACGCATCCATCAATGCTGCGGCAAAAAAATGAAAGTCATTCTTTTTCCAGACGTCCCTGTTGATCATCATGGTCAACTGTACGCTGCCGTCTTCCACAGGCGTCATGGTCACATACTCAATCGTTTTTCCGAATCCGTCAATGCCATGGGCATCCGCCGCCCGGCTCCTTCTGGTTTCCCTGCTGATGTTCAGCGGCACCTCCAGCTGCAGGTGGACGTATTCCGTCTTGCTGATTCTGACATGATCCGGCTTGACGTCATCCTCCCTGTATTTCAGCAGAAGCACGTTCATGGTGCACCAGAGCCGTTCTTCCGGGAATGCCTCGCCGCCCGCATAGCTGTATTCCAGCAGGCACCGCAGCGTGCCGTCTTCCAGCACCTGATACACGGCATTGTTCAGCTGCTCGAAGAACGCGCCTTCTTCGAGTGTAACGCCCACAATATTCTCAAATCCTTTGCTTTCGGCAAAAGCACGCACCGACATTGTGGCGTCATAGTCCGGGTTGTTCAGCGCGGCCATGCCGCCAGGAACCGCCAGGTTTTCCACTTTGGGAATCATCAGCGTCTTTTCCTTCTTGGGCCGAACCGTCATAGACAGATAGACCTTGCCGCCATCGATCAACAGCTCGTCAACGGTCACATCGGCCAGATCGGACATCTCCTGCTTCTGCGGCACCTCCGTCACCAGCTTGTGCGCAGCCGGTTCCAGCCCCTTTTCCCGCAGATAATTCGCAATTCCCCAGCTTCCGGCCGCCAGGGCCGTTGCCACCAGCAGCGTCAGTACCGCCGCCAGGGCGAATCCCATACTGATCTTTTTCTTCACAGGCTCGACCTCCTCTTGTTTCAGCTTGGTCAAGGTAGATAGAACACACCGCTCAAAGCTCTCGTCCGGCTCGCCCATCTCACGCCTGAAATCCTCCGCCGATGTCATTCCTCCAGCACCTCCTCGTTCAGTATTTCCTTCAATGCCCTGCGTCCCCGTGAAAGCCACGTTTTCACCGTGCTTTGGGGCACACGCAGAATGCTTGCCGTTTCCGCCACGCTGTAGCCCTCGATGTGGTGCAGCAGGATCGGCGTGCGGTATCGCTCCTCCAGTTGGAGCAGCGCCGCCTTGAGCCTTCCCTCTTGCTGCGGCTGCGTGGGCGACACATCTTCCGCCGGCAGGGTACGGGCCATGCGCCGCTGCATGGTGTGGCATTCGTTCAGCAGGATCCGGATCACCCACGTTTGCAGGTATCGTTCATCCCGCAGGCGATGGCGGTGCTCCCATGCCTTTCGCAGGCATTCCTGCACAGCGTCTTCCCGGTCGGCCCTCTGGCGCAGCTGGGTAGCGGCCACCCGGTAAAGAGTGCCCATCATGCCCAGGATCGCCCGGCTGAACTCCTCATTTTCCACGTTGTCGGCTCCTTTGCTTGTTGAACTGCAGTCATCTGTTAGACTACACGGAACAGCGCCAGGTTTCAAGCATGAAAAAAAGAGTCTCTCCTTTCTGTGGGAGAGACCCATATGCAGTTATGCTCACTCGCCTTTCAGGTTGAAAACCGCCACATAGACCTTTTCATTTATTTGTGTTGTCCATTGCTCTTCACCCTCCAGCCTGTATTGCGTCAGCCGCAATGGAAGAAACGCCGCTTCTTCCCGCTGTTCAGAAAGCGCCTCTGCTTGTGGATACATCACCTGCGCGATCAGCTTCAGCGTGCCATCCTCCATAAGCTCATGATCGGCATGCTCAACAGGTATATCGATCTCCACGTTCACCATTCGTTCGCAGCCGTTGCTCTTCCCATATTCCTCCGTCCATCCGCCAGGCCCCATGTCACTCTTTATCCCAGCTGTCACCAGCGTGCGATACTGCTTCGGTTTCAGCGTCATGGCCACATACAGCCAGTCGCCATCTCGAAGCACCTCGTCCAGCGAAATATCCACCAGCGTTGATTCGCCGGTTACAAGCCTACTGGGCAGACGATCTTTATCCACATTGAACACCGGCAGGTAGGCGTTCTGTTTCACCTGGGTCACAAGTTTCTCTTCCATTGCCTCTCCACCCTGCTCCCGGATGAAACCCACAATCCCCCAGCTTCCGGCCGCCAGGGCCGTTACCGTCAAAAGCGTCACCATCAGGGCCATTGCCAGCCCCAGGCTGATTTTCCTCTTCACAGGCTTTTCCTCCTCGCTGTCAAGTGAGCTCAGCGCCTGATCTACAAGCCGGTGAAAAGAGGCGTCCGCTCCGCCGATGCTCCTGCGAAAATCCTCTGCCGTCTTCATTCCTCAAACGCCTCCTCGTCCAGAATCTCTTTCAGCTGTTTCCGGCCCCTGGCCAGCCGTGATTTTACCGTTCCCTGGGGAATGCGCAGCATCGCCGCCGTTTCCGCTATGCCATACCCTTCGATGTAATGCAAAACCATAGGCGTCCTGAAGCGTTCCTCCACCCGGAGCAACGCATCCTTCAATTCGCCTCTCTCGTCACGATGCGCGGCGGGAATCTCCTCCGCCGGCAGGGTACGGTTCATACGCCGCTGCATGCGGTGGCATTCGTTGAGCAGAATGCGGATCACCCATGTCTGCACATAGCGTTCCTCACGCAGCTTGTGCCGCTTCTCCCAGGCCCGGCGCAGGCACTCCTGCACCGCGTCCTCCTGGTCCGCACGCTGGCGCAGCTGGGTGGCGGCCACCCGGTAAAGCGTGTCCGTCATGCCCAGAATGGCGCTGGTAAAGGCTTCTTTCTCCATGCTGAAAGCTCTCTCTTCCTGACTGCAGTCACCTGTTAGACCCCTGGCACCCGCTCCAGGTTCCCATAAAAAAATAATTCTTCCACGCTCCCGGGAATCCTATCTCCCGCCGGCCCGGCATATTCTCTCACCACCAGGCGCAGCACCCCGCCGCTTCTTTTGTCGCAAAAGCACTACCTTTGCGGTGAAGCGTCTATCCCCGCTCAGCGCCGCATACACTGTTGAAAGGATGGTGGCAACCATGAGCCAACCCGCACCCCTCAAGCCCAAGCCCCGCCGTGATCTGAACTGGAGCATGCCAGCACCGCCGCAAAGGCGCAGCCGCATTCCCGCTTTACCCACGCGGCAGCTTGCCCTGTGCTGCGCGCTGGCGCTGCTCTGTGCCTGCTACATCGGCCCCCTGGGCCGGGAGGCAACCACCGTGCTGGCCGCCAAACGGGAGCTTCCCGTCTACTGCGTGGAGCGTGAGGATAACGTGATCACCGTGTCCTTCGACGCATCCTGGGGCGGCGACCAGACGCTGCGTATCCTGGACCTGCTGGATCAATACAACGCCAAGGCCACCTTTTTCCTGGTGGGCATCTGGGTAGACAAATACCCGGATCTGGTGAAGGAGATCCACGCCCGGGGCCACGAGATCGGCAACCATTCCGATTCCCACCCGGAGATGAGCAAGCTGAGCAGCGAGCGGATCATCCGGGAGCTGGACGGCTGCTCCGACAAGATCGAGGCCCTGACCGGAGAGCGCCCCACCTCCTTCCGTCCGCCCTATGGCGATTATGACAACGAGGTGGTTACCGTTTCCCGCGCAGAGGGCTACGAGGTGGTGCAGTGGAGCATTGATTCCCTGGACTGGAAGAACAAGGGGGCGGAGGATCTCATCCGCCGGGCCACCAAGAATGTGCAAAAGGGCGATATCATCCTCTTCCACAACGATTCCAAGTATATTCTCGATGCCCTGCCCACCATCCTGAAAACCTATCAGGAGCAGGGATTCACCATGATCCCCGCCAGAGAAATCCTCCTTGAAGGCGAGACCACCATCGACGTGCAGGGCAAACAGCACCCGGTGGCCGCCGCCCAATAACGACAAAAGGAAAGGTGATTCACATGGAAGAAACCGGCAACTCTCTGCATTTGTGCGGCATTCTGACCGAGACCCCTGTCTATGGCCACGAGGTCTTTGGTGAAAAATTCTACTACGCCACCCTGTCCGTTCCCCGGCTCTCCGGGGCGGAGGATCTCCTGCCCATCACCCTCAGCGAGCGCCTCATGGACGGCGCGCCCCTTGAGGTGGGCTCTCCCTTGGCCATTGAGGGGCAGCTGCGCAGCTACAACAAGGTGGTGGAGGGCGCAGGCCGGCTGTTGATCACCGGCTTTGCCCAACGGCTGCTGCCCGTTGACACCGGCGAAAATCCCAACCAGGTGCAGCTTTCCGGCGCCCTGTGCAAGCCCCCCAGCTACCGCACCACGCCCTTTGGCAGGGAAATCGCCGACCTGATGCTGGCGGTAAACCGTGCCTATGGCAAAAGCGATTACATCCCCTGCATCACCTGGGGGCGAACCGCCCGCTTTGCCTCCCACCTGAACGTAGGCGACAAGGTGCAGCTCCTGGGGCGTTTCCAGTCCCGGGCTTATCAGAAGCAGCTGGCAGACGGCAGCGTGATCAACAAAATGGCCTATGAGGTTTCCGTGGGCCGCCTGAGCCTGGCCCACGACGCACCCCAGACCAGCTACATCTATCGCGACGGCCACCTGGAGGAACGCATCACCCCCGAGGGCATGCACATTCTTTCCAATCCCCAATAACGAAGCAAAGGAGCCGCTCCAATGAAGCGGCTCCTTTTATTACTGCGCCTGAATTTTCATGTTGACCTGCCTGATCTGCCTTTTGATGATCTGATAGATGATCAGCCAGATCAGCGCGAAGCCCGCGGCGAAAATCACCGTGAACGTCAGGATGGGCCCCAGCTGGTTCTTCAGCCAGCCGTTGATGAGATAAGCCAGCAGATAATCCAGATAAAGCACCCCGGCGTGAATCAGGATCGCCATGGGCAGGGGCAGACGCTCCACCTGATACACCACATTGATGCCCGCCGCAATGAACGTCATCAGGGTCGATGAGATAATCCCCAGGCAGACCTCCCGCACCGTCATGGTTTCCACCACGCCGGCCGCGTTCAGGCAGGCAAAGATAATCGCCAGCACCACCGGGCCGCCCCAGGCAGCCACCATACCGCGTTTCACAAACTCCACCATATGCTTTTTCATCGTTCGTTAAACCTCCTTTTGATCTCCGCAAAACATCTTCTGGAAACGCCTTCCTTCCGCCCGCAGCGGAACACCGCGTCCACCGCCCCGCTGAACCCGGCCGTAAACCGCACCAGATGGTTTTCGTTGGCCAGGGCGGATTTGCTGATGCGGATGAAGCACGAGGGCAGCACCTCCTCCAGTTCGTAGAGCCGCTGCTTCAGCCGGTATGCCGTGCCGCTGCCGTCCACTGCCAGGGTTTTCCCGTTTTCCACAGTAATCAGCTGAATATCGGCGAATTTCAGCATCAGCATATCGTCCTCGGTGTAAGCAGGCAGCTGATCCTCGCCCCCATGGCTGCGCACCAGTTCCTCGATGGCGTCCGTCAGGTTGCTGCGCCGGTGGGCGGTAGCCACCACTTCCTCCGGTTTCTCCGTATCAATCACCAGTCTGAATTTCATTCCCGGGACCTCCTTTGTTCCTTACGAATGCATCATATCACGTTTTTCCCCGCTTGTCACAAAAAACAGGCCAATGGTTGTTTTTCACTCACCAACGGTAAAAAGCCGCCCCAGGATTACTCCTGGGGCGGCCTGTCTTTGGGGTTATTCGTTATCTCCGCCGTCCTCCTCGTTGCGGTAGGAGGCGGTGTACCCGTTCTGCTGGGCCTGCTGGGCGCGGTAAGCGCTGCGTCTGCCAACGGGACGGGTGGTTTCGGCGGTATTGGGGTTGCGGTAGCTGGCGGTGTAATCAGCCTGCTGTTCGCCCTCCGCCGGGCGGGAATAGCCGGTTTGCGGCCGTTCAGGGCGCCGGACCTGCTGAGCGGTGCTGCTCAGGGGGCGCTGGGCCGCCTGGTTGGGATAGGTACCGGTGCGGGGCTGATTGGCCTGAGCGCTGCGGGCGTAGGGCCGGGCTTCGTTCTGCCGCTGCTGGGCCGCCGCCTGGGCGCGCCGGGCCGCCGCGCGCTGGGCTGCCTTGCGCTTGTTGTTGGTATAGGTCACATAGGCATAGGCGCCGCCGCCCAGAACCGCGATGGCCGCCACAGCCGCCACCCAGCCCATCACACCGCTGCCGCCGCCCTGCTCCTCATCGCCGCTGGTGGGGTAAATCACGCCCATGGTGGGAATCGGCTCCAGGGTCGCGGTGGGTTTTGCGGGAATGGTCACAGTCACGGTGGGTTCGGGGGTATTCACCGGTGCCACCGTGGCAAAGGGATCAAAGGGCTCGTAGCTCACCTGCACGCCGCTGTTGGGGTTCACCCACTTGTCAACGGTCTGATCCTCGGCAGATACGATGCCGCCGCCCTGGGTGAAGTTTTCCTCGGTATTGCCGGAGGCGGTGTTGTTTTTGATGCCCTGGAAGTATTCATCGCTGTCCAGGAATTCTTCCAGCTCGGCAATGGTCATCTGCTTGAAGTACTTGCCGTGGACATAGCCCTCCTGGCCGCCGTAGTTCACGCGGTACCAGGTGGTGCCATCCACCTCCGCGGTGCCCAGCACCAGGCAGAAGGCATACTGCTTCAGCTGGCGGATCCGGCTGGAGGAGGTGTTGGCCTCCTTGCGGAAGTTCACGGAGCTGTCGGACACATAGCCATAGCTGGAGAGATTCTCGGGGTTGTAGGGTTCGGGGGTCACATTGGAGGTGGGTTCAGGGGTGGCCAGGCTGTCCAGGTAGGCGTTCTCCTCCTGCACAGTCATCATGCGGAGCATATCCGCGCGGATGTAGCCCCACTGGCCCATGTACTGCACCACATGCCAGGCCTCGCCGCCCGGATAATCCTGGTCGCGGACATACACCACCACGTCCTTGTTCAACACGTCGATGATGCTGGCCATGGAGGAAGCCTGGTGGCGGAAGTACACGTCATCACCCACAGTGTAGGCATAGCCGGAGATCTTCGCCGGTTCGGGGGTAACGGGCGCAGCGGTGGGCGTCTCGGTGGGGTGAGCTTCCTCCCACAGCCTGATATAGTACTGCGCTTCCTCGTTATTGATGCGGCGCAGGCTCTTTTCCGTCACATAGCCGGAGGCGTTGTCCAGGGTGGTAGCCAGGCTCCAGCCCTCGCCGCTTTCATAGGTCTGGCCGGTAACCATCAGCAGTTCGCTGGCCTCCAGGCGGCGAATGATGCTGCTGTCCTCGGCGCTGACCTCCGTGCGCAGGGCGGTGGCTTCCCTGGTCAGGGCGTAGCCGGTGTACTGCTCCGGCACACCCGTGGGGGCGGGGGTAGCATTGGCCTCATTCCACTGGTCGATGTAATACTGGGCCTCCTCGCCATTGATGTGACGCAGGCTGCTGTCCGGCACATAGCCGCTGGTCTCGTCCAGAGCCGTGATGGCGCTCCAGGTGGTATTTCCCTGATGGAACTCCTGGCCGGTAACCATCACCAGTTCCTTGGCCTTGGCCAGGCGGATGATGCTCTCATCCCCGCCAGCGATCTGGCTGCGGATGGCCACATTGGTGGTGGTCAGGGCATAGCCGGTATAGATAGCGGGAACATCCGTAGGCGCCTGGGTAGGTTCTTCTGTGGGCACCTCCGTAGGTACTTCGGTGGGGACTTCAGTAGGTACCTCCGTGGGGACTTCAGTAGGCACTTCCGTGGGTACCTCCGTGGGCACCTCTGTCGGAACTTCGGTGGGTACTTCCGTGGGCACCTCGGTAGGCACTTCCGTGGGCTGGTCAGGATGATCAATCTGGTCAGCGGTAAACGGCGGCACCGGCGTAGGCATTTCCTCCGCCATCCAGCTGTCGCTGTCCGCCTGGGTCATGGCCTTGATGCAGTCGCCGCTGATGAAGTAAACCTCCTCATCCACCAGCACACGCACCCAGTGCTCGCCCTTTTCATTCAGCTCCTCACGCAGCATGTATACCACCGTGCCCTTGGCCAGGCGGCGAACCACCTTCTGATCCTTGCCCGGGCCTTCTCGCAGGGCGGTCTGCTTCATGGTGATGGTGCCAAAGCGGTTGATCATGCTGCCCTGGGGAATGGGCGTTTCCTGCACGGGTTCCTCGGTAGGCACCTCAGTAGGTACTTCGGTAGGCACTTCGGTAGGCACTTCCGTGGGAGCTTCCTCCAGCACATAGTAGAACACAATTTCCGCGGGCGTGGCCACGCCTCCGGTGATGTTCAGGGGGGCGACGCCCTCGCCGTCAATCACATAGCCGCTCTGGAGATCAGAAGGCTTGGCATTGACCTGATAGTTGCCATCGGGCAGCTCCGCGGTATAGGGGGTAGCCACATCCACGCCCTGATAATTGCGGAAGTACACCGTCACCTGACCGCTGGCCGCAGGGGCCTGGGTGGGTGCTTCGGTGGGAACCTCCGTGGGAACTTCAGTCGGCACCTCGGTAGGCACCTCCGTGGGCACCTCTTCCATCACATAGTAGAACACGATCTCCGCAGGATTTGCCACGCCGCCGGAAACTTTCAGCGCCGCGGAACCTTCGCCATCCAGCACATAACCAGGCTGCAGGTCAGCGGGATTGGCATTCACCATGTACTCGCCGTCGGGCAGCTCCGTGGAGAAAGCCGTCGCCACGTCCTCGCCCTGGCGGTTGCGGAAGTACACCGTCACCCAGGCATTCTGCGCAGGGGCTTCGGTAGGCTCTTCCGTGGGTACTTCGGTAGGTACCTCAGTCGGTACTTCGGTGGGGATCTCCGTAGGCACCTCGGTGGGTACTTCCGTAGGCACCTCGGTGGGAACCTCCATCGGCACTTCCGTGGGCACTTCTTCCATCACATAGTAGAACACAATCTCCGCCGGGCTTGCCACACCGCCGGCAACGCTCAGCGTTGCCTCGCCCGCGCCGTCCAGCACATAACCGGGCTGCAGATCAACGGGATTGGCCGTCACGGTGTACACCCCCTCCGGCAGCTCGGCGGAGTAAGGCGTTGCCACATTCTCATTGGCGTAGTTGCGGTAATACACCGTCACCCAGGCATTCTGCGCAGGGGCTTCAGTAGGCTCTTCCGTGGGGACTTCGGTAGGTACCTCAGTAGGTACTTCCGTGGGGACTTCGGTGGGCACCTCAGTAGGTACTTCCGTGGGAACCTCCGTAGGCACCTCTGTCGGAACCTCCGTGGGCACTTCTTCCATCACATAGTAGAACACGACCTCCGCAGGGCTTGCCACACCGCCGGCAATGGTCAGGGTTACTTCACCCGCGCCGTCCAGCACATAACCAGGCTGCAGATCAGCGGGGTTGGCCGTCACGGTGTATACGCCCTCCGGCAGCTCGGCGGAGTAAGGCGTTGCCACATTCTCATTGGCGTAGTTGCGGTAATACACCGTCACCCAGGCACTCAGCGCAGGAGCCTCGGTAGGCACTTCCGTGGGGACTTCGGTAGGTGCCTCAGTAGGTACTTCTGTGGGGACTTCGGTGGGCACCTCAGTAGGTACTTCCGTGGGAACCTCGGTGGGGACCTCAGTCGGTACCTCCGTGGGCACTTCTTCCATCACATAGTAGAACACAATCTCCGCCGGGCTTGCCACACCGCCGGCAATGGTCAGGGTTACTTCACCCGCGCCGTCCAGCACATAACCGGGCTGCAGGTCAACGGGATTGGCCGTCACCACATAAGTGCCATCCAGTAATTCGGAAGAATAAGGCGTTGCCACGTCCATATGGTCATAGGTGCGATAGTACACCGTCACCCAGGCGCTCATGGGCGGCGCTTCGGTGGGAACTTCCGTAGGCACCTCGGTCGGCACTTCAGTGGGGACCTCGGTCGGTACTTCCGTGGGGACTTCCGTAGGCACCTCGGTGGGGACCTCAGTGGGGACCTCGGTGGGCACTTCCGTAGGAACCTCAGTAGGTACTTCGGTGGGTTCCGGCGTAGGAACCTCCGTGGGTTCCGGCGTGGGCTCCTGGGGCATCTCGATCATGGTGGAAATATACAGGTTGAACGTATCCGCCAGATATTCGCCGTCATAAGCGTTGATGACGATGGTGTTGGTCACGTCCATCATCACGCCGGCATCCACCACTTCCAGCAGGGTGGAACCGTCCGCCGGATCAAAGGTATAGGCATAATCCGGGTGGCTGATGTTGATCGTCAGGGCAGACAGGGGCGCATCCGCTGTTACCTGTACCCAGAAGGATTGATCCTGGCTCCACAAAACGGGCATGGCCATGGCTTCCTGGGTATAGCCTTCGGCATCCGTCCAGGACAGGCGGATCTGCAGCAGTTCCCAGCTTGCCTGGGCATACGCAGGCACAGCAACGCCGGCCAGCAGCATAACCAGCACTAGCATCATGGCCGCCGCCTGGCGGATATGCTTCGCAATGTTCTTCATAGGTTGGTCCCTCCTACCTCTTCCGGGCTCTTGCTCGCAAGAGTCCCTCAATATATATTGTATACCGCCTCGCCCTGCTTTGTCAACGAAAGGGGCGTGACGCATTTTGGCAACTTTGGTCATCCGGCAGGATTTAGCCGCTCCCCCGTCGAACAGCTTGGCATAACCAATGATGAAAACGGAGGTTACGCATATGTGCGATCAGCTTACCGAGAAATTCCTCAGCAAGGAAGTTGTTTTCCCCGGCAAGATCATCCGCCTGGAGCACTGGCAGGTAGCCCTGCCCAATGGAGAGCCGGCCCTGCGCGAGGTAGCCTGCCATCCCGGCGCTTCCGCCGTGGTGGCCCTGGACAGCGACGGACAGATCATCCTCGTCCGCCAGCACCGCATTGCCGTGGACCGGCTGACGCTGGAGATCCCCGCCGGCAAGCTGGACAGCCCCGATGAGGATCCTTTCCTGTGCGCCCAGCGCGAGCTTTCCGAGGAGACCGGCATGACCGCCCGCCACTGGCAGAAGCTTACCTGCCTGGAGACCACCCCCGGCTTCTGCAACGAGCGTATCCACATCTACCTGGCCACCGGCCTGGAGCAGGGCGACTGCCACCCGGATGAGGACGAGTTCGTCTCCGTGACCCGCATGCCCCTCGCCGAGGCCGCCGACAAGGTGCTGGACGGCACCTTCCGCGACGGCAAGACTGCCCTGGCCATCATGATGGCTGCCGCCATGAAGGGCGTCTTCAACCAAATCAACGATTGATGTTACAACTTTCTTCCCGTATGAAGAAAAAAACCGAAAGGAGCGTGAACCATTATGGGCCGCAGCCGTGGCTATACCGTTTTCCTTTGCTTCCTAATCCTGCTTTTGCTGGTGGGCGTGGGACTGTTGATCTGGGGCAGCACCCAGCAGGGCGGTTTTCTCCGTCCCATACTGATGGTTCCCTGGTACGCGCAATATGGCTGAACGTTTTCTCCGGGGCCTCACGCTTCGGGAGCCGACCCCTGTTTATGATACTCCCGGCGACCTGTTTGCCCGCCTGCCGATGCTGGATACCCCCCGCCTCACCCTGCGCCCCATGACCATGCGGGACGCCCAGGACATCTTCGACTACTCCTGCGATAAGGAAGTCGCCCGCCATGTGCTCTGGGACGCCCACCGCTCCGTGGCGGACAGCCGGGCCTACCTGCGCTATATCCTCCGGCAGTACCGCGAGGGCATGCCCTCCAGCTACGGCATCGTGCTGAAGGAAACAGGCAGGCTCATCGGCACCATTGGCTTCATGTGGTATCACCACGAAAACAGCACCGTGGAGGTGGGCTACAGCCTGGCCCGTGCCTATTGGAACCAGGGCATCATGACGGAGGCCCTCCACGCCTTTATCGACATGGCTTTCACCCACCTGCACCTCCACCGCATGGAGGCCCAGCACGAAACCAGCAACCCTTCCAGCGGAAGAGTAATGGAGAAATGCGGCATGCGCAAGGAAGGTACCCTGCGGGGCCGCATCTATAACAAGGGAAAGTTTGTGGATGTGGACCTGTATGCCATCCTCCGGGAGGACTGGGAAAGAAACGCAAAATAAAAACAGCTCCTGTCGTCATCTGGCAGGAGCTGTTGCTTTACTTGTGATAGGTACTCATCCTTCTTTCCAGCACATCGGGCCGGGCCACGGAGTAGCCGAAGAACCCCAGCACATCCACCGTGCGCTGGTACACGCCGTGGTTGTAGGCCACCAGCCCGGCGCTTTCCAGGTGCAGGGAACCATCGGGATCAAACAGGTCATCCCGCACCTGCACGCCCACCACTTCGCCAATGAACATGTCATGGCTGCCCAGCTCGATCACTTGCCGCACCTTGCAGCTCAGGTAAGCGGGTGCCTGCGCCACCGCGGGGGCATGTTCCAGGCCCAGGGCGGGCATGGCGTCCAGCCGCATCTCGGCGAATTTATCCACATCCCGGCCGCTCTTCACGCCGCAATAATCGCAGGCCTTGCACAGCGCCTCATCCACCAGGTTCACCACAAACTCGCCGCTTTCGGCAATCAGCTTGTGGGAGTAGCGCTCCTTGCGCACGCTGACAGACACCATGGGCGGCGCGGAATTCACGGTACCCGCCCAGGCAATGGTAATGATGTTGGGCTTGTCATCTGCCTTCACGCCCTTGCAGGAGACCATCACCACAGGTACAGGGGAAAGCATCGTGCAGGGATCAAACGTGCGGAAATTGTTCATAAGCGCATCTCCAATCTTGATGGAATCACAGGAATAGTGTACAATGATTTGGAAATTGTGTCAATGACGGGAGGTTCCACCATGCATGTATTGATGCAGGTGCTTACCCTTTTTCTGCTGATGCTCTGCGGCCTGTTCGCCGCCAGGGGCAAGCTGCTGGACGAGAAGCAGATTGCCGGGCTGAACACCTTTGTCCTGTCCTTTGCCCAGCCCTGCCTGATCCTCTCCTCCATGCAGCGGGACCGCAGCCCGGAGCTCATCCGGGACCTTCTGCTGGTTTTCGTTTTCACCTGTGTGATCATCACCATTTCAGGCCTCATCGCCCACCGGCTTTTCCGCAGGGAGCCCAAGGACCGCCACGCGGTGCTGACCAACCTGGCCATGGTGTCCAACTGCGGCTTCATGGGCTATCCCGTCATCACCGCCGCCCTGGGCGAGGAAGCGCTGATCTACGCCGCCTTGTACGTTTCCGCCTTTAACCTCATGAGCTGGACGCTTGGTGCATATTATTACGGCGGCAAGGAGGCCATGCGGCCCAGGCAGTTGCTCAAGAGCCCTTCCCTGCTGGCGGTCATCGGCGGCATGGCGCTGTTCCTTACCGGCTGGCGGCTGCCGGGCTTTGTGAACAATGCCCTTTCCATGCTGGGCGAAACCACCACGCCCCTGGCCATGTTCGTCATCGGCACCCGTCTCATGGGTCTTCGCAAGGAACACCTCACCGACCGGCCCCTGCTTTCCGTGTGCGCTTTGCGCCTGCTGATCTTCCCCCTGGCGGTGTGGCTGCTTTCCTTCACGCCCCTGCCGAAGATGGTCACCTCTGCCCTGTTCCTGTGCACCGCCATGCCCTGCGCCGCCCTTACCGCCATGATGGCCGAAATGTACAATTCCGACCGAACCCTGGCTTCCCGTGGCGTGGCGCTTTCCACTGCCCTTTCCATGATCACCGTACCCATCCTGCTCATGCTTATCTGATAAGGAGGCGCCCATGACCTATCGTCCCCGTCACCGCCAGCGCCGCAGGGGCGGCTGCCTCATCCGCGCACTGACCTTTCTTTTGCTCATTGGCCTTCTGGCCTATCCCTTCCTGGAACCCTTCATGTTGGAAACGGAGACCGTCTCCCTCACCAGTGACCACCTCCCCCGGGATGTGGGCCAGCTTCGTGTGGCCTATCTCAGCGACATCCATGCCGGGCCTTTCTTCTCCCAGAGCCGGGTGGAGAAGCTCATCAGCGCCGTGAACCGTCTCAATGCCGATATCGTGCTCCTGGGCGGCGATTACGCCAACGACTGCGACGGTGCCATTGAGTTCTTCAAGCATATGCCCCGCATCAACAGCCGCTACGGCGTTTATGCCGTGATGGGCAACCACGACCGCACCATCCCCGAGGGAAACCTGTTCACCCTGAAGTCCGCCATGATTTCCGCCGGCGTCACGCCCCTGGTCAACGATGTGGCCAGCGTGCGCATCGGCGCCAGCAACATCTATCTGGCCGGCCTCGACGATGTGGACAACGGCTGGCCCAAGCTCAACGAGGTAGCCGCCCAGGTCCGCCAGGAGGACTACGTCATTTTCCTCTCCCACAGCCCCGCCGCCATTCCCGAGGCCCACAAGGCCAAGGACATGAACGGCCGCAACATGTGGTTCGACCTGGGTCTTTTCGGTCACACCCACGGCGGGCAGATCGCCCTGGTGGGCAACCTGCTCAACATCACCAAAGTAGAACCCCGTTACGAGGAGGGCTGGCTTACGGAGAACCGCACCAACCTGCTGATCTCCCGTGGCGTAGGCACCTCCGTCCTCCCCATCCGCCTGCTGAACAAGCCGCAGATTCACCTGATCAACATCCGGAGCACACAGTAACCAGAGGGCTCTGCCCTCTGGACTATCGCTCAAGGGACATCGCCTCTTGAGAATCCCATTCGGGGATCTTCTGCGCGTAAACATTTGCCGGGGTGCACGGCGCGAATACGGTCGCGCCGCGACACGGGTGAGTAACAGAAACCGTGTTTCAGATCAATAAAAAGCAGCTTGCGCCAGGAAGAGTGATGGAAAGGATGAAGTTATCCTTCCCTATACACAAAAAACCGCAACAGCAAGCTCGCCAAGACTTACTGTTCCTTGTGCTATTATGATAGAATGAAAGCGATCAACTTGAACTTGTCGAGGTGATATATTTGAAGTGTGCATTAGCATCAATGGGATTTATTAATGAAAATGTACAATACAATAAAAATGTGGTAATAGACACAATGAAAAAATGTTCAAATGATGTGGACATTGTGATATTCGGAGAAGCATTCTTGCAAGGCTTTTATGGTGCAACTTTTGAAATAGAACACGATGAAAAAATGGCGATTGTTCAGAACGATTTGATAATAAAAGAAATATGTTCTGTTGCAAAAGAATACGGAATTGCGGTATCTTTTGGATTTATCGAAAAGGCGGAGGATTGCTTTTACAGTTCACAAATCACAATCGATTCAAATGGAAATATAATTGATTTATATCGAAGAGTATCTCCTGGTTGGAAAGAAAAATTTGCTACTGAACAATATCGCGAGGGAAATGGATTTCATATATTTTCATATATGGGTAAAAGAATTATTGTTGGCTTGTGCGGAGATTTTTGGTTTGATGAAAACATCAATGAAGCAAAACAATTATTTCCTGATATTGTGTTTTGGCCTGTGTATACAGATTTTAATTGTGATGAGTGGAATACATCAATTAAATTTGAGTATGCTGAACAAGCCGGTAAAATAGGCGGTTCTGTTTTATATGTTAATTCGGTTTGCAAAGATAAAGATGGCCATGAGATTGCAAGAGGCGGTTCTGTTCTATTTGTTGATGGGAAAATCAGCAAAGAAATTCCTTCCGGAAAGGAAGATATACTTTTTGTTGAAGTTTAAAGCCCTTCGACAACTTCCAATTTGTTGAGCAGACGAAAAACGAATTCCCATCATTTCAGGAGGGCGCAATTATCGCACTGTATCCGTGCATTGCGTTTATACAACCCCATAAGCAAACGAGCATCCGGCATATTCGCCAGATGCTCGCCTTTTTCGTTGTGGGATCAATTCATCCTTAAGAATCCTCCCACCAGCAAGCTGCTTTTTCTCTTACTTTTCCGCGTTTTTGAACAGATCCCCAATCTCCTGGGCAATCCGCTTATACTCCGGCGAAATCGTGCACACATGAGGCACCATCTCCAGCCACAGGATTCCTTTTCTTTCGCTGCTGACGCCAGCCATGATGGTCTCGGCGCTTTCCGGGGCAATGGTCTCGTCGGCGTGGGACTGCACCGCCAGAATGGGACATGTGATGGCGTGGAGGTTCTTGCGGGCCATGACCATCAGCTTATACAGGTCAGCGCCGCTGCGGGTGGGAAACCCGGCGTAGCCATAATGATAATCCATGTTCATCAGCTTGCGCCGGTGGCTGTCGTCCCCCCACATGATGGTCTTCACAAACAGCGAAGCCACCCCCGCCAGGGGCAGCGCCTTCTGCACCACGGCCGTGGGCGCAGAGATAGGCGCCGCTGCGGTAACGTCCATCTGCTCCGCCAGCAGCATGGTCAGCACGCCGCCCATGCTCAGGCCCGCCACGCTCACATACCTGCACTTCTCCTTCAGCTCGATAAAGGCTTCCTTGGCCGCCCGCAGCCAGTCCTGCCAATGGTAATTGGCCATGTCCATCATTTCCGTGGCGTGGCCCGGCAGGTTGATGCCCTTCACCGTAAATCCCCGGGCATGGAGTTCCTCGCCGATAAGCCGCATGTGCGCCGCCGAGCCGGTGAAGCCGTGAATCAGCAGCACGCCATGCTCCCCGCCCTGAAAATCAAAGGGGTGGCATACAGGGTTTGTAAAATCAACTTCCACGCGCTTTTGCATCTTTTTCCCTCCGTTCGAGGTCATATCCTATTGGCTCATCATATCACATTCGTTCCCCCTTGTAAACCTATGCGGTTTTGCTCACCTTCAGCACCACAACAGACATATCATCCTTCCGGCCGTCTCGGGCGGCCTCTTTGGCCGATCGCAAAAGCGCCTCGGCGGCCGCCTGGGCGGTTGCTTCGCTCATGGCCTCCCGGATGGCGTCATCCAGCTCCGTTTTTCCAGGGAAGGCGTCCTCCACGCCGTCGGTCATCAGCACCAGTTCATCTCCGTGATGCAGCCGCAGCACGCTGGAACGGGATTCCACCGTTTCCAGAATCCCCAGGGGCAGGGCGTCGCCGGTGAGCTCCGTCATGCTGCGGCCCCGGAGCAGCCTGGTGCCGGCCGCCCCCAGCTTGTCGATAGTAGCCTGGCCCGTCCACAAATCGATGGTCATCAGATCCACCGTGGAGAACCGCTCTCCCCGGCTGGCCAGGAGCATCATGCCGTTCACGGCGGTCAGGGTCTGGGGCCGGGTGTAGCCCGCTTCCAGGCACAGGCGCAGAAGCGTCACCGTCTGGGTGGATTCCTGCCGGGCCAGGGCGCCGTGGCCCATACCGTCGGAAAGCGCCGCCAGATAGCGTCCGTCCGGCAGCATGCCCACCCAATAGGTGTCCCCATTCTCACTGCCTTGCAGGCCGCAGGCAGCCATGCCCGTTTCCACCGTCCACAGGGGCGTTTCCGTCAGCAGCACCCGGCCATCCTCCACGCTGGCCACATCCAGGGGCACATCCAGGGTACCGGCAGCCAGGCTTCGCAATTCCTCCGCCTGTTCTTTGGCTTCACTGTCACGATGCAGCTCAAAGGCGGCCTGGGCGTGCCCCTGCACCCTGCGGGCATAGATCAGCGTCGCCGGGAACGCCAGCTCCGAAAGCCGCTTGCGCAGCTGCCTTGCAGACATCTCGTCCCACCAGCTTTCGCCGTGGGAAAGCTGGGCAAACCGCCTCGCCGCCCCTGCCATGGCCTGCATGTGGGTCACCAGCATATCCCGCTGATGGCAGGCCCGCTGGATCTGCCTGGCCTTGGCGGCGTTGCCTTCCCGCATTTCCTCCATACCCTGCCACAGATGATACAGCCGCCCACAGCCCAAGCCCCGCAGGCCGTCCAGCGCCTTGGCCCAGGCTTCCTCCGGCTGCAGCCGCTGGGCCCACACGCATTCCGCCTGCTGCACCGCCTTATCCGCCAGCATGCAGGGGCATTCCGCCTCATCAGGGCAGCCGGCGCAGAGCTGCGCCTTCCACCAGGCACCCTCACGGCGCTCCTCATCTTCCACCGGCGAAGGAACCGCCCTTGCCATGGCTTCCACGGTTTTCTCCCAGCTGCTCAAGGCGGAGGCAGCGTAGGCATCGCCAGCCGAAGGCCGCTGCGATGCGAACCGCCGGAAGAAGCGCTGCACCGTTTCCGAGGGGGTTCTGCCCAGCAGCGCCAGCATGGCCGAGGCCCCCAGCACCGCCCACAGGCTTCCCTGGGCCGCTGTGCCGGAAAGCAGCAGCGTCAGTCCGCAACCCATGGCAAAGCACAGGCAGGTCAGCCACTTCCGGCCCAGGCCCTGCACCATACCACCCAGAAAGCCGCCTACCCCCAGCGCCACGCTGAGGTTCACGTTCAGCCCCTGCAGGGCCAGCACAAGCCCCGCCGCCATGCCCGTCACCGCGCCAGCCGCCACGCCAAGGTACAGCCCCATGCCCAGCGTCAGCAATGCCGCGCCCAGCATGCCCACATTCAGCCCAAAGAGCAGCATCCTGGCGCCGCCGCAAAGCAGCATGCCCACCGTGTACCCCAGGGCCACCCGGTCTTCCATGCTGTCGATCGCCCTGTCCCCCGCCACGGCCCGGAACCCCCGCAGCATCACCGGGGCGCTCATGGCGCTGATGGCCACGCAGGCCACACCCCGCAATCCATCCGCCGCCGTACCCGCGAAGATTCCCACTGCCGCCGTGGGCAGCACCGCCAGAGCTGTCCAGCCTATCATGGCCCAGGCGCCCCGGCGGAAGATCACCAGGGGTGAAACCAGCATCACACCGATGGTCAAAAGCATCTCCAGGTGCAGGGGCAGCCCCCACACTAGCCGCATCACAAGCGCCAGGGCGCAGCCACCAGCGGGCCAGAGAAGGCTTTCTCCCACCACCGCCAGAGCGGCCATCCATGCCGCGTGAAAGCCCGAGGGGATGCCCATCACCTCGGCAAAGCTGAAAAGGAACCCCGGCAATATCTGCACGGCGATCACCGCCATGCGCTTCACGCTTTCCTGCATCCGCAGCCGCCGCTCTCCGGGCATCCACCGGTCCTTGTGGCGCTTTTTGCCGCGATGAATCACTTCCGTCTGGGTCATGCCTGTCCACATCCTTCCTTGGGACAAGCATACGCCTGGAGATGAGCCCATTCCGTCGAACAGCTGCGCAAAATATGTGAAAAAAAAGCAGCCCGGGTTACTCCGGGCAAGCCTTACTTTTGCAGTTCCGCCAGGTATTTCCGCCAGATCGCGAAAAACTTTTCCGAGCCCTCGCGGCACAGCGCGGCTCGGATCAACTGCTCCGCAATGCAGGCGTATGTTTCGTCACCTGTCATCAGGTCTGCATAGGGTGTTACATCCACCTGCCGGTATGCCAGTGTCTCCGCATAGCCGTAGCGATGGTAGTTCGTCTGATACATTTGATCCCGCTGCATCATTTGCGTGACCAGCGTTTCCATGAGCAGCATATGGGATAGATGCGCTGAAATCAGATAGTCCCGGCGCAACAGCTTTCCAAGAGCCTGCACCGCCACAAACCAGAAGGAATCTGCGCATTCCATTTCTGCTGCCCCATCATGGCAAATTATATCGCCGCGGAAGCCTTCCTCTGTCACAAAACGCAGCACATTCCCCTGCACGCTGGTGCCCAGCAGGTTCACATCCTGGAGCAATTCTCCGGCAGCAATCCCCCATACCTCCACATCCAGGTCGCTCAGAGCATCGTGCCAGCAGCGCTCCACGGCGGCAGGAATATCATCCTCGCAGGTCAGCACCTTATCCTTCACCTGCACCATATCCGCTTTGCGAAGGGCCGTAAGCAATAGAGGCCGTGCAAATCGCAGCATCATTTCTTTTGTCATGCATTTCGCCTCTTAATCAATCTTCAGCACCGGATAATCCTCTTCCTCCACAGCGGCCTTGAGCACCTCATCCGCCACCTTGGCGTTCAGGGTCACAAGGCAGGTGCCGCTTTCGAAGCTGGGCTCGGCGGATTCCACCTGGGGCAGGCTTTCCAGGGCCTTGCGCACCCGCTTTTCACAATGGGGGCACATCATGCCCTCGATGGTCATGGTACGGGTCAGCACCTTGCGCTTGCGCTGTTTTGCCTTGTGGTCATGCCTGTCGCTGCGCAGGTTGAAGAAATTCAGCCGCAGGGCGTTGGACACTACACAGAAGCTGGAAAGGCTCATGGCCGCGGCGCCAAACATGGGGTTCAGCTTCCACCCCAGCAGGCCGATGAACACGCCCGCCGCCAGGGGAATGCCAATGCTGTTGTAGAAGAACGCCCAGAACAGGTTTTGATGGATGTTCCGCAGCGTGGCCCGGCTGAGGCGGATCGCCGCCGGCACATCCATGAGGCTGCTGTTCATCAGCACCACGTCGGCAGAATCAATGGCCACGTCGGTACCGGCCCCAATGGCGATGCCAATGTCCGCCCGGGTCAGGGCCGGGGCGTCGTTGATGCCGTCGCCCACCATGGCCACACGGCCCTTCTGCTTCAATTGACGGATGACCTGCTCCTTGCCCTCGGGCCGCACCCCGGCGATGACCTCGTCCACGCCGGCCTGCTTGCCCACCGCCTCGGCGGTGTGCTGGTTATCGCCGGTGAGCATCACCACACGGATGCCCATGTTTTTCATCTGCCGGATGGCCTCGGGGCTGTCCTGCTTCATGGCATCCGCCACGGCAATCACGCCCAGCAGCTTTCCGCCCCGGCTGAAATACAGGGGCGTTTTGCCCTCGGCGGCCAGGGCTTCCGCCTGCTTGCGCACGCTTTCATCCACATCGCATTGCCGGCTGATATACTCCATGTTGCCGCCGTGGAGCTTCTCCCCTGCCAGCACGGCTTTCAGACCGTTGCCGGGCCGGGCCTCGAAGTCACTGACCTCTTCCGGGGCCATGTTCTTTTCCCCGGCATAGCGCATCACCGCCCTGGCCATGGGATGTTCACTGCGGCTCTCCAGGGCACAGGCAAGGCGCAGCAAGGTATCTTCATCAGCGTCTTCGGCGGGCAGCACATCCGTCACCCGGGGCTCGCCCATGGTGATGGTTCCCGTCTTGTCCAGGGCCACGATCTCCGTTTTGCCGGTTTCCTCCAGGGACACCGCCGTTTTGAACAGGATACCATTCCTGGCGCCCATGCCGTTGCCCACCATAATGGCTACCGGCGTAGCCAGGCCCAGGGCGCAGGGGCAGGAAATCACCAGCACAGAAATGCCCCGTGCCAGGGCGTTGCCAAAGCCCTCTCCCACCAGCAGCCAAATAATGGTGGTCACAACGGCGATGCTGATCACCGCCGGCACAAACACGCCGCTGACCCTGTCCGCCACCTTTGCGATGGGCGCTTTGGTGGCCGCCGCATCACCGACCATTTTGATGATCTGGCTCAGGGTGGTATCCTGACCCACGCGGGTGGCCCGGCAGCGGATATACCCGGACTGGTTCACCGTGGCTGCGGAGACCTGGTCGCCCTCCGATTTATCCACGGGAATGCTTTCACCGGTGAGGGCGGATTCATTCACGGCGGTGTGGCCTTCCAGCACCACGCCGTCCACAGGGATGTTCTCTCCGGGCCGCACCACAAACACATCCCCTGCCAGCACCTCGCCGATGGCCACGGTTTCCTCGATGCCATCACGCAGGATGGTCGCCGTCTGGGGCGATAGCTTCATCAGGCTCTTGAGGGCGTCGGTGGTTTTGCCCTTGGATCGGGCCTCCAGCATTTTGCCCACGGTGATCAGCGTGAGAATCATGGCAGCGGATTCAAAATAGAACTCATGCAGATAATGAGCCGCGTGCTCCGCCTGCCCCAGGGCCTGGGCATCCGCCATGGCAAACAGGGCATACGTGCTGTACAGGAACGAGGCCGCCGAGCCCAGGGCTACCAGGGTATCCATGTTGGGCGCGCCATGGAACAGGCTTTTGAAGCCGCTGATAAAGAATTTCTGGTTGATGACCATCACAATGCCGGTCAAAAGCAGCTGCGCAAGGCCGATGGCCACAGGATTGCGGCTGAGCACCTCCGGCAGGGGCCAGCCCCACATCACGTGGCCCATGGAGATGTACATCAGCACCGCAAGGAACCCCAGCGACCACAGAAGGCGGCGCTTCAGCACCGGTGTTTCCCTGTCAGCCAGCGCATCCTCGCCAGCGGCGGGCGCTGCTGCCTGGGCCGCACCCTTCACCGAAGCCCCGTAGCCGGCTTCCTCCACCGCATGGATGATGGCTTCCTCGCTGGCGGTGCCTTCCACGCCCATGGCGTTGGTCAAAAGGCTTACCGAGCAGCCCGTTACCCCGGGAACCTTGCTCACGGCCTTTTCCACCCTGGCCACGCAGGCAGCGCAGCTCATGCCGGTTACGTTATATTGCTTCATAATTAATCGCCTCACTTCATCAGCCGCTGCACCGTCTGCACCAGCTCGTCAATGGTTTCTCCCCCGCCCCGGCGGATGTCCTCCGCCACACAAGTGCGGATATGGTTTGAAA
Source organism: Clostridia bacterium (assembly GCA_017502305.1). Lineage (GTDB taxonomy): Bacteria > Bacillota > Clostridia > Christensenellales > Aristaeellaceae > UBA11524. Next base: position 20,379 of record JAFVVG010000043.1, on the reverse strand, counting down.
GCAGTTCCCGGCTGAATGCGTTCAGCGCCGCCTGGGCAGCCGCTACCTGGTTCAGTATGTCCACGCAATAGGCGCTTTCCTCCACCATGCCGCGAATGCCGCGGATCTGCCCCTCCACCCGGTTCAGCCGGTGAATCAGGGCCTTGTATTCCTCCGGCGTACGTTCTTTTGTCTTGTGGCAGCAATCCATAGCCGCACCTCCGTTTTATATACCCCCACGGGGTATATACATCATAGCGCATATGCTGTTTCCTGTCAACAGAAAAAGGAGCTGCTCACACAGCTCCTCAGTCATTTTCTGCCGAAACCTGGATAAAGTCACGCACCAGGCTCATTCGGCCACCATCGGCCAGGAATTGGTCAATGGCCGCCTGCAGCTCCACGTGGAATTCCTCCAGGCACAGGCCGTTTTCCATGATGTAGGTTGCCACCGGCACACCCACATAGCGCAGGTGCCAGGGCTCGTAATTGATCTCCGTAATGTCTTCCTTGTCCTCCGGATAGCGAAGGATGAACCCGTACCGGGCGCAGTTGTTGGCCATCCACTTGCAGCCCTCCGCCACGCCCATGGCCCTGGTCATGCCCTTACCCAGCCATTCCTTGGGGATCAGGTCCGCAGCCAAGCCTGTTTGATGGTCGCTGGCGCCGGCTTTGGTCACATAGCCCAGGTCCTTGCCGTTGTTGCTTTCCAGCCGGTTGTAATACATGGTCGCCTGGGTCTGATAAGACCGGTACGCGCTTTTCAGATAGAGGGTAACACCCTCATCCATGGCGTCCTCCAGCATGGTCACCAGGGCTTCGGCGCATTCCGCCCGAAGCTTCAGGGTACCGCCGGTATCCTTCTTCACGCCGCCGTTCAGGTTGTTGCCTTCCTTGTCCTGCTTGCGGGTTTTCATCGTTACCAGGTCATCCGGCACAAAATCCTTGGGCAGGAACATCTGCTTGTTGGCAAGGCGCACCAAATCCGGATCCATCTCGCTCAGGTCGATGGGAAAATTCCAGGCCACGTCGTCGTAGGTAACTTCTTCAATGAAGATCCCCGCCGTCTGCTGAATGCTGATCTCCCCGTCGTCTTCCCCCAGGGCAGGCGCCGCCATAAGCATAAGCGCCATCGCCAGGGCCATGTACATCCGTTTCAATGCCGATTAACTCCTTCAATCACTTGTAAATGAAGCTGATTTCATGGTCGCCGTCGGGGCCGGTCTCCTCCAGCTCCACCAGCTGGCCTTCTCCATATTCGGGCACGGCGGGCACAGCGGTGGGCGTAGCCTCCGCTACTTCTTCCGTCTGCGATGCAGGTTCCGGCGTCTGAATAGCCTCAGCAGGCAGCTTCGGCGCTTCGCCGCCATTCACCAGCAGAGCAAACTCCTCCAGGCACAGGTCGTGCTCCTGCATGTAGGCCGCCGCTTCCACACCTACATAACGCAGGTGCCAGGGCTCATATTCCCAGCCGGTGATTTCCGTTTTGTTCTGGGGGTAGCGCAGCACAAAGCCATACCTGGCAGCGTTTTTGATCAGCCACTTGCCCTCTTTGGTTTCGGCGAAATCCGCGGTAAGCGTCTTGGACTTCCATCCCTTGCCCACCACCGTTACCGCCAGACCGGTCTGATAGTCTGTTTCGCCGGGCTTCTGGCCGGCCTCGCCGCGCTTCTCCAGGCGGGCATAGCGGGCGGCCTCGTCAGCGTAGGAGCGATAGCCCTGGCGCACATACAGGATGGTTTCCTTCTTTTCGGCAGCGGCGCACATTTTCACCAGCGCGTCCGCCGCATCCTGCCGCAGCTGGATGCTGGTAGCGGACTCCGTATACACGGTGCCCTTGGCGCTGGCTCCGCTGCGCCGGGAGGCCAGCTTGACCAGATCCGCAGGCTCATAGTCCTCCGCCAGCGGCTGGGCGCTGCTGGCCAGCACAAGGATCTCCGCGTCCACCTGGGGCAGTTCTTCCGCCGCCGCGCAAGCCACAGCCAGCAGTGCCGCCAGCAGCCACAGAATCATTTTTTTCAAAAACGCCACCGGGATAACCCCCACTTCTCCACACTCTTATTCTTCAACGATCATGATGTCCATCAGTTTCTCCTCGCGCAGGAGCAAAAGGAACGTCTCCAGGGGCATTTCGTTTTTATGGATAGCAGCGGCCACTTCCTTGCCCACATATCGCACATGCCAGGGCTCGTACTCGTAGCCGGTAATGTCCTCCCAGCCCTTCTGGTAGCGGATGATAAACCCGAACCGCCAGCAGTTTTCGGCAACCCACTTGCCGCCGCCCTGCTTGGCGAAGGAGGCGCTCAGGTTGGACTTGCCCTTCTGGCTTACGTCCATGGCCAAGCCCAGCTGATGCTCGCTGGCGCCAGGCCGGGCCACATACTCGTCCGCCTTGGCCTTGGAGCCCACCCGGTCCAGCTTGCGGTTATAGATGGCGCGCTGGGTGGCATAGCTGCGGTAACCGCTGATGGAGGTCAGGGTGATGTTCTTTTCCTCCTTGCAGGCGGCGTACATTTCCTCCAGGGCCGTGGCAGCTTCTTCCCGCAGGGTGCGCACCTGGCCCTGTACCTGGGCCTGGCGCATGTTCTCCGGAATATAATACCGGCTCACCTTCCACTGGCGGTTTGCCAGGAAAACCGGGCCGTCCATATCATGCTGGGGTGCGGCCTCGTCCAGGGGAGCGGAAACCATCATGGTACCCGCCGCCGCCAGCGATAAAATCGTTTTCAGGATGGATTGCACAGTCTCATGCTCCTTCACATAAAATACCAATTTATATTATAGCGCTTTTTTCTCTTGTTTCAAGGAAAATCGCCAAATTTTACGAGTTTGAAGCCTTTCTCCCCGGACACAATAGCCGCGAGGAGGCGAATCAACTTGAAAAAGGCATTGATCCCCGTAATGCTCGCGTCGCTTCTGCTTGCATTGAGCAGCTGCGCCCGCAAGGACGAACCCATGGCCACCAACACCCCCACATCTTCCCCCACGGCCACCGCCAGCCCTATGGCGACTTCTCCCGGCTCCATGGTGGATGAAATCATTCCCGACATGACCGATGATCCCGGCATGGGCGGCGATGATCTCATCCCCCCCACCGCCAGCGAGCAGCCCGCTGCCCAGGGCGTCACTTCCGTCAGTGACGCCCGCAAGGCCATCGAGGACATCGAGGACGAATTGGAGCGTCTCAGCGAGGTGGACGACGCTCAGGTGGTCATCGCCGGCAAAAACGCTGCCGTGGCCCTGGAGTTCGAGCCGGAATACCAGGGCGAGGTGGACGACCGCCTGCGCGAGATCGTCAAGGAGCGCATCGGCAGCGTGATCTCCGGCGTTGATAACATCGCCATCACCACGGACAAGGCCATCATGGAGCAGCTGGAAACCCTGGGCGACCGGCTGGAAGGCGCCGCCGACATGGCGGACATTCAGAACGAGCTCAACGCCATCATCAACAAAATCTCCACTGCCAAAGCATAACCCGGCTGCGTGCCGCATATGCTGAAGGGCAGTCAGGATCCGCAAGGCTGCTGCACATCACCGGCGTGCAGCGGTTTTCTTTGGCCCTCGTGGCGCCATCACCCCAGGATATGCCGCTTTCTTCGGCTCCATGCAAGCCCAACAGCGCGGCAGCATACGTCCACCGGTAATCACGCCATGTCCACCGGCCCGGATCCCACGCCCGGCGCGCCGCATGAAGCGCAAAGAAGCAGACGCATCCGTCTGCTTCTTTTTATGGCTTATAAGTCATCAGTCAAAATAAAACAATTCCTCAAATTTCTTTTCCAGGGCGATGTACAAGATCAACGCCAGCTTGGCCGTGGGGTTGAAAGCGCCTGTTTCAATGGAGCTGATGGTCTGCCGGGATACGCCCACCATCCTGGCCAGCTCCCCCTGGGAGATGTTCTTCTCCGCCCGGGCCACCCGGATGCGGTTTTTCAGGATCAATTCGTCGTTCATGGTTCACCTCACCATATTCCCAATAGCGCCAGAACGTAGATCACGATCGACCCTACCGCGCATACCGCTGTCGCCACAGCGCCGATCCATTGCCACTTCGTCTTTTCCTTGGCAGCACAGGCCAGCCGCTCAGCAGCCACCATGCCCCAGTAGATCGCCAGCGCGCACCACAGGAAGGCGGAATTGCGCTGGATGGCAATGCCCACAGGCCCCAGCACCACGCACAGCGCCAGACCCGCGATCTGAGAAATGCTTTTGGCTTTCGTCTGGATCGCCCGACTTCTTTCGTCCGGCTTGTTGCGGTTTTCCTTCTGGCTCCTGGCCAGGATCTCCTCACGGTTCATACTTCTTCCCTCCCGCAAGTATTCTTTGCATCTTGTCAAGTTTTCTTGACACGCACAGAATAACATGATCCCGCGGCATTGTCAAGTGTTCTTGACAAAGTTTCTATAAAACTTGTCTTCCTTGCATTTTCCTCCACTCCCCGGACTTCCCAGCGTATCTTCCCGCAAGCTGCGCAAACTACCTCCTGTGAAGAGATAGGAGGTGACAAAGCATGAACAATAGCAGCCAATCTCAGATGGTACCCAACGCCAAGCCCGCCCTGGACAACATGAAATTCGAGATCGCCCGGGAGCTTGGCATCAACCTGAAGCAGGGCTACAACGGCGACCTGTCCGCCCGTGAAAACGGTTATGTGGGCGGCTACATGGTCAAGCGCCTCATCGAGCAGGCCGAACGCCAGATGGCCGGCCAGCAATAACCTCATTCCATCTCAACTACAAGGAGGAACATCACCATGTATAACAACAACAATCAGTCCGGCGCCAACCAGAACCAGTCCAATTCCGGCAACAAGCAGGGCGCCATGGTGCCCGACGCCAAGCAGGCCCTGAACAACATGAAGTATGAGATCGCCAACGAGCTGGGTATCAATCTGAAGCAGGGCTACAACGGCGATCTGCCCTCCCGCCAGGCTGGCTATATCGGCGGCTATATGGTGAAGCGCCTGGTGGAACAGGCCGAGCGCCAGATGGCCAGCAAGTAATATCCATCACGCAGGAAGGCCGCCGCGGCATCAAGCCGCAGCGGCCTTCTTTTTATTTATTCAGCGAAACCATCCGCACACCAGCGCAGCACCGTTTCATAGCCCAGTTTGGCATACCAGGGGCCCACATGGGTGTAGTGGATGTAGCTCAGGTCATATCCCCGTTCCTTCAGGATGGCGGTGGCGTTCTGCACCAGCTTCAGGCCAATGCCCTTTCCCCTATACGCCGGCACCGTGCCAACACAGCCCGGTCCGCTCACACGGATTCCCTCATGCACGCCGAATTCATCCAGCAGGCAGAAGCTGACCACCTTCCCACCGTCAAAGGCACAGTATATGTCATCTCCATCGCTGAAATACTGCACCCAGTCGTCATCCACCAGGGCTACAGCCCGGCGCAGCGCTTCCATGTCACCGGCATACATGCCGAAGGTAATATTCTCCGGGCAGGTCAGCTTTACCGATGTTGGATCAAACCCACGCAGATCAAGGATCTGCTCCTCAAACACCTCTTCCTTCGGCATGCTCCGGATGGATTTCTCCTCAAAAAATCTCGGGTGAAACTGATGAAACATCGCTTTGTAATCCATCGTCTTCTTCCTTTCTCAGATCCAGATCGTCTCATGCGCTAAGGCAGGCAGCACCTGCCGCCAGAAAACATCCTGCTGAAAGATCACCGTGGCGGTGTTGTCGCAGGGGTGAAAGGCAATCCGCCCTTGCTTGCGCACCTCACCGTCAATGACGAGCTTCACCCTTTTCCCTTCATCAAACCACAGCGCCAGCGGGCTCAGGGAGCCGCTTTCCAGCCCCAGCATGTCCATCAGGTATTCGTTGGGCGCGAAGCTCAGCCGCGAGGAACCCAGGAGCTTGCTCACCGCCGAAGTGCGAAAGGGCTTTTCCGGCGGCATCACCAGCAGGTAAAAGTCCGTCATCTGCCGGTTGCACAAAAGGATGTTCTTGCAGAAGGTCACATCCGGCGCGGCATAGGGCAGGGCCAAGCAATCTTCCATGGTAGGCGCCGCCTGATGCTCGTGCACCTCGCAGGGAATATCCAGCGCCCGCAGGCGTTCTATCACGTTCCGTTTGTTGGACACAATCATCCCTCGCAATCGTCAATGGCCGCCAGCAGCTCCTCCCAATGGTGGATGTGCAGATGTTCGCCGCTGATGGTCAGGCCCTCATTTTTCTTTGCGAATCCATTGGGGATGTCATCGCATTCGTACCACACCGGAAACATCCCCACACCCAGGGCGCCGTGGATGTCCGCCCCGATCTGATCTCCGCAGAACCAAACGTCCCCGGGTTCCAGGCCGGCACGGCTCAGCGCCGCCTGAAACAGCAGCGGATCAGGCTTGCGTACGCCATACTCGCTGGAGACAATCACCATTTCAAATTCATGGCGCAAAAGCCTCCGCAGCCGGTCCGTCAGCGCTGCCTCCGACCAGCCCAGATTGCTGATGACCCCCGTACGGATGCTGCGCTTATCCATTTCTTTCAGCATTTCCGGCGCCCCGGGCATGGCTTCGCCGGGCGTCGTGGCTGTCCACAGCAGCTTTTCCAGTTCAACCATGGGCAGATCAAACTTCAGCCCCATGGCGTCATATTTCAGCCGCAGCTGCTGATGCTCGTGCAGCTCCATGCCGCTGTGCCTTGCTTCCCGCTGGCTGAGCCAGATCTTCGTCCCCAGGGCGCTGGCTTCCTCCGGCGTCACCTGCCGCGGGTTTTCCCCCACATGCTGAAACACCGCCCTCTCGCCCCGCAGGAAGTCCGTGTCCGGCTCCCAGGCCAGGGTGTGAGCATAATCAAACAGCACCATTTGCGGCTTTCGCATCCCGAGTTTCCTCCGTTCAGGTCACTTTCGCGGACAAAAAATACTGTTTTGTGCAAAAACATGTGGAAAAACTACGTTACACATGATATAATAATCGAAACACCCGCGATGAATCAAGTGGAGGAGGCCTTTTTTATGAAAAAGCGCATTGGTATTCTCACCGCCGGCGGCGACTGCCCCGGTCTGAACGCGGCTATCCGTGGCGTAACCCGCGCTGCTTATGAAATGTTCGATGCCGAGATCATCGGCATTCACGACGGCTATCGCGGCCTGATCGAAGGCGATTATCAGGCCATGAAGAAGGAAGATTTCTCCGGTATCCTGACCCAGGGCGGCACCATCCTGGGCACGGCCCGCACCCCCTTCCGCAACATGCGCGTCATCGGCGACGACAAGGTCGATAAGGTCGCCGCCATGAAGAAAACCTACAACAAGCTTAAGCTGGATTGCCTTGTCACCCTGGGCGGCAACGGCACCCACAAGACCGCCAACCTCCTTTCCGAGGAAGGCCTCAACGTCATCGGCCTGCCCAAGACCATCGATAACGACCTCTATGGCACGGATTTCACCTTCGGCTTCCATACCGCCATGGACATCGCTACCGAGGTCATCGACCGCATCCACACCACCGCTGCCTCCCACGGCCGCTGCATGGTCATTGAGATCATGGGCAACAAGGCCGGCTGGCTGACGCTGTATTCCGGCGTGGCCGGCGGCGCCGATGTGATCCTCATCCCCGAGGTCCCCTACGACATCTCCAAGGTAGCTAAAGTGGTAGAGGCCCGCGCCAAGTCCAACAAGGGCTTCACCATCATCGCCGTGGCCGAAGGTGCCATGGACAAGGAAGAAGCCAAGATGAAGAAAAAAGAGCGCGAAGCCAAGCGCGCTGCCGAGCACTTCTCCTCCAGCGCCTATGTGGCCAAGCAGCTCCAGGAGCTGGTGGGCGTGGAAGCCCGTGCCGTGGTCCCCGGCCACATCCAGCGCGGCGGCAGCCCCAACGCCTACGACCGCGTACTCTCCACCCAGTTCGGCGTTCACGCTGCCGAGCTCATCCGCGACGGCGTCTACGGCGTCACCGTGGCCCTGAAGGGCAACACCATCGGCCACAACCTGCTCAAGGACATTGCCGGCGTACCCAAGCTGGTCCCCGAAGACGACCAGATGCTCTCCATTGCCAAGCGCATGGGCATCTCCTTCGGCGACTAAGGGGGCTTCGCCCCCTTAGTGATCCCCTAACCAAAGGAGGCGTTGCCTCCTCTGGACTCCTCCACCAAAGGGTCTCCGACCCTCTGGACACCCTTTTGGGGGGATCATGCGTACGCCTTTTGCAAGGGGTCACGCCGCGCGAATGGCGCGCCGCGACGCTGGGCATCTGCTTTTGAAAGTGTAGGGGCGAACTGCGTTCGTCTGGCCCACATGCTCAATTCCTGATTCATCATTCCTAATTTTTCATTTCCTCGAAGGGTGGTGTTCTTTTGGCAGAGTTCAGGATCACGCTGGACATTATGCTCCCGCTGCTGATCATGCTGGGCCTGGGCTGGTTCATCCGGCACATCGGCCTTTTGTCCGACGGCACCGCCAGCGCTCTCAATAAACTGATCTTCCGGCTGTTTTTACCGGTGCTCCTGTTCAACAACATCCGCAATCTGGATATCAGCAATGCCCCCGGAATTGACTTCGCGGCGTTTATTTTTCTCAGCGTGCTGGGTGTTTACCTGGCGGCGCACCTGCTGGTGCCCCGGTTTGTGAAGGATCCCCGCAAGCAGGGCGTGATGGTGCAGGGCATCTTCCGCACCAACTTTGCCATCCTGGGCATTCCCCTGGTACAGGCCATGTTTGGCGATGCAGGCACCGTGGCGGTGACCTTAGCGCTGCCCATCGTCACCATTATGAACAACGTGCTGGCCGTCATTGCCCTGGCCTCTCCTTCCGGGAAGAAGGCTGATCCCAAGGCGCTGCTCAAGGACATCATCACCAATCCGCTGATCATCGCCTGTGTACTGGGCGGCGCACTGCTGCTTTCCGGCTGGAAGCTTCCCGGCGTGCTGAGCAAGGTCTGCAACGATGTAGGCAGCATCACCTCTCCCCTTTCGCTGATCGTGTTGGGCGCTTCCCTGCGCTGGCAGGGCGTGAAGGATAACCGGCACCTTCTCACCTGGACGGTGCTGCTCAAGCAGGCCATCATCCCTGTGGCCATGCTCACACTGGCAGTGCTGCTGGGCTTCCGTTACGAAGAGCTGGGCGTGCTGATGATCCTCTTCGGCGCTCCCTGCGCCGTCAGCAGCTACCCCATGGCCGAGGCCATGGGCGGCGACGGACCCCTGGCCGCCAGCCAGGTGGTACTGACCACCATCTTCTCCATGGGCACGCTGTTTATGCTGATCTATGTGGGAAAGCTGATTGCTGTTTTCTAAGTAGCATAACAAAAAGCGGCTTGTATCTGTCACGATACAAGCCGCTTTTCTATTTACTTATTCAACTGACCCTCGATGATTCTGCAGGCCTGCAGAATCACCCTGGCGCAGGGCCGTGAGGCATAATACGCCGGCGTACGCTCCTCAGGCGCGGGGCCTTCGGATTTGGGATGCCGCCGCAGCAGCTCTCCGCAGGAGATGGTGCCGCACTTTTCCACAAAGGAGGCATGCACATCCTGTACACGGGCATACACAGCCTTGCGGCCCTGGGGCCGGTGGCCCTGCTCCTCCAGCGCGCCGCAGACCATCACCGCAGCGGAGAACGCGCCGCAGTTGTCCCGTAGCCGCCCGATACCCCCGCCAAAGCCAGCGGATACCCGGGCTGCCTGCTCTTGCGTCAGCCCCGCCACATCAGCATAAGCCATGTAGACGGACTGGGCGCAGTTATACCCTGCCGCGAAGTTCCGCAGGGCTTGCTTCGTTCGCTCTGTCATATTACTGGGTCACGTTGATGGACTTGCGCAGGGTATCATACACCGTGTCCACATAGGTGTCGCGGTAGGCCCTGGGGTAAGTCACATGCACGGTGTAGAGCACCTTGTTCACGCAGGTAACATGCACGCGGCCGGCAATCTCCTCGCCGTTGTCCAGCACTCCGGTGTAGTTGGCATACACGCCGGTCTGGTCCAGCAGGGTACGCTCCGCCGTACGGCTGGGGGAGAAGCTCTTCACGTTCTCACCGGCAGCGATGGCGTCCAGCATGGTTTCCACCTGGGTGTTCAGGCTGGTCTTGTTCATCTGGCTGGAAACACTGGTGGCCGTCAGGGTCATGGAAGCCTGATAGGCCATGGAGGGGTCGGGATTCCGCAGGATAAAGGTATCCGCCACGGTATCATCCACGCTCCAGCCCACCGGGCCCTGGAAGGTCAGGTGCAGCTTGGGGGCGTCATAGGCCTGATAGTTGAAGCTGATGGCAGGCACAGGCGTGGGCGTGGGCTTGTCGATGGGATCCAGCAGCACCGGAGTCGCGCCGGCATACTCGCCGCGCACCGTGGGCGCCGCGGTCACAGGAGCGGCCATGTTCTCGGTGAAGTCGATGGGATCGGCGCCCTTGCCCTCCTCAGTCAGGGGATCATAGCTGCCGTCGTCAAAATTGATTTCAGGCGTGCTGACCTGGTTGCCGCCGAGGTTCAGGTTCTGGGTGGCCTGGGCCGGGGGCTGGGCAGGATTCTTTTCCACCACGGTGTACTTGGTGCCGTTATTCTGGCAGGCGCACAGCACCGCCACACACATAACCAGCACCAGAGCCAACAGCATCCGCTTCTTCATGATAGTTCCCTCCTACAAACCTGTTTCTGTCATTGAAACGTGTCAGGATATGGTTTTCATGCCTTTATTCCGGGAAATTTTCATACAGGGGGTGATACAGCCTGCGGTCCAGGCTCCAGATCTTCTCGGAGAAAGCGCCGGCGGGGGTTCGCTCCATCACGCCCTGCATTTCGTTCATCCGCGCATCCAAGAGGTCAATCCAGTGGAGCACCTCCGCTTCGGGGAACATGGGCTTGCGGGGCGAGCCAAACTCCGCCTCACCGTGGTGGCTGATGATCATGTGCTCCAGCAGCACCACGACCTCCCCTTCCACGCCCACGTTCTTCGCCGCCTGGGCCAGGGTAGCCACGCCGCGCACCAGATGGCCGATGAGCAGGCCGTCCCGGGTATAGTCGGTCACGTTGCCCAGCTCGTCGCTCTTCATCTCGGTGATCTTCGACAGGTCGTGGAGAATCACGCCGGCCCGCAGCAGATCGCCATTCAGCCAGGGATAGGCCTCGATGATATGCTCCGCCGTGCGCAGCATGCCGGTGGTGTGATGCAAAAGACCGCTGCGTTCCGCGTGGTGCAGCCGCTGGGCCGCCGGAAACCACTCCAGCTTATCGCCGGCCAGGCGAAGCATCTCGCGGACGATCTTCTTCAGGTCCTCGCTTTTGAAGGCCTCGATGGTGGCATCGATCTCACCCTGCATTTTCGCCGGGCTTTCCGGTGCGCAGGGCACCAGCAGGGAAAGATCCACCGGATCCTCCGGCGTCGTGGCCCTGAGGCGCTCCACCCGCAGCTGCAGGCGGCCGTTATACTCCTGCACCAGGCCGCGCACCTTGATTACCGTGCCGGCAGGGGGTGGCGCCACATTGCCGTCCCACACCTTGCAGTTGATCTCGCCCGTGCGGTCAGTCAGGTTCATGTCCAGGTAGCGGCTGCCGTTGCTGCCCGTGCGCTGATCGCTGGAACGAACCAGCAAAAAGCCCTCGAACCGCAAGTCCTTCACCAGCTGGGACACCGTCATCTGTTCCATGGGGAATCCTCCTCATGTGTTATGTTTGTTGCTTAAAAAGGCGCATCGCCACCGCCGTAGCCGCCGGCGTCATTGGCCAGGTTGGCATAGGTGGTATACTCGCTGAGCCAGGCCACCTTCACCGTGCCCAGGGGGCCGTTTCTCTGCTTGGTGACGATGATCTCGCCCACGTTCTTCTCTTCGCAGTTGGGGTCGTAATATCCTTCACGGTGGATGAACATCACCACGTCGGCGTCCTGCTCGATAGAGCCGGAGTCACGCAGGTCGCTCAAAGCGGGGCGCTTGTCAACACGGGCTGTGTTGGCACGGCTCAGCTGGGCGCAGGCCAAGAGCGGCACCTTCAGCTCCAGGGCGATAGCCTTGAGCTGGCGGCTGATCTCGCTGACTTCCTGCTGGCGGTTTTCCACCTTGGAGTCGGCATGCATCAATCCCAGATAGTCCAGAACGATCAGGTCCAGGCCATGATCCATCATCAGCCTTCTGCACCTGGAGCGCAGCTGGGAGGGGGTGATGCCTGCCGTGTCGTCGATATACAGGGGCGCGTTGGACATGGGGCCGATGGACTTGGCCAGCCGCATCCAGTCATCGCCGGAAAGGTTGCCCTGGCGGACCTTCTGCATATCCACCCGGGCGTCGGAGCAAAGCACACGCAGCGCGATCTGCTCCCGGGGCATTTCAAGGCTGAACACCGCCACGCTCTTGCCAGCGTTCAGGGCGGCATGGCCGGCGATGTTCATGGCCAGAGAGGTCTTGCCCATGGAGGGTCGGGCGCCCAGGATCACCAGTTCACCGCCGTGCAGGCCGGTGAGCATGTTATCCAGCATGGTGAAGCCGGTGGGCACACCGCTGATCTTGCCCTTGAGCTTGCTTAGCTCTTCAATGTTGGCATACGTGTTATACAGAACATCCTTCACGTGCACCAGGCTTTCGCCGGCGGAGCGCTTCATCACGATATCGAAGATAGCCTTCTCGGCGTGGTTCAGCGTCTCCTGCAGTGGATTCTGCTGGCTGAAGCACTCCTGGGAAATCTCCTGGCTGGCAGCGATCAGCTTGCGCAGCGTGGCCTTTTCGGAAACCAGGCTGATGTACGCCTTCACATTGGCCGTGGTGGGCACATACTGGCTCAGTTCGATAATATACGCTGTGCCGCCCACACCCTCCAGGGTGCCCCGGCGGCTCAGCTCCGTATCCACGGTCACGATGTCCACCGGGCTCTGCTCCCGGAAGAGCTTGATCATGCAGTCATAGATCTCCCGGTGCTGGGGCTGATAGAAATCCTCCGCCTGCAGCATTTCCGCCGCCTGCATCACCGCGTTGCCATCCTGGAGCATAGCGCCCAGCACAGACCGTTCGGCCTCCACGCTGTTGGGCGGCGTCACGCCCCGAAGTACCTGTTCACTCATGCTCCCACCTCCTACCAACACTTAATAGATGTGCACCCGTAGATTTCCAAAGGGCGTTAGGAAAGCCCTTTGGTCGCCTCCGCAGAGGCGAAACCCCTGCCTGTTACAGGGGCTGAACATTCACGTTCATCTTGGTGGAAATGCCGGTGTACAGGATCACCGTAGCCTCGTAGGTGCCCACGTTGCGGATGTTGCCGCTGAGCTCCACCTTGCGCTTGTCCACCTTGATGCCGTGCTGCTTCTCCAGCTCCTCGGCCACTTCCGCGTTGGTGATGGAGCCGTAGAGACGGCCCTTCTCGCCGCACTTGACCTTCACCAGGATGGTCTTGTCCTTGAGCAGTTCGGCCTTGGCGGTGGCCTCGGCGCGGCGTTCAGCCTCGCGGGCAGCCTCGGCGGCACGCTTCTTCTGAATCTCCTTCATGGCGCCGGGGGTAGCTTCCACAGCCATCTTCTTGGGGAAAAGGAAATTGCGGGCGTATCCGTCGGACACGTTGATGATTTCATCCTTCTTGCCGCTGCCCTTCACGTCCATCAGCAGAATAACCTTCATTGTTCATATCCTCCTTCATTTTTCGTTAACTGGCTCAGCCTCCGCAGATCGAAAAAGTGGTCAGCCACGCCAAGCAAAATCAACACAAACGGCGCAAACAGAATGCAGCCGAGCATCCACAGCCGCCGTATCACCCGGGCCGTACCGATACGCTTGCCCAGGCCCTCCATCACCGCCAGGCCATAGATCATGTACCCATACTCAAACACCGCTGAGGCCAGACCGCCCACCTGGGCCGCCACAGGATGATCCACCAGCAGCGTCAGGAAATACACAATCACCATGGCGTTCAGGTTTTTCTGTGCCCACGGCGTGATGCGCCACTCCCCGAAGGAGGGCATCACACCTTGCCTCCCCTGCCTGCGCCGGATCAGATCCGGCAGGGCGGTGGTCAGCACCAGCGTCAGCAGAAGCCACGCGCCGATGGCCTGGGGTACCATTGCCTCCAGGGTAATCTCCAGCGTGTAGCGCAGGCTGTAAAGCAGCTCCATGCGCACTTCCCGTGACATCAGCAGCAACCCGAAGAGGTTCACCGCCGGAATCACATCATCTTCCAAGCGGGCAAGGCCCATCTGGTAGCATCGCAGCAGAATGCTGTCGCTGCCCGGCAAACGGTAGATGCCATTGGCAATGTCCTCCGCCAGGCCTGGAAAGATGCCCTGGGGATACCTGCCTCCAAGCCACACAAGCGCCAGACACAGCACAGCGGCGCTCAACCCCGTCCAGATGAAGCTGCGCTTGAACGCATCCTTCTGGGGCAGGATCAGCATGCCGATGCCGCAGGCGCCCCACAGGAAAGCGGCGGCAAAAGCGTCCCGATGCATGGTAGCGCCGCACACGCACGCCAGCAGCACGATGCCCGCGCCGCAAAACCAGCGCTCGTCCATTTCCCGGCTGCACTCCACCATCAAAGGCATCAGGAGCCACATGGCCAGCGCGGCCGGCGTGCCCAGCAGCGTCGGCAATACAAGTGCCGCCAGCATAAAACTGCCCCGCAGCAACCATTTGGCCATCCTGCAACCTCCGTTTCGGTAAAGCTATTCATCCTATTTTATAGCAAATCTCCGCAAATTGCAAGTGTTACAGTCCAACTGCCTTCATCGACCCCTGTTTATCGCAAATTGTCGATAACTGTCGCGTAATTCGCGAAAAAATGGAAACATCTGTCGCATGTTGGGAGGTTTGCTCGTTTTTCACATTTCATGACGTCCATATGCTATAATGCCCCCAGATCAGCCGCCAAACCCCTTTTCCATGCATAAAAGGCTGATGAGCCCCAAAACAGGACAAATATGGATGCCGACGAAAGGAGATCGGAACACGTGGGAGATATCAAAGTGATGCTGGTGGACGATAACGCAGAGCTGCGCCGCGCCATGAAAAGCGCCCTGGACCATCAGGAGGGCATGCTGGTCACCGCCGAATGCGGCAACGGTCTGGAGGCCATTGAAATGCTGGACAAGACGTCCATCGATGTGGTGGTGCTGGATATCATCATGCCCCAGATGGACGGTTATAGCTTTATGGAAGAAATGAACCGCCTGGCGCTGGAACATCCGCCACAGATTATTGTCGTTTCCGCCCTGGGCCGTGATGATTTCATCATGCGCGCCGTTGACCTGGGCGCCCGATACTATATGGTCAAGCCTATTGAGACCTCCGCCCTGGCGGCGCGGATCCGCGAGGTCTGCGGTCGGGGCGTCCTCCTTCCCGAGCCCGGCCGTCTCTCACCCATGAGCCACACCCCCACCATGGATGAAAAGCTGGCAGGTCTGTTTCTCACCATCGGCATCCCCGCCCACATCAAGGGCTACGCCTTCCTCCGCGAAGCCGTAAAGATGGTGGTGGAGAACCCCGACATCATCAACCGCATCACCAAGGAGCTCTACCCCGGCATCGGCAAGCGCTTCAACACCTCCGCCAGCAAGGTGGAGCGCGCCATCCGCCACGCCATCGAGGTAGCCTGGAGCCGCGGCCGCATCGACACCCTGAACAAGGCCTTCGGCTGCAAGGTGGCCACCAAGGAGGATAAGCCCACCAATGGGGAATTCATCGCCATGCTTAGTGATAAATTCCGTCTGGAGCAACAGAGCGCGTAAGCCTTGTGGTGCAATGATTCCCGTATTTCATTTGCAGCGCAAAATAATGTAAATGAAACTTCGCTATTTTGCCGCTTCCCTATCAATCTTCCTCATCGGAATGACCAGCATTTTTCTGTTGATTGACTCAGCCCGGATGCGTTCAAAGCAATCGGAAACGATCAACGAAAGGTGCTGGTTTTTTGATGGAATTCGACCGGATCATTCCCCTGTACATGGAGGATTGCCATGCGCGGCAGTTACGCCCCAAGACCATGCAATCCTATGAGCAGGCACTGCGTCTGTTCAGCGTTTGGTTGGAGGAACACCACGGCGTCATCCACATTGAAGGTGTCACGGATTACTATATGCGCCGTTTCATCATCGACCTGCAAACACGTGGCAAGTATACATTCTGCTCCGTCAAAGGAACAGAAGAGATCAACCATCCACAGAACCGGCGCGACTACAATCTACCGATTAGCAACATCACCATCAACAATTACCTGCGAAATCTCCGGGCTTTCTTCGCATGGCTGGTAGAAATGGAGTATCTCACCCGCACACCCATGAAAAAAATCAAGCTGCTCTCCTCAGACCGTCGCGCCCGTGATTACCTGGAAGATGAAGAGGTCGTCCGCCTGCTCAAGTGCCTGAACAAAGGGAGCTTTCCCGAATTTCGTGACACAGTAGCCATCATGATCATGTTGGATAGCGGCACACGTGTAGGTGAAACCCTCTCCGCCGAAGTCAGTCAGCTTCACCTGGACGAAAGAAGCCTCCACCTCCCAGCCGACAAAACCAAAGGACGCAAAGCCCGCACAGTATTCTTCTCCGCCAAAACCGCCCGGGAACTCCGGCATTGGCTTCAATTCAAGGATCGTTATTGCGAGAGCGACTTCATCTTCCCTGTGAAACACTCCGGCTTTCCGCCCCAGGTATCAGATTTCGAGAAGAACTTCGCTAAATATGTCAGGCGCGCCGGTATCCGCAAGCGCGTTTCACCCCATACCCTGCGCAACAACTTCGCCAAACGCTGCATCCTCAGCGGCATGGGGATATATACCCTGAGCCGTCTGCTTGGTCACTCCAGCGTAGAGGTCACCCAGCAGTCCTACCTGGATGTCACCGAGTATGACCTGAAGCAACAATACGGCAAGTACAGTCCAGAAGAAGGTATTTTCTTCAAGCACAGAAAATGAGCAGCCGCTATCCGCCGCTGCCCACCAAGGGGGAAACTTGTTCATTTGTTATTAAAGATGATCGTTTCTTCCACGCCACCCGGTCTCTGCGAACAGCACCCTTATGTGATCACAGTACAAACCAACAGGCCAGCGGTTTTATGCCTCCCCGGCATCATCGCTGGTCTTCTTCCATTCTTCCTCGGTCATGCCCAGAGCTTCACGCAGGAAGTTGTTCACCAGACCATTGACGGACTCTCCCCTGTGCTTGGCGTATGCGTCCACATCTGCCTTGCGCCCCTTGGGGACAACAATACGTAGGCTATCGTAGTTGGCAGCATTATATTTGTTCTTGGCTTTTGTAGCCGCCTTACCTCTGTTTTCCATGAATATACACCTCCATGTTAATAATACCACAGAGAATCACCTTGTACAAGTATAATATTGCACAAATATACTTGTACAAGTTTGTTGCTTTTGTCAATAGACATATACTTGTACAAGTATTATAATGTAGTCACAGGTTGAACATACCAACCACACAGAAGGAGGTACACCCCATGAGTAACCCCAACATGGAAAACCAGATCCACGAACTGCTGGAGCTCAAACGCATGCGCGAAGAGCTGGACAACGAGATCGCAATGGCCGAAGACACCATCAAAGCCATTATGGGCGATGATGAATTGCTTCTCGCCGGAGCGTACAAGGTTTCCTGGAAGACCTTCACCAGCAGCCGACTGGACACCGCAGCCCTGAAGAAGGCTCTCCCCGACATTGCCGCAGCCTACACCAAGACCACCACAGGCCGCCGCTTCTCCATAAACTAAAAGCCGGAACACCTACCACAGCATTCCGGCAAATGCCCCACGAAAGTCGCTAAACAAACCGGGGAGCACTTCATTCTACCACATTGGAGTGCTCCCCACAAGATGAAAGGAGCACAAAATGGATATCTACAGCGAAGTCACCACACGAATCATCGCCCAGATGGAAGAAGGCGTCATCCCTTGGCAGAAGCCCTGGGTCGCCAATGGCAAGGCCATCAGCCGCAGCACCGGGAAGCCCTACAGCCTGCTGAATCAAATGCTGCTGGGTCGCCCCGGCGAATACCTGACCTTCAAACAGTGCCAAAAGGCTGGCGGCAAGGTCAAGAAGGGTGAGAAAAGCAGCCTGGTAGTCTTCTGGAAATGGATCGAACAAAATGACGAAGAAACCGGCGAGGTTAAGGAGATACCGTTCCTGCGGTATTACAACGTCTTCCACATTGACCAGTGCGAAGGCATCACGCCCCGGCATCCTCTCCCGGTCATGCCTAACGGTGCAGCCAGCCACGAAGCAGCCCAGTCCATCATTGATGACTATATCGCCCGTGAAGGTGTTCACCTGGTACATCAGCATGGTGACCGCGCTTGCTACCGTCCCTCCACCGATGAAGTGGTTCTTCCTCTGCGCAGCCAATTCGCCTCCACCGCTGAGTATTACAGCACCACGTTCCATGAGCTTGCGCATTCTACCGGGCATGAGTCGCGCCTGAACCGCCTGAACCATGCCGCCTTCTTCGGTACACAGGAATACAGCAAGGAAGAACTTGTGGCAGAGATCGGCGCGGCTGCCCTGGTGAACCACACCGGCCTGGAAACCTCCACCAGCTTACGCAACAATGCGGCCTATATCCAGAACTGGCTGAAAGTGCTGAAGGATGACAAGCGCTTCATCGTCTTCGCTGCTGGCAAGGCCGAAAAGGCCGTGAACCTGATTCTGGGGAGCGCGGGTTAACCCCCCGCCTCCCCCTATGGAGGAACAACCATGATGAATGAACATCAGATGCAGCTGATTGACGCTCTCAGCGATATGCGGATCACGGTCGAAGGCATGCTTACCCTTTACGATGAAGAAGCCGCCCCTCTGTATGACATGGCAAAAAAGCCAAACTCTACAAGGTTGCCGCTGCCTTCTATGCCATTGGCAAAGCTCTCTTTACCCTGCGCGAAAGCATCATGCAGCTGGAAGCCACTTGCCACGCCGAAGCTCCCCAGAAGGCGTAAGCAGAAACATCTGTTACTTTTGCCACTTGTCCAGCCGGATAGCCCCCACGGTTTTCCTGGCTTTCCGGCCTGGTCAAGGTGTAAAACGCCTCTTCGACCATTTTTCTTACAGGAGGACATATGATATACGGCTATGCGCGTTGCTCCACCAATGAGAGCAAGCAGGACATCAACCGCCAGATCCGTGAGCTAAAAACAGCGGGGGCAAACGAAGTCATTTTTGAATACGAGCACGGCGACTCCCCACTGAAGTGCAATTTGCAATTCACTCTTGACCATGCCCAACCCGGTGACACCATCATCACCCTGGAAGTCAGCCGCCTTTCCCGCAGCACGCAGCAGCTGTGTGAGATCATCGAGGTCATCAAGCAGAAACGCCTGCGCCTGGTCATCGTGGGCAGCATCACCATCGACTGCCGCAGCGGAGAGCTGGACGCCATGTCAGCGGCATTTCTCAAAATGGCAGGCGTGTTTGCGGAGCTGGAGCTGCAAATGATCCGCGCCCGGGTGAAGTCGGGCATGCAGAACGCCAGGGCCAAGGGCAAGCGCATCGGCAGACCGCAAACCACAACGGATGATATACCGGCGATCTTCCACAAGCACTACCTGGCGTATGTTGCAGGGCACATGAACGTGAGCGACCTTGCCAGGGTGTGCGGGCTAAGCAGGCCGACGGTGTATAAGTATTTGAAGATGATGGGATAAGGATGGGCCCATGCGATAATGAGTCGCATGGACGCATTGCTTTCCTGTAGTCAGTAGCTTTGTTTCTGGGATCACCCCCGCGCGTGCGGGGAAAAGTTTTTCAACGGTTTCGGGGTTGGCCTGCAGGAAGGATCACCCCCGCGCGTGCGGGGAAAAGACGACATTTCCCCGTGCAAGCTTTTCTTTGTGAGGATCACCCCCGCGCTTGCGGGGAAAAGTAGGACGGATTCGCACCGGTCGTCTCGTTGTAGGGATCACCCCCGCGCGTGCGGGGAAAAGGAGCGTGAGAAAATGGAAGTAACGGAACTCAGAGGATCACCCCCGCGCGTGGGGGGAAAAGTAGCTGGGATCGGAGCCGGTATCCTGATTGTAGGGATCACCCCCGCGCGTGCGGGGAAAAGTTTTCGGGCGGGGTGTCGCTGCCGATGTAGATGGGATCACCCCCGCGCGTGCGGGGAAAAGCAGTAAATGCAGAAGGAAGTATCTTTTGTCGTGGGATCACCCCCGCGCGTGCGGGGAAAAGGAACCATAGCTGTTTGCCGCGATGAAACGGCAGGGATCACCCCCGTGCGTGCGGGGAAAAGCCGATTGTATATTCAGAATCTTTTATTGTGATGGGATCACCCCCGCGCGTGCGGGGAAAAGGCCACATAGCTGTTGCCATCTTCCACGGGATCGGGATCACCCCCGCGCGTGCGGGGGAAAAGAGCAACCAGGTGGCACGGTTCAACGATGGCCAGGGATCACCCCCGCGCGTGCGGGGAAAAGTTGTAAACTTCATTCATGACAGCGGAAACCTGGGGATCACCCCCGCGCGTGCGATGGGGAGCCCCGTTTCCGC
>JAFVVG010000042.1 GCA_017502305.1 Clostridia bacterium | reverse complement strand
TTGATCTCTTTTGTTTCTGAAAGATTGTTGTCCAGCAACTCGGTTAATGCCTTCTCTAATCCTTCCACTTCGGCAGACAGGAGAATTTCGTCGTTTTCACTATGGTAATCCAACCAGTCACCTGACGAAAAGGAAAAATTGGCGGAGGCGTTGTTAAGGAACAACTTATTCAACAATGAACAAAAGAGCATCCGACAGGAAGGATGAGGGAAAGGAAGGAGTTATCCTTCGTCTGCCATCGTGCAAATAACGGAACCGTAAGCCTTTGCTGCCTTGCGGTTCCATACACTGCTGTGATGGAGTGAAAGCGATAAACTTGAATTTGACGAGGTAGCTGTATGGTGCAACTGATAAAAAGGTGTCCAGAATATGTGATGGGATACAAAGCGTATTGTCAGGAATTGTATGATAACCATGTCACCTATTTCAGACCCACAAACCCAAAGCATATTGTTGATGAATGGTTTTCTCGTACCAAGTCATGGTATGACAGGAAAGAACAGGGATTGATAGAAGGCCAACCCGTCAGTTTTCACTATTGGGCAATTGACAACGGCAAATTCATAGGAGAATTTCAACTCAGAACCGAATTCTCCGAAAAGGTAATGTTGGACACTGGAAGCATTGGTTATGCAGTTAGAGTATCGGAGCAAGGAAAAGGATATGGCAAAGAGATTCTTCGCCTTGGGTTGGAACTTGCAAAACAACATGGCATGGAAAAAGTGTTGCTGACAATTAACGACGAAAATAAAGCTTCTATTCATGTATGTGAAGCATTGGGCGGTATCTGGAAAGATACCATAGACGCATATAACGATGCTGAAGGACGACATTTGTTAAGACGATATTGGATAACTCTTTAATTGTCAAATTTCAATTGGTCGAGCAGGCGAAAAACTCATCCTCCCGCAATTTGGGGAGGACGCAATTATACGCACCGTTCTGGTGCATTGCGTTTGCTTGTTACCGGATAACTTGTTCCTTGACAACGCCCCCGCCAAGCGCTCCGTCTTTTTTTACAGCTTCTTTTTCAGGTTATACCGCTGGTGTCCCTTGGGGCAGTCCTCCAGGATGCCGAAAACCTCGTATCCGTGGCGGAGGTAAAAGTCCTTGGCCTGGAAGTCGAAGGTGTCCAGGTGGATCAGTTCGCACCCGACCTGCCGGGCCTCGTCCTCCACGGCCTTGAGCAGCTGGCTGCCCAGGCCCTGCTTGCGGTAGGGCTCATCCACCCACAGCACGTCCACCCAGGCGATGTGCCAGCAGTACATTTCCGCCAGGCACCCGGCAATGATGTTACCCGCATCGTCCACGATCTTCTTGCGGATGGGAATCCAGCGTTTTTCCTGCGTCAGGGGTACGCAGCTGTTGTTGTAGCGGGTGATGCCTTCGTAGATCACGCCGGTTTCCTGCTCGGGGCAGTCAAGAATTTTCATGTGAGCTCCTTTCACAGCTTTCGGATGGGGAAGCACATATATCCCCGGCCGGTGGCGGGGTCGGTGAAATCGTGCACGGCGCCGGCAAGTTCCAGGCCGCTTTGCGCCAGGTAAGCCAGGGTATCTGGGAAAGCGGTGGGGCCTGATTCTACCCGGATATACTCATACCCGGGGATGACCCACTTCATCCAGCCGGCGGGCGGTTCAGCGCCGTCTACGCATTCGGCGCCGGCCAGGTACAGGCCCTGGGTAAAGCCATCTTCCCAGGGCTGGAAGCTGCGGGAAAAGTCGCTCATGGCGCCCCACACGCCGGCAAGCTTTCCATTCTCCATTTTGGCCAGATGGGCAATTTCACCGAAATGGCCGTTGGCAGCTGCCCACAGCCGCTGGATGAAGCCTTCGCCATCCCGGGTGGAGCCTTCTTTGCCAATGACGGTGAAGGCCGGCTTGATGATGCGTTCCATGATTTACACCCTTTCCACCGGGAACCAGAGTTCCACGTAATCCTCCTCCGGAGGCGAGTACATCTCCAGGTTGTAGCTGCCGCCAAGCTTATAGTCCTTGCAGGAGGGCAGCCATTCCTTCCACACACGGGTGTTGGTCTCCTGCAGGGTGGCGAGCTTGCAGGGGAAGACCGCCCACTCCCCGGCGGGGAAGGTTGCCGCCTGGCAGCCGGCGGGGATCTCCGCCCAGGGCTGATACAGGTCGGCGATGAGGTAATTAAAAAGCTTACCGTCCTCGTCCAGGCAGACACCGAACTCGCCCCGTACGGGCTTGTCTTTGCTTGCCAGGTATTCATCCCACCAGGCGGGAATCTCCTGGTAGGAGGTTTCGTTGTTGAACATGCGGCCAACGCCCATCACGGTGAAGGCCTCTTTTTTCACGATCTTGTATTCCAGCATAGTTCCACCCTCCAATGTCAGATTGATGCGCAGGGGCGAAAAGGCGTTGAGCTTTGCACCCTTCTCCTTTGCGGCCGAGGGGAGGACACCGTGGAATTTCTGGAACGCCCGGGCAAAGCTGTCCGGTGAGTCGTAGCCGTATTTCAGCGCCACGTCGATGACCTTGCTTTCGCCCCGGGACAGCTCCTGGGCCGCCAGGGTCAGGCGGCGGCAGCGGACGTACTCGCCCAGGGTCACACCGCACAGGGCGTGGAAGATCCGCTGGAAGTGGAACGCGGACACATAGGCCTTCTGCGCCACGTCCTCCGGCAGGATGTCCTCCGTCAGGTGCGTTTCGATGTAGTCCAGGGCGCCTTGCAGGCTGTCGATCCAGTTGGGCATGGGATCACTCCTTTCGACAGCATGAGGATAGCACACAGGTTTCAGCCCTGTCCCGACTTTTTCTGCGGAATGGAGGCGGTCACATCCTGGAAGAAAGCAGGCGGACGCGGTGGTAGTAGCCCCAGATCAGCAGCACCGCCGCCCCGACCCAGGCCATGATTTCAGAAAGATAGATGCCCCACTCGCCCATGAACAGGGGAAGAAGCAGCGCGCTGCCGATGCGCATGAAAAGCTCCACAATGCCGCTGATCATGGGCACGAAGGTATCGCCCAGGCCCTGCAGGGTGGAGCGGTACACAAACAGCATATACAAGGCGAACAGGCCCGAGCCCATGAAGATCAGGAACCGGTGGCCATAGGTGAGCACCTGCTCCACAATGGCGGGATCGTCCTGGATGAAGAGGCGCAGGAGCGGCTTGCCCCAGATGAGCACCACCGCGGCCACGATGACGGCCATGATGGTGCCGATTTGCACGGATTTGCGCAGGCCCAGCCTGACGCGGTCCAGCTTCCGGGCACCGAAGTTCTGCCCGGTGAAGGTACCCACCGCGGCGCTGAGGGCTGTGCCTGCCAGCTCAATAAGGCCCTGCAGGCGGCTGGCGGCGCTGTAACCTGCCATGAAGATGAAGCCCTGGGCGTTCACCACGCCCTGCAGCACCAAGCCGCCAATGGAAATAATGAAATTCTGGAAGCCAATGGGCAGGCCCAGCTTCATCAGCCGCCCAGCGATGTCCCGGGTGGGGCGCAGGTCCCTGGCAGTAATGCGGAAGACGGGCAGGCGCATCACCGCCGTCAGGCAGATCAGGCAGCTCAGGCCCTGGGAAATCACCGTGGCGATGGCAACGCCCTTTACGCTCCAGCCAAAGAAGGCCACGAAGAGCACGTCCAGGGCGATATTGCACAGGGCGGCGGTGACCATGGCGATCAGCGGCGTGCGGCTGTTGCCCACCGAACGCAGGAAGCCGGCCAGCAGGTTGAAGCCCATTACCACCGGCAAGCCGCCGAAGATGATCCTCAGGTACAGGCAGGTCAGCTCGTAGGTGTCCGGCGGCGTGTTCATCAGCGTCAGCACGGGCCGCAGCAACGCCTGGGCGATGATCTCCAGCACCAGCACAATCCCGGCGGAGAGCGTCAGGCTCTGGCCGGTGGCCCGGCGGAGCTCATCAAAATCCCCGGCGCCGAAGCTCTGGGCGATCTGAATGGCGAAGCCTTGGGCAAGGCCCATGGCCAGGCCCAGCAGTGTCCAGTCCAGCCAGCCGGCGGAGGAAACCGCCGCCAGGGCCGTAACGCCTTCCACCCGGCCCACCACAAAGGTGTCCACCAGGCTGTAGAGCTGCTGGAAAATGTTGCCCGCCAGGATCGGCAGGCAGAAAAACAGAATCAGCCTGGCGGGGCTGCCCTGGGTCATATCCTTGGTGCGGGACGGCATAATGCGGATGCTCCTTTGGCGTGGGAAGTATAGTTCATTAGGCTATTCGCCCGGCAAGGGCCGATTCCTGCCGGTTTATCACGTTTTTTCTTGCAAAGGCTATCTTCTTTTGCTATAATAAACGGTACGATTGTTCCGCGGGAAACCGCGATATTTGGAAGGAGTTTTTGCGCATGAAGAACATTACCGCCGCGCAGCTGCGCGAAATGTTCCAGGCTTTCATGGAGACCAAGGGCCATCACCGCATCCAGTCCGCCTCCGTGATCCCGGAGAACGACCCCACCGTGCTGTTCACCACCGCCGGCATGCATCCCCTGGTGCCCTATCTGCTGGGCCAGAAGCACCCCGCTGGCACCCGCCTCACCGACGTGCAGAAGTGCATCCGCACCGGCGATATCGACGACGTGGGCGATCCTTCTCACCTGACCTTCTTCGAAATGCTGGGCAACTGGTCCCTGGGCGATTATTTCAAGAAGGAAATGATCCCCTGGTCCTGGGAGTTCCTCACCAGCTCCGATTACCTGGGCCTGGACAAGGATAAGCTGGCCTTCACCGTCTTTGAGGGCGACGAGGACTGCCCCCGCGACAACGAGGCCGCCGATATCTGGCGCAGCCTGGGCGTGGCCGAGGATCACCTGTTCTTCCTGCCCAAGGAGCACAACTGGTGGGGCCCCGCCGGCCTGACCGGCCCCTGCGGCCCCGATACCGAGATGTTCATCATCGTGAAGGAGCCCTGCGGCCCCAATTGTTCCCCTGCCTGCAAGTGCGGCGCCTATCTGGAGATCTGGAACGACGTGTTCATGCAGTATAACAAGCAGGCGGACGGCACCTTCATCCCCCTGGAGCAGAAGAATGTGGACACCGGCATGGGCCTGGAGCGCACCATCTGCGTGCTGACGGGCAAGAAGTCCGTTTACGAGACCGAGATCTTCGAGCGCATCCTGGGCAAGGTGGAGGAGCTCTCCGGCAAGAAGTATGTGCCCGATGACGAGAACACCAAGGCCTTCCGCATTATCGCCGACCATATGCGCACCTCCACCTTCATCCTGGGCGATGACCGTGGTGTGTCCCCCTCCAATACTGACCAGGGCTACATCCTCCGCCGCCTGATCCGCCGCGCTGTGCGCTACGGCATGCAGCTGGGCATGGCTGAAGGCTTCACCGCCGAGATCGCCCAGGTCATCATCGACCAGTACAAGAGCGTGTACCCCGAGCTGGAGCGCAATGCCGCCTTTGTGATCGAGCAGCTGAAGCTGGAAGAAGGCCGCTTTGCCCGCACCCTGAAGCAGGGCGAGAAGGAATTCGACAAGGTGTACAACAACACCGTGAACACCAAGGCCCTGCTGCAGTCCATCCTGGACGCCGCCGACAAGGCTGCCTTCGCCGCCGAGCTGGCCAAGACCAAGAAGCTGCGCCCCTCTCCCGACATGCTGCCCATTATCGAGGCTGCCAACGCCGGTGACGAGGCTGCCCTCGTGGCTGCTGTGAACGCTCGCATGGCCACCCTGAACACCCTGGACGGCCGCAGCGCCTTCAAGCTCTACGATACCTTCGGCTTCCCGATCGAAATGACCATCGAGCTGGCTGCTGAAAAGGGCCTGAAGGTGGACGAAAATGACTTCGCCGAGCGCTTCAAGAAGCACCAGGAGCTGAGCCACCAGGGCGCCGATCAGAAGTTCAAGGGCGGCCTGGCTGACCACAGCGAGGAAACCGCCAAGCTGCACACCGCCACCCACCTGCTCCACGCCGCCCTGCGCAAGGTTCTGGGCGACGAGGTGGCCCAGAAGGGCTCCAACATCACCGCCGAGCGCCTGCGCTTCGACTTCTCCTTCGGCCGCAAGGTGACCCCCGAGGAGCTGGCTGAAGTCGAAAAGCTGGTGAACGAGGCCATCCAGGCTAAGGCCCCCGTCGTCTGCGAAGAGATGACCGTGCCGGAAGCCAAGGCCAAGGGTGCCATCGGCCTGTTCGAAAGCAAGTACGGCGAGAAGGTCCGCACCTACAAGATGGGCGAGTTCTCCTTCGAGATCTGCGGCGGCCCCCATGCCGAGAACACCGGCGATCTGGTCAACTTCAAGATCCAGAAGGAAGAGTCCTCTTCCGCCGGCGTGCGCCGCATCAAGGCTGTTATCAACAAATAATGTGATTCACAAAAAAAGGACGGCTTCGGCCGTCCTTTTTTTGTGGCGGCATGCCTGTGCGTTGACGGGCGAGGCAGAATAAGGTAAAATGGGTGCAATAGCAGGCGGAGGGCCGCTTGCGCGGGGAAAC
The DNA here is from genome assembly GCA_017502305.1 of Clostridia bacterium. Taxonomy (GTDB): domain Bacteria; phylum Bacillota; class Clostridia; order Christensenellales; family Aristaeellaceae; genus UBA11524. The sequence goes on along the minus strand of JAFVVG010000042.1, from coordinate 47,753 downwards.
GGAGGAGTATTCCGGTGAAAAACTGCATGAAGAAAATCGTTGCTTTATTGCTGGTGGTTAGTATCTGCACGGGCCTGATTCCCATTGAGGGGGCAGGCATCCAGTGGGCCAGGGCGGAAGCGCTGGCCAGGATTGACGAGCAGACGGAAACCGCCGGCGAATGGCTGCGCCAGACGGAAGAATCCTTTGCCCGGGTGGCTGAGGAGGCTGCGGAGAAGCTGGCGCAGCAGCAAACGGCAACGGAGGGGGAGTGGACCTATGTGCCGCTGCCCGAATATGGCTATGCCGTGATTGCCGCCCACCGGGACCAGGGTGCCGGAAGGGTGGATATTCCCCCGGTGCTCGGCGGGCTGGACGTGGTGGCGCTGCTCCCCGGCGTGTTTGCCAACCATGCGTCCCTGCTGAGCGTGACCATGGCGCATAATGTGTACTATGCTGCACCCGACGCTCTGCCCCGGGGTGTGGCGGTGCGCGGCTATCACGGCTCCTATGCCGCCCGGTGGGCAGGCGAGCACCGGTGCGCGTTTGAGAACCTTTCCGAACTGGATTTTGTGTCCGGCGTGGTGGACTGCTCGGACATGGACGCGGCGAATTTCATCCGCCACAGCGAAACCAGCGTGACCCTCCGCGCCCTGGAAGCGAAGCGCCTGCGGGAAGGCAGCGTGTTTTTCCTGGCGGATCCCCAGAACCTGTATGCGATTTCCTTTTATCAGGTGGTTTCCGTTGGCCCCGAGGAAGGCGGCCTGGTGACCTTTACCTGCGAAACGCCGGATATTTCCCACGTGCTGAACAGCTTCGAAATGGAAAACGCCGTGATGGTGCCGGACTGGGATACCGTAACGCTGGCGGAGGGCGTGACCCTCAACGAGGACAGCACCCTGCCCCAGGGCGCCCAGAGCAGGGCTGCGGAGAGCAAAACCTTCGGCCTGGACGTATCGCCCCAGGTGAAGCTGGGGGACAAGGGCAAGTTCACCATGAAGGTGGGCTATCACCTGACCAGCACAGCCAGCGCGAAATACAAAAACCTGGAGCTGGACTCCTATGAAATCACCACGAAGGAAGAATACGCCATCGCTTATGAGTTCAAATACACCATTGACCCCTTGGAGAGGGAAACGGAGGAGGGAGCCACCTCTCCTGAGGATTATCTGCAGCTGTGCCTGATGCGGGCAGCCAACGCGGCGACGCCCTCGGCCCACAAGCTGAAGGCGGATAAGGACCTGTGCAAGGTGATGCTCTTCAGCCTGTACGGCGTGGTGAACTTTACCCTGGATGTGGGCGTCAGCGTATCCTTTACGGGCAAGGTGACCATGACCTATTCCAGCAGCGTGGTCACAACGCACAAATACGCCAACGGCAAAATGACCTCCAAGAGTACCCCGGGCGAAAAATCCATTACGCTGGAGGCGGAGGCGGAGATCAAGGCCGGCCTGACCATCAGCATCAAGGTGCTGATCTTCGCCCTGGAGGTCAGCAAGCTGGAGCTGTTTGTGGGCGTGAAGGTCAAGGCCAGCTATAAGATCGGCTACAAGGAAGAGATTGATCGCCTGGGCAACATGGAACCCTCGATGATCATTCAATCGGTGGAGGCGCAGGAGCTGTCGCTGGCCGCGCTGAACATGCTCTCCTGCGTGCAGCTGGACGTGAACCTGCTCATTGAGCTGACCGCCACGGTGGGCAACGACTGGGTGACCATCCTTTCCCACACATGGACGCTGGGAGACGTGCCCATCGCTTCGCTGCACGTGCACATGAGCCGCCTGAAATATGCCATGGACGGCCTCTGGGTGAAGCTTGTTCCCATGGAGCCCAAGGATTTCCTCCACAAGGCGATCAACTGCACGCTGATGGATCAGGTGACGCTGATGGTGCCGGAGATCTCTGAAAAGACGCCCATGGGCACCCTGACCCTGCATGGCCAGAAAACCCTGAAGGAAATGCCGAAGCTGGAGCTGCCGGAGCACGGCGTGCGGGTGGAGGAATGGTACAGGGATAAGAAAATGAACGTGCCCCTGGATTCCCTGGAGGTGGAGAGCGGCGATATCCTTTACGGCGAGGCCGAGGATGTGGACGTGATCACCATCGTGAACTATAAGGGCGACGTGATGCTGAAGTCCGACGCCACCGACGCCCTCTACTGCGTGGGCGAAGATGAGCAGCTGGATTTCAGCGGGCTGGACCTGGCCCAGCAGGAGCATGTTGTGGGCTGGGTCAGGGTCAAGAGCGCCGAGGACCTGACCTTCCAGGGTGAAGTGCTGGAGGGCGTCTGCCCCAAGGTGCAGGGCGGAAGCGGCGACGCGACCTGGCTTGCCATTTGCGATAACGACCTGACCATTACCTTCCGGGATGCCAAGGGCGGCCTGCTGAAGGAGCTTGAAACGGGCCATTTTGTGAACATTACCGAGGCGGATCTGCCGGAGGTTAAGCCGGAATTCGACCTGGACTACGCCAGGGTGGTGTATGGCTGGCGCAGCTCCCAGGAGGCGGACAGCTCGGTGAAATACGAGTTCCCCTGCCGCATGGGCGCAGAGGTGGGAGATACGCTGGTGCTGTATCTGCACGCGGAATCGATTGAGCGCATCTTCGAAACCACCGAGGATCAGACGTCCATTGACGGCGGCGCGCAGATTCCCTCCGGGCTGAACACATACAGCGGCAAGGACTTTTATGAGTATAATTTGCGGGACAGCCGGGTGATCATTTCCGGCTTTAAGGAAGAACAGTCCTATGTGGATGAAAGCGGCGAAACCCATGAGTGGACGGCGGTGCCGGAGATCCTGGTGATTCCTTCGGCCATCGACGGCGTGCCGGTGACCGCCATCGGCGACAGTGCGTTTGCCAACCTGGAAACCCTGGTATCGGTCAAGGTGCCTGCCTCGGTGACCTCCATCGGCTGGGGCGCCTTTGCCAATTGCCCCGAGCTGCGGAAGGTCGATATTTCCGCCTGTTCCGGCCTGAAGGCTCTGCCGGATAATTTCGTCTATGGCGCGGCGAAGCTGGGCGGCATTGCTATTCCCGGCAGCGTGACGAGCATTGGCAGCAGCGCCTTTGAGGGCTGCAAGGCCCTGACGGCGGCGGATATCAACGCCTCCATCGGCGACGATGCCTTCGCGGGGTGTGAAAAGCTGTCCACCGTGACGCTGCGCAACCGGGTTTCCTCCATTGGCGAAGGCGCCTTCAGGAACTGTACGGCGCTTACCTCCCTGACGATCCCCTGCTCCGCCAAGACGGTGGGGGAGGAATTCATCAACGGCTGCACGTCTCTTGAAAACCTCATATTCGACGGCGCGCCCACCAAAATAACCGAGGGCATGCTTCGCATCGGCCAGGGAAGCCGGCTGCAGTCCCTGGAATTGAAGTTGGGCGTGATGGAGCTTGATTACAGCATATTCCGCAACGGCGGGGAAGGCCATTACAATCTGACCAGCCTCAGCCTGCCCCAGGCCATGCGGAACGCCTCTGCGGACGTAATGAAAATGACCTCTGTGGAGAAGCTCACGGTGCACGATCTGGGCGTTCTGGGCGACAGCTTTGCCCGGGAATGCACCACCCTGCGGGAGCTGTCCTTCAGCCAGGGCGTGATCAAGCGCAATTCCTTTGCCGGCTGCACAAACCTGGAGAAGCTGTCCATTGGCGACGGCGTGTATGCCATTGGCGAGGGAGCCTTCCGGAACTGTACGTCGCTGACCGGCGTGACCATTGGCAAAAACGTGCTGACCATTGGGCGCGAGGCTTTCAGGGGCTGCACGGCGCTGGAAACCCTGGTCATGGGGGACGAGATCGAAACCGTGGGCGCCTATGCCTTCGCGGACTGCGGGGCGCTGACCAGCGTGGATCTGGGCAACAGCCTGAAGAACCTTGGAGATTATATCTTCTACAACTGCGGTCAGCTGGAAGCGGTGTATATTCCTTCCACGGTGGAGGCCTTCGGCTATGGCGTTCTGCACAACTGTCAGAGCGTGAAACACCTGACGGTGGGCGGCCCGGGCCTGCCTGAACTGGACGCTGCCAAGCTGCTGGGCAGAATGAACAATTCCTCCCTGGAGACCCTGGTGGTGGGCGAGGGCGTGAAGCGGATCAGCGACAAAGCCTTCTGCAACCCTGTGAGCAACTACTATGTGGGCCATCCGAACCTGCGCTCGGTGGTGCTGCCCTCCACGCTGGAAAGCATCGGCGAAAAGGCCTTTGCCCTGTGCAGCAGCCTGGAGACCGTTACCCTGCCCGAGGGCCTGACCTCCATCGGCGCCCAGGCCTTTGAGGGCTGCACAAAGCTGGATCTCATCTGCAGCGACAAGATGCAGCTGGTGAGCATCGGCAATTACGCGTTTGAGGATTGTACCTCCCTGACGAACATCAACCTGGGCGACAGCCTGCTGACTGTGGGCATGTATGCCTTTGAGGGCTGCACCGGCCTGACGGAGATGCGCTTCCCGCCTTCTGTATCCCAGATGGGCTACGGCGTGCTGTATAACTGCAAGAACCTCAGGCATCTGGCACTGGGCGGTCCCGCCATGCCCACGTTTGACATCCGGACGTTCATCGGCCGGATCGAGGACAGCCAGCTGGAAACCGTTGAGATCGGCGAAGGCGTGACCGCCATACCCGAAGGCGCCTTCTGCAACCCGGCGAGCAATTATTATGTGGGCCATCCGAACCTGCGCTCGGTGGTGCTGCCCTCCACGGTGACGAGCATCGGCGACAAGGCCTTTGCCCTGTGCAGCGGCCTGGAGACCCTTACCCTGCCCGAGGGACTGACCTCCATCGGCGCGCTGGCCTTCGAGGGTTGCGCGAAGCTGGATCTCATCTGCAACGATCGGATGCAGCTGGAGAGCATCGGCAATTATGCCTTTAAAAACTGTGCTTCCCTGACGAATATCAACCTGGGCGACAGCCTGCATACCGTGGGCATGTATGCCTTCACAGGCTGCACGTCCCTGGAGGAGCTGCGCTTCCCGCCTTCCTTGGCCAAGTATGACTACGGCGTTGTGTATAACTGCTCCGGGCTGAAAAAGCTGACCCTGGGCGGCCCCCTGACGCCGGAAATGGATATCCAGCGGTTCATCGGCCGAATCGACAACGGCTTGCTGGAAACCGTGGTGATCGCCGAGGGCGTGGAGAAGATCAACGACGGCGCCTTCCGCAACCCTGTGAGCAACTTCTATGTAGGTCATGCGAAGCTGCGCACGGTGGTGTTGCCTTCCACGGTGAAGAGCATCGGCGAGGAGGCTTTCGCGGCCTGCGTCAGTCTGACGGACCTGGAGCTTCCCGCCGGGCTGAAGACCATTGGCGGATGGGCTTTCTCCGGCTGCAGCGCGCTGAAATTGATCTGCAGCGACAGGATGCAGCTGGAAAGCATTGGCGCCTATGCCTTTGAGAACTGCACCTCGCTGACGGGCATCAACCTGGGCAGCAGGCTGAAAAACGTGGAGCGCTACGCCTTCATGGGCTGCGGCGCGCTGAAGGAGCTGCATTTCCCGCCCACGGTGGAGAGCTTCAGCTATGGGGTGATCTACAAGTGCGGCGGACTGAAGCACCTGACCATCGGCGGCCCGGCCCAGAAGGAATTCAACGGCCGTGATCTGATCGGCTACATCGAAAACGCTTCCCTGGAAACCCTGACCATCGGCGAAGGTGTGGAGGTGCTGTGCGATAGAGCGTTCAGCAACTTCACCTCCTGGAACCACGGCTTTAAAAAGCTGCGTCAGGTTTCGCTGCCCTCCACGCTAAAGACCATCGGCGAGGAGGCCTTCGCGGAGTGCTCTGCCCTGGAGGTGCTGCACCTGCCCGTGGGCGTGGAGAGCATTGCTTCCAATGCCTTTGAGGGCTGCACCGCCCTGAAAACGCTGCAGACCAGCGGACAATCGGACGCGGTGAGCGGCTTTGCCCAGAACAACGGCTATGGCTACCAGGCGGAAACCGTGAGCCATACCCTGACCCTGATGATGGGCGAAGAGGCGCATTACACCCAGGAGACGCGGATCGGCGCTCCGCTGGCGGAGGTGCTGGCGGCGCATATCCCCGCTGGCGCAGCGGGCATGGTATTTGACGGCTGGCGCCTGGACGCGGCGGGAGAGATCCGCTTTGCCGGCGGGAGCATGCCCGGCTGCGACCTGGTGCTGCATGCTGCCTTTGTGCCCGGACATACGCTGCGCTATGTGGCGGCGGGCGAGGGCAAAACGCTGTATACGGCGGAATTCACCGTGGGTGAGGGGCATGAGCTTCCCTGGCCCCAGGAGCCCTCGGTCAGCGGCTGGCGCTTTGAGGGCTGGTTTACCGACGCGGCCCTGACACGGAAGCACGTGTCCGGCAGCCGCATGGGAAAGACGGACGTTACCGTTTACGGGAAAATGGTGCCGCATTACGCAGGCGCGGTATATGCGCCCGTGGAGGGCGGCTGGATGCTGACCCACTTCGCGCTGACGGATGAAAAAAATACGGAGGTCTGGCTGCCGGGCAGCGTGAACGGTCGCCCGGTGGTGGCCATTGCCGCCGGTGCCTTTGCCGAGGCGCAGGGTATCACGCGCCTGCACCTGCCGGACAGCCTTGTGACCATCGAAGACGGCGCGCTCGCGGAGCTGCCGGCGCTGGCGTGGATCACCACCGGCCCCGGCTGTCAGGGCTATACGGCGGCGGAGGGCGTTTTGTACACCGCGGATATGGGGACGCTGGTCTGCTTCCCTCCGCGTAAACCTGCTACGGTGCTTGCCGTGCCCGAAACCGTGCATACCATTGGCCCAAGGGCCTGCGCCGGCCATGCCTGGCTGCTCAGGGCCGAACTGGGTGATCATGTGAAAACCCTGGGCCGGGAAGCCTTCGCGGATTGCCAGCAGATGACCTCCTTTGCGGCCTATGGCCTGGAGAGCATCGGGCAGGACGCGCTGCCCCTTTCCCTGAACCTGACGGTGTATGGCCCTGTGAAGGAAGGCGTGCTCCGCGAGTATCTCCTCATTTCGGATGGGCCAAACCCGACTTTCCAGTCCCCCTACAATCTCTACCGGATCAACCTGAACATCGACGGCGATTTCGTGACGGCCATTGGCCTGGAGGCGGGCAGCCGCCTGCCGGAGGGCTTCGTCTATGGTGAAATGGCGGATGGCACGGTGATCCACACCTGGTATACCGATGAGCGGCTGACCACCCCCTGGGAACGGGAACGGGCGACTCCCGCGGCGGAGCTGGAGCTTTACGCGCCCCTGCTGGAGCTTTACGCGTATGAAGAGGAAACCTTCATTGTGAACGGCGAGGAGGAGGAAGGCCTGCGGCTGACGGCCTATCGCGGCAACGGCGGCGCGGTGACCCTGCCCACGGAAATCGACGGCATGACGGTTTATGCCCTGGGCGAAGGCTTCCTGGCGGAATGCCACGGTGTGGTAGCTTCTTTGCAGATCGGCAGCCAGATGCTGGATATTGCCGATACCGCCCTGGAAGCACCCCAGGTGCACCCCTTCGGCGGCGTTGTGCTGGCGGATGAGGGCAGCTACGCGGCCCGCTGGGCGGCGGAAAAGGGGTATAAGGTCAACGGAGGCGTATATACCCTGCGCTTTGAAACCAACGGCGGCGCTTCCATTGCCGAAAAGACTGTAACCGCCGGCGCCTATGTGCGCCTGCCGGTGCCTGTGCGCAGCGGCTGCGAGTTCCTGGGCTGGTACCTGGACGAGGGACTCTTCACGCCTGTGGAGCTGGAGGACGATTGCTTTGTCGCGCCCGGCCGCAGCCTGACCCTCTATGCCGAATGGGATGGGGAAGGAACCCGGTGGCCCTTTGAGTTTGAGGAAAAGAACGGCGAAATGATCATCACGGCCTTCACGGGCAAAGAAACGCAGCTGACCATTCCCGAAAGCATTCACGGCCTGCCCGTAACGGAGATCGGCGACAGCGCCTTTGCCGGAACGGCCCTGGCGTCCATAACCCTGCCGGATACGGTGCGGCGCGTCGGCTGGAGGGCCTTCGCCGGAACGAATCTGACAAGCGTTGCGCTGCCCGGGGTGGAGGCAATCGCGGAGGCGGCCTTCGCGGACTGCGCCGAATTGCGGGAGATCAGCCTGCCTGCCACGCTGACGTCCATGGGTGACCGTGCCTTTGACGGCTGCGGCGCGCTGGCGGCGATTACCGTGGAAGAAGGCGGCGTCTACACCGGTGTGGACGGCGTGCTCTTTAAGGGGCAGACGCTGGTGCGCTATCCTGCCGCACGGGATGGCGCGGAATATACCCTGCCCCCGACGGTAAGCAGCATCGGCATGGGCGCCTTCGCCGGCGCGGCGGAGCTGACGGTGGTGACGCTGCATGACGGCCTGGCGGAAATCGGCGAGGATGCCTTCTGCGATTGCGCGGGGCTGAGGGCCTTCCACATGACGGACGCCATGGCGGTTACTGTCATTCCCAAGGGCGCCTTCAGCGGCTGTTCCGCCTTGAGCAGCGTGAAGCTCAGCCCGGGCGTAACGGCGATCGAAAAGGAAGCGTTCCAGGGCTGCCCGCTGCTGACGGAAATCTATCTTCCCGCCACGGTGGAGAAGATCGACTCCATGGCCTTCAGCAGCACCGCGCCCCAATGGATGACCGTCCAGGGCGTGTATGGCAGCGCGGCGGCGGTGTTCGCAAAGGAAAACGGCTTTGCCTTTGTGGATCCGGACAGCGAGATGGTGGAAATGCTGACGATCCTGGGCGGGAACAGGCTGGCCCTGGGCAGCATAACGCCCTGTGAGGCCGAAATCACCCCCGCAAGCGCTGTGGTGGGCGGCGAGCTCCGCTGGACCAGCAGCGATGAAAGCGTTGTGTATTTCTATGGCAATGAAGCCCATGCGGTGGGCCTGGGCACGGCGGACATCACCGTGACCGCGCCCAACGGCGTATATGCCGTCATGACGGTGGAAGTTTTCCGGCCGGTCATGGTTCCCTCCGCCGACAGGCTCATTCTTCTCCCCGGACAGGCGGCGGTGATTGACATGCTTCCTGCCGCGGAAGGCTGCCTGTGGAGCTCCGCTGATGAGGCGGTGGCCACGGTGGAGAACGGGCGTGTGCTGGCGCTGAAAGCCGGAGAGACGACGATCACCTGCGCCGCCAATGGGGAAACGGTGTCCATTTCCCTTGTGGTTGCGGACGAACTGAACACCCTGAAATTGCCGGCTGCAGTCACCGCGGTGGAAGCGGAAGCTTTCCTGAACAGCGCGGAGGTGGAGCGGATCATCCTGGGCGGTCAGACGACCACCGTTGGCGCGCGTGCCTTTGCCGGCTGCGCAGGCCTCGCGCAGGCGGAAATCCCTGCCGGTGTGACGGACATCGAGCCTCAGGCCTTTGATGGCTGCGCTCAGCTGACGCTGCTGTGCGTGAGAGACTCCGCCGCCCATGCCTATGCCGCGGCGAACGGTATCCCCTATGCCCTGGTGGGTGAATAAACAAAATAACGGCAGCCGCCGGAGCGCAAAACGCTCCGGCGGTTATTTCTTTGCCCGGGGAAAAGGCGGTATATTCAGCCGTTCCCCAGGGCAAAGTGTACCATGACGCTTTCAAGGGAGGTGCGCCTGTGAAGAAGATACTTGCCATCCTGTCCGCCTTGCTGCTCACGGGCTGCACGGCCCCCCGGCAGGTGATCCGGATATGGGTGGCGGAAAACACCCTTGATTTTACCCAGCGGCAGGCGGAGATCTTCATGGCGGAGCATCCGGAATACGCTGCCTTCACCGTGGTGGTGGAGCCGGTGGGGGAGGGCGACGCCGCCAACAACATGCTCACCGATGTGGACTCCGGCGCGGATCTCTACGTCTTTGCCCAGGATCAGCTGGCCCGGCTGGCATCCGCCGGCGCGCTGGTAGAGGTGGAGGCAAGCCGGGAGGAACGCATCCGCCGGGAGCACGACCCCTCGGCGGTGGAGGCGGCCTCTCTGGGCGGCGTGCTTTATGCCCTGCCCATGACGGCGGACAATGGGTATTTCCTGTATTATGACAAATCCGTGGTGTCCGATCCCACCCGGCTGGAGGCGATCCTGGAGGACTGCCGGCAGGCGGGGAAGCGGTTTTATATGGAGATCAACAATGGGTGGTATCAGCCGGCGTTTTTCTTTGGCGCCGGGGCGGCGCTGCGCTATGATACGGATGCGGAGGGACGCATGATTGGCATGGACTGTACCTATGCCTCATCAGCCGGGCTCCGGGCGCTGCGGGCCTTGATCGACCTGGCGGCGCACCCGGCCTTTGTGAACGGCTCCAGCGCTTCCAACGCCACCAACATGGGCGCTCTGGTGAGCGGCGTGTGGGATCAGGCTGCGGTGCAAAGTCTGCTGGGAGAAAACTATGCCGCCACGGCCCTGCCCACGGTGGCGGGTTGGCAGCTGGGGGGATTTTCCGGCTGTAAGCTGCTGGGTGTAAAGCCCCAGACCGACGCCAGGAAGCTTGCTGCCTGCGACGCCCTGGCGGCCTGGCTGACCTCCGGGGAGGTACAGCTTGCCCGCTACCGGGAGCCGGCCATCCAGTGGGGCCCCAGCCATACGCTGGCCCAGGCGGAAACAGGGGATAACCTGGCCCTTTCGGCGCTCCGGCAGCAGGCGGCCCACGCCACGGTGCAGGGGCAGTATCCCAATGAATACTGGAACCTGGCCTCCGCCCTGGGGGATGATATCCTGGCCCGCCGCTACGTGGGCGCCACGGACGAGGAGCTCATGCGGGTGCTGGTATCCTTCCAGACCACGGCGGGGAGCTATGTCGATGCGCCATCAATCGGGAGGTGAAACCATGGGGCTGATCCGCACGTTTGCCCACGGCGACTGGAAAACCCGGCTTTCCTACCTGGTGATGGGATTTGGCTCCATGGCCCGGGGCCAATGGCTGCGGGGACTGTTGTTTTTCGTGTTCCAGGTAGTTTTCATTGGATACATGTGGCTTTTCGGTCTGGAATACCTGCGCCTGCTGCCCATATTGGGCCGGGTGGAAACCACCCGGGTGAACCGGCTGACCGTGTATGGCGACAACTCGTTCCTCATCCTGCTTTATGGGGTGCTGACGCTGTTTTTCATCGCGGCGTATATCTACACCTGGTATGTGAATATCCGGCAGAATCGCATCAGCCAGGAGATTCTCGCATCCGGCGGCAGACTGAAAACCGCCCGTGAGGATGTGCACTCCCTGCTGGATGAGCAGTTTCACAAAACGCTGCTGACCCTGCCCGTGGCGGGGGTGACGCTGTTTACCATCCTGCCCATCATCTTCATGGTGCTGGTGGCCTTCACCAATTACGATCACGCTCACCAGCCCCCGGGGAAGCTCTTCACCTGGGTGGGGGGAGAGAACTTCACCGCCCTGCTGGCCGGAAAACAGCAGCCTGTAAGCTTCACCATTACTTCTCACACGGAGGAAATCACCACTCTGACCATCACCGCCCGGAACGGGGACGTCCTGGCCGTGGGTACCCATGACCATGCCGCCGCCCAGGCTGCCGCTGACCTGACCCGGGGCGGAGAGGCGGACTTCACCCTGGAGGAACAGGCAGATGGGTGGCGTGTTGAGGTGCGTTCCCCTCAGGGGCAGGCCGGCTTTGCCGCCGTGAGCCTGAATACCGTGCACACGCCCTCCTACGCCGCCACCTTCCGGCAGGTGCTGGCGTGGACGCTGATCTGGGCGGTGTTCGCCACATTTCTGAATTATTTCCTGGGGGTGCTTGCGGCTATGCTCATCAACCGCCGGGGCGTGCGGCTGAAAAAGCTGTGGCGCACCCTGCTGGTTACCACCATCGCTGTGCCCCAGTTTGTATCGCTTTTGTATGTTTCGAAGCTCTTCGCGGCGGATGGCCTTGTCAACGGGCTGCTGATGTCCTGGGGGTGGATTGACAAGCCCCTGCCCTTCTGGACGGACCCTACCTGGGCCCGGGTGATGGTGATCCTCATCAACGTGTGGGTGGGCGTGCCCTATGTGATGCTCATCGCCACCGGTATATTGATGAACATCCCCGCCGACCTTTACGAGGCGGCCCGCATCGACGGCGCCAACGCCTTCCAGACCTATACCCGCATCACCATGCCCTATATGCTGTTCATCACCGGGCCGTATCTGCTCACCAGCTTCACCGGGAATATCAACAATTTCAACGTGATCTTCCTGCTTTCCCAGGGCAGGCCCCTGAGCCTGGACATGGCGGGCAACGCCGGCAGCACCGATCTGCTCATCACCTGGCTGTACAAAATGACCGTTACCGACAGTAACTACAAGCTGGCGGCGGTGATCGGCGTGGCGGTTTTCGTGGTGTGCGCCCTGGTGAACCTGGCGGTGTATAACCTGATTCCATCCGTGCGCCGGGAGGAGGAGTTCCAGCCGTGAGGAAAAGGCTGCTCAATGTGCTCATTCATGTGCTGCTGGGGCTTTTGTGCCTTTTGTGGCTGGCGCCCTTCGCGCTGCTGGTGCTCCAATCCTTCCGGGGAGAGAGCGGCGGCCAGGTGGCCTATGCCATCCCGAAAATGTGGACGCTGGAGAACTACCGTTTCCTGCTCACGGAGGATAGCGGCTTCCTGCGCTGGTATGGCAATACGCTGATTATCGCCCTGGTGTGCGCCCTGACCCAGACGGTGCTGGTGCTTTCTGTGGCCTATGCCCTCAGCCGGCTGCGCTTCCGGGGCCGGCGGCTGCTGATGAACATCGCCCTGGTGCTGGGCATGTTCCCCGGGTTCCTCACCCTGATTGTGCTTTACTACCTGCTGAAGCTCCTGGGCCTGACGCAAAGCGGCGCGGTGCCGGGGCTGATATTGATCTACACCGCCTCCTCGCCCCTGGGGTATTATATCGCCAAGGGCTTCTTCGACACCATCCCCCGCACCCTGGACGAGGCCGCCCGCATCGACGGTGCCAACCGCTTCCAGGTGTTCCGGCGGATCATGCTGCCCCTCTCGAAGCCCATTGTGATCTATACCGTGCTCATGGCCTTCATGGCGCCCTGGGGTGATTACCTGTTTGCCTCCTACGTGGCCTTTGGCGACCCCCGGGGCTACAATGTGGCGGTGGGATTGTACCGCTGGGTGAACACCACGGATTATCAGGGATATTTCACCCGCTTCTGCGCCGGCGGCGTGCTGGTGGCCCTGCCGGTAACGGCGCTGTTCATGGCGCTGCAAAGGTACTATGTAGAGGGCGTCACCGGAGGCGCGGTGAAGGGGTAAAAGAAAAAGCAGAGCTGTTCAAGCTCTGCTTTTTTGATTATTCCTCGTGTCCCAGCTTGGGCTCGGCGAAGATCTGGGCGTGATACAGGCTGAAGTGGCCCGAAAGCATGAAGCTCACCGCCGCCACAACGCCAAACAGCGGCAGATACTCCGCGCCGAAAAGCTCAATGGAGAGCAGGATGGCCGCCAGGGGCGCGTTGGTCACGCCGCAGAAGACGCCCACCAGGCCCAGGGCCGCACCCAGCGCCGGGGACATGCCCAGGAGCCCCGCTGCCGTGCAGCCCAGGGTGGCGCCGATGAAAAAGCTGGGCACAATTTCGCCGCCCTTGAAGCCGGCGGAGAGGGTCACGGCGGTGAAGAGCAGCTTCACCAGGAAGGCCCAGGGCTTCGCGTTGCCCTCCAGGGCGGCAAAAATCACGTGCATGCCGCCACCGTTGTAATCCCGGGTGCGGACCAGCAGCGTCAGCGCCACCACCGCCACGCCGCCGATCAGGATGCGCAGGAAATCATTCTTGACCAGCTTACGGAAATGCTTGATGGAAAAGTGCATCACCGTGCAGAACAGGATGGCCACCAGCGCACAGGCAACACCCACGCCCAGCGCCTGCAGGGCGGAAACAGCGCTCACCGCCTGCAGCCCGGAGGCCAGGTGCCAGGGCTCCTCCGGCGCGCCTATAAAGCGTGTCACCAGGGCGGCGGTCACGGCGGAAACCACGCAGGGCAAAAGGGCACGGTGGTTGAACTTGCCCACCTCGATGATCTCCAGCACAAACACCGCGGCGGTCAGCGGCGTGCCGAACAGGGCGGCAAACAGCGCCGCCATGCCGCACAATTCAAAAATGCGGCGGGAATCGGCTTTGGGGTGGGTCAGGTCGCCCACGGCGGCGCCCAGGCTGCCGCCCAGCTGCAGCGCCGCGCCTTCGCGGCCGGCGGAGCCGCCCAGCAGGTGAGTCAGCGTGGTGGAAAGGAAAATGGCGGGGGCCATCTGCACCGGCACACGGCCCTGGGTGCGCACGGTGGTGATGATCTCATCCGTGCCCAGGGAGAGGGGAAGCCGCAGTAACCGGTACAGCCCGGCGATGGCAAGGCCGCCCAGGGGCAGCAGATACAGGAGAAACTCGTGGTGCTGCCGCAGGTGGGTGGCGCCTTCCACCGCCATGGCGAACAAACCGCCCACCACGCCGCACAGCCCGCCGATGAGCATACCGGTGACTGTCCAGCGAAGGAAGGCGATCACATATTGCAGGGAAGCATGGAACTGCTTGCGGATCATGGAAAAAGACCTCGTTCTTTGGTGAATTTTCGGGAATAGTGTAGCACCGCAGGTGGAGACGGTCAAGGGGCGGAGCAAGAAAAAAACCGGGCTATGCGCCCGGCAAAATTATTGAGATTCAAAGGCGAGATCGCTTTGGTTGTTATACAACGCATAGGTTTCGAGCCGCCCGCCCTCATGGGTGTGAACCCAAAGGGAGAAATCTTCCGGAAGCAGCGTTTCTTCGGTTCCGGGCAGGTAGATGGTTATGGTATCGTTTTGCGCCAGGCCAAGGCCGGGCGTGGTCACATACAGAACGCCGTCTTCAATGCGTTCCTGGCCGGCTACGCCATCGAACTCGTATTCGGTTACCGTTGCCTGCCATACGGTATCAGAGATGCGAACGGGCTGGGAGAGCAAGCCATAGAAGGTAGCCGTGTAGACGGTCCCGTTGGGGTATCCGGGGCCGTCATCGCCCATGTCGGAATCATGGTAAGCGCCCTCGAAGTGGCCGTCGGGGAAGAGGGTCAGCTCTGTACACCAGGCCCCTGCGCCGCTGGAAAGCATCCATTGTGAAGGAAGCATGGAGAAGAGCAGTTTTTCCTGGGTGACGGAAGCCGGCAGCAAGGAGATGAAATCAGTTTTCACATAGCCGTGCAGGCAATCTTCCGTGCGGACATAATACCAGCCGTCGGCGGTTTCACCCAGCAGCGTTACGGGGGTAGCATCCGGCAGGCGGCGGAGCACGTCGCTTTGCATAGAGGGCATGCTGCGCAGGTTGATCCAACTGGTGCAGTCCACCACGGCGGCGGGCTGCCTGGAGACGACCGAAGGGGAGGCGCTCTCGTGCTTCAGGTAGCGGGACATGATATAGCCGGTCATCTGGCCGATCTGCACAGGCACCCACTCCTCCTGGGGGGGAGCGAAGCATGAAGCCCAGGTGCCGGTGAAATAAAGGCCCATGGAGGCGGCCGCGGTGGAAGGATGGGCGCGCAGGTGCACCCGGTCGGATGTCTGCGCATCAATCACCGCATAGCCATAATGTTCCGCAAAGGAGGATGATGCCAGAGCGATGAACAAGAAGAGAAACAGAAAAAAAGCCAGCTTCTTCATGATGAGCCCTCCTTTGGATGATGGTTTATTATAGCATGCGGGGGCCAAAAGAGACAAGAAAAAACCGAGTTCGAATGAACTCGGTTCCGTGGAGCATCACTTGACAAATCCGAACCGAAGGCCTGATGGACGGCATCGAGCGAAATCGTCTCGGTGCCGTCCTTGTAGTTGTAAGCCATCACCAACCGGTCATCATAAACATACACGCTATTCACGAAGGTGTCAATGATTTGTTTCTGATATTCCAGATCGTTGGGATCGCCGTACTTGAAGCGGCTGATCCACGCCACGATCTGCTCCTTGGTGAACCTGGGCTTCTGCAACTGCTCCTGCAGGATGCTGACATTCAGTACCTCGCGGCGGGTCTCCAAATCCTGCAGACGCTGCTTTGCTGAGGGCGTGATAATGCCAGCCTCGATGGCGTTGAGTATGTTCTGGATGGATTTCTCACATTCTCTCAGCTGCTGCTTCAGCGAGGGAAGCAGGGTGCTTTCCTTGTCCTGATAAGCAATCAGCGCGTCACAATGCGGCCGATCACGTCGTCATGCAGCACGCGCGTGATAGTCGCTGTGACCACGGCACCTTGATACAAGGTTACCATGCATTCCCTTTGAAAACATGATTTCATTTTTATCCGATAACACTCAATCGCTTTTTATGAATTGGAATTAGTTTATCCGAATGCTGTGCCAACTGCTCCAAGAGGTTTCGCCACTATCCGTGATTGCCTTTACACGAATATACCAAGTGCCGGAATTCATGTCAGTAAGCTGATGCTCGACATCAGTGTATCTGACAGTGTACTCCGAAGTGATATTACTCGTGCTGTTATATGCCCACTGATAGGTATATTTACTTGCACCCGGTACCGAATCCCATTCGACAACAAGCCAATTATCTTGGATATAATGGCTGATAGATGGCGGATCAGCAACCGGCTCTTCATCATTATAATCCTGGGTTATCTTAATGCTTACTTTTTCTTCGTGTTCATCACACACAACATATAGATAACCTGTTCTTTTTGAACTGCCGGTGTTCTCGTCCACCCAAACCTCTATTTCGTCTCCACTTATACTGTAATCAATCCAGGATTTAGAGCAATCAACGCTGAATGAACTTTCGCACGTGACAATGAAGTATTTGACATCTTCTTCGTAACCCGGAGTCCAGCTCGTTTCGTCAACCTCCAAAGTACACGGTTCCGGAACACTAACAGTTTTTCTGCTCGAAGCCAAACTATCACCTGAGCTGTTATATGCCTTCACCCAGAAATAGTAAGTTTCACCTTCATCTACACTGATAGACGTACTTGAACTGCTCTGACCGGTTACCTGCTTTGTATCCGCATTGGAAATATTCGTACTGGTACCATATAGCACTTTATAGCCAGTCGCATTTGATACCGTCGTCCATTTTACCGTAACATAGGTGTTGGACGAATTGAGCGTCACACTGCTTAACGTGGGCGCTTCCGGTACGGGTTGACGAACCGTAATGGTTATTGACCCAGTCTTGTTGTTGTGTGTCGTTGCAGTAATATTTACTGTACCTGCCGTTTTGCCGGTTACAATCCCATTACTCACCGTTGCAACACTTGCGTTGCTTGTAGTCCAGGTCACCGTTTTATCTGTTGCGTCATCAGGACTCACTGTTGCAACAATTGTCGTTGTCTCGCCGATATCTATGGTATTTTTCGATGTTGTCAGCGATACGCTTGTAGGTTCAACAATTGGATTCTCTACATTAATTGTCACGGTTGCTTTGATATTGCTGCCCGTCGAAGCAATAGCAAGAATACTCGCCGTGCCTACACCCTTAGCAGTAATCAAACCCTTATCATCTATCGTCGCCACACTCGTGTTCAATGATTCAAATATCACGGCTTGTTCTGCATCGGAGGGCAGCACAGAGAATGTCAGGGTCTTTGTTGCTCCCGGTTCCATTGTTACAGTTGATCCTTTTACCGAAATACCATCGATGAAAATATCAACAGAAGTTGCATCCGGTTGTACAACAACAGGGAAAGACAACCTGTTCGATTCAGTTCCATACCCATCATCTGCTGTTACGAAAACGGTAGCAGTACCTGCAGCCAAACCAGTAACAATACCGTTCTGATCAACACTTGCACAATTATTCGCACTATGCCATGTGTAAGTCTTTGTTGTAGCATTGCTCGGTGTGACCATGGCACTTAAGGATGTGGTCTTCCCAACGATGAGTTTCGAAGGTGCTCCGCTGATGGTAATTCCTGTCACCGGTTGTTCAACAACAATATCCTTTGTTGTTACACTCGCCGTAGAGCCATTAACAGTCAAAGTAACGTGCGCTGTTCCTTGTCCTTTTGCTTGCAGTGTCAGTCCTCCATTGCTGTTACCGGAACATTCAAGAACCTCAGGGTTCGAAGAAACAGCAGTCACCGTCTGGTTTGTGGCGTTTGCAGGAATAATGGTCCAAGAAAGATCAATGGCATCTCCAACTTTCATCTTGTCGGGAAGCTTGGTTGTCAGTGTAATATTTGTGGCATTAACACTTGCCAACAAATGAAGTTGCGGCAAACCTTTACCGAAGCTACTGGGATCATCCGTCAGAATGCACGAAGCATTCATATCGGAAAGCGAATGATGCGCATCAAGTTTCACCAATGCATATGCAGACGCAATCATTGGTGCCGCAAACGAAGTATAGCGCATGCTATTGGAATATGCCGTTGTGTTAATGTAATTATCCGGTGCACAATAATCTATGGCTCCGAAGTTAGACCATGTTGAGAGTTTGTAACCCGGACTGATACCGGAAACGGTAACCACATTGCTCATATTGGCAGGAAACACGCCCGATACATTTCGAGCATCATTGCCAGCAGCAACAACGACAGTAACTCCATTATTTACAGCATGATTGATTGCATCTCGAACAACAGAACTCTGCGGAAAGCTCATGCTCAGATTGATGATGCTTGCTCCTTTCGCAACAGCATAGTCAATGCCCGCAGCCATCAGTTCATCATCAAGCTGACCCACCGAACCCAATACACGAATCGGAATGATACGGACGTTGTTCGACCCAACGCAATCCCTGATGATAGAAGCAATAACACTGCCATGGTTCACAGAATCGTTGCTCCAGCTTTGTCCATCAATATCCTCCAGCATGTTCTTCCCATCTACCAGCATGGAACTGTAATGCGAGAGCTGCTTCACACCAGAGTCTATGATAGCAATCTTAACACTACCGGAACTATTCTGTTTAACAAACGACGAATACAATTCAAATCCCATAGGATCATCCGTACCCCATACACCGCTGTCCACAATTCCGGCACTGGTCACAATATCCGTCTCATGCCACAAATCTTCCTCGGCGTAAACCGTATTACTGTCTGAAAGAAGAAGGGAATGACAAGCCTCTGTATCTTGTGCCGTATCAAATTGAACGACAAAGATGTGATTATAGCTCTTTTCGATAATGCTCTTTGGATTATATGCGGAGATATCAGGCAGATAATCAACGCTGCGCCGAACAATCAACCGCTTACTTGACCACTGTGGGCTGTTGAAATGGCTGATTGAAAAGCCTGCTTCGCCAATCATAGCCATTGTCCGTTCCCACGCAGGGCTACCGGGCTCAAGAAGTTCCCGGCGGAAGCCATGAGACAATGCAAACAGCTCACCATTGGAGTCCGGATATACGTGGAATAATATTCCCGTACACCCTGCAAAAGCATCCGTTGCAATCTGCATAGTCGGATTATTGCCCACATATACATCCGTCAAACCCGTGCAATCTGCGAATGCTCTTGATCCGATACTCTGCACAGACTTTGGAATGACTATGGATGTAATCGCCTTGTTTCCCTCAAACGCCTGTTCTTCAACCTCAGTCAAATCGCCGGGCAGATATAACGTCGAATCCCAAGCGAAAGCAGACAATGGGAACTGTGTCAGCAACACCGAGATTATCAGGATACAACACAACCATCGTTTCATATTCTTTATCTCCTCGTTATGGTTTATCTACACAATTATCAGTTGATCACATCGAATCCATGTGCTATTGCATAGAACTCGGCATAGGATCCGCTCGGGCAATGGAAGGTTACATTCAAGCAGCCATAGAACGCATTATCCGCAATGTTCTTTACTGTGGACGGGAGATAAATCTCCAGCAAATCAACGCAATCCATAAAAGCCGCAGATCCTATTGTCTCAACCTTGGTTCCGCGAAGGTCAACAACATTTGTCGTTATGCCTCTAAACGCTTCTTCTTCAATTTCAGTCAAAGCAACCGGGAGTCTCATAACCGACATTGTCGCCATACCACCTGCAGGAATGACTTGAATGCTTAACGGAACCTGAACTTTTAGATTGCCGGCGTAACCATCAACCGTAGTTGTAAACGTACCGGCTTTGTAGAAAGTAACCAACCAGTTATTCTCCTCTTCCACCACTTCATATCCAGCCGCCGCAAGGAACGTCGAAGGATTCCAGGTACTGGAGGATTGAAGGATGGATCCGTCCTTTTTTGAGTAGAGGTTCCGATCAATTACAACCTGTTCTCCCTGAACAACCTGATAACTGGTACGGCTCAACGTCGGATCAGGGCGTTCCTCCGTTCCAGAGGCAACATGTAAGGTTCCATTACCAGAATACGTTGCTCCGTTGACCTTGCAGGATACTGTATAGGTAATATCGCCGGGAGCTTTGATACCTGTTAGCACTAAATCATAGATATTTGCGCTGGATTGCACCAAGCTCAATGTCGCCGCTGTTCCGGAATTGATCTTAACGTTCCACTCGGCCTCCTGCGTATTCATATAGGCAAGAGACGCTCCTATATGACTTACACTCAGCGTTTCTGAAACGGCAGCCTGTGCAATCGGCACATTTACTTCGCCTTCCGGATATACCACGGAACTTGCATTGATCAGGAAAATCTGAAGTGCAGGCCTACTGACAACATCTTCTTCATCAGAAATGACAAAGTAAACAGGAACCGTATAGTTTACATTCCCGGATGTATACTTCAGATCTGCTGTATAGTATCCGCTTTCCACAAAGCTGAATCGTGCCATACCATTTTCTATGCGAATAACACTTCTGTCTGTTCCGTGGGCATCCATTTCAACTGACCAGAATTCATCACCTTGGTCAGGCAGCATTGTACCAGACGGTACACATGCAAAGCTTAGCGGAACATTTATCCAAGTGCCGATAACGCCCGAAATCGTGTCCTCGGCAATGACCAGAGCGTCCGGTAAGGCGCCTCGCGGATCCGCTGCCATAAGCTGAATATCCACAGAGTCACTCAAACCACCAAATTTAGCCGTAACCCTCCAGACATCCATCCCGTTTTTCTCAGCATCTGCAACGAAAACATCAACAGAAGAACCGTTGTTTTTCAATGCAACATTGAGGCTGTTGCCCGACACTCTCTGTACACTCCACTCAATGCTGTCGCCCCACAAGGTTTCAACCATATGATCATTCAGTGAAATGTTCGAAACACTGCCGGATTTTCCACCAGAATATACTGTAAAATCCGTTTCTGTTGCAGTCAGAAGGTTGAAACTGCCGGACGCCCCCCCTACCTTAATTACGCACGGAACAACAAATTGCATATTACCAAGGCGATATCGACGTGTCAGAATGTATTGACCGGCTTTCGTGAATTTGACGGTAACCGTATCGCCATCAGCAACATAAGATGCTTCATCCCTAGCGTCATAAAAATCACCCAAACCAACATAAGTAGAACGCATACTACTGGGGAGTTGAGCGTTGGCAGGTGTTAAAACCGGGGAGAAGTCAATGGTAACAGACTGATTTACCGATGCATTAACCGTCGGTGTTCTCATGGAAACAGCGGTCGGTGCATTACTTCCTGCGCTTCTGACAATCAATGTGTATTCCTGTTGCCAAGTGTAATTACCTGCAGTGCATTTGACAACATATGTATCTGTACCTGCGGACAGAAGTTCAGAAGAAGATACATTGACAGCGGATGCGTCATAGACAGCTTCTGCCACCAATCGCGCATGAGTCACCTTGTTCATGTTGACATCCCATTGGGGGGTTAAGCCTGCATTTTCAAGCCGCTCAATGGTACCAACACTCAGCATTGCTGTAGCGGTAGCATTCACCTGATCTCCCTGCATATACAAAACCATAGATGTATTGCCAGGAATAACTGTCAAATAGTCTTCAACGGTTACCGCACAAGTAACAGGCGAAAGTTCAGAATCTTCAGGCGTACAGGTTATCGTAGCAGAACCATTGGTCAATGCCCTTAAATTCCCGGTAGCGTCCACAGTCACAACCGTAGCATCTGAACTCCGCCATGTCACATTCTGATTCGTGGTATCAACCGGCGTGAACACTGCCTCTAACTGAACGGTTTCATTCGCCACCAAATTTAAGTTGACGTGATTGAGTTTTATCTCACTTGCTTGCACAGGAACTTCTCCAGATCCGTTTCGCACCCGGAAAAGCAAGGGAATTACATAGCGTACATTACCATATTCCATAACGTAGTTCGCATGATAAGTTCCCGCCTTGGTGAAGGACAGCGTAGTTTGGCTTTGACTGACGAAATAATCCTTCGCATTGATTGCAGCAGTGAACTGGCGGTCACCCTCCATCGATACCTTCATACCATCCGGTACATTCGTATCAGTCGGATAGCAAACATAGTCAGGAGTAATAACAATCAATTCGTTGACATCAGATGTAAAAGTATCATTCTGCAACTCAATACCGGCCGGCAATACAGAACCTCTTTCCTCAGCATGAATGGTAATTGTTGCAGTAACTGTTTCATTGCCATTGGAGCAAGTCAGCTCGTAGATTGTATCTCCCACACGCGAAACGCTATAAAGGATAATGTTGCAGCCATACAGTGTTTGACCATTCGCATTGATTGTCTGATACGGTTCAACACGAAGAGTCAGGTTATTTCCGCTCATCCTGGCAAGATTCCACTCCGGTGCTGAACTCTGCCTGGAAGACGATGCTTCAGTCAGCATAAGCGTATCAAGTTGCATTCGTGTTGTTCCATCTACAAATACTGTTCTAACAACTTCATTTTTTTCTAATGTCAAACCATCTTCTACAACAACCAATATTCCGCCCACAATATCCGTCTCCGGAGCTGTTACAAGAACCGTTGTAACACCAGCACCGACGGCTGTAACAACGCCTTTTGCCGAAACACTGACTATTGATGTATCAGAGCTTGACCATGTCAGATTCGAATAAGACGCATTTGCCGGTATAACATTTGCAGTCAGGTTTACACTTTCTCCAACCAACATGGTAAGATACTCGGGAGATACCTGAATATCGGTAATATTCGCAGGTACACTTCCTGTTTTATCCTTTACTGTAATGGTAATCGGACACTTATACGCGTAATTATCTCCACTGAATACAACTTCAGCCTGATAAGTACCGGCCTTTTCAAATATCAACTCGCTTGGTTCAGTAATACTATACATGGATGAGAGCGCATCCATAAATACGCGATTTCCCTCCACGGATACTATGGTATCTTCGGGCAAATCGGTTGCAGCCGGATTGCATACAGGTGTGATATCAACACTGATATACTCATTCACCGTTCCAGAGTAAGCGGTTTTTTTCAGGCTTACCGATGTTGGCAACGACATATCACAAACGTGTATGCGCACTCTGCACTGGTCGGAATAATCTCCGGCAGTACAAGTCAATGTATACTCATCATCCCCCGCACCATTAATTCTGATCAGCTTAATGACATTACCGGTCACCGAGACACCGCTTTCAGCACTATTTCTGAATTCTTCAAGTGCTATTTCGGTAGAAGAGCCGGTATTTCGAACCAGCTGCCATGTCACATTTTGGTTATCGGCCAACAATCTTTGCTGCGAGGCATGTGTTACATTGATAATCCCAAGATCGGTGTGATCTTCTGCGTTTTGGTAGATTGTATACTCGACCTCATTGTCGTCCAACTGGAGATAGCTTTCTACCGCAATTGCGCACATACCGACAATGCCACTTCCGTCAACAGCTTCACAGTATATTGCAGCAGCACCGGGATTTTTTGCGGTAACTACACCGTCTGAAGAGACGGTAGCGATTGTCGGATCAGAGGAAGTCCATCTTACAGTTTTATTGTACGCATCATTAGGCGTGATTGTTGCAGTCAGCTTCTGGTTCTGGCCTTGTACCAGCTGAATAAAGGATTCGTTCAACGTGATCCCTTCCACGCGTAGATGAATAATGCCATTTTCATCCTGTACATAAAATGTTACCGGAACTTCATAATCCAGATTCCCTTTGCTGTATCTGACTTTCGCTGTATATACGCCGGATTCATCAAAAGAAACCTGCATACCGTTGCTTGCATCAATCTCAGAAGCGCTATCGTCATAATAACCATCGCCAACAATGTTCATGGACATTCCGGCGGGTACGGGTTTTCCGTCAGCGCTGGTCGGTTGACTCGGGATGGTTGCCGCTTCATTCATGTTCAGATAGAAAGTGGACGGATTCAATTTGACCGTTCCCGCATAAACAGTTCCATCGGCATAAACAGAAACGTCAACCGATGCCGTGTATGACCCGGCAGTACACGTCACAGTGAAAACGGATGTGCCAGTCGAGGGGAAATCTGTACCCATCAAGGCGACGAACGAAGAATTATACGTTTCGCCGTCTTTTGTAACAGACGTATCCATCTCATTCAGTTCCGCAATAGCGGATCCATTTTTCCTTGAAACAAACCATTGCAGGTCAAGACCCGCCTGCGCCATTCTCTGCATTGATCCGGAAGTGGGGCTTATATAAGCAATGCACACTTCATCATCACTTTGTACAAAAGCCGTATCATTCACTATGGATACTTCAAGCGCCAATTCATGTTCAACATGAATTGGAAAATCAGCAGACAGATCAGAGCCGTCCTCTGTTGTCGCGGTTATTACAACATCACCGTAACCAACAGCAGTAACCAATCCGTTTTGATTGACCGTAGCAACACCAGTATCGCTGGATACCCAGGAGACGGAAGTATTGTCCGCGTAGGAAGGATAGCAATCTGTTGTCAGCTGTACCGTTTCGCCCGGAAGGAGCGAATCTCTGTCAGCATCGATATAGATTTGCTGGACATGCTGAAGCACATGAACAACACAAGTCGCTTCTACATCCGGATCGCTGACCGATCGACAAGTAATGGTTGCAGTACCGGGTTTGCCAACGCTAAACTCACCTCTATCGTTCACAAAAGCAACAGAAGGATTACTGCTCTCCCAGTCCACAGAGGAATCAGACGCATTGGAAGGATACACCTGCGCTGTCAGTCGTGTAATCGCAGATGCATCATCATTGTGTAGCTCAATCGAAGTTTTATTTAGTTTAATCCGAGTAACATGAACAACCGGAACAGGAGTAGAAGTAGGCGCAGGAGTTGAAGTGGGTTCAGGAGTTACCGGAGCCGATGTAGGAGCATCCGGCTTCGGTGTAGGAGTATTCGGAGAAGGTGTATTGGGAACAGTTGTGGGATCATCAGGTTTCGGTGTTGGCGTATTCGGAACAGCAGTAGGATCATTAGGCTTTAACGTAGGCGCAACTGTTGAAGGAGCAGGAGTAACCGGAGAAGGCGTTGGTGTTACAGCAGCCGCCATTTGTGACCACTTTGCATATATATAAAGCGTGCTCTCTGCCTTTAGATATGGCATCAAATCCTTTGCAAAATTGAAAAGATAGTCTTTGCCTGACAAACCTGATTTCAACGTATTAACATACCAGCCATCAAATTTGTATCCCGGCCTTGAAGGCGTTGGAGGCATACTAATGACTTCGTTCACTTTATATTCTTTTTGTTGAACGAGTTGACCATTATTCTCTATGATGACTTTTCTTTTATCCATGACACAATTTTTGTAGTTTGCCCAAAGGAAATTTCCAGAAAAATAAAGTTTCTCACCGACATCCAAATGACCGCTAAATAATAACCACGGACCGGCAGTTTGCTGTAGCTTTTCAGCAATTCCGATTTCCCAATCATCGCCTAAGCTGATAATACCGATTTTTACTTCTAGAGGTATTTCAAATTCAATCTTAAAACCTCCGTGCCATAAATGATCAAGAACACCCGTGCACTGTTCCCGAGCAACAGAAACAGTCACGCTAACAAAAACACCAATGCTGATTTCAAAAAACTTTATGCTGATATCGCCCCATCCCAAGACGAAATATCCTTTCAGTCGCGGGCCGAATTTGAAATTCCCTTCAAGTTCGAATTTCGTGGGCGTAACGCTTTTTTCTTCTCTGTGAGATATTTTATCGTTTTGGTATGTGATAATTTCTGTATGAACGATTTTCCACTTTACTTCAAACGTCGCGGAAATCTCGCACACGACGGTCAATTGCATATATCCGTTAATTACACCGGCGATGCTGGCTATTGGCACTTTTCCTAACTTGATATCTATTTTCACGGGTTTTTTATAAATCTGATAGCCTCTGCCTTCCCATGCATCTTTATTGCGACCATCATTTTTGTATTCCACTTCAATACTCGGTTCAAAAACAAAGGGCAATCTTGCTTCAACAAATTCTATGTCAGGAATAGGGATAAAACCCCATTTTTGTGACCCAATTTTGTAATCAACTGTTGGATTTTCAACGCTGATGTCTAATTTCCCGGTGATGCTCCAATCTCCCATTTCGGCTCCTATCTCAAAATTTGAAGATGATTCCGACGCCGAGGACGAAGAAAAAGACTCCAGCGTGATGCCATCGTCAACGATCATATTCTTCCAGTCAAAAATCAGGAAATCGGTTCCTTGAACCTCAAGGAACACTTCGCCCCATTGTGGTTGGGAAAAAGAAACGATATATTTATCATGGTTTTTCGAAATGCCGCTTACGGTTTTTGCCAACCCGGTTGGATAGTTGGATGACGCTGGGAAATACAGAATCTGGCCAATACTAAGAAAACTTGCTTCTTGTGCAACAAATATCACACCAGAGTCCGAAAGACCAGAATATATTTTCGTGGAGGAAAGCCCTGTCAAATCAAGCACAGAATCCACAAAAACAGCAGCGCTTGAAAGATTTTCACTTACATAGTTGTGCTTTGATGCATAATTCAAAGCATAAGAACCGTTGTATGCCTTGATTTTCAGGCTGCCAATCCCTTCAAAGGCATCATCGGCAATATGCGTCACATTGGTGTGCATCTGAATTGAAGTCAGACTTTTGTTTGCTTGGAATGCTTTTTGCCCAATGCCGACAACAGGATAGCCACCTAAGCCTCCCGGTATCTTTAAGGTTGATTCTGATGTGTTTGTATAGCCCGCAATATAGGCTACGCCATCTTCTATCCAGTATAACCATTCGCCAGCACTCAAAAGATTCTCAGGTGTGACTGGTACAGATGTTGTACCAGCGGACGGAACCCCTTCTGCCATTGCCGCAGATGGAGAAATGGGCACCTCAACCCCTGTAAACAAGAGTATCAATGCCAATGTGAGAGAGAAAAATCTCTTGAATTTCTTCACGCAAAATGCCTCCTCTTTTTTAAACGGTTAATCAACCGTTATATACTTTAGTTCATGAGCAACCGCATATTGATAGATTTTGCTTCCATATTGGCAGATAATGACTGCGTTTGAGAATGCATTTTCACCGATCGTTTCTACCGACGATGGTATGAACACATAGTTAAGTGATGAACACTCTTCAAGAATGCGGTTTCCGATTTCAACAACGGAATCGGGAATACTCATTTTTGTCAAGGCGGTTATTCCCAGGAACGCTTCATCCTCTATGACAATAGAGCGGGGTAATGAAAATGATGATCCAGTATAGTTAACAACAGATACAGGGATCACTTGATCTTCAAAGCCTTTACATGACACAGTCACATATGCCGATCCTTGACCGACGGCTGATAATGCTCCGTTTTCATAAAGGATTATCTGGTTATCTGATGAAGAATACGATATGGTTTCGCTTGCTGACAAAGGGTATGCGCTTACAGGGAGAGGAATGATGTCGCCAAGGCATAAACGAATTGCTGCAAGAAAGAATCCTCTTGAACTTGGAATCATAAGCTGCGAATCTGGCACAATTACCCCATTGCTGCCAAACGCAGCTCGCTTTAGCCTATTTTCAGCTTGTCCGGGCGACAAACCGGGATGTATCAAATGCATCAAAGCACACAATGCACTCACATGCGGTGCAGCCATTGATGTCCCTGTTTCATTAGAATAACCACCACTTCTTGAACAACAGCTTATACCGGTGCCAAATGCATAAATATCAACGCTTGCCCCATAGTTTGAGTATGCCGCTCTGGCAGGGGAACCATTAGCCCCTTCAGCCGCGCCAACAACAATTACACCAGAATTAGTCAGGTGAGCAGGACATACTTCAGAAGTATTGCAGGAATTATTCCCTGCTGCGACTACCACAATTATTCCAGACGTAACAGCTTCAAGTATGGCGTCGTCCAAAGCTTCAGACATCACGCTTGATTCCAGGGAAAGATTGATAACGGTAACTCCCCTCGATTTTGCTTCTCTTACAGCATTAACAACATTAGACATCTTTCCATTGCCACTGCTGTTCAAAACCCTGATTGGATAAATGTATACCGATTCATCTTGAGCACAATCTGCTATTATCCCAGCAACATTTGTTCCATGGCCAAATAGATCATTTGATGAATCATCATCTCCATCAACATAGTCATAACCGCTCGTCAGTAATTTACCTCGTATGAGAGAGTGGGGAAAAACCCCAGAATCAATTACAGCTACGCTTGCACTTCCCTTCCCCCAGGAATCAACATAATCGAGGTAAAGATCCATATTCATTTGTTCTGCACCCCAAGAGTGAAAAGAGTGCGTTGGTTTCTCAGGTGTGTCCTCCATGCTATTTGCATACACTTCACAGTCTGCTTCTGCATATAGAATTCCATCTGTCTTTCGCAACACATCCACGGCATTCAGAAGTACTTCTTTTGAAGAAAAAAAGAGCGTAAAACAATTTTGAGGGCCCCAAACAACATACAATGGGAAAACTTCGCTGAAATCCATTCTGCGCCCATCTGTCTTTCCCAATAATGCAAAGTTTGAAACGGTAGCAGGAGATTTCTCGTTTTCTGATCTCTCTGTTTGCAAAACAGATTGATCTAGATTAAACGCTGCTACCATTTGTGCATACGTGCGAAAATCATTACTGAAATCATACACCAAAGTATCTGCATGGGCGATATCGGGAAATATCAACATGAAAAGTACGAACATGAAGACAATCATCACGCCAACGCTCCATTTCACTTCAGCATACACCTCCTCCCCAAATTTCATAACCCTGCACCATCTCAATCATTATATCTTTTGCTAATTTTTTTCAAATCGATCCAATACAATATATTTAATTATAAGGTTAAATTACCTTTTTTTCAATGTTTTTTTCACCAGATTAAATATATTTGGGGAAAAAGACCTAAGGTAGTTGTAAAACTTGATTCGTTCCTTTTACATAATTCCTCTGAGTTGTTGTCTCTTGATCGCTTACAAACTATAAGGCTCCTTCGACGATCCGCAAGGCGCAAGCTCTGCTGCACTGCGCGCTGGAACAGGCCATCGTCAATGGCATGCTGATTCAAAATCCGGCAGAGCGCACGATCCTGCCCAGACTGGAGCGCAAGGAGATCCAGTTCCTGACTCTTGAAGAGCAGCGGCGATTCATTGCCGCCTTGACTGACAACACTCCTGGACGCGCCTTGTATTTCATCCTGGGAACAGGTCTTCGCGCAGCGGAATTGACAGGCTTGCGCTGGTCTGACATCAAGGACAACCACTTCACCGTCGCACAGACCATCCGCAGGAACAGAGACTTCAGCGACAACGCCGAGTGCAAGACTTTCCTGGAAACCAGTACGCCGAAAACCAGAGCAGGACGCAGGATGATCCCTCTTCCGTCGAAAATGAAAGAGCTGCTCGCAGCACAACGCCGAGAGCAGCTGGAAATGCGATTGGCAGCAGGGCCAGAATGGACGAACAACGATCTGGTCTTCTGCACTGAGTTCGGAACGCCCTTCGAAGGCAGGAACATGACAAGGTCTTTGCATCAAACGCTGCGCAGAGCAGGGCTTCCGCTGCGAGGCGTCCATGCGCTGCGGCACACCTTCGCAACCAGGGCAATGGAGTCAGGCATGGACTTGCGAACCCTGTCAGAAATCCTTGGTCACTCCCAGGTTTCGCTGACTTTGCAGCTCTATGCGCACTCGACGATGGAAACGAAGCGCGATGTCATGGAAAAGATGGATGTTTTCCTTTGAATTGTGGTCAAAACGTTTACATCGTTTACAAACCTGCAGTTTTCAAGCAAAGAACTTGCAAAAACAAGGGGACAAAAGAAAAAATCCTGCATTGAAATGCAGGATTTGTGGTGGAGCATAGCGGATTCGAACCGCTGACCCCAACACTGCCAGTGTTGTGCGCTACCAGCTGCGCTAATGCCCCGTATGAAAGCCTCTGCTTGAAACAGAGGCTTGAGTGGTGCTTACTGGACTCGAACCAGTGACCCCATCGATGTGAACGATGTGCTCTACCAACTGAGCCAAAGCACCATCTGAGCCGCAGGCTTTCGCCTGACAACGAAGTACATTTTAGCAGAGGTTAATCCGTTTGTCAAGCACTAATTTGAAGAAAATTTTCGCATCCGGGATTGGTTTTCCTTTGTACGGGGCTGGGCGAAGGCCGCATGATGTGCTATACTGGCCCTATGAACGCAAAGGAGGCGGAATCATGAAGCTGATCTCGTGGAACGTCAACGGCCTGAGGGCCGTGATGGGCAAGGGATTTATGGATATTTTTGCCCAGCTGGATGCGGACATCTTCTGCCTGCAGGAAACAAAGCTGCAGCAGGGGCAGATCGAGCTGGAGCTGCCCGGGTATCATCAGTATTGGAATTACGCTGAAAAGAAGGGTTATTCCGGCACAGCCGTTTTTACCCGCAAGGAGCCTCTCTCCGTGCGCTATGGCATTGGGGTGGAGGAGCATGACCACGAGGGCCGCGTCATTACCCTGGACATGGGAGATTTTTACCTGATCACTGTGTATACCCCCAACGCCCAGCGGGAGCTGACCCGCCTGGATTACCGCATGAGGTGGGAGGACGACTTCCTGGCCTATCTGAAAAGCCTGGATAAGCCCATTGTATTCTGTGGTGACCTTAATGTCGCCCACAAGGAGATTGACCTGAAGAACCCCAAGTCCAACGTGAACAACGCCGGCTTCACCCCCCAGGAGAGGGGCAAGATGGACGCCCTGCTGGCAAGTGGATTTGTGGATACCTTCCGCTATTTCCATCCCGAGGAAACGGGAGCTTATTCCTGGTGGAGCTATATGTTCCACGCCCGGGAAAAGAATGCGGGATGGCGCATTGACTATTTCATTGCCTCCGAAAGCCTGGCGCCCAGGCTGGAGAGTGCCTGCATTCATCCGGAAATCTTCGGCTCGGACCATTGCCCGGTGGAGCTGGTGCTGCGGGAGGCGCAGGTATGAAGGAAATGACAAAAGCCCGGCTGGGGTTGATCGCCGCCATGGTGATCTTCGGCTCGATCGGTATCTTCCGGCGGTATATTCCGCTGCCCTCCGGCATGATCGGAGCCTGCCGGGGGGTGATGGGTGCGGCATTCCTGCTGGCGGTGAGCCTGGCCCGGGGGCAGAAGCCCCGGTGGAGCGCCATCCGCCCCAACCTGTGGAAGCTGCTTTTTTCCGGCGCTGCCATGGGTTTCAACTGGATTCTGCTTTTTGAGGCCTACCGCTATACTTCCGTGGCTACGGCTACCCTGTGCTACTATATGGCGCCGGTGTTTGTGCTGCTGGCTTCCCCTTTCCTGCTGGGGGAGAAGCTTACCCTCCGCAAGCTGCTCTGCGCACTGGCGGCGGTGCTGGGTGTGGTGCTGGTCAGCGGTGTGGGCGAGGCGGGGAGCCTCAGGGGCATCCTGCTGGGGCTGGGGGCCGCGGTGCTCTATGCCACCGTGGTGCTGATGAACAAAACCTTCTCCGGCGTTTCCACCGAGGACCGCACCATGCTGCAGCTCTTTTCAGCCGGGGCAGTGCTGGTGCCCTATACCCTGCTGGCGGAGAACCCCACGGGCGTGGCGCTGGGCGGTACCAGTATCATCATGCTGCTGGTGGTGGGCGCGGTGCACACCGGCCTGGCCTATTGGCTGTATTTCGGCGCGCTGAAGGCACTGCCCGCGCAGACCGCGGCCCTGTACAGCTACATCGACCCCATTGTAGCCATTCTGCTGTCTGCTTTGCTTCTGGGCGAAGCGCTGACGCCCCTGGGCATTCTGGGCGCGGTGCTGGTGCTGGGGGCCACGCTGATCAGCGAACGATGACAAGGAGGAGCCTATGCCTGTGATTCAGGGCCTGAACTGGACCTTTAACACCCAGGCGGAGCGCTACGAGCGCATGCGCCCCGGCTATGTGTCGGAGCTCTATGAGGAAATCTTCCGCCATGTGCGGCTGGATGAAACCTCCGCCGTGGTGGAGGTAGGCATCGGCGGCGGCCAGGCCACGGAGCCGGTGCTGAAAACCGGCTGCCGGCTCACCGCGGTGGAATACGGCGATCAGCTGGCGGAAATCTGCAGGCGGAAGTTCGCGGATTATCCCAACTTCCGGGCGGTGACCTGCAAGTTTGAGGATTATCCCGCCCAGGACAATTCCTGCGACCTGGTGTTTTCCGCCTCGGCCTTCCATTGGATTCCCGAGGAGATCGGCTACCCGAAGGTATACCGCATGCTGAGGCCCGGGGGCGTGTTCGCCCGGTTTGCCAACCATCCCTTCAAGGACAAATCCCGCCCCGGCATGCACGAGGCCCTGCAGGAGGTTTACGCCGTATACATGCCCGGCAGCCTGGTACCCAATGAGTACAGCGGGGAGCAGGCCGCCGCCCGGGCGCGGATCGCGGCGAAATATGGCTTTACGGATATCAGCCATCACCTGTACCACCGCACCAGGGATTTCACCGCCGCCCAATATGTGGAGCTGCTGGGCACCTATTCCGATCATATCGTCATCGAGGAAAAGACCCGGGGCAGGTTCTTTGCGGAGATCGAGGCGGCCATTAACCGCATGGGCGGGGTGATCACCATTTTCGATACCATCGACCTGCAGCTGGCCCGAAAACCGGAAAATGCTTGACGGATGCGCCATGATGGATTAAACTGGTATGCAGAAGAGCAAGCCGCAAGGCTTCATGAAAGGATGATACGTATATGAAGATTCTCTCTGTGTATGATGCCGAATTCGCTCCCTATGGCCGCGTGGTGGAAGGCTATGATCTGGCCGGCATCACTGAGGCCCTGAAGAAGACCCCCTGCACCGACAGCGTTGTTTACACCGCCAAGGATGAGGCTCTCCACGCCGCCGCTGGCGCTGACAAGCTGGGTGAAGGCCTGTTCGGCGGCATGCCCTTCCAGCTGGGCTGGTGCAACGGCAAGAACACCAAGCTGAACTGCCTGGAATTCCACCGCGACAGCGAGTTCAACCTGGGCACCGAGGACTTCATTCTGCTGATCGCCAAGCAGGACGAGATCATCAACGGCGTGCTGGACACCTCCAAGGTGAAGGCCTTCAAGGCCCCCGCCGGCGTGCTGATCGAGTGCTACGCCACCACCCTGCACTATGCTCCCTGCTCTGCTGCCAACGGTGCCGAGTTCCATGTGCTCATCGCCCTGCCCGATAAGACCAACACCGATTTCCGTCCCGAGGGCGGCGCCAACACCCTGGACAAGATGCTCTGGGCCCGCAACAAGTGGCTGCTGGCTCACCCCGAATCCAGCGAAGCTGCCCAGGGCGCCGTGGTGGCCCTGACCGGCGAGAACATCGACATCGCTGCTGATATCTAAGGCATAATAACAAGCCTCCGCGCAACTCATTGCGCGGAGGCTTTTGCGTTATTCCAACCCGAAGTGTTTGGCCAATTGGTGCAGCACTTCCTCCCGGGTGTCCACGTCTGCGTTCTCCCGCACCAGGGTGAAGAAGCCCGCATTGGCGCACTCGGCATAGTGCTCCGGGCTGTTGATCCTGGCCAGGCATGCCCGGAAGTTGGCCATGGTGGCCTCCGGGTCGGCACACTCGCCGATCTTGCGCAGAAGGAATTGCTTCTCCGGGTCAGACCGGTCAAAGAAACGCTCCACGCTCATGCTCTGGGGGGAGAGCATCACCGCCACGTGGTTGGGCTGGGCGATCTCCCGCAGGATATCGAAGGGAATGTTGGTATCCACGATGATGGGCCCCTGGTCGGAGAGGCGGATCAGCTCGGCGATCTCGAAGGCAGCGGCCTCCCGGGCCACGTCGATGATCCACTGGTCATATGCTTCCGGGGTACGGTTGAGGAACTCCTCCCAGCCGGACATGGTGTCGAAATAGCTGATGGCGGGCTGATGCTCAGGGGTGGCCACGGCGTCAGACACCCGGGCGTGGTAGTTTTCGCCGCATTCAATCAGGCCGTAGCGCTCCGCCAGCATGTGCACCATGGTGCTTTTGCCGGCATAGGCGGTGCCGTTGATGAAATAAACGTTTTTCATGTAGTGGCGGATGATATTAAACGGTATATTCATGGCGATTCTCCTTTTCAGCTCCATGTTAGCACGGGATGCCGGCAGTGTCAATGGAGGAAACTGTTTCATTTCCCGGCGATGTAGGGTATAATATATCCATACCAAGAAAGAAAGGCGGTTGCCTATGCAATACTTTATCTCTTTCCTGGAAGGCATCATCACCTTTATTTCCCCCTGCCTTCTGCCCATGATCCCCATCTATGTGTCCTATTTCGCCGGGGGCGGCCAGCGGGACTGGCGGCGCTCGCTGAAATGCGCGCTGGGGTTTGTGCTGGGCTTCACGGTGGTGTTTATGCTCATGGGTGCTCTGGCCGGCACCCTGGGCTCCTTCCTGATCCGCTATCAGACGGCGGTGAACATCATCATGGGCCTGATCGTGATTTTCTTCGGCCTGCACTTTCTGGGGGTCATCAAGGTGAACCTGTTCCGGGGCACCGGGCGGGAGGTGGATACCTCCAACCTGGGGTTCTTCTCCTCCATGGTGTTCGGCATGGTGTTTTCCATCGGCTGGACGCCCTGCGTGGGGGCCTTCCTGGGCAGCGCGCTGGCGCTGGCATCCCAGCAGGGCAGCGTGCTCACCGGTGTGATGATGCTCCTGTGCTATTCCCTGGGCCTGGGCATCCCCTTCATCGTCAGCGCGCTGCTGATTGACCGGCTCAAGGGGGCCTTTGACGCCATCAAGCGACACTATGATGTGATCAACAAGGTTTGC
The DNA here is from genome assembly GCA_017502305.1 of Clostridia bacterium. GTDB lineage: Bacteria > Bacillota > Clostridia > Christensenellales > Aristaeellaceae > UBA11524. The sequence continues at coordinate 12,902 of JAFVVG010000042.1, read as the reverse complement.
GGCGCACTGCTGATTCTCATCGGCCTGGCCATGGCCACGGGGATGCTGGGCAGGCTGCTGGCCCTGCTGAGCTGAGGAGGTACATGATGAAAAAGAATGCGAAATGGATTTTGCTGGCGGTACTGCTGGTGCTGCTGCTGGTTGCCGCCAGCGGCCTGTATAACAGCCTGAAGGACAAGGTGGAGCTCAGCAGCCTGGCGGTGCAGGCTACTACCGCACCCACGGAGGAAGCCACCACTGCCCCGGACGCCACCCAGGCTCCTACGGCGGCCCCTACCGCCACGCCCCAGCCGGCCCCGGACTTCACCGTGGTGGATGGCGAGGGGAATCAGGTCAGCCTCTCTTCCTTCCGGGGGAAGCCGGTGGTGGTGAACTTCTGGGCCAGCTGGTGCGGGCCCTGCAAGAGCGAAATGCCGGACTTCCAGAAGGCCTGGGAGCAGTATGGCGACGAGGTGCAGTTCATGATCGTCAACATGACCGACGGTCATCAGGAAACGGTGGATTCCGCCAAGGCTTTCCTGGCCAAGCAGGGCTATACCTTCCCCGTGTTCTTTGATACGGAGCAGGACGCCGCCATGACCTATGGCGTCAGCGCCATTCCCGCTACCTACTTCATTTCCGCCGAAGGTGGCCTGGTGGCCAGGGCCGCGGGGGCTATCAGCCTGCGGACGCTGGAAAAGGGTCTGAGCATGATCAGATAAGGAAGTATTCCGGAAGAAGGAGCGATCACAATGGCGATCACCATCAATATTTACTATTCCGGCGAAGGCGACAGGGCGAGGCGGTTTGCCCGGGAAATGACGGAAGCCGGCATTGTTGACGAGATCCGCGCGGAGGAAGGCAACCTGAAGTATGAATACTTCTTTCCCATGAACGATGAGAACACGGTGCTGCTCATCGACCGCTGGGCGGACCAGGAGGCCCTGGACCGGCACCACGGTTCCCCCGCGATGCCGAAGATCGTGGCCATCCGGGAGAAATATGACCTGCATATGAAGGTGGAACGGTATATCTCTGATGAAGCGGGCATACCGGACAAGGACAAAGCATTTATCAGGGAGTGAATCTGCCTGCGCAGAATGCGCGAAACGCCAGGCCGCGAAAGCGGCCTGGCGTTATTGTTTGCCTGCCATCTGGCCCATGGGCGTCTGTTGCTGCCTGCGCCAGTTGCGGGGGGTGGTGCCGTTGTACCGGGTAAAGGCCCGGACGAAGGTAGAATAATCGTTGAAGCCACATTGGTAGGCAATGCTCATCATGGGTTCGCCGTGGCGGATCAACAGCTGGGCGTAAGCCATGCGGCAGTGCAGAACGAACTGATGCAGGCTCATACCGTAGATCTCCGAAAAGCGATGAGACAGGTGAAATTTGCTGACGTTGAAACGCGCCGATAGGGCCTCCAGGGAGCAATCCTCGGAGAAACGCTCCAGGATATGGTTGTACACATCCTGCAGAAGGCTGTCCTGGGCGAGGGTTTTTTCCAGCTGGCGGGCGTCGGTGGCGGCCTGGCAGAACCGGCTGAGTAAAACGCTCAGCGCGCCGATGACTTCGATCCTTTCCAGGGGGGTGAGAACCTCCTGGGGCGGACGGATGACGGAGGATATGGACTTGAGCTGGAGATAATCCTGCGGGGAAAGCAGGATGCTGGAAACCGGCTGGGAGAGGAAGCGGTCCAGAATGCCCTTCATGGAGGTGCCGGCGTACTGCATCTGGTTCAGGATGGCGGTATCCACCCGCACCAGCAGCCGCTCCGCCTCCGGCGCGGGGGGCAGGCTGATCATGCCGTGGGGCTGGTTGGGGCGGATAATCACCAGCTGATAAGGCTGTAGATGAAGGAGCTGCTGATCCAGCTGATACGTTCCGCCGCCCCGCACGGTCAGAAGAAACTCATAGCCGTCGTGGTAATGGACGGGGGCGGGCCACAAATGCTCCAGAGGGCCCCGGCGGATCATCCAGCCGCCGACGGTATCCTCTGCGGGCCTGCCTGCCTGAAGCGCATATTGTGACACAAAACCTCACCTCCTACCATATCCTGTGGGTATAATTTCATCAAAAAATGGAATATTTTTTCGATTAATTCCATGTTAGCACAAAAAACGCCAACAATCAAGCAAAAATTGCATTGAAATATACCATATACTGTGTGACAATGTATGAGTACTACTATGTACAAATCTGCTCATTTGAGGGGATAGGCGTATGTTGAAGAAGCTGAAAGTTGCATTGTTGCTGGCGATGGCCTTTGTGTTCGCGCTGCAGGGTGTGGGCATGGAGACTGCCCAGGCTGCTCCTGGCGATTGGAAGGCCCAGGATGTAACAGTGGCAAATATGCTCACCTATATGGGCGACGCCACCAGCTATGGCGTGGTGGCGATCGACTATTGGCAAAAGGGTCATTCGGAGGCGAATGTCTTTGTTGACAACCTGGCCTATCCCGGCATCCCGCCGATTCTGGCGAGTAACTATACCAATGTGAGCGACAGCAAATCGCCCCTGAGCGCGATGGTAACGCTGCCGGAGGTTCATTTCGCGGATGAAATGACCTTTGGTTTGTATACCAAAGAAGGGGATACATATGTTCCGCTGAACATTGAAGAAACGGTTCCCGTTAAGGGCAAATCGGAAGTATTGGTGGACTTTGGTGCGATCACCAATATGAACGCCCTGGGCAAGGAACTGTACGTGCTTCAGGTGGAAAACGATACCCCCGTGCTGAACGGCGCCGAGAACACAGAAGGCCTGAAGGTTACCTACGGCCCCTCTGTGAAGGCTAACGGTTCTTCTGTCGCCTATATCGGTTCGATTGATGAGGAGAGTCTGACGGCAGACATGGTGAAGCTGTTCCAGGATCACGGAACAGTCATGCAGGGCTTCTATAACGGCCTGACCCTGGGCAGCGATCTGGCGCTGTATCGTTCTCCCGATGCGGAGAATCCTCTGCCGGATGGCGATGGCCCTGCCGAAAAGGTTTATATCAGGGATGTCGACTGGGTGGACGGCAAGTATTACGAGTTTGGTGCCCTGTCCTATGACGGAACAGATTTCTGGGTGTATCCCGGCACCCCCGATGCGCACAAGATTTCCATTACCTGCCTGAACAAGAATAATTCCGCCGAGGAACTGCTGGGAAAGATGACCACTCTTTCCGAGAAACTGGCGAATTCCGAGCTGGGCATTGGCGGTCAGGCAGTAAGCCTGGGTACCATCCCGTCTGCCGAAGGCAATTCCACGGTGAAGGGTGAAATGGCCAGCGATGGCACGGTGGTTTCCCTTTATGCCATGGAAACCGTTGTCGATGGCAATATGATCAAGCTCGATCCCCAGTCCATCTATCCCGCAGATGCTGATCACAGTCAGCCCAGCCTGCTGAACGCCCAGGGACTTCCCCTGGCGGAAAACGAATATGCGGTCATCAATGTGGTGGTGCCTGCCCCTGCCGGCGGCGAGGATAACCGCACCCTGGTCCTGCACGACGCGCATCTCCGCCTGGTAAACAGCGACGGCAGCAAGGACAAGGCGGACGCTGATCATTGGCGTGCCGGTAACGCCAGCAATTACGGCCGCGTGATCTGGAATCCCGTTTATCTGGGCTCCGACGGCAACTATCATCCTTATACCGGTACTGTACTGGCCGGCCAGAACCACGGCGGCATGGTGCTGGTGCCCGAAGGAAAAACGATTTCCTACACCACCACGGAGGCGGCCACCCTGGTTGCCCAATATGTGGAATGTCACGACGAGGTGCATCAGGGCTCCTTCCAGGCCAACAATACCTTTGTCAAGATGGTTGGCGAAACCGTTGACGTCAAGGGCGAGAAGAAATGGGCCGGTGATGCAGGCAACGAGGGCGCCCGCCCGGACAAGATCACCCTGACCCTGTGGGCTCAGGTGCCCGAGGTAGGCAAGGTGAAGGTGGACACCATCACGCTGCCCATCCTTGAAAACAAGCCCGATGGAACCGTTACTGAAAAGTGGAATTGGGAGATCAAAGGTTTGCCCAAGGAAGCCAACGGTGCGAACATCGAATATTCTATTGAAGAAGATAAGTTCAGCTATTACGAGGAATCCTATGGGGACCCCGTTTATGAAGGTGCGCCCAAGGACAAGCCCGACGAGTATAAGAAGGTCAAGCTGGATGTTACCAACACCTATGATGAGAACCTGATCGTCGTCAAGGGCGAGAAAGTCTGGGAGGACGACAACGACCGCGACGGCATTCGTCCGGATGAAATTACGGTGAAGCTGCAGGCCCGTGCCAAGTGGCGCTGGAAGTATGCACAATCGTTTGGGTATAATCCTTGGAATGAGCAATTCTGGAGCTGGCCGGCGTCTGATGAAGAGGGCTGGGCAGATTACGGCAGCTTTGGCTATCTGAATATCCCGGAAGATGTCGTGGACGAGCTGAAGGTCAGCGCGGATGACGACTGGAAATGGAGCTTTGGCGAACTTCAGAACAAAACCATGCCCCAGATGTGGTATTACCCGTCTTATGGGCAGCCGATGTACCTGCAGTACGAAATCGACTGGCAGTTCCGCGTGGTGGAGGAACAAGTGGAGGGATACGAAACCACCATTGAGGGCAGCAGCGGAACAAGCTATACCATTACCAATGCTCACGAGAGCGATACCATTGATCTGACAGGCAAGAAGATCTGGTGGCCTGAAAACTACAACAATAAGAGCGAAGTGACGGTCAAGCTTTTCAAGAACGGCGAGGATACCGGCCGTACTGCCGTCGCCAACGAAAAGAACGGCTGGCAGTGGATCTTTACCGACCTGGATAAGAAGGAAAACGGCGAGGATATCACCTATACCGTTGAGGAACAGAATGCCCCCAACGGTTTCTGGGTGGAATATGTCAAGAACCAGGACGGCAGCATTGATATCATCAACTCCAAGAAGGAAGTCCGGCTGAAGGGTCAGAAGATCTGGAAGGATCAGAACGGTAATAACTTCAGCCCCAACAATGTACCCATCGAGATCAAAATCTATCGCGATAACGGAACGGGCAACAAGGCAGACGATACACTGATGGCCACCGAAACCAGGTGGGATTGGTCGATCGAACTTCCTGGTTATGCACCCGACGGCAGCGATGCCAAGTATTATGTAGAAGAATCTCCTGTGCCCAACTATACGGCGGATGTGCAGCCGGGTGCCACGGGCGAGGAGCATGGCTTTAAAATCTATAACTGGACTGTGACCAATACGCTCAAGACCATTGAAATGAGCGTTGAAAAGGTGTGGGACGATCTGGATCCCGCGCTGCGTCCCACCAAGCTGCGCTTTACCCTGTATCAGGATGGCGTGGAGTACCGTGATAACTACGGGACGAAGTGGGTGGAGTATGACGTGGTCAATCCTCCCTCTGAACCTATCAAGTTCAGCGGCCTGCTGGAGTTCCGGCCCGACGGTACGCCCTATGAGTATTCCATCAAGGAAGAATACTGGTTTGTTGGCCCTTATAACCAGTATTATATGGACAAGTGGCCTGGTTATGTCTCCTCTGGCGAGAGCGGGGAGGTTGTTGACGGCAAGTTTGTCTACACGCTGACCAACACCCAGGAAACCGTGGATCTCGGCGGCACCAAGAATTGGTCGGGCTATGGCTACGGCGGTCATCCGACCGAGGTTACCCTGAAGGTGCTTTACCAGAAGGGTGAAGAATGGGTTGAATATGCCCAGGAGAAGATCACCGGCGCTGGCAATGCCGCGTCCTGGAGCTGGACTATTTCCAACCTGCCCAAGTATATTGATGGACAGGAAGTTGCCTATACGGTTCAGGAAGAATACATCACTGGTTATGTGCCGGAGGTCTCCGGCAGCATGACCGAGGGCTTCACCATCAACAATACGGCAGTGCAGGAGATCGATATCACCGTTGCCAAGAAGTGGGTGGATGGCGATAACCCCAACCGCCCTGCCTCCGTGCAGGTCCGGCTGGTGCGGGACAACACGCCCATGACCGGCGCGAGATATACCCTGGAGCTGAAAGCTGACAACAACTGGACTGCCACCTTTGAGAATCTGCCCGTGGGTGAAATGCGGGGGGACTGGTGGAATAGGGTATACCATGCGTTTACGTATGACGTGCAGGAAGTTGCCGTGCCCGACGGCTATGAGGTTGAGATCAGCGGCGACGCGGGCAATGGCTTTGAAGTCAAGAATACGATGACCAACTTCACCGGTACGCTGGCCCTGCGGAAAACGGACGATGCCGGCGCTGCCCTGGGCGGAGCTGTGTTTACCGTGTATTCCGATGAGGCGTGCCAGACGGTGAAGGGCACGATGGAGCAGGGCGCTGACGGCGTGCATACGCTGGCCGATCTGGAGCCCGGCGACTATTGGGTGAAGGAAACCACCGTCCCCGGCGGCTACACGGCGGAGGAAACGGTGTATCCTGTAACGGTTATTGCCAACCAGATCACCGACGTCGTAACCAACGCGGCTGTTGCTGAGGCGACCAGCGCAACAGCTATCGTCAATACCAAGTTGCAGGGCGAGGGCGAGCTGACCATCAGCAAAACGCTGACCAACGCGGCGAAGCTGTTCCAGGAGCAGACCTTTACCTTTACGCTTTACAAGTATGATAACTACCAGACCGGCGACGCTGTGGGCACCGCCAGTGTTTCCTATACCGCCAATGCCGGCAGCGAAAATACCACAGCCATGCTGAAGTTCCCCCTGGAATTTGGTGCGCATACCTACCTGTTGGTGGAAGAAACGGACGACAACGCTGCCCTTGTTTACGACGGAACGCAGTATGAAATCACCGTCAAGACCAAGGCCGAGGATGGCAAGCTGGTGGCTGAGAGCATCACCATGATCCATCAGGACGGCTCTGCGGCTGACGAGCTGAGCTTTATCAATACGTTCAACAACGAGACGTCCATTACTGTGACCAAGGCCTGGAATGACGACAATAATGCCGCCAATGCCCGGCCGGAAAGCATCACCGTGAACCTGATGAACGGTGCGCAGGTGGTGGATACGGTGGTCCTGTCCCAGGACGGCCAGTGGACCTATACCTTTGCTGATCTGCCCAAGCAGGACGCCAACGGCAATATTTCCTATTCCGTGCAGGAGGTGGAAGTGGGAAACTACATTTCCGTTATCGGCGGTAACGCGCAGGATGGCTTCACTATCACCAATACCTATAATGTGACCGAGGTAAAGGTAGAGAAGAAGTGGGATCGCGTTGCGGAAGAGGAGCAGGTGCCCGTTACGGTGGAACTGGTGCGCAACGGCAGCGGCACAGGCGAAACCATTGAACTGAATGCAGAGAACGAGTGGAAGGGCAGCTTTACCGGCCTGGAGAAGTTCGATGACAACGACAACGCCTATACGTACAGCGTAACGGAAATTGATCCTGATGACTTCGTTGCGAGCTATACGGGCAACGCCCAGGATGGCTATATCATCACCAACGCGATTGTCAGGGATGGCAGCGAATACTACTTCTACAAGGCTTCTAAGGAAAACAATGTGACTACGGCCCTGAAGGGCGCTGAGTTCACGCTTTACAGCGATGCTGCGTGCACGGATGTGATCACAAAGGCTGTCTCCGACGAGAACGGCCGGGTATCTATCTTCATTCCGGATCAGTATACGCAGAATGGAGCTTTGGTCTATCTGAAAGAAACCAAGGCCCCCAGCGGTTATGAACCCATCGAGGGCACCTTCAGCTTCAATGCCAATAAGAACGACACTCCGACAAGCATTCCTTGGATTTTCCAGAACGTGAATCCGGCTCCCGAAATTGACTGGGGCTTTAACAGCGGCGCTCTGATCAATAAGAAACTTGAACAGCAGGAAGGCGGCTTCAAGTTCACAAAGCGGAACGTGACCGGCGATGCCCTGCCCGGCGCAGTGTTCGGCGTATACTCCGACGAGGCGTGCACCGCGAAGCTGAACGAGCTGACCACCGATGAGTACGGCGAGGCGTCCCTGACCGGCCTGGAGGCTGGCAAGACCTACTATATTAAGGAAATCACCGCTCCCACCGGCTATGAGCTGAACGGGACGGTCTATTCCGTGACCATTGAAGCGGGCGTGGACGACAAGCTGGTTGGCGACAACGGCGTGATCATCAACGAGCGCAATACCATCGACCTGTGCGTGTACAAGAACTGGCACAACGCCGAGGGCAATATCGAAAATGACACGCTGGGCGTGAACGTGTCCGGTGCGCTGGAGCTGTACATCCTCTCTGCCAATGGAGACCAGACCCTTGTGAAGGGCACGGATGGCAATGCCCTGCAGCCTGAGTTTGAAGACGGCAAGGGCGAAAATGTGCCCGACCTGTACTGGTGGCGCAACATGCCGATCCTGTCCGAGGGCGAACAGTATATCGTCAAGGAGAATCTGTCCAAGGTGCCTGCCGGCGTTGTGGTGCACTACAACTCGGACCCGGAGGGAACAAAGGGCTACGAAACCAGTGATAGCGGCGATTTCTCCATCTACAACAGCTACTTCCAGGGTTTCGAGGTTTTCGTGGCGAACAAGAAGGTCGATGGCCAGTATGTGGAAGACACCTTCGCCTTCGAGCTGCGGGATGCGAAGACCGGCGAGGTTGTGGCGAAGAAAGACAGCGTCTTCGGGCCTGACATGACCGGAATATTTGATCCGGACAACCCGCCGCCTGAGGAGGAATGGGTCAACCAGGTCTTGCTCACGGTGAACTATGACGAGGAGGACCTGCCCGAGAAAGTGGGCGGCCTGACGGAGTACGAGTACATCCTGCGCGAGGTGGACGCCGGCGGCGATTACATCTACGACACGGCTGAGTACGAGTACAAGGTGACCATCGACCGCATGGGCAAGACGAGGATGTTCATCAAGGTGAACGGCGAGTATCAGCCCTTCACCCTCTCTCATGATGAGCCTGTCTTCGAAAACAAGGCGGCCGTGAGTATTTCCGGCACGAAGGTCTGGGACGACAACAACAATGCCGGCGGCACGCGTCCGGAGGAGATCACCATCCGGCTGTATGCCGATGGCGAGGAGACGGACAAGTCCGTGACGCTGAAGTCCGGCGAGACCGAATGGAGCTTCACCGGCCTGCCCAAGTACGCGGCGGACGGCCGGGAGATCATTTACACGGCAGACGAGTCTGACGTGCCCAAAGGCTATGTGAAGACGGTCACCGGCGATGCAGCCAGCGGCTTTGTCATCACCAACACCCTCAAGCAGGGCGAAGGCGCGCTGGATTTCACCAAGTATCTAACGTTCAGCGATTATACGCTCATTCCGAAGGAAGGCTACACGTTCACCTTCACCCTGACGCCCGACGCGAACACGCCGGATGCGTACACCTTGGTGGATAATGCGGAACTTGCGGAAGACGTGACCAGCATCACGCCCGTGGTGGAGGACGGCAAGGTAGTCAGCTACACGCTGGCGAGGAAGCTGTATAGCCGCGACGTGGTGAATATGATGCAGGTCTGGTCCACCCTGAAGATCACCTTCACGGAGCCTGGTACCTACACCTTTACCCTGCAGGAGAAGGCGCCTAACCCCACCCCGGAGGGCTGGTACTACGATACCAAGCCGCATCCTATTCAGTTTGTGGTCACCGAGGGTGAAACCGAGCTGGAAGTGGAGAATAAGAATGATAGGCCCCCGGAAATCTACAATGAACTGAAGAAAAAGGAAATCACTATCTACAAGTCCTGGAACGACAGCGGCTACGAGGAGGACCGTCTGGATACGACGGAGCTGCTCGAGTATCTGAATGCCTGGTACAGCACCGATAACGGCGCGACCTGGAAGGATTACGGCAAGCTCGCCGACCTTCAGACGGAGGAGGAGAACTCTGTTGTCGTCGAGGACTGGGGCAGCGGCCTGTGGTACGTCAACGTCAAGGATCTGCCCTTCTACATTGGAGGCAAGGAAGTCCAGTGGTCCATCGTGGAGAAGCTGCCGGAGGGCAGCCACTATGAGACGGTTTACGGTGATCCTAATGGCTTTGACGTAACGGCCGGCCTCACCGGTACGGATGCGAACAACACCACCATCTTCAACATCCACGAGGTTGAGATGACCTTCGAAGGCACCAAGACCATGACCGGTCGTGCGCTGACGGAGAAGGATATCTTCACCTTCGAGATCACGGAAGACGGCACGAGCAACAGCTGGACCGCCCAGAATGACGCGAAAGGCAAGATCAACTTCCCGACGTTCACTTACGGTCTGTCCGACATTGGCCTGCACAAGTACACCGTGAAGGAAACCAGTGCGAGCGCCAACGGCATCAAGACTGACGAGCAGGTCTACGAGCTGTGTGTGACGGTCGCTGTTGAGTACGGCGCGTTGACGCTGACTTACGACGCCGACTGCGTCTCGGTGGACTTCACCAACGCCTACGAGGCCAAGGGCGAGATCACCTTCGAGGGCACCAAGACCATCGAAGGCCGTGAGTGGCGTGAAGATGATATCTACAGCTTCGAGGTTTGCGAAGAGGGAAGCTACACCGCGGTAGCCAACAACGACCTGACCGGCAAGATCAACTACCCGACGATCACCTACACGCAGGATGACGTGGGCGAGCATGTCTACACCATCCGCGAAATCAGCGACGGCGGCAACGGTATCACTGTTGACGACAACGTGTACACCGTGACTGTGGAGGTCGCTGACAACGGCGACGGCAGCCTGACGGTGACCGCCACCGAGAACGCGACCGAGCTTGATTTCACCAACACCTACGAGACCAAGGGCTCCATCCAGTTCAGCGGTGTGAAGACCCTGGACGGCAAGGATCTGGCGGGTGACGACTTCAGCTTCCAGCTGATCGGTGAAGACGGTAACGTCATCGAGACGGTGAAGAACGATGCCGACGGCAAGATCGCCTTCTCCGCGATCGAGTACGACCAGAACGACGCAGGCAAGACCTTCACCTACACCGTGAAGGAAGTCAACGACGAGCAGCCCGGCATCATCTACGACCAAAGACTCTACACCGTGACGGTGACTGTGGTTGACGATGGCTACGGCACGCTGACGGTGATTCCCAACATTTCTGAATCCAATATGAACTTCACCAACACCTACGAGGCTGTGGGTGAGATCACCTTCTCTGGCACGAAGACCCTCGAAGGCCGCGACATGACCGATTTTGACGTGTTCACCTTCTCCATCATGGAGGGTGAGAACGAAATCGCGACCGTGACCAACGACGCGGAAGGCAACATTGTCTTCCCGGCGATCAAGTACCACCTGGAAGACGTGGGCGAGTACACCTACACCATCCGCGAAATCAGCGAGGACGGAAACGGCATCACGGTTGACGACACCGTGTACACCGTGACTGTGGAAGTCGCTGACAACGGCGATGGCACGCTGGACGTGACGGCTGACCTCGACGAAACCGCGCTGAACTTCGTGAACACCTACGCAGCGGACGGCTCTGTGCAGTTCAGCGGCAGCAAGACGCTGACGGGCAAGGCCCTGGCGGCAGAGGAGTTCAGCTTCCAGCTGCTGGATAGCGAGAATGAGGTCATCGAAACCGTGAAGAACGGCGCTGACGGCAAGTTCGCCTTCAGCGAGATCGCCTATACCCTGGACGACGTGGGTACGCACACCTACACCATGCAGGAAGTCAACGACGAGCAGCCCGGCATCGGCTACGACCCCACGATCTACACCATTACGGTGATCGTGCAAGACAACGGCGACGGCACGCTGTATGTGACGGCTGACCTCGACGAAACCGTGCTGAAATTCACCAACACCTACGAGGCTGTGGGTGAGATCACCTTCGCTGGCGTGAAGACCATCGAAGGCCGAGCCCTGACCGAGAATGACGTGTTTGTCTTCGCCGTCAAGGAAGGCGAGAAGACCATCGTGACCGCGAGCAACGACGCGGACGGCAACATCGTCTTCCCGACGATCGAATACACCCTGGACGACGTGGGTACGCACACCTACACCGTGAAGGAAACCAGCCCGAGCGGCCTGGGCATCACGGCGGACCCCACCGAGTACACCGTGACTGTGGAAGTCGCTGACAACGGCGACGGTACGCTGGCGGTGGAAGCTACGGGCGCTGACCACACCAAGCTGGACTTCACCAACACCTACGAAGCCGAGGGCGAAATCGTCTTCTCCGGCGTGAAGACCATCGAAGGCCGCGCCCTGACGGCGAACGACAAGTTCACCTTCGAAATCAAGGAAGGCGAGAAGACCATCGCGACCGTGACCAACGACGCGGATGGCAAGATCGCTTACCCGACGATCGAGTATACCCTGGCGGACGTGGGCACTCACACCTACACCGTGAAGGAAACCAGCACCGACGGCAACGGCATCACGGTCGATACCACTGAGTACACCGTGGTTGTGACCGTCATCGACGGCGGTCACGGCAAGCTGGATGCGATGGCGGACGTCGATCACACCGCCCTGAACTTCACTAACACCTACGAGGCCAAGGGCGAAATCGTGCTGGAAGGCGCGAAGACGCTGGTGGGCCGCGAGCTGGCTGCGGGCGAGTTCGAGTTCGAGCTGATCGACGAGGCTGGCGACGTGGTTGCCACCGCGACGAACGACGCGGAGGGCAAGATCACCTTCACCAAGCTGACCTACGACACCGCCGACATTGGCAAGACCTACACCTACACCGCGAAGGAAATCACTGGCAGCCTGCCCGGCGTGATCTACGACGCGGCTCCGATCACCGTGAAGGTGGCGATCGCTGACAACGGCGACGGTACGCTGAAGGTCACCAAGACTGTGGACAGCGCGGACATCGCTTTCACCAACACCTATTCCGCAGAGGGCGCGATTCTGCTGGCGGGCACCAAGAGCCTGAGCGGCCGCGCGCTGGCAGCCGGCGAGTTCAGCTTCGAGCTGTACGACGCGAACGGCAATCTCCTGCAGACCGTGACGAATGACGCCAAGGGCGC
>JAFVVG010000041.1 GCA_017502305.1 Clostridia bacterium | reverse complement strand
TGGACGAGCCCACCAACCACCTGGACATGGACTCCCGCGAGGTGCTGGAGGACGCCCTGGCGGATTTCCCGGGAACCATATTGGCTATCAGCCATGACCGTTATTTCATCAACCGCTTCGCTACCAAGGTGTGCGTGCTGGAGGCTGAGGGCATCAAGGAATATCTGGGCAATTACGATGATTATTTCGAGAAGATCAACCGTGCCCAGGCCCCCGACGGCGACCTGCCCCAGATGACCCGTACCGCTCAGGAGAAGGAAAAGCGCCGTTCCCGCGAGGAGGAGAAGCGCATCAAGGAGCGCAAGCTGGCCCTGAAAGCCGCCGAGGACGCCGTGGCCAAGGCGGAGGAACAGGCCGCGGAGCTGGAGGCGTTGCTGGCGGATCCGGACACCTATGCGGATGCGGAGAAGGCTGCCCGGCTGGCAAAAGAATATCAGCAGAAAAAAGACGAGATCGACCGGCTTTACCAGAAGTGGGAAGCCCTCGAAATGGAAGAATAAAAACGAGCATCTGTGCAGACGTAGAAAATTTGTCTGCACAGATACTTTTTATTTGTGCAAATTGGGCAAAAAACAGACCGTGACCACAACACGACGAATAGATACGCACGATAGCGTGGACATAAATTAAAGTGCAAAGCGTTGATAAATAAGGGTTTCAGGAAAAAGAAAATTGAAAAGAAAATTTGCGGTGTGAAAAGGGGCATGAATTGCAGAAAATATAGACACACCAGAGAACGTGGATAGAGGTGAATGCTGGAAAAGACGGGCAAATAGGGCTTTGCGATAGGAGGGTAGTAAAAAAATCTCGAAAAAAAGTTGAAAAAGTGCTGAAAAACGTATTGCAATTTTTGATGGCATGGTTTATAATGTGACTGTTGTCTGTTTAGGGATGAAGTGGTAAGTTGCCGCCAGGCCAGGCGGGTAATTATCATGGACCAGCCCGATAATCGGGCGACGGACTCGAAGCGCCAGGACAGCCTGCACCTGCAGTGGGCTGCAAGAGCGCCAACGAGAACGATCAAGGAGGAAAATCGATGGCCACTGCAAAAATCCGTATCAAGCTCAAGAGCTACGAGCACAACCTGATCGACCAGTCCGCTCAGCGGATCGTCGAAACTGCCAAGCGCACCGGTGCTCGTGTCTCTGGCCCGATCCCGCTCCCCACGGAGAAGGAGATCGTCACCATCCTGCGTGCTACCCACAAGTACAAGGATAGCCGCGAACAGTTCGAGCGTCGTACCCACAAGCGACTGATCGACATCAACAACCCCAACCCCAAGACGGTGGACGCCATGATGAAGCTTGAACTTCCTGCTGGTGTCGAAATCGAAATGAAGCTGTAAGGCACAGGAGGAACGAAACAATGAAGAAAGCGATCATTGGTAAAAAGATCGGCATGACGCAGGTCTTCACCGAAGACGGCCGTCTCGTTCCGGTCACCGTGATTGAAGCGGGCCCCTGCACTGTGGTGCAGACCAAGAACGTGGAATCCGATGGCTACGATGCCGTTCAGGTGGGCTTCGGCGAGCTGACCGAGACTCGCGCCAAGAAGCTGCTGAACAAGCCTGAGCTGGGCCACTTCCAGAAGGCTGGCGTAGCCGCTAAGCGCACCCTGCGCGAATTCCGCTTTGACGATTGCTCTGCCTACAAGGTGGGCGACGAGCTCAAGGCTGACCAGTTCGCCAAGGGCGACAAGATCGACATCACCGGCACCAGCAAGGGCCACGGCTACACCGGCGCCATCCAGCGCTGGAACCAGCACACCGGCCCCATGGCGCACGGCTCCAAGTATCACCGCGGCGTGGGCTCCCTGAGCGCCAACTCTGATCCTTCCCGCGTGTTCAAGAACAAGCACATGGCCGGCCACTACGGCGTGGATCGTGTGACGATTCAGAACCTGGAAGTCGTCTCGGTGGATGCGGAACGCAACCTGCTGCTGGTCAAGGGCGCTGTGCCCGGCCCCAACAACGGCCTGCTGATCATCCGCGACACCGTCAAGGCCTGACGCTGTGCAAGGAGGAAAAGAAAACTATGCCTAAGACTGCTCTTTATAACATGGAAGGCGCGGCCATTGGCGAGATTGAGCTGAGCGATGCGATTTTCGCCGCTCCCATCAACGAAGCTGCCATGCACCTGGTCGTCCGTTCCTACCTGGCCGCTCAGCGTCAGGGCACCCAGAGTGCCAAGACCCGCAGCGAAGTTCGCGGCGGCGGCCGTAAGATCTATCGCCAGAAGGGCACCGGTAATGCCCGCCACCACGGCAACCGTGCTCCCCAGTTCCGTCACGGCGGCGTGGTGTTCGCTCCCAAGCCCCGCGATTACTACATCGCCGTTCCCAAGAAGGTTCGCCGCCTGGCCTTCAAGTCCGCTCTGACCTCCAAGCTGAACGCTGGCGAGATCATCGTGGTGGACGAGATCGCCCTGAAGGAAGCCAAGACCAAGCTGATGGCCCAGGTCCTGAAGAACCTGAAGGCCGAGCGTAAGGCCCTGGTCGTCCTGCCCGAGCGTGAGGAGAGCGTGGTTCGCGCCACCGCTAACCTGGCCGAGGCCAAGACCACTTACGTCAACACCCTGAATGTTTACGACATTCTCAACGCCGGCAAGGTGGTCCTCACCAAGTCCGCCGTGCAGTCCGTCGAGGAGGTGTACGCCTAATGAAGAATCCTCATGACATCATTCTGCGCCCCGTCCTGACGGAAAAGGCGTATGACGGTATCGCTGACAAGCGTTACATCTTCGAGGTGGCCATCGACGCCAACCGCACCGAAGTGAAGCAGGCTATCGAGGCCGTCTTCGCCGATGACGGTGTGAAGGTTGAGAAGGTCAACATCGTCCGCACCCTGGGCAAGATCAAGCGCCAGGGCCGCACCGCCGGCCGTACGCCGGAAATCAAGAAGGCCTATGTGACTCTGAAGAAGGACTCCAAGCCCATTAAGTTCTTCGAGGGCATGGCCCAGTAAAGCAGGGAGGACAAGAAACATGGCTATTCGTCTTTACAAGCCGACTTCGCCCGCCCGGCGCTTTATGTCGGTGCTGACCTACGAGGAGATCACCAAGAAGGCTCCTGAGAAGAGCCTGCTGGAGACCCTCAAGAAGAACGCCGGCCGTAATAAGCAGGGCAAGATCACCGTTCGCCATCAGGGCGGCGGCAACAAAGTCAAGTATCGTATCATCGACTTCAAGCGCAACAAGGTGGACATCCCCGCCAAGGTTGCCGCCATCGAATACGATCCCAACCGCAGCGCGTTCATCGCCCTGCTGAACTACGCCGATGGCGAAAAGCGCTACATCCTGGCTCCTCTGGGCCTGAAGGTGGGCGACACCGTTATCTCCTCTGATGACGCTGACATCAAGCCCGGCAACGCGCTCCCCATGAGCCGCATTCCCGTGGGTACCCTGATCCACAACCTGGAGCTGAAGGCCGGCCGTGGCGGCCAGCTGGTTCGTGCCGCCGGCATGAGCGCTCAGCTGATGGCCAAGGAAAATGGCTACGCCACCGTGCGTCTCCCCTCTGGCGAAATGCGCAAGCTGCCCCTGAACGGCAAGGCCACCATCGGCACCGTGGGCAACACTGACCACGAGAACGTTCGCCTGGGCAAGGCCGGCCGTGTGCGTCACATGGGCATCCGTCCCACCGTCCGCGGTGTGGTCATGAACCCCTGCGACCATCCTCATGGCGGCGGCGAGGGCAAGAGCCCCGTTGGTATGCCTGCTCCTGTGACTCCGTGGGGCAAGCCCGCTCTGGGCCTGAAGACCCGCAAGCACAAGAAGTATTCCAACAAGATGATCGTCAAGCGCGCCAGCAAGAAGTAATCGCGCATCCTATAGGAAGGAGGCAGCCATCGAATGAGTCGTTCCATTAAGAAGGGCCCCTATGTAGAGGCCGCGCTGATGAAGCGCATTGTTGAAATGAACAATTCCGGCAAGAAGAACGTCGTGAAGACCTGGTCCCGCGCGTCCACCATCTTCCCGGATTTCGTGGGCCACACTGTTGCTGTGCATGACGGCCGCAAGCACGTGCCGGTTTATGTCACGGAGGACATGGTGGGTCACAAGCTGGGCGAGTTCGCCCCCACCCGCACCTATCGCGGCCACGCTGGCGACAAGACCAGCAACCGCAAGTAATAACGAGAGGAGTGAGAATATATGGCAACCCGTTCTAAGGAAAAGACGGCCGCCCGCCGTGCCGGCGCTGACAAGCGTCCCCAGGCCCATGCCAAGTACATTCGCATCTCCCCTCGTAAGGTGAAGATCGTGATCGATCTGATCCGCGGGAAGAATGTGGATGAAGCCCTGGCCATCCTGATGTACACCCCCAAGGCTGCTTGCCCCGTTGTGGCCAAGGTGCTCAACAGCGCCATCGCCAACGCGGTGAACAACCTGGAAATGAACCGTCAGGATCTGTATGTCGCTGAAGTGTACGCCAATCCCGGCCCCACGCTGAAGCGCTATGTTGCCCGCAGCCGTGGCAGCGCGTCTCCCATGCTGAAGCGCACCAGCCACATCAGCGTGGTGCTGGACCAGAAGAAGGCGAAGGAGGCTTAATCCATGGGTCAGAAAGTGAATCCCCACGGCGCCCGCGTTGGTGTGATCTTCGATTGGTCCACCCGCTGGTATGCCGGCAAGAAGGATTTTGCGAACAACCTGGTTGAAGACCACAAGCTTCGCAAGATGCTGAAGGAAAAGTACTACTCCACTGGCATTAGCCACATTGATATCGAGCGTACTGCCCAGACCATCACGGTGAACATCTTCACCGCGAAGCCCGGCATGATCATTGGCCGCGGCGGCGCTGGCATCGAAGCCCTGAAGGCGGACATCACCAACTTCCTGGGCCGTCCCGCTCACATCAACGTGATGGAGATCAAGCAGCCCGACGCTGATGCTCAGCTGGTGGCTGAGAACATCGCCCAGCAGCTGGAGAAGCGTATCTCCTTCCGCCGCGCGATGAAGCAGTCCCTGCAGCGCGCCATGAAGATCAACGGCGTGAAGGGTATCAAGGCCAGCGTCAGCGGCCGTCTGAACGGCGCCGACATCGCCCGTACTGAGCAGTACCGCGAAGGCTCCATCCCGCTGCAGACGCTGCGTGCCAACATCGACTATGGCTTCGCCGAAGCCAAGACCACCTATGGCCGTCTGGGCATCAAGGTCTGGATCTACAAGGGTCAGATCCTGCCCAAGGCCAAGAAGGCCCCTGCCGCGAAGGAGGTAAAGTAACTCATGCTGATGCCCAAGAGAGTTAAGCGCCGCAAGGTGTTCCGTGGCCGCATGAAGGGCGCCGCTCATCGCGGTAACTTCATTGCCTACGGTGAGTTCGGCCTGCAGGCGATGGAGCCCTGCTGGGTGACCTCCCAGCAGATCGAGGCCGCTCGTATCGCCCTGACCCGCTACACCAAGCGTGGCGGCCAGGTGTGGATCAAGATTTTCCCCGACAAGCCTGTTACTGAGAAGCCCGCTGAGACCCGAATGGGTTCCGGCAAGGGTTCTCCCGAATACTGGGTTGCAGTTGTGAAGCCCGGCCGTGTGCTGTTTGAGGTTGCTGGCGTTTCTGAGGAAGTCGCCCGCGAGGCTCTGCGTCTGGCCAGCCACAAGCTGCCCCTGAAGACCAAGTTCATCAAGCGTGCTGATGAAGCCAAGACTGAAGCGGGTGGTGAAGAATAATGAAGGCAAATGAATTCTCCGCTATGAATAAGGAGCAGCTGACTGCCAAGGTCGCGGAACTCAAGAGCGAGCTGTTCAACCTTCGTTTCCAGCTTGCCACCGGTCAGCTGCAGAACACCATGCAGATCACCGCTGTCAAGCGCGACATCGCTCGTGCCAAGACCGTTCTTCGCCTCAAGGAGCAGGCGTAAGAGTTACTGAAAGGAGGCAGCCGCTTCAATGTCTGAAATCAACAACACTCAGGAGCGTGGTCTGCGCAAGACCCGAATCGGCATCGTTGTGTCCGACAAGATGGACAAGACCTGCGTGATTCAGATCAAGACCCGCGTCCGTCATCCCCTGTATGGCAAGATCATGAACCAGACCAGCAAGCTGAAGGTGCATGATGAGAACAACGAGTGCGGTATCGGCGACACCATCAAGGTGATGGAGACCCGCCCGCTGTCCAAGGACAAGCGCTGGCGCCTGGTCGAAATCATCGAGAAGGCCAAGTAATCCGCACGTTAAGGAGGAAAAACTATGATTCAGCCGCAAACCCGGCTTAAGGTCGCCGATAACTCCGGCGCCAAGGAAATCATGTGCATCCGCGTGCTGGGCGGTTCTTTCCGTCGCGATGGCTCCATCGGTGACATCATCGTGGCCAGCGTGAAGAGCGCCACCCCCGGCGGCACCGTGAAGAAGGGCGATGTGGTCAAGGCCGTGATCGTCCGTATGCGCAAGAACAAGCGTCGTCCTGATGGCAGCTACATCAAGTTCGACGACAACGCTGCCGTGATCATCAACGACAGCAAGATGCCCCGTGGCACCCGTATCTTTGGACCCGTCGCCCGCGAGCTGCGTGAGAAGGACTTCATGAAGATCGTCTCCCTGGCTCCCGAAGTTCTGTAAGGAGGTAAAACGATATGCACGTTAAGTCTAATGATCAGGTCGTTGTCATCTCCGGCAAGGACAAGGGCGTAAAGGGCAAGATCACTGCCGCTTTCCCCAAGACCGGCCGCGTCATCGTTGAGGGCGTGAACGTTGCTACCAAGCACCAGAAGGCCCGCAACCAGATGCAGCCCGGCGGCATCATCAAGAAGGAGCTCCCCATCGATGCTTCCAACGTGATGCTGATTTGCCCCAAGTGCGGCAAGGCCACCCGCGTTTCTCACAAGGTTACCACCGTGACCGGCGAGAACGGCAAGGCCAACCGCAAGATGATTCGTGTTTGCAAGAAGTGCAACGCGGAAATTGACTGATAAAGGAGGAAAAGCCAAATGGCTACCCGTTTGAAGGAAAAGTACCTGGCCGAGGCTGTTCCTGCTTTGCAGCAGAAGTTCAGCTACAAGAACGTCATGGAAATCCCCAAGCTGGAAAAGATCGTCATCAACATGGGCCTGGGCGAGTGCAAGGACAACGCCAAGTCCCTGGAGGTGGCTGTGAATGAGCTGACCGCCATCGCTGGCCAGAAGCCCATGGTTACCAAGGCCAAGAAGTCCATCGCCAACTTCAAGCTGCGCGAAGGCCAGTCTGTCGGCGCTAAGGTGACCCTGCGCGGCGCCCGCATGGAAGAGTTCATGGACAAGCTCGTGAGCGTTGCGCTCCCCCGTGTGCGCGACTTCCGCGGCGTGAGCACCAAGGCCTTCGACGGCCGCGGCAATTACGCCCTGGGCATCAAGGAGCAGCTGCTCTTCCCCGAAATCGAGTATGACAAGGTTGAGAAGATCCGCGGTATGGAAATGATCTTCGTCACCACTGCCAAGACCGACGAGGAGTGCATGGAGCTCCTGCGACTGCTGGGCATGCCCTTTGCGCAGGCGTAATTGAAGGAGGAAAAACAAAGTGGCTAAGACGAGTATGAAACTCAAGCAGGCGAGGACCCCCAAGTTCTCCACCCGCGCTTACACCCGTTGCCGCCTGTGCGGTCGTCCGCACTCTGTGCTGCGCAAGTACGGTGTATGCCGTATCTGCTTCAGAGAGCTGGCCTACAAGGGCCAAATCCCCGGTGTCCGCAAGGCCAGCTGGTAAGCGGGGAACAGAACGGAAGGAGGTACCATCATGGTTGTGAATGATCCCATTGCCGATATGCTCACCCGCATCCGCAACGCACAGATCGCCAAGCACGACGCTGTGACGCTGCCTGCCAGCAACACGAAGAAGGCCATCGCCAAGATTCTGCTGAACGAAGGCTACGTGAAGGCTGTGGACTACATCGACGACGGCCTGCAGGGCGAGATCAAGATTACCCTGAAGTACGTCAACGGCAAGCAGACCCCTGTGATCGCGGGTCTGAAGCGTATTTCTAAGCCCGGCCTGCGCGTGTATGCGCGCTGCGAAGAGCTGCCCAAGGTTCTGGGCGGCCTGGGCATCGCCATCATCAGCACCAGCAAGGGTCTGATGACTGACAAGGAAGCACGGAAGAACGCCATCGGCGGCGAAGTGCTGGCTTACATCTGGTAATAACCGACACGTCATTGGAGGTGTAAAGTATGTCTCGTATCGGAAGACTTCCGATCGCTGTTCCTGCGGGCGTGACGGTTACTGTCAGCGAAGGCAACCTGGTGACGGTGAAGGGTCCCAAGGGCACCCTGACCCAGAAGGTTGCTGCTGAGATCACCGTGAAGCAGGAGGGCAATGTCCTGACTGTTGAGCGTCCCAACGATAAGAAGCAGAATCGCGCTTACCACGGCCTGTACCGTACCCTGATCAACAACATGGTTGTTGGCGTGACCGAAGGCTTCGCCAAGACCCTGGAGCTGGTCGGCACCGGTTACCGTGCTGCCGCCGAGGGCGGCAAGAAGCTGACCATCAACATCGGCTTCTCTCATCCCGTGATTTTCGACGCCCCCGAAAACATCTCTTTCGAGACCCCCAACGCGAATACCATCATCGTGAAGGGTATCGACAAGCAGATCGTGGGCAACCTTGCTGCTGACATCCGCGCTGTGCGTAAGCCTGAACCCTATCATGGCAAGGGCATCAAGTATCAGAGCGAGTACATCCGCCGCAAGGAAGGCAAGACCGGTAAGAAGTAAGAAAGGGAGTGACTGCAAATGTTCAAGAAGCGTGACCGTAATGAGATCCGCGTGATCCGTCATGCCCGCGTCCGCAAGAAGATCAGCGGCACCCCTGATATGCCGCGTCTGTCTGTGTACCGCTCTAACAAGCACATCCAGGCTCAGCTGATCGACGACGTCGCCGGCAAGACCCTGTGTGCTGCTTCCACCCTGGAGAAGGACATTCAGGATCAGCTGAATGAGCTGGACAAGAAGGGTGCTGCCAAGCTCGTTGGCAAGCTGATCGGCGAGCGTGCTGTCCAGGCTGGCATCAAGGCCGTGGTGTTCGACCGCGGTGGTTATGTCTACACTGGCCGCGTGGCGGAAGTCGCCGCGGGCGCCCGTGAAGCCGGACTCGATTTCTAAGAGAAGGAGGACACACGCAATGCAACGCTACGAACAGGTCAGCGAATTCAAAGATCGTCTGGTCGCTGTCAATCGCGTGTCCAAGACTGTTAAGGGCGGCCGCAACATGCGGTTCTCCGCTCTGGTCGTGGTCGGCGATGAAAACGGCCGCGTTGGCGCCGGCATGGGCAAGGCCGCTGAAGTGCCTGAAGCCATCCGCAAGGCCAATGAGGACGCCAAGAAGCACCTGGTGAATGTGCCCCTGTGCGGCACCACCATTCCCCACGATGCTACTGGCTATTACAGCACTGCCAAGTCTGTGCTGCTGCCCGCTCCCGAAGGTACCGGCGTGATCGCCGGCGGCGCTGCCCGCGCTGTGCTGGAGCTGGCTGGTGTGAAGGACATCCGCACCAAGTCCTTCGGCACCAACAACCCCATCAACATGGTGAAGGCTACGATCGAAGCGCTCAAGCAGCTGCGCAGCGCTGAGGAAGTTGCCAAGATGCGCGGCAAGACCGTGGAAGAACTGCTGGGCTAAGGAGGATATGACGATGCTTAAGATCACCCTGATCAAGTCTCCCATCGCCAGCCTGCCCAAGCACAAGGCTACCGTTGCTGCGATGGGCCTGAAGAAGGTCGGCCAGACCGTGATTCAGCCTGATAACGCCTGCGTCCGCGGGCAGATCTTCGCCGTGAAGCACATGGTGAAGGTTGAAGAAGTCAACGAGTAAAGGAGGGAAACCCCAATGAAACTGCACGAGTTGCACCCCGCTGCCGGTTCCACCACCGCTGAAAAGCGTCTGGGCCGCGGCGTTGGTTCCGGTCTGGGCAAGACCTCCGGTAAGGGCCACAAGGGCGCCAAGGCTCGCAGCGGCGGCGGTAAGCGCCCCGGCTTCGAGGGCGGCCAGATGCCCCTGTATCGTCGCGTGCCTAAGCGCGGCTTCACCAACATCTTTGGCACTGACTATGCCTGTGTCAACGTTGAGCGTCTTGAGATCTTCAACGACGGCGATGTGGTAACTGCCCAGTCCCTGATCGAGGCCGGCATCATCAAGAAGACTCTGGATGGCGTGAAGATCATGGGCAACGGTGACCTGACCAAGAAGCTCACCGTTCAGGCTGCTAAGTTCACCGCCTCTGCTAAGGAAAAGATTGAGGCTCTCGGCGGGAAAGCCGAGGTGATCTGACATGCTGGAATCTCTGCGTAAAGTATGGAAGATCGATGACCTGCGCAAGAAGCTGATCTACACCTTCCTGATGCTGCTGCTCTACCGCCTGGTGGGCGTTATTCCCGCCCCCGGCGTAGACGCCGCGAAGGTCATGTCCTCTGCCGCCTCTAACCTGCCCCTGCTGGAGCTGGTTAACATGATGACCGGTAATGCGTTCTCCCAGATGACCATCATGGCCATGGGTATTACGCCTTACATCAACGCCTCCATTATCATGCAGCTGCTGACCATCGCCATTCCGGCGCTGGAGCGCATGTCCCGTGATGAGGAAGGCGGCCGCGAAAAGATTCAGCGCATCAGCCGCTATGTGACGGTTGCTCTGGCTGCCATTCAGGCCATCGGCCTGGTTGCCGGCCTGGGCTACATCAAGGCTGGCTGGCTGAACTACGTTCTGGTTGGTGTTTCCATGGCTGGCGGTACTGCCCTGGCCATGTGGATCGGCGAGCGTATCACCGACAAGGGTATCGGCAACGGTATCAGCCTTCTGATCTTCGCCGGTATCATCTCCAACCTGTTCAACGGCATTATCGCTCTGTTCTCTACCGCCATTACCTCCGGCACTGTCTCCGCCTGGATTGCTGCTATCAGCATCATTATCGTGGCGCTGGTGATGACCGTTGTGGTTACCTTCATCGACCTGGGCGAGCGCCGGATTCCCCTGCAGATCGCCAAGCAGGTGAAGGGCCGCCGCGTGTATGGCGGCCAGAACACCCACATGAGCCTGAAGGTGGTTTCTGTGGGCGTGCTGCCGATGATCTTCGCTTACTCTTTCCTGGCGTTCCCCGGCACCCTGATCCAGCTGATCGGCGGTACCTCTTCCAACGCCTACAACTGGTGGATGACCTACATGAACAGTGGCAGCGTGTGGTACATGATTATCTCCGCTCTGCTGATCGTGGCCTTCACCTTCTTCTACTCCTCCATCAGCTTCGACCCCAAGAAGCAGGCTGAGCAGCTTGTTCAGCAGGGCGCGGTGATCCCCGGTACTCGTGGCAAGAACATCCAAAAGTACCTGCAGAACACCGTGAACCGCCTGAACCTGTTCGCGGCCCTGTTCCTGGCCGTCCTGGCTGCCGTGCCCACCCTGCTCACCTCCGGCCTGAATGCTCAGGTGCCCTTCGCGGCTTCCTCCATTCTGATCGCTGTGAGCGTGGCTCTGGAGTTCATCCGCACCATCGAGGGCGAAATGAGCATCCGCGGCATCGAGATGGATATGGAAAACGGCGGCTTCATGTAAGTCGCTCAAGGCCATGCACCGGCGCCGCAAATGGTGCCGGTGCATGGTTGCTTCTCAAACATGGCAGGAAGTTCCTGCCAATACTCGCGCAAGGATTCTGAAAGGAGCGTCTGAATGAATATCATTTTTCTGGGACCTCCCGGTGCCGGCAAGGGCACTCAGGCACAGCGCATCTGTGCTGCTCTGAACATTCCTCAGATCTCCACCGGCGATATTCTCCGCCGTGCGATCAAGGAACAGACCCCTACCGGTCTGAAAGCAAAATCCTACATCGACGCTGGCAAGCTGGTGCCTGACGAGGTCATCATCGACATCGTGAAGGACCGCCTGGCCCAGGATGACTGCCAGAACGGTTATATCCTGGATGGCTTCCCCCGCACGGTTCCCCAGGCAGAGGCGCTGACGCACATTGCGAACATCGACTCTGTCATCGAACTGGCTGTGGACGACCAGCACCTGATCAACCGCCTGAGCGGCCGCCGTGTGTGCCTCAAGTGCGGCGCGACGTATCACATTTCCCTGCTGGACGGCAAGACCACCTGTGCCGCTTGCGGCGAAGAACTGATCCAGCGTGATGACGACAAGGCCGAGACTGTGCTCAACCGCCTTACCGTCTATCACGATCAGACCGCCCCCCTGGTCTCCTTCTATGAGGGCAAGGGCCTGCTGCACCGCATCGACGGCGCGCAGGGCATGGACGTGATCTTCCAGTCCATCATGGAAACTTTAGGGGTCAAGTAATGATTAGTTTGAAAAATCCCGATCAGATCGGGAAAATGCGGGAAGCCGGCGCGCTCCTCTATGAGGTGCTGCAGAAGCTCCGCGAAGCTGTGAAGCCCGGTGTTTCCACCGCTGCCCTGGATGTTTACGCCGAGCAGCTCATCCGGAAAAACCATGCCATTCCTTCCTTCCTGAACTACCAGGGCTATCCTGCCTCCATCTGCGCCTCTGTTGACGACGCGGTGGTGCATGGCATCCCCTCCGAGGATCAGATTCTGAAGGAAGGTCAGATCATCAGCATCGACTGCGGTCTGATTCTTGATGGCTGGCAGGCTGACAGCGCATTCACCATGGGTGTTGGCGAGATTTCCGCCCAGGCGGAAGCCCTGATCGAGATTACCGAACAGTGCTTCTGGAAGGGCGTGCGCCAGGCTGTGGTAGGAAATCGCCTGGGGGATATTGGGCATGCTGTCCAGTCCTGGGCGGAGGCGCATGGCTGCGGCGTCATCCGTGACCTGACGGGTCATGGTATTGGCCGCGAAATGCACGAAGATCCTGCCGTGTACAACTTTGGCGAGCCCGGCCGCGGCCTTAGGCTGCGCAAGGGCATGACCCTGGCCATCGAGCCCATGATTTCCGCCGGTGACTGGCGTGTGACCGTGGATGACGACGAGTGGTGCTATCGCACCCGCGACCGCTCACTCTGCTCTCATTACGAGCACACCATTGCGATCACGGAAGACGGCCTGCCTGAGATCCTCACGCTTCCCGGCTTTGTCTGGAAGGAGGAGGACTGATGGAGCGGCTTCCCATTGAGATTGGTCGCGCTGTCCAGTCCCGCCAGGGACGCGACGCGGGACGCTGCTTCGTGATCCTTCAGGTGGTGGACGAACAGTTTGTTTTGATGGCCGACGGCCTGACCCGCAAGCTGGACCACCCCAAGAAAAAGAAAGTAAAGCATCTGCATCCCAAGCCCTGCAAGATGGAAGGCGTTGCCGAGGGTCTTCAATCCCGGCAGCTGCTGGACAGCGATTTGAGGAAGTTCCTCAAGGCAAATGGGCTTGAAATCGACCAGCCGCTGTGCAAGGAGGGCTGAAGTTGTCCAAGAGCGACGTCATCGAAATGGAAGGGAAAGTCGTTGAAGCCCTTCCCAACGCCATGTTCCAGGTTGAGCTGCCCAACGGCCACCAGATTATGGCGCACATCTCCGGCAAGATGCGCATGAATTTCATCCGCATTTATCCCGGCGACAAAGTCACCATTGAGCTCTCTCCCTATGATCTGACCCGTGGCCGGATCACCTGGCGCAGCAAGGGCTAAGATTTGCCAACTGGCGGGTGCTGCTTCCAAGCGCCCCGTGCAACCAAGGATACCATAAGGAGGTAACAGAACATGAAGGTTCGTCCGTCTGTGAAGCCGATCTGCGAAAAGTGCAAGATCATTCGCCGCAAGGGCAAGGTCATGGTTATCTGCGAGAATCCCAAGCACAAGCAGAAGCAGGGCTAATTACCCCATGCAGTTAAGAGACTCTGGCATACACCGGAGTCTCTTTTTTTGCTTGTATGGCGCCGAAGGTTTCCAAAGGGCGATCGCAAAGACCTTTGGTCGCCTCCGCAGAGGCGAAATATAGCGAAAAATGATCCGGAAAGACTGGCTTTCCGGATCATTTGTTATTTCCCGCCCAGCAGCTTATTCAGCGGGCTGCGGTAGACCTCAATGGCCTTGGCGGGACACATCTCCTGGCAGCAGTAGCAGCGGATGCATTTCTTGTAATCGTACTTTGCCTTCTGACCGTGGCCGGCATGAACGGCCTTCTCCGGCACGGGGCAGCTTTCCTCGCACACGCCGCAGGCAATGCATTTCTTCATGTCCGCCTTGGGGCGGTGCTGCAGGAAGGGCAGCAGGGGCATCACCTTGGGCAACAGGCCCTTTTTCATCACGCCACGGAACACATCGAAATCAGGGTTGCCGTATTTCGCACGGGCTTCTTCCATAGAAATAGTGCCTTCAGGCGTAATGATTTCAATTTCGGCAAAATCCATGGTGCCAACGCCGTATTTCGCGCCGCTGACGCAGGTGGGCACAGCGGCGGGGTCAAGGTGAATGAGTCCGGCGAAAACGCTGTCCAGGGCAACAGGATCGGCGGAGAAAAGCAGCACGTTCATGGCAATCGGCGTGCCGGAGGAAGGGCCGTTGCCTTCCATGGCCACAATGCCGTCCATGATGTGCAGCCGGGGCTTCACGCACAGGTTCAAATCGGCCAGCATGTCGGCGAAGACCTCGCTGTTGGGGTAGTGGGCATGGCCGGTAGCCTTGTTCACACCGGTGATGCAGCCATAGAGGTTTTTCACGCCGCCGGTGATGCGTTCCAGGGCGTGAGTCTTCATTTTGCAGATGTTGATCATGGCGTCGGCCTGCTGCACGGCGTTGCAAAGATAGAAGCTCTTGGCGGTATGCCCCTCAGGGAAATGTACCACGGAGCCGCCGTCGAAATCCGCCAGGGGGATTCCGTGTGCTGCGGCGGCTGCGGCCAGGCCGCAGGTATCAGTTGCCTTGGCGGGGGTAGTGGTGGGGCTGCCGGGGCTGTCGCCATAGGAAACATGCTGATAGCCGTCTTCCTTCAGCAGCCGGCACACAGCGGAGAACACCGCGGGGTGTGTGGTGATGGCTTTCTGGGGCAGGGCCCGGGCCAGAAGGTTGGGTTTGAGGAGCACCTTCTCCTCCTTGGAAATAAACTGTTCCATGCCGCCCAGCAGAGAAACACCCTGGCGGACGGCCTCGTCTACACGGGATTGCTCATATGTATCGATGGGAATCAGCACAACGGTATGCTTCATGCCATCCATCCTTTCTGAAAGAAGATTCTCCCATTATAACAGATATCCCGCCGGATGCAAAGACCCTGTACATCGACAAAACAAGACAATCTTCGCTGTTGAAATCGGATGAATTCCGGCGTATGATGGATCTATACCGGACAAGGAGGGGAATGCTGGTGAATTGCGCGGGAAATGTGAGCTGCGAGCTGCTCAGGAGGCTGCTGGAGGCGGCCTGGGATGAGGGCGACGCCGAAAAAACGCAGGCCCTCAGCGTAGCGGTGGACAGGGTGACGCTGCAATGCCTGCGGGCGGAGAATGCGAAAACCATATGACATTTTGCGGAGCGATATGGCTCCGCTTTTTTACGGATTTGTGGCGGAATTTTTACATCACCGCCTGAAATGGACTTGTAGAGAAATGTAAATTGCGGTATAATATACTCCGTGAACTTCTGTCGAAAAGGAGTAATAACATTGAACGATCAGATGAATGAGCAGAATATGCAATTGGATAATGAGCAAAAAACCAATGTCATTCCCAAGGTGACGGAGGGTGCGCCTCCGGTGCAGGCCAATTTCCGCCACCGCCGGACGGAGCGCTATCGCACAAATGCCGATAACAGCCAGGAGAGCCAGCCTGCGGAGGAAAGCCAGACAACCCGGCTGCAGACTACCCGCTTCAGCGTGCAGGCGCCCCAGCAGCGTGGTGAAGTGCCCTCCCAGGGTGTGCCGCGCCCCGCGGTGCTGACCCGCCGGCCTGAGCAGACTGCTGCTACGCCTAATTCATCCCTGACCCGCCGGCCGGATCGTTCCGCTGTGCCCACGGCCAATCCCGTGCTGACCCGCCGCCCGGAGCAGCCTGCCGCCGGCAGCGCCAATACGGTGCGCCGCCCCATCAGCGCTCCTGATTACAGTCAGCGCCAGCCCCTGGGCCAGGGGCAGCACCTGCATGTGCATAACGAGGAGCAGCCCCGTGCGCGCCGCCCGGTGAACATTGAGGAGCTCAACAACGATTATAAGGAAGAATTCCGCCAGAGCGCCAAGAAGGAAAAGGCCAAGAAGAAGCGCGGCAGCCACCTGCTGGTGGCCCTGGTGCTGCTTCTGCTGGTGCTGGGGCTGGTGGCTCTGGGCTTCCTGCTGATTCCTGAGGACGACAGCACCCTGGGCCAGATCAAAACCCAGGTGGTAACCACCCTGAACGGCCTGCTGGGCGAACGTGAGGAAAAGGTGGTTGTGCCGGATGTGCGGGCCATGGACTTTGCCGCCGCGCCTACCCAGGATACCGCGCCGGTGGAGGTTATGCTCACGCTGACCACCACCAAGGAAGTTACCGCTGTACGCGTGGTGGACGAAGCGGGCAACGTGATGCCCACCTCCACGGCAGTAACCATGGACAACGCGGATTTCCGGATCTGGATGCTGAACATGGCCCTGGAGAATGCCTATACCGGCATGATCAAGGTGCAGATCAGCGATGGTGAAAACTGGCTGGATACCGACAAGACCCAGATGCTGGAGATCACTGCCCCTCAGGTGGCGGACGTGGGCGCCTTCGCGGCCCTGGAACCTACCGCCACTCCTGAAGCAACCGCAGAACCCACGGAAGTACCCACCGAGGAGCCTACGGAAGAACCCACCGCGGTGCCCACGGAGGAGCCTGCAGCTTTAACGGAAGCGCCCACGGAAGTCCCCACGGAGGTTCCCACGGAAGTACCCACCGAAGAGCCTACGGAGGAACCTACTGCCGAACCCACCGAGGAACCCGCGGCAACCCCCACCATGGTGGTCACCGCGACGCCCACCATGGCGCCTACCGAGGAACCCACGCCTGAACCCACGGCGGAGCCTACCGCCACGCCTACGGCAGAGCCCACAGCGGAACCTACTGTTGGTCCCACGGCGGCGCCTGCCTTTGTTCCCCAGGCGGTGGAAGCCGCAGATCCTTCGCTGGTAGCCTATTCCACGGTTTATAACGGCACCTCCAAGGTGGAGAATTACGACCGCCTGGTGGAGGACGTGGTGGCCATGCCTGCCGCCGGCTCCTATATCACCCAGCCCTATGGCGTGGTGACCTACCGCGGCGACGCGTTCCGCCAGAATGCCGCCATCGGCAATGTGGGGGACATCTCCTCCATGAGCCTGAAGTGGACGGCCCAGGCCAGCAGCGTCAAGGGCGCCAGCCAGACCTATTACGGCATCGGCTGGACGGGCCAGCCTGTGATCATCAAGTGGAGCAAGGAGGTCCGCGAGGCTTCCAACATTGTGGATGAAAAGCGCGCCACCAAGGCCCTGAAGGAAGTCATCGTCGCGGGCATGGACGGCCGCATCTACTTCCTGGACCTGGCGGACGGCCAGCCCACCCGCGAAGCCATCAACGTGGGCTATCCCATGAAGGGCACGCCCAGCATTCATCCCCTGGGCTTCCCGGTGATGTCCGTGGGCCAGTATGCCCGCAAGATGGCCCGCGGCACCGGCGAGATTGGACTGCGCTTCTTCGACCTTCTGACCCAGAAGGAAGTGCACATGATCAACGGCCTGGATGGCAAGATGAACCGCCCCTATTATGCGGTGGGCGCCTTTGACACCTCTGCCCTGATCGACCCCGTCAGCGATACCCTGGTCACCGCCGGCACCAACGGCATGGTGTATCTCACCAAGCTGAACACCGAGTTCGATTTAAATGAAGGTACCATCAGGATTGAGCCGGAATCCATTGTGATGAAGTCCAAGAAGAAGGGCCAGCAGGACAAGACCGTGGCGGTGGAAGCCTCTGTGGCCGCCTATGATAAGTATATGTTCTATGGCGATCTCAGCGGCCTGGTGCGCTGCGTGAATACCTCCAGCCTGGAAACCGTCTGGGCCGTGGAGACCGGCGATCAGGTGCAGGCCGCCCTGGCCCTGGACTTCGACGCTGAGAACAATCTCTGGCTTTATACCGCCAACACCCTGCAGAACCGCCAGAAGGGTGACGTGACCATCCGCCGCTTCAACGCCATGACCGGCGAGGAGAGCTGGGCCCTGGCCATCGGCAGCCAGAAGAACACCAAGACCAACAAGATTCCCGGCGCCATGGCCTCTCCTGTGATTGGACAGCACGAGCTGAGCAACATGGTGGTGTTCACCCTGTCCAATCTGTCCAAGGCCGGCGCTCAGGCCATCTTCGGCGAGGAAGCCGCTGCCATGGCCGGCGCTACCATTGCCCTGGACAAGGCCACCGGCGAGATCGTCTGGGCCCGGCAGCTGGACAGCTACAGCTATTCTTCCCCCGTGGCGGTATACAGCGAGACCGGCAAGGGCTGGATCATCCAGGCCAGCGGCAACGGCACGCTGTACCTGATGGACGGCCTGACGGGCGAAGTCATCAATACCCTGGAGGTGGAGGGCACCATCGAGGGCTCTCCCGCCGTGTATGGCAGCACGCTGGTCATCGGCACCACGGGCAAGAAAACTTCCTTCATCTACGGCATTACCCTGGAATAATCCCAAACGAGCCAGAGGGCGCAGGCCCGCTGTCGCCCGCTGGCTGATTGGCTGGCGGGCGTTTGCTTATCACAAAGGAGGAATCACCATGGCAAAGGTACTGGTAGCGCTGGATCAGGGCACAACGAGCTCCCGGGCGGTGGTGTTTGACGTCTCGGGCCGCATGCTGGCGGCTCACGGCGTGGAGTTTCCCCAGATCTACCCCAAGCCCGGCTGGGTGGAGCATCATCCGCAGGATATTCTGAACAGCCAGATCACCGCTCTGAAGGAAGCGGTGAAAAAATCCGGCGTGGACGTGGCGGATATCGCGGCCATTGGCATTACCAATCAGCGGGAAACCACCCTCCTGTGGGACAGGGAGACGGGGGTGTGCGTGCACAACGCCATTGTGTGGCAGTGCCGCCGAACCGCCCACGATGTGGATAAGCTGGTGGAGCAGGGCTGGAGTCCGGTGATCCGGGAAAAGACCGGCCTGGTGCCGGACGCTTATTTCTCCGGCACGAAGCTGGCCTGGCTGCTGAAGCGGCTGAATCTGCACGACCGGGCGGAAAGGGGAGAACTGTGCTTCGGCACGGTGGACAGCTTCCTGGCCTGGCATCTGGTGCAGGGTCATCCCCATGTGACCGACGCCACCAACGCCGGCCGCACCATGCTCTTCAATCTTGCCACCCAGGACTGGGACGATGAACTGCTGCGGCTGATGGACATTCCCAAGGCCTGTCTGCCCCAGGTGGTGGACTCCAGCCAGGTCATCGGTATGCTGGACGAGAGCATCCTGGGCCGGGCCATTCCCGTGGCGGCCATGGCCGGCGATCAGCATGCCTCGCTGTTCGGCCAGGCTTGCCTGACCCCTGGCATGGTGAAAAACACCTACGGCACCGGCTGCTTCATGCTGATGAACACCGGCGACAAGCTCATCGCAAGCGAAAGCGGCCTGCTTTCCACCATGGCCTGGCGCATTGGAGGCAAACCCACCTATGCCCTGGAGGGCAGCGTGTTCATGGGCGGCGCCACCATCCAGTGGCTGCGGGACGAAATGAAGATGCTCTCCACCGCCGCCGAAAGCGAGGCGGTGGCCCGCTCCGTGCAGGACACCGGCGGCGTGTACCTGGTGCCGGCCTTCACCGGCCTGGGCGCGCCCTGGTGGGATCAATACAGCCGGGGTACCCTGGTGGGTATGACCCGCGGCACCGGACGGGCCCATGTGGTACGTGCCGCCCTGGAGGCCATTGCTTATCAGTCTGCTGACCTGATGCAGGCCATGGCCCGGGACTGCGGCTTTGTGCCCACCCGCCTGCAGGTGGATGGCGGCGCCAGCGCCAATGCCTTCCTGATGCAGTTCCAGGCGGACATCATGGATGTGCCGGTGGTGCGCCCCGTGGTGATGGAAACCACCGCCCTGGGCGCGGCGCTGCTGGCCGGCCTGGCGGTGGGCGTCTATGCCAATGCGGAGGAAACCGCCAAGGCATGGCAGCAGGAGGCGCTCTTCCAGCCGGGAATGGACGAATATACCCGGAAGAATCTGCTGGACGGCTGGCACAAAGCTGTGGGCCGGGCCAGGGATTGGGCCGAGCATTGACACAAAAAAGGAGACGGTTACACACCGTCTCCACTGCGTTTCCCCAAAGTGGCAGAGCCACTTTTTTGAGGATGCAAATCCAGCCAACCAGAGGTCGTCTGGATTTGAAAGGAATTGATTTTGCGAGCAAAATCAACAACCCGCGAAGCCGGCAAAGCCGGCTTACACGATTTCAGTCCTGCGGACGGCTGAACATGTTGACCTTGTTCAGTCAGCTTTTGCGATAGTCTGAAGGAGACGGTTACACACCGTCTCCTTTTTCATATACGTTCTTACGCGGCTTTCTTTTCCTTCAGCGTTTTGATAGCGGCCCGGCCGTAATCCAGGAAGGCCAGGATGGTCAGCGCCACGGCGAGATAAAGTATGATGGTATCCAGCTGGAAACCCAGGGCGGCGAATTCCGCGTGGAAGAAGCTCAGCACCAGGGCCGCCACAAAGGCACACATGGCCACCTTGCCCAGCATATTGCTGTAAACCACCACGCCGTTTTTCAGCATAAACACGCCGCCCAGCACCATCAGCAGCTCCTTGCCCATGACCACGATGATGGCCCACCAGGGGATCACCCCTGCCACGCCCTGGCAGATCAGCGCCGTGCAGACCATAAGCTTATCGGCCAGGGGATCCATGAGCTTGCCGAAGTTGGTGATCAGGTTATACCTGCGGGCGATCTGGCCATCCAGCATATCCGTCAGGCTGGCGATGATAAACACCACCAGGGCAGCTTTGGCGCGGCCGGCGGCAAACAGGGCCACAAACACGGGGATCAGCGCCATGCGCAGCATGGTCAGCACATTGGGAACATTCCAGATGTCGGTAAAATACTTTTCAAACAGCTTTTTCACGGGAAGAATCCTTTCTTTTGGAAAACGCTTGGGGAATGATAACAGAAAAGAAATTCGCCGGAAGAATGGGGAAAACCTTCTTTTTTTCTGTCAATTGGGGCGGGGACGGGGTGGCGTTTGAGCAGGATTTGGCGGCAGTCAAGCAGGAAACCGCCGGGGGAAAAGAGAAAAATATACAGAATGTTATTTGTACGGAGGTACATCCCATGCGTTTTGACGGACGAAACCCGGCCAATCCCCGGGAAGTGACGATTCAGACTGATTTTGTACGCACGGCGGCGGGCTCCTGCCTGATCGCCACCGGCAATACGAGGGTGATCTGCACCGCCTCGGTGGAGGAGGGCGTGCCCCCCTTCCTGCGGGGCAAGGGCCAAGGCTGGGTCACGGCGGAATACGCCATGCTGCCTGCTTCCACCACCCAGCGCAAGAAGCGCGACGGCATCAAGAAGGATGGCCGCAGTGTGGAGATCCAGCGGCTTATTGGCCGCAGCCTGCGCCAGGCCGTGGACATGAAGGCCCTGGGCGAGCGCACCATCACCCTGGATTGCGATGTGCTGGAGGCCGATGGCGGCACCCGCACCGCGTCCATCACCGGCGCCATGGTGGCGCTGACCTGCGCGGTGGATAAGCTGGTGAAGGAAGGCAAGCTGCTGGTTTCCCCCATTGTGCACCAGATCGCCGCCGTTTCCTGCGGCGTGGTGGAGGGCGTGCCCTGCTGCGACCTGTGCTATCAGGAGGACAGCGGCGCCGATGTGGACATGAACTTTGTGATGAACGAAAAGGGCGAGTTCATCGAGCTGCAGGGCACCGGCGAGGGCCGTGCCTTCACCCCGGATGAGCTTAATACCCTGATGGCCTATGGCAAGCAGGGCATCGAGCGGCTGATGCAGGCCCAGCGGGAGGCCCTGGGCGAGCGGGCCAGGCACATCGCCCCCAAGCCCGCGCTGGTGGTGGCCAGCGGCAACGAGCATA
The DNA here is from genome assembly GCA_017502305.1 of Clostridia bacterium. GTDB lineage: Bacteria > Bacillota > Clostridia > Christensenellales > Aristaeellaceae > UBA11524. Next base: position 73,403 of record JAFVVG010000041.1, on the reverse strand, counting down.
AGATCCGCGAGCTGCAGCACATCTTCGGCGACTACTACACTGTGGTTTCCATGAACGCCGCCGGCTTCCACGGCGATATTGAGGAGAATGCTTCCACCTTCGCGGGGAACGCTATCATCAAGGCGGAAGCCGTGTGCGAGGCCACGGGCCTGCCCACCCTGGCGGACGACAGCGGCCTGACCGTGGACGCTCTGGACGGCGAACCCGGTGTACTTTCCGCCCGCTATGCCGGCATGCATGGCGACGATGACGCCAACAATAAGCTGCTCCTGCGCCGCATGAATGGCAAGACCGCCCGCGGCTGCGCCTTCCAGTGCGCCATTGCTCTGAAGATCCCCGGCAAGGAGGCTCTGGTGGCCGAGGGCTCCTGCCCCGGCGTGCTGCTGGAGGAGGAGCGGGGCAACGGCGGCTTCGGCTATGACCCGCTGTTCCTTTACGAGCCGCTGAACCAGACCTTCGCGGAGATCTCCCAGGAGGACAAGAACCGGGTCAGCCACCGTGCCCGGGCATGTGAGAAGATGCTGGAGATCATGAAGGAGCTCAACGACTGATGCGCTGCCTGGTGATGAGCGATTCCCACGGCCACGACGATGATGTGCGCTGGATGCTGGAGCAATGCTGGAAGGATATCGGCCCCGTGGATTGCTACCTGCACTGCGGCGACGGCGCCTACGATTTTATGCGCCTGGAGAATTTTATCCGGAAAAGGGATGAATATGCCGCCATGTTCGGCGTCGCCGGCAACTGCGACGTGGGCGTCCCCGGCCTGGAAACCTCTATGGTGCTGAACCTGGGCGGCGCCAAGGTGTTCCTGACCCACGGCCACCGGTATCATGTAAAGAGCGAATATTCTTATCTGGACGAGGCCGCCAAGGAGCGGGGATGCACAATCACCCTCTTTGGTCACACCCACCGTCCCTTCTGGGAGCAGCGGCAGACGCTGCTCATCAATCCTGGCAGCGCCGCGGATGGCCGCATGGCGCTGCTGGAGATCAATCAAGGCAAACCCCGTTTCAAGCTGCTTGCCTTTTAAGGAGGAATAAAGCATGAATGGACTGGTTCGTGTTGCGGCGGCGGTGCCGAAACTGCACCTGGGCAATGTGGAAAAGAACGTGCAGGAGCACATCGCCAGGCTGAAGGAAGCCAAGGAAAAGCAGGCCACGCTGGTGGTGTTTCCCCAGCTGAGCCTGACGGGCGCCACCTGCGGCGATCTTTTCTTCCAGAAGCCGTTGATGGACAGTGTTCACAAGGCCCTGATGACTCTGGTGGAAAGCTGCCCCGAGGGCCTTACCGCCGTGGTGGGCGCGCCCCTGCAGGGCAGGGGAGGCCTGTACAACTGCGCCGTGGTGCTTTCCGGTGATGGCATCGAGGGCGTGGTGCCCCAGACCTTCGTGCCCGAGAAGCGCCACTTCCGTGCCGCGGGCGAGGGCTTTGTGACCATCGCCGGACAGGACTGGCAGCTGAGCCGCTATACCACCTTTACCAGCGCTGATGGCGTGACCTTCGGCATTGAGCTGGGCGAGGACCTCTTTGCGCCCATGGCCCCCAGCACCGTGCTGGCCATGGCCGGGGCGGAGATTATCGTGAACCTTTCTGCCATGCACGAGGTAGTGGGCCGCCGCGCGGCCCGCAAACAGGCGGTGCTGGAACAGTCTGCCCGGAACAATTGCGGCTATGTGTATGTCAGCGCCGGCTGCGGCGAATCCACCGCCGATATGGTCTATGCGGGCCACAGCCTGTGCGCAGTGTGCGGCGATCTGGTGAAGGAGAACGCCGGTTTCCTGGCGGAGGATTACCTTTTCACCGCTGATATTGATGTGGATCGCATCCGGGCTGATCGCCTGCGCAGCCCTGCCTTTGGCGACTGTGCCGCCATGCTGAATCTGCCCGTCAGCGAGGAGCTGATCTGGGGCAAGCTGCTGCTGGAAGACGCCGTTCAGCCGGATGTGCGGGTGAGCAAGCAGCCCTTTATTCCTGCTGAAAAGACCGCCCGAACCCAGCGCTGCCTGGAGATTTTCGACCTGCAGGCCCAGGGCCTGGCCCGGCGCATGGCCATCACCGGCGGCAAGGCGGTGATCGGCATCTCCGGCGGGCTGGACTCTACGCTGGCGCTCCTGGTGGCGGTGAAGGCCGTTGATCTGCTGGGCCTGCCCCGCACCAATATTCTGGGCGTGACCATGCCCTGCTTCGGCACCACGGACTGGACGTATCAGTCCGCGCTGGAATTGATGACCACCCTGGGCATCACCCAGCGGGAAATCCCCATCCACGCGGCGGTGCGCCAGCACTTCAAGGATATCGGCCACGATGAGAACGACCACTCCGTGACCTACGAAAACGCCCAGGCCCGGGAACGCATGCAGGTGCTGATGGACGTGTGCAACAGCTTTGGCGGCATTGTGGTGGGCACCGGTGACCTGAGCGAGATCGCCCTGGGCTGGTGCACCTACAACGCTGACCACATGAGCATGTACGGCGTGAACTGCGGCGTACCCAAGACCCTGGTGCGCTGGGTGGTGAAAACCGCCAGCGAAACGGAAGAATTCGCCCCCAGCAAGGCTGTGCTGGAGCGCATCCTTTCCACCCCCATCAGTCCCGAGCTGCTGCCCCCGGACGAGCAGGGCAACATCGCCCAGCAGACCGAGGACCTGGTGGGCCCCTACGCCCTGCACGATTTCTTCCTGTACTACGCCGTACGCTATGGCTTCAGCCCCGCCAAGGTCTATGAGCTGTGCCGCCTGGCTTTCAAGGATGATTTCGACGACGCTACCATCCTCAAGTGGCTCAAGAATTTCTACCGCCGCTTCTTCACCCAGCAGTTCAAGCGCAACTGCTGTCCTGACGGTGTGAAGGTGGGCACGGTGGGCCTCAGCCCCCGGGGCGACTGGCTCATGCCCAGTGACGCCCAGTCCGCTCTTTGGATGAAGGCGTGCGAAGAACTGTAATGCAAAGGAGCAGCCCGGAGCTGCTCCTTTTTTGTATATAATGTTCTTTGAAAATCCCTGTTTCCCTGTTTCTTTTCCCGGCAAAGTGTGGTATGATAAGAGATGGTGCAAACCAAATAACCATCGAATAATAGGAGTCATTCATGATTACAGTCAGCAACGTTTCCCTGACCTTCGGCGGTCAGAAGCTTTTCGCCGGCGCCGACCTGAAGTTCATGCCCGGCAACTGCTACGGCATCATCGGCGCCAACGGCGCGGGCAAGTCTACCTTCCTGCGCATTCTCTCCGGCGAACTGGAGCCCACCACCGGCTCTGTGACCTATCCTGCCGACCAGCGTATGTCCACCCTGAAGCAGGATCAGTTCAAATACGACGCCTATCCCGTGCTGGATACCGTCATCATGGGCAACCAGCGGCTGTATGACATTATGAAGGAAAAGGACGCCCTGTACGCCAAGCCTGATTTCTCTGAGGAGGATGGCGAGCGTGCCGCCGAGCTGGAAGGCGAGTTTGCCGAAATGGATGGCTGGAACGCCGAATCCGACGCGGCCACCCTGCTTACCGGCCTTGGCATTGGCGCGGATATGCACTATTCCCTCATGGGCGACCTGAAGGGCGGCGAAAAGGTGAAGGTGCTTTTGGCCCAGGCCCTGTTCGGCAACCCGGACATCCTGCTCCTGGACGAGCCCACCAACAACCTGGATAACCGCTCCGTGGCCTGGCTGGAGGACTTCCTGATGGACTTCCCCGGCACGCTGATCGTGGTTTCCCATGACCGCTGGTTCCTGAACAACATCTGTACTCACATCGTGGATATCGACTTCAGCCAGGTGAAGATGTACGTGGGTAACTACGACTTCTGGTATGAATCCTCCAAGCTGATGCAGTCCATCATGAAGGACCAGAAGAAGCGCCGCGACGACAAGATCAAGGAGCTGCAAAACTTTATCCAGCGCTTCTCCGCCAACAAGTCCAAGGCCAAGCAGGCTACCAGCCGCCGTAAGCTGCTGGATCAGCTGACCATCGAGCAGATGCCCGCTTCCTCCCGCCGGTATCCCTGGGTGAATTTCTCCCCCGACCGCGAGGCCGGCAAGGACATCCTCAACGTGACCAACATCAACTATACCCAGGATGGCGTGCAGCTGCTCAAGGACGTGAACTTCCTGGTGACCAAGGGCCAGAAGATTGCCCTTGTTGGCCCCAACGAGCAGGCCCAGACGGCCCTGTTCCGCATCCTGGCTGAGGAGCTGGAGCCCGATTCCGGCAACGCCAAGTGGGGCGTGACCATCTCCACCAGCTATTTCCCCAAGGATAACGGCCCTTACTTTGACGGCTGCGACAAGAACATGCTGGACTGGTTCGCCCAGTATTGCCCCAGCAACATGCTGGAAAGCGACATGCGCGACCTGCTGGGCCGCATGCTCTTCCGCGGCGATGACGTGTACAAGCAGGTTTCCGTGCTCTCCGGCGGCGAGAAGGTGCGCTGCATGCTCTCCCGCATGATGCTCTCCGGCGCCAACTTCATCATGCTGGACCAGCCCACCAACCACCTGGATCTGGAGTCCATCACCGCCGTCAATAACGCCCTGATCAATTTCCCCGGCAACGTGATCTTCACCAGCCAGGACCATCAGTTCGTCACCACCATTGCCGACCGCATCATCGAGATCAAGGAGGACGGCACCATTGCCGATTACCTCTGCAACTACGAAGAATACCTGGAGAAAATCAAGTAACCAGAGGGGATTTCATCCCACTTGGACTCCCCTGCGAAGGGCCCTTCGGCTCTCTCGACACCCATCTTTCGTATTGGAAGATGGGTTTCTCCTTTGCGGGGGATCACGGCAAAAAGCCCCCTTGGTGATAAGAGTGATAGAAAGGATGGATTTATCCTTCACTTTCCTTCATACAAATAGCAAAACCGCAAGCATTGGCTGGCTTGCGGTTTCGTGTGCTGCTGTGATAGATTGAATGCAATAAACTTGAATTTGATGAGGAGATACTATGGATTATCAAGCCGCGCTGGACGATTATCTTAAGGTAATCGTAGGAAAACAATTGGATGCGTTGAATATGGCATGTGAAATGATGATGTTCAGTTTTGAAAAGTACGAGCTCCATGCCCAATGCCTTACCCGCATTATTTGCAAGAATGATGTTCTTGTAACAACTTTGGATTACCAAAGTTGGGATGGTGAAACAGAAGAAAATAACGATGAATGGTATTTTGTTGAACAAAACCGAAATAGAATAGTGGGCGGAATGGTGACATCTGTGAGCGTCAATGCTCTGCACGATGTTACCATTGCTTTGGACAACAGTATAAGTATCGAACTGTTTGTTAAGAACGGCTACCACCATTTTAATGATGAAGAAGAACAATGGGTGTTTTTCAACCATCACGACCATTCCTATCCGTTCATTACCGTGTACAATAAATCCGTTGACATTGCGGTAGATTGGTAACTGTACCAGTTAGAAAAAATCCGATTTGTCAAGCAGCCGAAAACTCACTTTCCCACAATTTCAGGAGGGCGCAATTATACGCACTGTACCAGTGCATTGCGTTTGCTGGGCCACATAAGCAAACGAGCATCCGGCATATTCGCTGGAAGCTCGTCTTTTCTCGTTGCGGGATAAATCCATCCTTAAGAGTTCTCCCACCGGAAGGGATGGCTCCCGAAAATAGACAAAACAAAACGGAGCTGTTGCATGTGACAGCTCCGTTATTTTCTATTGAAGAAATTTTTGATTTTTCCTTGCAGGGTCTGGTTGTTTTTCATGCCCATGGCTGCGTCGAAAGCGCCGCGTCGGTACTGCAGGTTGTCGGGCTCACGGCGGACGGCCTCGCGGAAGGCCTGGTGGGCTTCATCGTAGTGTTGAAGCATCATATAGGCCCGGCCCTGTGCGTCATACCAGGCGGCGATGCGTTCCTTGGCGCGGTTCAGGTGATGCAGCGCGCTCTGGGCATTGCGGTTGTGCAGCATTTTCTCCGCCAGGTGAATGGCGTCGACCACAGACAATTCATGCTGGTAAGTGGTAGCCCGCTTTGGCACAGCCAGGCGCAGCGCCTGCTCATAGGCCAGGTTCAGGGCGATCATCTTTTCCTGGGCGGCCTTTTGCTCGTCCGCGTCCAGGAACTGATCCGGGTGACACTTCTTGACCAGCGTACGGTAGGCGTTGCGGATTTCCTCCGCGTCGGCCATTTTGCTCAAACCCAATATCTCAAACGGATTGCTAATCCTCAACACCTCCTTTGCCTGTGATGGGGCAAGGACGTTTCAATTCCCGCGTCGCGGCGCGACCGTATTCGCGCCGTGACCCCTGCAAAGGAAAGACCCAGCAACACCCACAAAAAGGGTTTCGAAAGGGCTGAAAGCCCTTCGCGGGATTCCAAAGGGCAGTGCCCTTGGGCGGGTTGTCAGGGCAGAGCCCTGACTGGGGTTTCCAAAGGGGAAAAGCCCCTTTGGTCAATCGATGACTTCGCGGCGGATGTCGGCGCCCAGGGAGCGCAGCTTGACCTCGATCTGCTCGTAGCCGCGGTCGATGTAGCCGGGCTCGTAGATTTCGGTGACGCCCTTGGCCATCAGGCCGGCCACCACCAGGGCGGCGCCGGCGCGCAGGTCCGTACAGGTGACGGGGGCGCCGTAGAGCTGGGGTACGCCCTCAATGATGGCCATGCGGCCAGCCACACGGACGCGGGCGCCCATGCGGGCGATCTCGTCCAGGTGCTTCAGTCGCTGCTCAAAAATGGTTTCCTGCACAATGCTGGTGCCACGGGCGGTGGTGAGCAGCGCGCTCATGGGCTGCTGCAGGTCCGTGGGGAAACCGGGATAGACCTGGGTTTTGAAATTCACGGCCCGGTGGCCGCCCAGGGTGCGGACGCGGATAGCATCGTCGCTGTCGGAGACCTTCACGCCCATTTCTAACAGCTTGGCTGTGAGCGCCTCCATGTGCTGGGGAATGCAGCCGTGGATGGTTACATCGCCACGGGTGGCCGCGGCGGCGATCATCAGCGTGCCGGTTTCGATCTGATCGGGAATCACGGCATAGGTAGCGCCGTGGAGGTATTGGGTACCCCGGATGCGGATCACATCGGTACCGGCGCCCTTGACCTTGGCGCCCATGCTGTTGAGGAAGTTGGCCAGGTCAACAATGTGGGGCTCCTTGGCGGCATTATAAAGGATGGTAGTGCCCTTGGCCTTGGCGGCGGCCAGCATTACGTTGATGGTGCCGCCAACGGTGGCCACGTCAAAAAAGACATCGCTGCCGGTGAGCTCCTTGGCCATGGCGGTGATGCGGCCGCCATGGGTTTCCGTCTCCACGCCCAGGGCGTTGAAGCCCTTCAGGTGCTGGTCGATGGGACGGGAGCCGATCTCGCACCCGCCGGGGAAGTAGACCTCCGCATGACCGCAGCGGCCCAGCAGGGCGCCCAGCAGATAATAGCTGGCACGCAGGCGCTGGGAATCGCGGTAGCCGATCTGGAAGGCTTCCACAGGCCGGGGATCGATGGTCATGAATTCGCCGGGAATGTATGTAACCTTGGCGCCCAGGGCGCGAAGGATATCCACCAGCGCGCGCACATCCTCGATATCGGGAAGGTTTTCGATGGTGCAGGGTTCGTCGCAAAGAAGCACCGCGGGGATCACTGCCACCGCTGTGTTCTTGCCGCCGCTGACGCGCACCTCACCCTCCAGGGGATTGCCGCCGGTAATCAGCATTCGTTCTTTCATGGGAATTGGCTCCGGCTGGGGCCGGATTCACCTCCTGAGCCATGTTCTGATACCATATTATTATACACGCATTGAGGCCTTTGCGCAAGGGGAGAGGAAAAAAGCGTTCCATTGCGCAGGGCAGGGGCCGGAAAGCAGCGTGAAGAGGAGGAGCAAACAACCGAAAACGTTGTAAGTTAACGATGTTAGCTAAAGAAAAAGACAAGAATTGAAGGATAAATAGCAAATAATGATACACATCTGCACAAAAGAACGAAAGAAATTTGTGCAAAAAGACGGTTACAGGCGAAAACCCGAAACCATTGAAAAGCAAGGAATGGAATCGCTTTCACAGGGGGCAAACATGGCTATTCTGGAGGGAATGCGCTGTAAAAAATACAAAAAAACACTTGCTTTTTTTTGCAATGTGCGGTATACTCTCAACATCGAAACCGGTTTAGGCGAAAATGAGGTGCTGAAGCTATACAAGAGGGAGGCGTCAGAGTGGCAGTCACAATCAAGGATGTATCCGCGAAATGTGGACTGTCCATCTCCACAGTAAGTAAAGCCTTCAATAATTACAGCGACATTTCCGCGGAAACCCGTGAGCTGGTGCACCGCACCGCCAGGGAGATCGGTTACTACCCCAACGCCATCGCCCGTACACTGAAGACGAACCGCTCGTATAACCTGGGAGTTCTTTATTCAGACGATGGGCAGAACGGCCTGACCCACAGCTTTTTCGCCCAGGTGCTGGACTCCTTCAAGTCCGAGTGCGAAAAGCACGGGTACGACATCACCTTCATCAACCATAATGTGGGCTGGACGGGAATGACGTATCTGGAGCACTGCCGCTACCGCAATGTGGACGGCGTGTGCATGGTCTGTGCCGACTTCTATTCCACTGAGGTTTCTGAGCTGGCCACCAGCGATATTCCCTGCGTCACCATCGACCACGCCTTCAACAACAGAAGCTGCGTGATGAGCGAGAATCTCCAGGGTGTGCAGCAGCTGGTGCGCTACGCCTACGATAAGGGCCACAGGAAGATCGCCTTCGTGCATGGCCAGCGCTCTTCGGTCACGGAGAACCGCATCACCGGCTACTATCGGGCGCTGAACGAGCTGGAATTGACGCCCAGGTCCGATTACCTGGTGAGCGCCCTCTACGACAGCCCTACTTCCGGTTATCAGGCCATGCTGCAGCTGATGAAGCTGCCTGAGCCCCCCACCTGCGTGCTGATGCCCGACGACCACAGCGCCCTGGGAGCTCTGGAGGCTGCTGCAGAACTGAAACTCCGGGTACCGGAGGACGTGTCCATTGCCGGATACGACGGGATCCGCCTGGGGCAGATGCTTCATCCCAAGCTCACCACCATCAAGCAGGATACCAAACGCATGGGTATGCAGGCGGCCCTGTATCTGATCGACCGGATCGAAAATCCCCGTACCGCTGTAAGCGAGGTGGGCTGCATCCCCACCAAGCTGATTCCCGGCGAAAGTATCGCCCAGGTGAAGGGGTAACCAACATCGTCTCTAACGCTGCTCCGGCGGCGTTAAAGAAATAGCGGGAAAACCGCAAAATAAAAAAGAGGAGGAACCCAACCATGAAGAAGATCGTTGCTCTGGTTATGGCTGCCATGATGCTGTTTGGCATGATGAGCTTTGCCGGCGCCGAAGAGGCCATCACCCTGAACGTGTGGTCCTTCACCAACGAACTGGAAGGCATGATCGAAAAGTATTATGCCCCCGCCCATCCCAACGTAAAGATCAACTACACCATCTATCCCACCGACGGTGGCGAGTACACCTCCAAGGTTGATGCCATCATGGCTTCCGCCGCTGCCTCCGACGAAGCTCCCGACATCTTCACCCTGGAAGCTGCCTTCGTGAAGAAGTATGTGAACTCCGCTGTGACCGCTGACCTGGCTAAGGTTGGCATCACCGAGGAAGAAGTTGCTGCTGCTATCCCCGTGATGAAGCAGATCGGCACCAACACTGCTACCGGCGAACTGAAGGGTCTGTCCTGGCAGGCTACCCCCGGCGCTCTGATGTATCGTGCCTCCCTGGCCGAGAAGTATCTGGGCGTGACCACTCCTGAAGAGTTCCAGGCCAAGGTTGCTGACTGGGATCTGTTCATGGATACCGCCGCTGAAATCAACGAGAAGTCCGAAGGCGCCGTGAAGATGGTTGTTGGCGCTGGCGACATCTGGAACGCTTTCAACTTCGGCCGTTCTCAGGGCTGGGTTGTTGATAACAAGCTGGTTATCGACGACGTCCTGTATGATTACCTCGACCTGGCTGTGGAACTGGAGCAGGACGACCTGTCCAACAAGGGCAACGCTTGGTCCGAAGTGTGGTTCGCCGGCATGAAGACCGACACCACCCTGTGCTTCTTCCTGCCCACCTGGGGCCTGCACTACACCCTGAAGCCCAACTGCGGCCTGACCACCAACGACAAGATGACCGACGAAGAGATGAAGGCTGCTTGCGAAGCCGACGGCGGCACCTATGGTGACTGGCGCATGGTCGCTGGCCCTGTGGGCTACAGCTGGGGCGGCACCTGGATCGGCGCCAACGCTGCTAAGGTTGAGGCTGCTGACGAAGCCAAGAAGGCTGCTATCAAGGAATTCATCCTGTACTTCACCATGAGCGAAGACTTCCTGTACGCCTATGCCAAGGACTCCGGCGACTTCGTCGGCTCCAACGCTGTGGTTGACAAGATTCTGGCCGAGGGCGGCACTCCCAACCCCTTCCTGGGCGGTCAGGACCACTACACCATCTTTGCTCAGGCTGCTAACCTGGCCAACGGCTCCATCATGACCGACTACGACGAGAAGATGAACTCCCTGTGGAGCGACTTCGTCACCACTCCCTACTCCAAGGGCGAGAAGGATCTGGACACTGCCATCGCCGACTTCAAGGCTCAGGTCACTGCTCAGTTCCCCGAGCTGGTGGTTGAATAATCATCTCATCGCGTAAAAGCGATCACTGATTAGCACACCTGGGGCTGCCTCCTGCAACTTTATTGGGGCAGAGGCAGCCCCTTTTCTCCTTTTCCCTGATTCTCCCGCCGGGTTCTTTCGGCAAGGAGGAATCCGGTTCGCGTCATACACCCCGCGCGGGGTGAAATCAAACAAGCTAAAGGGGTGGAAGAATGCAAAAGGTTTCCACTAACGCGCAGGCGAAACCGGCCAAGCGCAAATCCATCAGCTATGATAAATACGGCTACTTCTTTGTAGCTCCTTTTTTCATCGTTTTCCTGATTTTCCAGCTTTACCCCATTTTCTTCACCTTCCGTACGTCCCTGACGGACGCCGCCACCTGGGCGAAGGTGCTGGATAACAAGATCATCGGTTTTGATAACTTCGCGAAGCTTTTCAACTTCGGTTCTGAGATTTCCAATCTCTTCTGGCAGTCCATTGGTAACACGGTTATCATGTGGGTGTTCAACTTTGTGCCCCAGATCGGCATGGCGCTGATCCTGGCCAGCTGGTTTACTGACAGCCGTATGCGGCTGCGCTTCCAGGGCGGCTTCAAGGTTCTGATCTTCATGCCCAACATCATCACCGCTGCTACCATTGGTATTCTGTTCATGTCTCTGTTCGATTTCCCCGTGGCTCCTGTGAACACCATGATGCAGCAGTTCGGCCTGATGAACACGCCTTTCGAGTTCTTCCGTAACGTAACTTCTGCCCGTGGTCTGGTTTCTTTCATCCAGTGGTGGATGTGGTATGGCAATACCATGATCATCATGATCGCCGGTATTTTGGGCATCAACCCCGCTTTGTTCGAGGCGGCCCTGGTGGACGGCTGCTCTTCCCGTCAGACTTTCTGGAAGATCACCCTGCCGCTCATCAAGCCCATTCTGCTGTACAACCTGGTTACCTCCCTCGTGGGCGGCCTGACCATGTTCGACATCCCGCACCTGATGACCCGCGGCAATCCCGACAATACCACCAACACAGTTGCCCGTTTCATTTATACCCAGGGCTTCGATTCGCCCAATAACTTCAACATGGCCAGCGCGGCGTCTGTTGTGCTGTTCTTCATCATTGTCATCTGCTCGCTGATCCTCTCTGCCATCATGAAGGACCGCGACAAGGGTGCCAAGAAGATTAAGGGGGTGGGCAAATGAAACCGATTCGCCGGATCATCTATACCATCCTGATTGCCCTGTCCATTCTGTGCATGTTCATGCCCATTGCCACCTTCGAAGATAATACGATCGACGCCATTCAGGAGGAGATCACCAAGCAGGAAGGCAATGTGAAGCGCGCCGAGGATAAGCTGGTGCGTGAGCAGAAGAAGGACGACAACGAGAAGGGCATCGCCAAGCAGCAGGAAAAGGTCGACAAGGAAAAGGCCGAGCTGGACGAGCTGCTGGCCCAGAAGGCTGAGCTGGAAAGCGCTGAGTCTGCTGCTGGCCTGAAGTATTCCCTGCTGCCCAACAAGCTGCCTGCCGATATCCAGGTGGATATGCAGGTCGTTAACCAGAACGGCGGCGTGTATCCCACGGATTATTCTGCGTATTATACATCGACCTGGGTAGCCCTTGGGCTGCTTGTCCTCGCCCTGGCCCTGGTTTGGGCCGGCGGCAGCAGGCCGGTGAGCAAGGTGTATACCTTTGCCAGCTTCTTTAACCTGATCGCTGTGGTTGTATTGCTTTATGTGGTGCTGCGGCTCAACGCCATCCCCGTGAAGCTGCCCTACAGCAATCCTGTGATGAACTGGCCCGTGGCGATTGCCATGCTGCTGATGCCTATCATCGCGCTTCTGCTGCACTGCACCAGCGTGACCAACACCAAGCGCACCATGATCTATGTGCTGTGCATCGCGCTGAGTATCCTCAGCCTGCTGCCCTTCTGGATCATGATCGTGAACGCCACCCGTAACTCTCAGCAGATTCAGGGCGGCATGTCCCTGATCCCCTCCACGTTCCTGTCCAACAACTGGTACATCCTGCAGTCCAAGGGCTTTGACGTCATGGTTGGCTTCAAGAACAGCGCCATCATCGCCTTTGGCTCCACCATCCTGAGCGTGTACTTCTCCGCCCTGACCGCTTACGGCCTGACGGTGTACCGCTTCAAGGGTGCGAAGTTCCTCTACAGCGTGATTCTGGCCATCATCATGATTCCCGGCCAGGTTACCGGTACCGGCTTCTTCATGTTCATGTATCAGCTGGAATGGACCAACAGCTACCTGCCGCTGGTGATTCCCGCCATCGCGTCCGCCTCCACGGTCTTCTTCTTCAAGCAGTATCTGGAAGCCAACTTCCAGATCTCCCTGGTGGAAGCTGCCCGTATCGACGGCGCCGGCGAGTTCTACACCTACAACAAGATCATCCTGCCCATCATGGTGCCTGCCATGGCTACCATGGGCATCATGGCTGTCATCGCCTCCTGGAACAACTACCTCACTCCCCTGATGCTGTTGTCCAAGGCCGAAATGAAGACCCTGCCCATGATGGTGAAGGAGCTGCGCGGCGACATCTATCGTACCGAATATGGCTCCATCTACCTGGGCCTGACCCTGACGGCTCTGCCCCTGCTGATCGTGTACTTCTGCTTCAGCAAGTACATCATCGCTGGCGTTGCTGTTGGCGGCGTGAAGGAATAATCAAAACAAACAGACAGCGGAGACTTCGGTCTCCGCTGTTTTTGTATGATTGAGGCAGCGCGGTGTTGTTTTCGGACAATATCCCTTGCCTGTGAACGCATGGGATGGTAGAGTGGATGCAGAAAGAGGTGAGGGCATGAAGGACGGCAAATGGGTTCCCTGGCGGGTGGCGGCTGGCATGCTGGGTGTGCTGGCCATTGTGTACATGTGGTCAACCAAGGACATGGCCGCTGCTTACAGCAATCTGCCGGCGGAGGCGGTTGTGCCTATGATCGTGACCAACATGCTGGTGACGCTGCTGAAAGTTGGCGTCATTGCTGCTGTGGTCGGAATCGGCAAGTGGGGCCTGCAGAAATTCGCGCGTAAGAAAAGCCAAGGTTCATGACGGACCTTGGCTTTGAGTTTACTTTTTCAGCACCATTACGCCGTTTGCGGGCATGGTGATGTTCTGCATGGCTTCATCGGTGAGCAAATCCGTATAGGGTTCACTGAGGCTGAAACGCTGCTCCTGGCCGGAGAAGTTCTGCAGGAAGACTGCGCCGCCACGCTCTGTGGCAATGACGCCTTTGGGAAGGTTGTCCGGCAGGGCACGGGTCAGGCTCAGTGCCTGGGCGATGTCGCCATAGATGGCATCCAGGCCAGCCTGCTCCAGCTTGGCGGAGAGGTAATAGGCCGTGCCTTCGCCATAGCGATTGCGGGAGAGGCAGGGCATGCCGGCATAGAAGTCGTTTTCAAATACTCCCAGGGTTTCAGCGCCGCGGTTTTCGGGAATCTCGCACAGCTCCCGGATGGCAAAACGGCGGCCATCGTTCATCACCAGGGCGTTCTCATCGTGGGGGTAGATAGCATCCAGCTCGGTGCCGCGGATGCCCATGACGTCCATCAGGCCGTGGGGCGTGCCGCCCAGGTAAGCCAGGTCAAATTCATCCACCCAGCCGGAGAAGTAGGTCATCAGCAGGGTTCCGCCCTTTTCCACATAGGCCCGGAGCTTCTCCTCGATGCCGCCCCGGAACATGAACAGCATGGGCGCTACCACCAGCTTGTAGCCGGAAAGGTCGGTGCAGGTGCGCATGTCCTTCAGGTCGACGCTGATGCCCTGCTGCCACAGGCTGCGGTAGTGCATGTTCACGGTATCGTAATAGCGCATGTTTTTGGAATGGCCGGTCTGGGCGTAATCGATGGCCCAACGGTTTTGCGTATCATAGATGATACACACTTCGGCCTTCTTCCGGGGCTGAGCGTAGAGGGACTCCAGGGTTTCCAGGGCCTGGCCTACCTGAGCCACGTCGCGGAAAACGCGATGGTTCTCGCTCCCGTCGTGATCCACCACAGCGCCATGGAACATTTCCGCGCCGCCGCGCCCCTTGCGCCATTGGAAGTACATCACGCTCTGGCTGCCGTAGGCAAGGGCCTGCAGGGAAGAAAGCAGATGCATGCCGGGGCGCTTGAGCTTGTTGATGGGCTTCCAATTCACCTGGGAGGGGGTGGATTCCATCAGCAGGAAGGGTTGATCCTTGAAGGATCGCATCAGGTCGTGGTTCATGGCGAACTCGGCTGCGCGCTGCACATCATCGCCGCTGTGCCATTCAGGATAGCTGTCCCAGGAAACCACGTCGATGGCTTCGGCCAGGTCGAAGTAGTCGTAATCCCAGAAGCGTTCCATCAGGTTGGCGGTGCACAGAAGCTCAGGATTCACTGCCTTCACGGCGTCGCGCTCGTTCTCGATAAAGGTCTTGCACTGCCAGGTGGAGAAGCGCCGCCAGTCCACCCACATGGAGGTGTTGCTCACCTCGCCCATGGGGCCGGGGGCCTCCACCTGGGACCAATCGGTGTATCGCTGGCTCCAGAAGCTGGTCCACCAGCATTTGTTCAGGTTTTCCAGGGTACCGTATTTGTCCTTCAGCCACCCGCGCCATTTTTCCTGGCACAGGGGACAGCGGCAGTCGCCGGAGTATTCGTTGCTCAGGTGCCACAGGATCACCGCCGGGTGGTTGGCGTAGCGCTGGGCCAGGGCGGTGTTGATGGCATGCACCTTCCGGCGGTATACGGGGGAGGTGAGGCAATGGTTGTGCCTTTCACCAAAGTGCATGCGCTGCAGGCGGTCGTTGACGCGAAGCACCTCGGGATAATTCTGGGCCATCCAGGCGGGGCGGGCGCCGGAGGGGGTGGCGAGGATCACGTGGATGCCGCCCTTCCACAGCCGGTCGATGACCTCATCCAGCCAGGCAAAAACATACACGCCGTCCTCGGGCTCCAGCCGGGCCCAGGAAAAGATGCCCACAGACACGCAGTTTACATGGGCCTTGTGCATCAGCTCCACATCGCGGTCAAGGATATCGGGGCGATCCAGCCATTGGTCGGGATTATAATCACCGCCGTGGAGAAAATGGGGAAAACGAGGCGTAAAGCTCATAAAGCATCTCCTTTAGGTTGGTACATTTATTTCACCACAAAAGGCGGCGTTTGTAAAGGGCTTCTTTAGGGCTTGACGGGGATGCCGCTGTTTGATACCATATATATTTGTTGAATGATTTGTTGAATGAAGGTGTTTTTTGTCATGCAGCAGGAACGTTCCCGAATGCTGGGCGAAATGCCCATGGGCAAGCTGGTGCCCAAGGTGTCTGTACCGATCATGATCAGCATGCTGGTGCAGGCGCTGTATAATGTGGTTGACTCAATATTCGTAGCCAAATATGACGCCAATGCGCTTACGGCGGTGTCCCTGGCCTATCCTATTCAGATGCTGATGATCGCCCTGTCCACGGGCCTGGGCGTTGGTATCAACAGCCTGATCTCCCGCAAGCTGGGGGAGAAGAACCCTGCTGCGGCCCGTCAGGCGGCCAAGACCGGCCTGGTGCTGGAGGCCATGGGCGCAGGGCTGTTCATCATTGTTGGCCTGGTGTTCGCGCCCATGCTGATGCGCATGTTCACCCCGGATGCCAACCTGCAGCAACTGGGCAGCAAGTATCTGGCCATCGTCTGTTCGGTGAGCATCGGCCTGTTCATGTCAATCACGGTGGAACGCATGCTGCAGGCCACGGGCAATACCGTCCTTTCCATGACGGTGCAGCTTTCCGGAGCGGTGACCAACATCATCCTTGACCCCATCCTGATCTTCGGCATGTTTGGCCTGCCTGCCATGGGCATTGCAGGCGCTGCCCTGGCCACGGTGCTGGGACAGCTGTTCAGCATGACGCTGGGCTTCATCCTCAACCAGAGGAAGAACATCGAACTGAAGCTGGACCGCCACGGCTGGAAGCTTGACATGCGCATGGTGAAGGGCATTCTCACGGTGGGCCTGCCCAGCACGGTGATGGCTTCCATCGGCTCGGTTTTGAATGTGCTGATGAACCTGTTGCTCATCCAGTATGGCAATGTGGCAGTGAGCGTTCTGGGCGTGTATTTCAAGCTGCAGTCCTTTGTGTTTATGCCTGTGTTCGGCCTGAGCAACGGCATGGTGCCCATTGTGGGCTACAACTATGGCGCGAAGAATCGCAAGCGGGTGTACGCGGCCATCAAGGTGTGCATGATCTTCGCGGGGGCGATTATGGCGGCAGGCACGCTGCTGTTCATGCTTGCGCCGGAATGGCTCATGAGCCTGTTTGAGGCAAACGGCCCCAGCGAACTGACCACCCTGGGTGTGCCCGCCATGCGGACCATTTCCCTGAGCTTTGTGCTGGCAGCTGTGGGTATCACGCTGAGCACGGTGTTCCAGGCGGTAGGCAAAGGCACCTACAGCCTGATGATGAGCCTGTGCCGCCAGCTGGTGGTGCTGCTGCCCGCAGCGTGGATCCTCTCCAGCCTGGGCGGTCTGAACGCCATCTGGTGGGCCTTCCCCATTGCGGAGCTGGCTTCGCTGCTATTGTGCCTGGCGCTCTTCCGCAAGTGCGATAAGGCGTTTATCCGCCCCATGGGACAATAAAAAAACAGCAAATATGGCTCCGTGGCCCTGCGCTACGGGGCTTTTTGCTTTACAAGAGCGATGGAAAAAGGTATAATATATAGAACTACAGCTTGCCATCGCCGGCAGCCCTGGGCGCCGGACGAGAAACGGCGGCTGTGGGAAACTACATCGTAGGGCATCCCATGGGAGCCCGAACGGAGGAGATTGCATATGGCGAAGAAGCAATTGACCAATCTGGTGCTGCTGGCCCTGTTTGTGGCGCTGATCGTGCTGCTGGGCTTTACCCCCCTGGGGCTGATTCCCCTGGGATTTATCAATGTGACCATTCTGTGCGTGCCGGTAATCGTGGGCACGCTGCTCATGGGCTGGAAAAACGGCCTGATCCTGGGCCTGGCCTTTGGCTTGACCAGCTTTATTTCCGCGCTGATCAAGCCCTCTGCCCTGGTATCCACGCTGATGGGCGCCTCCCCCCTGGCGGTGGCGGTGATGAGCATCCTGCCCCGGCTGTGCGTGCCCCTGGTGGCCTGGGGCGTGTATAACCTTTTGCGGAAAAAGCAGGAGCACATGGCGGTGGTGGCGGGCGCCATTGCCGGCAGCCTGACCAACACGGTGCTCTACCTGGGCCTGATGCTCCTGTTCTACATCCTCTGCGGCATTGACGCCACGGGCGTGTTGAGCCTCATCGGCGGCACGGCGCTGCTGGCTGGATCCTGCGAGGCGGCTGCCGCGGCCATTTTGGTGACGCCCATTCTGGCGGCCCTCAAACGGATCCGCAAATAATTCCGGAGGTCACAACCCATGATTCTCACCCTGGATATCGGCAATACCAACATCAAAACCGCCCTGTTCGAGGGAAGCGAGATGGTGCAGTACTGGCGGCTTTCCACCGACATCACCTGCACCTCCGACGAATACGGAGTGAAGCTTCTGACGCTGTTCAACCATGCCGGGCTGAAGACCGACGTGGTGGAGGGAATTATCATTTCCAGCGTGGTGCCCACCATCAATTTCACCATCGACCATATGTGCCAGAATTACTTCCACCAAACGCCCATGTTTGTGGCCCCGAGTGTGAAAACGGGCATCAACATCAAATACGAGAATCCCCGGGAGCTGGGCAGTGACCGCATTGCCAATGCTGTGGCCGCCTATGAGGAATACGGCGCGCCCTGCATCTTCATCGATTTCGGCACCGCCACCACCTTTGGCGTGGTGGGAGAGGGCGGCTCCTTCCTGGGCGGCTGCATCTGCCCCGGTATCAAGCTTTCCTCTGAGGCCCTGGTGAACAATACCGCCAAGTTGCCTCGGTTTGAACTGACCAGGCCGGAGCACGTTATCGGCCGCACGACGCTGACCAACCTGCAGAGCGGCATGTATTACGGCTATGTGGGTCTGGTGCGGAACATTGTGCGGAAGATCAGGCAGGAGCTGGGCTGCGAGGCTACCGTGGTGGCTACCGGCGGCATGGCGGTGATGATTGCCGAAGAGAGCAACGTCATCGACAAGCTGGACGGCCTTTTGACCCTCAAGGGCCTGCGGCTGATCTACGAGCGCAACAAAGAACAGAAGTAAGGAGTGCCTCCAATGAAAGAGATCGTAATCGGATTCCTGGGCTGCGGCAATGTGGGCGGCGGCGTATGGGAACTTTTGCAGGGTTTCGCGCCGGAAATCGCCCACCGCGATCATGTGAAGATCCGTGTGAAGAAGGTGCTGGTGCGGGATGTGAACAAACCCCGCAGCTGCTCCGTTCCTGCGGAGGTGCTTACTGATAACCCCAATGATGTGCTTTTCGATCCTGAGATCTCTCTGGTGGCGGAATTCCTGGGCGGTGAACAGCCGGCCACGGAATATATGCTCACGGCCCTGAAAAACGGCAAGACCGTGGTGACCGCCAACAAGGTGGCTGTGGCCCTGAACTGGCACCGCCTGCAGGAGGCCGCCCAGCGCAGCCATGTAGGCCTGTATTATGAAGCCAGCGTCTGCGGCGCAATCCCGATCATCTCTACCCTGATGACGCCCCTGCAGGCCAACCGCATTGACCGGCTGATGGGCATCATCAACGGCACCACCAACTACATTCTCAGCCGTATGTATGAAAACGGCGAGGACTATCAGCTGGTGCTCCAGGACGCCCAGAAGCTGGGCCTGGCCGAGCCCAACCCCGCCAGCGACGTGGAGGGCATGGACGCGGCTTACAAGCTGTCCATCATGTCCAGCCTGGCCTTCCACGCCCGTGTACCCTATAAGAAGGTCTACCGTGAAGGCATCACGGAGATCACCGCCATGGACATTTCCTGCGGCAAGGAAATGGGCTATGTGCTCAAGCTCCTGGCCATCGGCAAGCGTGAGGGCAACACCATCGAGGTGCGTGTGCACCCCACCTTCCTGCCCAAGGAACATCCCCTGAGCCGGGTGGACGGCAGCTTCAACGCGGTGTATCTCCACGGCCACGCCTGCAAGGAGATGATGCTCCAGGGCCGTGGCGCCGGCGATATGCCCACAGCCAGCGCTGTGGTGGGCGATATCCTCCATGCGGTAACGGTGGATGTGCACGTGCACCCCACCTTCGCCAACCGGGCCGAGCCGGACGCTACGCTGGACTTCACCAACAACTGGACCAGCAAGTATTTTATCCGTGTATCCGCCATTGACGCCCCCGGCGTGCTGGCCAGCGTGGCCGGCTGCTTCGCCAAGGAGAATGTGTCCATTGCCACCATGATGCAGAAGGACGCTGTGGAGGACGGCCGTGTGCCGCTGATCTTCATTACCCACGCCACCCACGAGCAGTCCATGCTGGAGGCCCTCAAGCACCTGGACCCCGCTGTGTGCAAGCTGGAAAGCATGATCCGCGTGGAAGATTGATCAATACAATAAACAAGAGCCAAGCCGACATGCGGCTTGGCTTTTGTTATGCGCGGGTCACGAAATGTTTCATGCCACCGTCCAGATGGTCAATCTCCTGCTTGATGAATTCCGGATAGATGGTTGCATCCCGCAGCTGCTGGAGGGGCAGCCAGCCGATGACCACACGGCTGTTGTCCTTGTGGGGGATGAACTGGCCCAGGTCGGGCAGGGCAGCGCTGTCGCACAGCTCAATCAGATAATAGAAGCATATATTGTGGTGCTTGCGGCCCTTCCATTCCCAGAAGCATTCCTCGCTCCACAGCATCTTCCGACAGCGGATGGCGGCGCCGGTTTCCTCGTGATACTCACGCAGGAGAGCGTCTTCCAGGGTTTCGCCCAGGTGGACATGGCCGCCGGGCAGGGCGTATTCGCTGCCATCGGCGTCCCGCTGCACCAGGAGCTTGCCATCCCGCACCAGCACGCCGGCTACGCGAAGGTCGCAGCTGTAATCGCCGGTGTGGAAAATCCAATCCTGTTCCATGGTGGTGTACCTCCGAAAAACTATACTTCCGGCGTGCCTGGCTTCACAGCGCCTTTGCCGAAGCGCCCCCGGAGCTTATCCACAGCGGCCTCCAGGGCGGCCTGCTTGGGGTCGTCCGGGGTGACCTCCTCAAAGAAGGAGAGCTGAGCCGAAGCGTCGTCGCTTTCATCCGTCAGGCCGGAGGCGGTGACGTTCAAAAGCCGGATAGGGGCGGTCTCGGGCCAGCATTGCTGCAGGATGGCGCAGGCCTCCTGGAAGAGCTGTTTGGTCAGGTTGGTGGGTACGGGCAGGGTTTTCTGCCGGGAGATGACCTTCAGGTTGGGGTCTTTGATCTGCACGGTGACGGTGCGGCACTTGAGCCCCTGGGCCCGGAGCCTGGCGCCCACGCTGTCGCACAGAGGCATCAGGCCGGCGCGGAATTCCTCCATGCCCTTGAGGTCATGGGCGTAGGTGGTGCTGTTGCCCATGGATTTCACGGGGTCGCTCTCGCCCCAGCGGCGCACGGGGCTGTCGTCAAGGCCGTTGGCCATGTTCCAGTAGCTTTCGCCCTGCTTGCCCAGGTAGCGCACCAGCAGGTCTTTTTCGCAACGGGCCAGGCTGCCGATGGTGGTAATGCCGTGGCGGGTGAGGGTCTCCCGGGCGGCACGGCCCACAAAGAGCAATTCGCCCACGGGCAGGGGGTAAAGGATGTCCTGCACGTTTTCACGGGTGATGAGCGTTGTCGCGTCAGGCTTTTTGTAGTCGCTGCCCATCTTGGCCCAGGTTTTGTTGTCACTGACACCCACGGAAATGGTGATGCCCAGCTCCTCACGCACCCGGCGGCGCAGCATATCCGCGATGGTGACGCCATCGCCGAAGAGCCTGCGGGAGCCGGTGACGTCCAGCCAGCTTTCGTCAATGGAAAAGGCCTCCACCTGGTCGGTGACGTCCAGGTAGATGGCGTTGACCCGGCGGTTCATCTCCTCGTATTGATCGTGATGAGGCGGCACCAGCACCAGGCCGGGACATTTCTGCCGGGCCTGCCAGATGGTTTCCGCCGTCTGCACGCCATAGCGCTTGGCGATGTTGTTCTTGGCCAGAATGATGCCGTGGCGGCCCTCGGGGTCGCCGGCCACGGCCATGGGTTTGTCACGCAAATCCGGCCGGGAAAGCAGCTCCACCGAGGCATAATAGTTGTTGCAGTCACAGTGGAGGATGACCCGGTCAGGCATCGTAGTCGTCCTCATCACGCTTGATGAAGTTCTCCGCCAGGGCGCCGGGCTGGAAGCGGGGGTCGAAGGCAAGAGCCTTCAGGGATTCCCGGGAAACCACGGTGTTGGTGCCCAGGCAATCGTTGCAGCGGTAGCCGCATTCGGGGCAGACGCAGCCCAGGTGGTCGCTTTCGGCCTGGATCATATAGGTATCGCATTCTTTGCAGCTGCAGCGCATAACAGGAACATCCTTTCGCATTTCGATAGGTGTATTATAGCACAAGAAAAAGGGCCACGCAAGCGCATGGCCCATGATTGTCACAGTTCTTTCACATCGCCGTCCAGATCCTCGATAACGGCGGTGCACTTGCGCAGGGCAGCGGCTACGTCCTCGTTGCCGAAGGAAGCGATGCACAGATTCACCGTCTCCTTGCGTCCTGAGAGGCAGTCGTAGAGCGCGTCGGCGTTGCAGCCGTAATACTCCGGCAAATGCAATAGCCGCTTCAGCGCCAGGTGCATCTCGCGGGCGGTGGCATAATCATTACCGTTGATGAAAAGCGTTTGCATGGTGATTCCTCCGAATAAGTGCGTAGCGAGCGAACACAGTTCGCCCCTACAATTGCATGATGAAACAGCATTGTGAAGCAAGCGGCAGAACCACTCCCTCCGTCGCCTTGCGGCGCCAGTTCCCTCGGGGAGGGAACCTAAGCAACTTTCCCCGCGTCGCGGCGCTCCCGTTGAGCGCCGTGACCCCTGCTGATATCGCACACGAATGATCCCCCCGAAAGGGTGTCGAGAGGGTCGAAGACCCTTCGTGGGGTTTCCAAAGGGGCAACGCCCCTTTGGCGGGAGAGTCCAGAGAGGGCAGCGCCCTCTCTGGCAAAGTCCCCTTTAGTTGCAGCTTACGGAGCCCTTCTGGGCGTCGATGGTGACGACGGCGCCGGACTTGAGGATGGACATGGCGTTGGCGGCGCCGATGATCACGGGGATGTCCAGGCTCATGCCGGCGATGACGCCGTGGCCCTCGGGGTCATTGTCCTCCAGGATCAGGCCGGAGGCCTTGCGCACCAGGGGCAGCATGGCGCGGTTGGTTTGCTTGGTGACGAGGATCATGCCCGTCTGGAAGTCCTCAGCGGCCTCGGCGGGATCGGCAACCACACGCAGGGGGGCGGTGATGCGGCCGCCGCATACGCCGGTGCCGCGGACCAGCATATGGCCCACCACGTGGACCTTCATCAGGTTGGTGGTGCCGGAAATGCCCAGGGGTACGCCGGCGGTGAGCACCACCAGCTCGCCGTCCTGGATCATCTTGGTGCGCACGGCGGCTTCCACAGCGTGGTCGAAAAGAGCGTCGGTGCTGTTTTCCTCGTTGATAAGCAGGGGGGTGACGCCCCAGGAGAGGTTCAGCTGACGGTAGACCGTATCGTTGGTGGTGCAGGAGATGATGGGGCAGTCCGGGCGGTAGCGGGAGATCATGCGGGCAGTGCCGCCGCCCTTGGTCACGGTGATGATGGCGCTGGCCTTCAGGTCATGGGCGGAGGTCACGGTGGCATGGCTGATGGCGGCGGTGATGTCGGACTTGGCGTTGAAGTTGCCGGTGGCGAAACGGGAAACATAGTTGATGTCCGCCTCCGTCTTCAGAGCGATACGGGCCATGGTTTCCACGGCCTCAATGGGATAGGCGCCGGCTGCGGTTTCGCCGGAGAGCATGATGGCGGAGGTGCCGTCGTAGATGGCGTTGGCAACGTCGGTGGCCTCGGCACGGGTGGGACGGGGGTTCTTCATCATGGAGTCCAGCATCTGGGTGGCGGTGATAACGGGCTTGCCGGCACGGACGCAATCCTTGATGATGCGCTTCTGCAGGCCGGGCACATCCTCAAAGGGGATCTCCACGCCCATGTCGCCGCGGGCCACCATGATGCCGTCGGCCACGCGGAGGATCTCCTCCAGGTTCTCCACACCCTCCATGTTCTCGATTTTGGCGATGATGGCGATGGAGTCGCAGTTCTTTTCGGCCATGATGTGGCGGATCTGCATGATGTCCTCGGCGGAGCGGGTGAAGGAGGCGGCAATGAATTCGAAGCCGTGCTCGATGGCGAAAAGGATGTCCTCCCGGTCCTTCTGGCTGATGAAAGGCATGGACAGGTGGGCGCCGGGGATGTTCACGCCCTTGCGGTCGGAAATAACGCCGGCGTTGAGCACCTTGCAGCAGACCTCCGTATCGGTAACGCGCTCCACCGTCATGCCTACCAGGCCGTCATCAATGAGGATGCGGCTGCCAGGCTGCACGTCCTTGGGCAGGTCCTTGTAGGTCACGGAGACGCGCTCCTCGTCGCCTTCGATGTCCTCGGTGGTGAGGGTGAAGAGCTGGCCGGGCTGGAGCTGGATGCGCTTATTGGCAAAGGTGCCGATGCGGATTTCCGGGCCCTTGGTATCCAGCATAGTGGCAATGGGCAGGCCCAGCTCCTCACGCAGGCGGCAGACCTCGTTGTAGCGCTTGAGGTGGTTTTCGTGAATATCGTGGGAGAAGTTGAAACGGGCAACGTCCATGCCTGCCAGCATCAGGGGCTTGACCAGGTCCTTCTCAAACAGGTTGGGGCCCATGGTGCAGACGATCTTGGTTTTACGCTGAGCAGTCATCTATGGTAACCTCCCGGTTATAGTAATGCAAGAGGGCACAATACCCTATTTATATCATACATCATTTTGGATAGAAAGAAAAGGGTGCAGGATTGTTTGTTTTTTCACAGGCGGGGCAGAGGCGAACAAGCTTGAAAAAGAGCTGATGAGGTGATATACTTTTAAAACAACAGCAGAGAGGGTGAATCGAAAAAAATGAAGATAAAAATCATCCGTCTGATCAGCGTATTGTTGGTTATTGTCGGAGTTGGTTTGTATGTATATGGCATTGTGGTCAATGGTGACAAGCCCACAGATAATCTGGTGCGAACCATTCTGCTTTTGTTTTCTGGCCTGAGTGTGATGGCAAAAACCATGCCCAGGCGGATGAGTGTGAAGCAGTATGCCGCGGCCTATGGCAAGGAATTGGGAGACGCCTTCAGCATTGATCTGAAGAAACGGGAAAACCTGCTTGGTGCGATCCGGCTATATGATGAGGGCAAATATGCTGCTGCGATGAAGATGCTTGAGAGTCTCAAAATGGATGCGCGCACCCGGGATGAAATCTATGCGGTGTGGTTGTTCACGGCCCTGTGCCAGACAGGCCTGGGGTTGAATGAAGCCGCAATCGCAACCTACCAGGAGGCGATTCAGAAGGGCGCTGTGTCCAGTTTGCTGTATTCCAACCTGGGCGCACGCTATGCCGCTGCCGGAGATGGAGGCGCGGCGGCAAAAGCCTATGCGAAAGCCATTGAAATGGATGAGAATAACGCTCTTGCTCACAACAATTTCGCGAATCTGCTTTTGCAGATTGGCGAGTATGACCTTGCGGCTGATGCGGCGATGAGCGCGGTGGAGATCAACCCGGAGCAGTATCAGGCGTGGACGGTTCTGGCCATCGTTGCTGCGGTGAAACACGATGATGAGCTGCAAAAAGAGTTTTTCCAAAAAGCCGTCCGGTACGGTCAGCAGGAAGAAGCGCTGCGGGCAGCCATCAACCACTATATCAACCTTGCGTAAATGTCAAGCCGCCGGTCTTCCGACGGCTTTTAGCATACAAAAAACCGGCTCCACTGGGGAGCCGGCAGGAAAACGAATTACTTGAGGATCTTCTGCATCAGCTTGATGGTGAAGAAGAACAGGATCAGCACCAGGAACACGCCGCACAGGCCGCCGGCGGTAACGATCAGGCCGTTGGTCAGCAGGCTGGGCTTGGCGGTTTCGGCAACCAGAACGGCGGTGGGGCCGTCGGCAGAACCGATGATACCGATGTCCTCGGCCAGAGCGGAGGCGCTCATAAACAGGGGCAGGAGAGATGCGATCAGATTTTTCATGTCAATAACTCCTTTCCACATCAGCCGCCCAGCAGCATGGACACCAGGGTGATCACCATGCCGCCGGCCACGATGGAGCCCAGCTGGCCAGAGACGTTGGCGGAGGTGGACTGCATCAGGATGAAGTTGCTGGGGTCCTCCTTCAGGGCCATCTTGGCGATGACGCGGGAAGACATGGGGAACGCGGAGATACCGGCAGCGCCGATCATGGGGTTGATCTTCTTCTTGCGGAAGAGGTTCAGGAACTTGGCAAAGAGTACGCCGCCAGCGGTGTCGAACACGAAGGCGAACAGGCCCAGGATCAGGATCAGGGCGGTGGTGGGATGCAGGAACTTATCCGCCACCATGGTGCCGCCCACAGTGATGCCCAGCACGATGGTCACCAGGTTGGCCAGCTCGTTCTGAGCAGTCTTGCTCAGGCGCTCCAGCACGCCGCACTCGCGGATCAGGTTGCCGAACATCAGGCTGCCGACCAGGGGAGCGGACATGGGCACGATGATGCCGGCAACCACGGTCACGATGATGGGGAAGAGGATCAGCGTGGTCTTGGAGCAGCGCTCTTCCTGATAATCCATGCGGATCATGCGTTCCTTACGGGTAGTCAGGGCCTTGATGACCGGGGGCTGGATCACGGGCACCAGAGCCATGTAGCTGTAAGCGGCCACGGAGATGGGGCCCATGTAGTCCTTCAGCTGGAAGTGGTTGGCCACATACAGGGTGGTGGGGCCGTCGGCCGCGCCGATGATGCCGATGGCGGAGGCCAGCTTCATTACCATGTCGGAATCACCCTCGGCCACCAGGCCGGGAATGATGGGCAGCAGCACCAGAGAGAGCAGGAACGTGGCGAAAATGCCGAACTGGGCCGCGGCGCCGAAGAAGATCATGGAAGGATCCTTCAGCAGGGGAGAGAAGTCGATCATGGCGCCCACGGCGATGAAGATCAGCACCGGGAAGAGCTCGTTGGCGATACCGGCGTTGAACAAAAGGCTCAGGAAGCCGCTCTCGCCCAGCACAGCAGGAACCTTGGCGCCGGTCACAGCGTCGATGGCACCGGGCAGGTTGGCCAGGATGCAGCCGAAGCCGATGGGCAGCAGCAGGGTGGGTTCGTAGTCCTTCTTGATGGCCAGGTAAATCAGCACACCGGCGATAACGAACATCACCAGGCACTTCAGGCCGGCGATAGAGAACATGTCAACCACGCCGGAGAAGAGTTCAGCGAAGATCTGTTGCATGATGGTTTTCCTTTCTCAATGCGTGATGGCGAATGTTAATGCTGGTCGATGTCGTTCACCAGGTTATATAGGTCGTGGCGGAAGGTGTGGGGAGTTTTGAGCGCTTCCTCAATGGGCATGTGGAACACGCGGCCCTGGCGCACGCCGATAACCTGGTTGCTGATGCCCTCGTGCAGGAGCTTCACGGCCACGTTGCCGGCCTCGAAGGCAAAGGCGCTGTCTTTGGCTACGGGGTAGGCGCCGCGCTGGGTGTAGCCCACCACGGTGGAGCGGACCTCAATGTTGCCGCACAGGCGCTTCATCACGGAGGCGAAGCGGTTGGCGCTCCAGCCCTCGCCCTCAAAGCACTGCTTGCCGTGGCTGGTCAGGAAGCCATACATATCGAAGGGCTCGGCCAGGGAATCCCAGCAGCCCTCGGCCAGCACGATGGTGGCGCGGGTGTTGCCCTTGGCGATCTGCTTGTTCAGCCGGGCGGCCACTTCTTCCACGGTCCACGGCACCTCGGGCACGACCACGATCTCAGAGCCGGTGGCGCAGGCGGCCTTCAGGGCGATATCGCCGCAGTGACGGCCCATGCACTCCACCACGTGGGGACGGTCGTGGGAGCGGCTGGTGGCGCGGATGGAGCGGATGGCCTCGGTGCAGACCTGCACTGCGGTCTCGTAGCCCAGGGTCATTTCGGTATAGGCCAGGTCGTTATCGATGGTGCCGGGAATGCCGATGCAGGGGATGCCCAGCTCGCACAGACGCATGGCGCCCTGGAAGGAACCGTCGCCGCCGATGATGACCAGGCCGTCGATCTCCATGTCGTGGAGGGTTTTTACAGCCACTTCACGCCAGGCGGGATCGCGGAACTCGTCGCAGCGGGCGGTACGCAGGTAAGTGCCGGGACGGTCGGCGATGTCCAGGACCGTATCCAGAACCAGCTCCTGCAGGTCCTCCTTGATGCTGGTGGACTTGCGCAGGAGGCCGTTGTAGCCGCGCTTGATGCCCACCAGGGGCATGCCGTAGCGGGAGGCGCTCTTGGCAATGGACATGATCGCCGCGTTCATGCCCGGCGCGTCGCCGCCGGAGGTCAGTACGCCGATCTTACGCATGATAAATCGCTCCTTTTTCTTGTTAATGCTTATTCATCAGTACCAGAGATCATGGTGCCGTGGCGGGTCTGAATTTCAGCCTTGCCGCGGATCTTCATGGCGGAGGTGTTCTGGGTGAACTGGGCAATGATGACCTCGCCCGCATCCAGCTTCTCGGTATGGAGGAGCCGGGTATCCTTGCCGCGGGTCATGCCGATGAGGTTCACGCCGTTTTCCAGGGCTTTCACCACAATGAAATCACCGGTAGCGGGATCCTCGGGCCGATAGTCCGTCATTGCCTGCGCCTCCTTTGCCATGCTAACTTATAGTATACCACAGCTTGGAAAAAGTGTGAAGGGCGAAAATGGGATAGAAATTGGATGTTTTTATAGGGAAAGCGGATGAGAAAGGGAAGGACAGCAAAGATGCGGCAAAGGAATGCAGGCAAACAAAAAAAGTGACTTCTTCAGAAGTCACTTTTTTTGAAGCGTAAGCTCAGGCCTTGGCAATCTCCACCAGCTTGGCGAAAGCAGCGGCGTCGTTGACAGCCAGGTCGGCCAGCATCTTGCGGTTGACCTCGATGTTCTGCTTCTTCAGGCCGTTGATAAAGGTGGAGTAGCTCATGCCGTTCAGGCGAGCGGCGGCGTTGATACGGGTGATCCACAGGCGGCGGAAATCGCGCTTGCGCAGCTTACGGCCGGTGTAAGCGTAACGCAGGGAGCGGGCGACCTGTTCGGAAGCGGCGCGGTACTGCTTGGACTTAGCGCCCCAGTAGCCCTTCGCCAGCTTCATAATCTTGCGGCGTTTCTTATGAGCGTTCACAGCTCTCTTAATGCGTGCCATTGAATGAAACCTCCTTGCCAGCTATTGGCTTATTTGTAGGGCAGCAGCTTGTGGATGGTGCGCGCTTCAGCGGCGTTGTCCACGATGCCGGCGGCCCGCAGGTGACGGGTGCGCTTGGTGGTCTTCAGGCGAACCTGATGGTTGGCGTTCATCTGCTTATGCTTCACGATACCGCTCTTGGTGAAAGAGAAGCGCTTGGCAGCACCACGGTGGCTCTTTTGCTTAGGCATGGAATGGTCCTCCTTTGCTGTTTACTGGGGGGTTAATCCTGCGTAGCTTCTTTGGAAGCGGCCTTCTCCCGGGCAGCCTTCTTTTCCGCGAAGGAAGCCTTGGCGGCCTTGGGAGCCAGGATCATGATCATGTGACGGCCATCCATCAGCGGGCGGCGTTCCACCGTGCTGACGTCCTCGCACCGCTTGGCAAAATCCTGCATGACCTTCATGCCGATCTCGCTGTGGGTAATCTGACGGCCGCGGAAGCGGATGGAAACCTTGACCTTGTCGCCATCCTGAAGGAACTTGGTAGCCATCTTCGCCTTGGTGAGAACGTCGTTCTCCTCGATGGTGGCGGAGAGCTGAACCTCCTTGATGGACACGACCCGCTGATTCTTACGGTTTTCACGCTCGCGCTTGGACTGCTCGTAGCGGTACTTGTCATAGTCCAGCAGCTTGCACACAGGGGGCTTGGCAGTGGGCTGGATCTTGGCCAGGTCCAGGCCGCGTTCCTCAGCCAGCGCGATGGCCTGCTGCGTGGGCATAACGCCAAGCTGTTCACCGTTCTCGTCGATCACGCGGACTTCGCGGTCCCGGATCTCCTCGTTGATCATCAGATCGATTGCGATAACCATACACCTCCAAATCTCTGTTTGACACTCCGGCGCAAAATGAAAAGCGACGGATCGCTCGACCCGTCGCTGCATGTACACATTCATTTTCCTTGCGGAAAAGATGCCATGATACCCGGCAGCGTGAGCCGCGCAAGGTGAGAGACGGGCAAGCCTCTACTTCAAACATGGGTATGATACCACACCCGGAGGGGATTGTCAACGGGTGCGGGAAAAGTTTTTTCGGAGATCGTTTGCCGGCGATGGGAATGTGCAAGCAAAAAACTTGACGGCCTTTGCCGGCAAGCGTACAATATGGTGGAACACTCTTTGGAGGTGTATGGATGAACAAGCATTTTTCCGATATGACCCTGGCGGAAATTCTTTCTCCCGCAGGGCACGACTGCTCCTGCGGCAAGCATCATGGCTGCGACCTGAAGTATATGAAGGTGGGCAAGGGTGCCGTGAACTGCCTGAAGGAAGGCATGGAGACCATCGGGGTGAAGAAGCCCTTTGTGGTCATGGACGCCAACACGAAGAAGGCCGCCGGCGACCTGGTGGAAGGCGCGCTGAAGGCCGCGAATATTCCCTATACCGCTTATGTGCTGCCCGGCAGCGAGCGCATTGAGCCCGACGAGCGGGCCGTGGGCAGCCTGGCCATGGCCTTTGACCCCAGCTGCGATGTGCTGCTGGCGGTGGGCAGCGGCGTGATCAACGATTGCTGCAAGGTGCTGGCCAAGGCCTGCAAGCTGCCCAGCATGGTGGTGTGCACCGCCCCCAGCATGGACGGCTACGCCTCCAACTCTTCCTCCATGATCCAGAACCGGGTGAAGGTGAGCCTCTACAACGGCTGCCCCCAGGTGATCATCGCCGATACGGATATCCTCAAAACCGCGCCGGACATCATGCTCCAGGCGGGATTGGGCGATATGCTGGCCAAGTATGTTTCCGTGTGCGAATGGCGCATCAGCCACCTGGTGTACGGCGACCCCTATTGCGAGGAAATCGCCGGCCTGGTCCGGGCCAGCCTGAAGAAGATCGTCGCCCATGCCGACGGCCTGATGAGCCGGGAGGACGACGCCCTGGCCGCTGTGGTGGAGGGCCTGGTGCTTTCCGGCATCTCCATGGCCTTTGCCGAGATCAGCCGCCCCGCCAGCGGACTGGAGCACTACTTCTCCCACCTGTGGGAGATGCAGGCCCTGCGGGGGAACATTCCCTCTGACCTGCACGGCATCCAGGTGGGTGTGGGCACGCTTTTGACCCTGTGGATTTACGAGAACATCCTCACCACCGATACCATCGACGTGGAAAAGGCCCGCAAGGCCATGGCGGACTTCTCCCTGGACGCCTGGGTGGAGCAGGCCAAGCGTATCTTCGGCAACATCGCCCCGGAGATCATTGCCCTGGAGGAAAAGGTGCGCAAGAACGATCCCGCCAAGCATGCCAGGCGGCTGGAGATCATTGCGGAGAAGTGGCCGGAAATCCAGCAGATTATTAAGGAAGAACTGCCCAGCCGGGAGAGCATCTGGCAGCTGATGAAATCCTGCGGTATGCCCATGACCCCCGCTGACCTGAAGCTCACCTACCAGGACACCGTGGACGCCCTGCTGGGCAGCCGCGATATTCGTGACAAGTATTTGACCAGCAGCCTGCTGTGGGATCTTGGTCTGCTGGAAGAGACCGCCCAAAAGCTGCAGGCTGTGTGCCAGTAAGGAGAGGATAAAGATGAAATACGTGCTGATTATCGGCGACGGCATGAGCGATGACGCCATCCCGGAGCTGGGGGGCAAAACGCCCCTGGAATACCTTGACCTGCCCCATATGGGCGTGCTGGCCGGCAGCGAGGTGGGCCAGTGCCAGACGGTACCCGCTGGCGTGCCCGCCGGCAGCGATACCGCCATCCTGAACATCTTCGGCAACGATCCCCGGGATTGCTACACCGGCCGCAGCGTGCTGGAGGCCGCCGGCGTGGACGTGACCCTGTAGCCCGGAGAGGTCTCCATGCGTGTGAACCTGTGCGCCGTGGAGGAAATCGGCGATGAGCTGATCATCCACAGCCACAACGGCGGCAACATCGATGGCGACGAGGCCGAAACCCTCATGAACGACCTGATTGCCGATTCCCGCTTCCAGGCGGCCGCGGAAAAGGTGAAGCTGCACATTCATGTGAGCCGCACCTTCCGGCACATCGGTGTGTTCGGCAATGTGCCGGAGGACGCCGTGTTCCACACCACCGAACCCCACAACGTGCTGGAGCAGGACGTGGGCAAGCATTACCCCACCGGCGCTTACGCCGCTGAGATCACGGAGCTCATGCAGGTCAGCTATCAGGTGCTGAAGGACCATCCCGTCAACAAGGAACGCATCGCCCGTGGGCAGCTGCCCGCCAACATGATCTGGCCCTGGGGCGCCGGCCGCGCCATGATGCTGCCCAATTTCCGGCAGAAGTACGGCAAGTCCGGCGTGGTGATCAGCGCTGTGCCCCTGGTGTGGGGCATCGCTACCCTGATGGGTCTGCCCCATCCCCATGTGCCCGGCGCCAACGGCGACCTGGACACCAACTACGCCGGCAAGGTGCAGGCCGCCGTGGACGCCCTGCGTGATGGCGCTGACTTTGCCGCCATCCATGTGGAAGCGCCCGATGAGATGACCCACGCCGGTCACCTGGACAAGAAGCTGGAGGCCATCCGCCTGTTGGACAAGGAAGTGGTGAAGCCCCTGCTGGAGAAGCTGCCGGAGCTGGGCGACTTCCGCATCCTGATGCTCTCCGACCACAAGACCCTGCTTTCTACCCGCACCCACGATGGCAAGCCTGTTCCCTTTGCCATCTACGACAGCCGCAAACCCGGCACCCCCAGCCGCCTGGATGAATCCACCGCCGAAAAGGGCGTGTGGGTGGCCGAAGGCCGGGACATCATGGGCAGGCTGCTGGAAGTTTAATTAGGAATGATGAAGTAAGAATGAAGCGCGGCACCCCCCGCGTCGCGGCGCTCCCGTTGAGCGCCGTGACCCCTGCATGGCGGTTGAGCGCCTGCCTGCCCCGAATGGGATTCTTAAGGGGTGAAACCCCTTAAGCGGGTTGTCAGGGCAGCGCCCTGACCGGGGACCAGGGGCAGAGCCCCTGGTCAGCTGTCGGCGGCCTCAAGCCATTGGGCGAGCTCTTCCTGGGTGGAGAAGCCCTTGCCGGGGCGCAGCTCTTCCTGATAGGAATCGGGCAGGTCGCTGAGGGGGATGTTCAGCTCCTCCACCAGGGCCAGGGCGTCGCCGTATTTGTTCTGAAAGACGCAGAGCATACCGCTGTCATCGGGCATGAGCACCATGTGCTGTGGACAGTACATGGCAAGCCGCTGGGCCATGACCACCTCATCGGCGGCATAGCTGGTGACCTGCCAATCGGCATAGGCCGCCTCCAGGTCGGCGCGGGTTTTGCCCGCCAGATCCGGGGGCAGGGCCTGCCGGCGGGTGATCTGGTGCCCGCAGGGCTCGTAGGCGATGTGCTGCACCAGGGCGCAATCAGCGGCGAGGGTGATGGCGGATTCGCCGCCCACCTGGGCTGTATCCGGTTCCGGGGCGGAAGCGTCACGGGGCGTCAGGCCCACGATGAGCAGCACCGCCATGGCAAGCAGCGTCAGGCTGCCGAGGATGATCTGCCGCCGGTCAATGAGCGCCGTTACCTGGGGCTTGCCCGGCTGTTTGTTTTGATTTTGCATGTTTTTGCCTCCCTTTTCGGGTATGATGGGTTATTCTGCCTGAATGCGGAGGTTTTATTCTGAAGAAAGGGGAAAGAGCTGTGTATCAGGCAGTTTTGTTTGACCTGGACGGCACCCTGACCAACACCCTGGAGGACATTGCCTTCGCCATGAACCGGGCCCTGCGCATCCACGGCCTGCCGGAACATCCGGTGGAGAAGTACCGCTACCTGGTGGGCAGCGGCGCCAGGATGCTGGCGAAGCGGGCTGTGGGGGAGCAGGCCGAACTGGTGGAGGGCGTGCTGGAAACCTACCAGGCCTATTACCAGGAGCATAACCTGGACAGGACGGCGCCCTACGATGGCGTGACGGAAATGCTGCAAGCGCTGCAGGCGCGGGGCGTGAAGCTCTGCGTGTTTTCCAACAAGCCCCACGCCGACACCTGCCGGGTGGTGGAGCACTTCTTCCCGGGAATCGACTTCGCTGCGGTGCGGGGCCAGATGGAGGGCGTGCCTGTGAAGCCTGATCCCGCCGGCGCGCTGGCCATGGCGGAGGCACTGGGGACGGCCCCGGCGGATTTCCTCTACCTGGGGGATACGGATGTGGACATGATTTGCGCCCGCAACGCCGGCATGCATCCCGTGGGAGTGACCTGGGGTTTCCGTGACGAGGAGGAGCTGCGTTCTGCCGGTGCGGAAAGATTGATTCATCACCCGATGGACTTGTTTGTGTAACATCTTTGTCATAAAACTTTACAAAATATATACATTCTGATATACTGAACATTGAAATACACCAATGGGAGGTATACGGCATGAACAAGCGGATTTTCTGGCGCGGGCTCATCCTGGCGATGGTGCTCGTGTCTTTTTGCGTTTCCGCCTTTGCCGCCAGTTATAAAACGTTGCGCTACCGGGATTCCGGCAGCGATGTGCTGAAAATGCAGAAAGCCCTGGTGTCTCTGGGCTACAACACCGGCGGCACCGACGGCAAGTTCGGCCCCACCACGGAGAAGGCGGTGCGCCAGTTCCAGCAGAACAATGGCCTCACGGTGGACGGCCTGGCCGGCAGCGCCACGCTGACGCTGCTGTACAAGCAGGCGGAGAGCGGTGGCAGCACCGGCGGTACGGGCGGTTCGTCTTCCACCGGGAATACCGGCAGTGGCTCTACGGGCAGCGCGGACAGCTACTTCGGCGGAAACTATGAAACACTGAAGTACGGCTCCCGGGGCGACCGGGTGAAGCTCCTGCAGAAGGCGCTGAACGACCTGGGGTTCTCCGCCGGCAGCGCAGACGGCAAGTTCGGCACCGGCACCCAGCGGGCGGTGGTGGCCTTCCAGCAGGCCAACGGCCTGACGGCGGACGGCCTGGCAGGCAAAAAAACCCTGCTGAAGATCGAAAGCCAGCTCAAGGGCGATACGGGCGATGACGGAAACAGCGGCGGCTCCACGGTGACGCCGCCCAGCACTGATGCGGGTAACAATGGCTATACCATCCCCACCCGCACCCTGCGTAAGGGCAGCCAGGGCGATGATGTGAAGAGCGTGCAGAAGCGGCTGAAGGAGCTAGGGTATTACACCGGCTCCATCGACGGCAGCTACGGCACCGGCAGCATGAACGCGGTGAAGGCTTTCCAGAGCAAGCACGGCCTGACCGCCGATGGCCTGGCCGGCACGAAGACCTACAAGATTCTCTTCTCCGATGATGCCAAACCCGCCGGCAGCACGGTAATCACCCCTGTGCCGGATGACAAGAACGACGATGTCCCCGCCCGTACCCTGCGCCGCAACGATACCGGCGATGATGTGGAGACCCTGCAGAAGCGTCTCAAGCAGCTGGGCTACTACACGGGCCTGGTGGATGGAGGCTTCGGCGCCGGCACGGAAAAGGCGGTCATTGCCTTCCAGAAGCAGCATGGTCTTACCGCCGACGGTGTGGCAGGAACGAAAACCTACAAGATTCTTTTTTCCGACGACGCTGAGGTTGCCGAAAAGGAAGAGGTGGACGAACCCGCTGTGGATCAGCCCAGCGCTGAACAGCCCGAGGGTGGCTGGAAGCAGCTCAAGCGGGGCAGCACCGGCGCGGAGGTCAAGCAGCTGCAGGAGGCCCTGGCCAAGCTGAACTACCCCGTGGGTGTGTCCAGCGAGGAAGGTATCGTCTACAATTATTCTACCGTGTGGGCCGTGGAGTGCTTCCAGCGCCGCAACGGCCTGCCGGTGGACGGCGTGGCCGGCAAAACCACCCTGGCCACGCTTTACGGCGGCAGCGCCGTGGCCATGGATACGCAGCTTTCCTCCAATGTGGCCAAGGGCGTGGCCCCCGGCGGCGCCAACCTGGAATTGCTGCATTGGTATGACGATGTGAAGCCTTATCTCCAGCGGAACAAAGAGTTTACGGTGTACGAGCCTGTTTCAGGCAAGCAGTGGAAGATGCGCCTGTACTCGGCCGGGCACCATGCCGACTCCGAACCCCTGACCAAAGAGGACAGCCAGATTATGTATGAGGTCTGGGGCAACCAGTGGTCCTGGAACGAAAAGCCGGTGTATATCCGCCTGGCCAACGGCACCTGGTGCATTGCCTCCATGCCCAACATGCCCCACCTGTCCGGCGGGCTGAGCGATAACGGCTTTGAGGGCCACACCTGCGTGCATTTCCCCCGCACCATGACCGAGGTGCAGAAGAACGATCCCAAGAACGCCGCGCGGCACAACAGGGATATCCGCATCCATTGGCTGAAGTTGACCGGGGAAATGGTGCCGTGGTGATGAGATAATACGGAATTGAGAATGTGGGCCGTGTGCATATGGCCCACATTTTTTTGTTACATATAAATGGAAGAAAATGTTGGTTTGGGCCGTTGCATGGATAAGAGGTGAAGAAAATGAAGAAACTGGTGGTGCTTCTTCTGGTGCTCCTGTGGCCTGCTGTGGCGGCCCGGGGAGAGAGCTGGACGGTGGATACGCCCTATAACCCGATCTACTATGTAGAAACCTTTGGGAACGCCTTGCCGGAAATGGCAAAAGCCGCCCTGGCTGGTACGCCTTTTGCGGAAGACAAGGCTGTTCAGGGCGTGATGGTGACAGAGCAATACAAGGATACACAGCAGATGAATCGCCGCTTTCTTTTGCTGGCGGCGGAACATCAGAGCGTGACAATGCTGATCGAAGGGCTGGAACTGCCGGAATCGGGCTGGCAGGTATGGGCGGCCACGGAAACCTTTTTGAGGGGCGCCGAAAGCTTTGCCATCAGCGCCCGGCCAAGGTATGACAATCAGGGACGAGTCATGATGGTGTGGCCAACCGTTGAATATGGACAGGAGATTTTCTACATAGGCGGCTATGAGGGTTACAGTTATGTATACGCCTATGAAAACCTGGACGAACAGGGTAATGGCATCCGCGTCATGAGTGGTTTCCCAGGCTATAGTTATGAGTATTCGCGGATGGAGCAGGGGGTCGTGGCAGGCGAAACGACATATTTCTGCGCCGAGAAACCTGCAAGGCTGGATCTTCTGGATGCGGATGATTTCCCCTGCAATCTGGAAAAACTGGCCATGGGTGCAGAAGCATGGGAACGTATTGAGGCAAATCTTGATACGTATTATGCACAAGGAGCGAATCTCAGGGAGAAACCTACGGGAAAATCCCGCAGCCTGGGTGTGTACCGTGGGGCTGTTGCGGAGAAACTGGATGCTGCGCCCGGCACCCAGCATCCATGGTACAAACTGCGTATTGGTGATACAGTAGGCTGGATGAGCGGCAACTATGTTATATGCGGTGAAAAGATGATGACCCCACCTGCCGTGGCCCAGTGCAACGCGGACACCAGCCTGTACCTTTCCCCGGGTGGCCAGGTGAAGCAAACCCTGCCTGCCGGTACCGCCGTGCATATCATCGCTGACTGCGACGGATGGTACCATGTGGTGCTGCCCAGGGAGGACATCACCTGGAAGCTGGACGAGCAGGGCACCTACGGCTATGTGCGCATGAAGGACGTGACGGAGTACACAACGCTGTTGAACATGAAGCATGGTGTGATATATTGAAAAAAGATGAGCGCTGTCAAGAAAAAACACTTGACAGCGCACCTTTTTGCGTATATAATAGCTCAGGTGTCAACCGAAACACCTTGACGCGGAGGGTGCTGGCATGGAAAGCAACGGGCATGACGAGATCGGTCGCAAGGTCGAATTGGCCTGGCTCGCGGCGTTCTATGGCGGCATGCTGACGGAAAAGCAGCGCCTGGTACTCCAGCTTCACTGCGAGGAGGATATGTCCCTGGGGGAGATCGCCCAGGAGGCAGGCGTCAGCCGGCAAGGTGTACACGATATGCTGACCAGGGCGGCAGGCAAGCTTTTCGACATGGAAGAGAAGCTGGGCATGGCCCGGCGCTTCACCCGCATGGGCGAGGGGCTGGAACAGTGCCGCGATGCCCTGCGCCATCAGCGCTATGACGAGGCGGAACAGCTGCTGGACGAGCTGATCCGGCTGGATCAGGAGGAAAGCAATGGCCTTTGAAGGCTTGAGTGAAAAGCTCCAGGGCGCCCTGCGGAAAATGACCGGCAAGGGCAAGCTGACGGAGCAGAACGTCAAGGAAGGCATGCGCGAGGTGCGCATGGCGCTCCTTGAGGCCGACGTCAACTATGCCGTCGCCAAGGATTTTATCAAGAAGGTCACCGAGCGGTGCGTGGGCCAGGAAATCCTGTCCTCCCTCACCCCCGGACAGCAGGTCATCAAGATCGTCAATGAGGAGATGACCCAGCTTATGGGCGGCGCCAATGCCCGCCTGACCTGGTCCTCCAGCCCGCTGACGGTTTATATGCTCTGCGGCCTGCAGGGCGCAGGTAAAACCACCATGGCCGCCAAGCTGGCCGGCTACCTGAGCAAGCAGGGCAAAAAGCCCATGCTGGCTGCCTGCGATATCTACCGCCCCGCCGCTATCAAGCAGCTGCAGGTGGTGGGCGAGCAGGTGAAGGTGCCTGTTTTCGAGAAGGGCACGCAAGACCCGGTGAAGACCGCCCAAGAGGCTGTCGAGTACGCCCGATACTATCAGCGGGATGTGCTGATCATCGATACCGCCGGTCGCCTGCATATCGATACCGAGCTCATGGACGAGCTGGCCCGCATCAAGGAAACCGTCAAGCCCCAGGAGATCCTGCTGGTGGTGGACGCCATGACCGGCCAGGACGCGGTGAACGTGGCCCAGTCCTTCAACGAGAAGCTGGCCATCGACGGCGTGATTCTTACCAAGCTGGACGGCGACACCCGCGGCGGCGCCGCGCTGAGCGTGCGCGCGGTGACGGGCAAGCCCATCAAGTTCTCCGGCGTGGGCGAGAAGCTCACCGATATCGAACCCTTCCACCCCGACCGCATGGCCAGCCGCATCCTGGGCATGGGCGACGTGCTCACCCTGATCGAGAAGGCCGGCGAAGCCTTCGACGAGCATGAGGTGGATAAGCTGGCCCGCAAGGTCAAGACCTCTGACCTGACCCTGGAGGACTTCCTGGAGCAGATGCAGTCCATGAAGAAGGTGGGCCTGAAGAGCATGATCGAGATGCTCCCGGGCATGTCCGGCAAGGACATCGACGTGGACGAGAACGCCATGAAGAAGCCCGAGGCCATCATCCGTTCCATGACGCCCAGGGAAAGGCGCAACCCCGGCATTCTCAATGCCAGCCGCCGCAAGCGCATCGCTGCGGGCTCCGGCACCTCGGTGCAGGACGTGAACCAGCTCATCCGCCAGTTTGAGCAGGCCAAGCAGATGATGAAGCAAATGACCCAGATGAAGGGCAAGGGCCGCATGAGAATGCGCTTCCCCGGCATGTAACCAAAGCGTGGACTCATATACAGCGTATATGATTTCCATATAGATCACTACCACACAAATTTGAGGAGGAAATCCAATGTCTGTCAAGATTCGTCTGAAGAGAATGGGTATGAAGAAGAAGCCCTTCTACCGTGTTGTCGTGGCTGCTGCCACCTCCCCCCGTGACGGCCGCTTCATCGAGGAGATCGGCTACTACAACCCCATGACCGCTCCCGCTGAGATCAAGGTCGACGGCGAGCGCGCCAAGTATTGGCTGGATTGCGGCGCTCAGCCCACCGACACCGTTCGTGTGCTGCTGAAGAAGACCGGCGTCATCGAAAAGTAAGTCTGATGAAGACTGCGCCGGCCCTGCCGGTATGAAGAAAGGAAGTCTCCATGCAAGAACTACTTACCTTCATGGCGCAGTCCTTGGTGGATCATCCCGACCAAGTCAGCGTGCATGAAACCGAAGGCCCCGAGGCTGTCATCCTCGCCCTGAACGTGGCAGAGGAAGATGTGGGCAAAGTCATTGGCAAGCAGGGCCGCATCGCCAAGGCCATCCGCGCCGTGGTGAAGGCTGCCACCGCCAAATACCCCAAGCCTGTTTTTGTCGAAATCCAGAAATCCGCGGGATCTAACTGATCCCGCCTTTTTTGCACCAGAAGGGACAGCGTCCCCTCTGGACTCCCCTGAGCGGGGCTTTGCCCCTGCACCCTGCCAAAGGGGCTTTCATCCGCAACCTCAATCGTCGCACTCTCGCTGTCGCTCGATTGCTCGTTTCGGTTGATTCGCTTAGATCGCTGCTTCCGCCACTGGCGGCGCTCGCATCGCTCACCCTCTCGACTCCCTTCTTTTGGTGCCATGCAGGGTGCATATCAGCAGGGGTCACGGCGCTCGACGGGAGCGCCGCGACGCGGGAGAGGGACGATTGAAGGAGAATGTTTCATGAATGAGTATTTGATGATCGGCGAGGTCCTCAAGCCCCAGGGCATCCGGGGCGAGGCGAAGGTGAAGCCCTATGCTGCCGATGCCGATGATTTCCTGCGCTGGAAAACGCTTTACGTGCAGCGCGATAATGATTTTGAACCCATTGCCGCCAGGTGCTCACGGGTGCATGACGGCTTCGCATACATTACCCTGGGGGCGTGTGCCAACCCCAACGACGTGGAGCGGCTGCGGGGGACGCAGCTGTACATCCGCCGGGAACAGACTGTGCAGCCCGGCGAGGATGAGACCTTTATCTGCGACCTGATCGGCTGTGAGGCGGTGGACGAGAACGGCAATGTGCTGGGCAAGCTCACCGATGTTCTGCAGCATGGCCCGGTGGATGTGTATGTGTTCCGCAGGAACCGGGAAAGCTTCATGGCCCCGGCGCTGAAGGCCGTGTTCCCCAGCGTGGACGTGGCGCAGCGCCGCATCGACGTTTGCACCGAAAAGCTGCAAGAGGTGGCTGTTTTTGAAGATTAAGATCCTGACCATCTTCCCGGAGATGTTCGAAAGCGTGCTGAATACCAGCATCCTGGGCCGTGCCCGGGAGCAGGGGCTGATTGAGGTGGAGTGCATCGACATCCGTCCCTTTTCCGACCGCAAGCACAAGAACACCGATGACTATCCCTTCGGCGGCGGCGCCGGCATGGTGATGCTGGCCCAGCCCATCATGGACGCCATGAAGGCAGCCATGGGGGAGGATTTCCACGGCAAACGCATCTACATGGGCCCCAGGGGTACCACCCTGACCACTGCCAAGGCCCGGGAGCTGGCCACGGAGGAGGAACTCATCCTGCTCTGCGGCCATTACGAGGGCGTGGATCAGCGGGCGCTGGACGCCTGCATTGACGAGGAGATCAGCATTGGCGATTATATCCTCACCGGCGGTGAGCTGGCCGCCATGGTACTGACGGATTGCGTGGCGCGGTTTATCCCCGGGGTGCTGGGTTCTGCCGAAAGCCCGGAGGAGGAGTCCTTCTCCGATGGTCTGCTGGAGTATCCCCAGTATACCCGTCCACGGGAGCTGAATGGCATGGAAGTGCCGGAGGTGCTGCTTTCCGGCGATCACGCGAAGATCAAGGCCTGGCGCCGGCAGGAATCCCTGCGGGCTACCAAGAAGTTCCGGCCCGATTTGCTGGAAAAGGCTCAACTGACCGACAAGGAAAAGCGTATGCTGGAGGAAATGTGATGTTCCTGCGGAAACTGACGGTGATGGTGGCGCCGCTGCTGCTGGCGCTGCTTTTGTGCGTGCTGCTGCCGGTGATGAACGGCCTGGGCTTCTGGAGCAATGTGCTCAAGGGGCTGCTGCTGGGCGTCACCCTGGCGCTGCTGTTGCCCATTTCCGGCGCGGGCAAGCGCCGGGAGCCCTTCGCCGGTCTGTTGTGGATTCCCACGCTGCTGCTGGCAGCGGTGGTGGTCTATCAGTATCTGAACAGCGTGGGCACCCTTTCCCTGCCTGTTTTTGATATGCTCGCCACCCGGGATGGCCAGGTGGTGCTGGTGGAATGCGCCTTTACGAGCTATATGGCCACCCAGTGTATCCGCACCCGCAAGTGACGAAAGGCAGGTGAGCCCATGCAGGACATGCGCGAATTCGTCCAGGCGATACAGAAAAGCCGGGGTCTTTCCGTGGCGGAGCTGGCGGCCCGACTGGGCTACAAAAGCCAGACATCCGTGGCCCGCATCATGCAGGATAAGGCCAACATCGATAGCGTGAGCAGGTTCTGCCAGCTGCTGAAGGATCACGAGGGTCTTGCCCTGACAGACGAGGAAACAGGGGCCCTGAACCGCATTCTGGAACGAAAAAAGCTGAGCCGGGCGGAGTATGCCGCCACAGACATTCTGCGTCAGCTGCTCAGGGAGGATCCGCCCCTGCTGGATCCTCTGCTGGTAAACCCCCATACCGGCGACCGGCAGCACCTGCTGGAGCGCTACATGCCCATGACGGACCTGCGCTTTACGGTGCTCAACTGCGAGGCCATGCCCATCTTCGGCGCGTTGGCCCAATTGACCAGCCTGGGCAAGGCGGAGGTGGAGCACCTGATGTACTCCGACCAGAGCCTGCTGCGCACGGTGATGACCATACAGTCGGTACTGCCCATTCTCCATGACGCCCGTTACTATGGCGGCATGTCCTTTGTGGAAAGGGAAGTGATTCTCAGCAACCCCAAGGGCATTCTCATGGCGGATGTGATGGTTTGTGAATATCACAAGGATGGCATTCCCTGGTACGACCTGGTGCTTTTCCAGAGCCGCAGGGAAGGCATGTTCTTTTCCTTCCCCGGCGACGCAGGAACCGTGCATCGCATGATGACGGGCGCCCGGGAGACGGCTGTGCCCATCCGCAATGCCGGCATTCCCGATCTGCAAAACGGCTATGAGGCCTATCTGCGCTATTGCTGCGACCTGGAAAAGGACCGGGCGGTATATCGTATCAAGCCGGATTTCGGCATGGAGCAGGTGCCGGTGGATATCTGGGTCAGGGCTCTCCGGGAAGGCCCTTTGGCGGAGAATGCATCCGTTTTGGGTGAAATAGACGAATTGGCAGAACTGGTGAAGCAGCGGCAGAGCAACGCTTTTGCCAAGAAGCAGGCCCAGCACCATGTGTTCAAGCAGCGGGCAGTATGGAAGTTTGTGCGCACAGGGCGGCTCAGCGATCAGTTCTGGGGATTCCGAACACTGACCATGCAGGAGCGGCTTCTCACCCTGCGGACCATGCTGCACCAGCACATGGAGAACCCGTATTACAAACTGCATTTCCTTAAGGATGAGGATTCCATGCGGGATGAGGAAATCATCTGCTATGAGGGCGTGGGCCTTTCCATCATCAAGGCCGGAACCGACTATAACCTGGAAAGCAGTCACAGCGAGTTTATGGTGACTCAGCCGGAGTTTCTGCGGATGTTCCGCAATTTCTTCCTGCACAGCATTCTGCCATACAGCGTACAGCCGGAATATAAAACCCGCAAGATTCTGCTGGAAATGATCGAATACTGCCAGAGCAATCTGGAGGAATAACAAAAGCCGCCGTGAAGGGAAGTTGTGGTTAGGAATTGGTAATCAAGACCAACTTTGAACGAT
Source organism: Clostridia bacterium (assembly GCA_017502305.1). GTDB lineage: Bacteria > Bacillota > Clostridia > Christensenellales > Aristaeellaceae > UBA11524. The sequence goes on along the minus strand of JAFVVG010000041.1, from coordinate 30,163 downwards.
TCATTTCGTGCTATAATTGACTTTGGGCTTTCCCGGTGCGTTTTAGACACAAATGCGAAGCACGCAATAACGGAGGAAAACATGTGCGGAATGCCAAAGGTTTTGGATCATGATATAATTGCAATCAATTCAAGTGACGCAACCATTATTGTTAGAAGAGAAAAAACCTTTTATACGATAGACCTTCATACTTGTGCGGAAAATTACAAAAAAGAATATGGTACAACAAACGGAACTTGTGTTGGTGATAGAAATATTACAGGTAAGTATTTTTGCCTAAATACAAGTGGAATGGAAACAATGATTTATTTTAAGAAAATCTATGTTTGTAATCTCTTTGGCAAAAAGATTTTTAAGGGAACCAGGTCACAGCGATTTCATCAATTACAAAAAGCGCTTGTGCAATTAGGATACACTACCTATGATTTGACATAAAGCAAAGACCCGGCAGATTTTCATTTGCCGGGTCAAAACATCCCCATTCGCAGCCGCCGTGAATCCGGCGGCTTTTCGCGTGTCAGATATAGCTTTCCTCCTGACCGAAGAGGGGGACAAAATCCGTGCTGGCGGAGGCGGCTTCCTGTTGGAAACCAGGCAGCTCCAGGCTCAGCATATGATCCCTGACGCGGTGGTATTCCCGGGCGGTGATGGTACGGTCCAGCCCCTTGATGCTCACATCATTGCAGGGCACATACTGCCGCATCAGGCTCAGGGGCGTGCCCTGAGGCAGGTTCTCCTTCATCCAGTTCATCAGGGCGATGCTCTCCGAGGTCAGGCCGGGGAGGATCAGGTGCCGGACGATGACGCCGCGGCGCATCATGCCGTTTTCATCATAAACCGCCGGGCCCGTCTGGCGGCACATTTCCATAATGGCGGCGGAGGTTACCTCGAAATAATCGCCGGCCTGGGCGCAGAGCTTGCCCATGGCGGGGGAGAAGTGCTTCAGGTCGGGGAGATAGACGTCGATGACGCCCTCCAGCCTGCGCAGGGTTTCGATGGTTTCATAGCCGGAGGTGTTCCATACCAGGGGTACCGGAGGCCGGTAGATATCCAGGGTCTCCAGGATTTTCTCCACATAGGGTGTGGCAGTGATGAAGCTGATGGAGTGCATGCCGCTGTCCACCAGGCGGCGCAGGCTTTCCGCCAGCTGCCGGGGCGTGAAATCCCGGCCCAGGTTCCGGTGGCTGATGTCCGCGTTCTGGCAATAGGCGCAGCGCAGGGTGCAGCCGCTGAAAAATACCGCGCCGGTGCCCCGGGTGCCGCTGATGGGCGGCTCTTCCCACAGATGGGGCTGGATGCGGGCGATGCGCATGGTTTCAGGCAGGCGGCAGAAGCCCTGGCCGGCGCTTTCGGTGCGCTGGGCGCCGCAGCGGCGGGGGCAAAGGGTGCAGTTCATGGTGATCACCTCAAAACCCATTGTAGCACGCCTTCGCCCAAAGGGCAAAGGAGAATTCAACATTCGGGGAAAAGAGGGCGAAAAAATCACCTCCTTTTCCCCGAAAACGCTTGTATTTCCTGAATTGTTGTGGTATACTGCCAGAGTATGGTTTGCTATGCCTGCCGAGGCGGGCATGAATTGCGCAAATGCGCATTGAATGAAAGAAGGGTTTGACGTAGAGAGTGGACATGGCCGAGCGGCAAGTGGCCGCAGGCATCCGGTTGTTTCCTGCCGGAGTGCTTGCTGTGCCCGTGGCTGTGAGGCTTATGTTGGCCACTCTTTTATGTTGCCTTTCTGGAAGAAACTGTTAATTGTGAGGTGAATTCAACCCTATGCCGAAAGCGGAACTGACGGTGATGGTCACGCCCAAGTGCCAGGCCCTGGCAGACGAGCAGGGCTATGAGCTGGTGGACGTGTGCCTGGACAAGGAAGGTGCCGACAAGTATCTGCGCATCTACATCGACAAGCCCGAGGGCATTACCCTCAACGACTGCGAAAGATACCATCGGGCCATTCAGCCCCAGCTGGAAGCCTACGACTACGACTTCCTGGAGGTTTCCTCCCCGGGTGTGGACCGTCCGCTGAAGAAGGACCGGGATTTTGAACGGGCCATCGGCACAGAGGTGGAGGTTCACCTCTTCAAGGCCATGGACGGCACGAAGCTGATCACAGGCTTCCTGCAGGATTTCTCCAAAGAGGAAATCGTGCTGGATACCCCTGCCGGTGAAAAGCGCCTGGAGCGCAAGGCCTGCGCCCTGGTGAAGCCCGTGGTGGACATGGAGGGTGTCGAAAGCGTGGACTTGTCCGAATAAGCCGCGCATAGAATACGCACTGGAAGGCGGTAAAAACAATGAAATCCGAAATTATCGAAGCGATCAAGGCTCTTGCAAAGGAAAAGGAAATCAGCGAGGAGATGCTCTTCTCCACCATCGAGGAGGCGCTCAAGGCTGCCTATCGCAAGAACCTGCCCAAGGGCGCCGTGGTGCCCACCAACCTGGCCGTCACCGTCAGCCGTCAGACTGGCGCGGCCCAGGTTTTCGCCCGCAAGCTGATTGTGGAAGAGGTGGAAGAGCCCGGCAGCCAGATCACCCTGGAGGAGGCCAGCAAGCTCTCCCCCAACTACCAGATGGGCGACATCGCCGAGGTGGATGTCACCCCCAACGGCTTCCTGCGTGTGGCTGCCCAGACGGCCAAGCAGGTGATCATGCAGCGCATCCGCGAGGCTGAGCGCGGCAAGATCTACGACGAGTACATCGAGAAGGAAAGCGAGATCCTCACCGCCATCGTGCAGCGTGTGGAGCCCAAGGCCGTGTATGTGGAGCTGGGCCGCACCGAGGGCGTGCTGGAGCAGAACGAAATGATGCCCGGCGAAGTCCTCCACGACGACGATCACGTGAAGGTCTATGTGCTGGAAGTGCACCGCTCCGGCCCTGTGGGTCCCCGCGGTCCCCAGGTCCGCGTGAGCCGCATCCATCCCAACCTGGTCAAGCGCCTGTTTGAGATGGAAGTGCCGGAAATCGCCGGCGGCGTGGTGACCATCAAGTCCATCGCCCGCGAGGCCGGCAGCCGTACCAAGATGGCTGTGCACTCCTCCGATATGATGATCGATCCCGTGGGCGCCTGCGTGGGCCAGCGCGGCAGCCGTGTTGACCGCGTGGTGAACGAGCTCAAGGGCGAGAAGATCGACATCATCAAGTGGAGCAGCGATCCTGCCGAGTTTGTGGCCAACGCCCTGAATCCCGCCCACGTGCTGAGCGTGTTTGTGGCGGAGAACGAAAAGGCCTGCCGCGTGATCGTGCCGGATAACCAGCTGTCTCTGGCCATCGGTAAAGAGGGCCAGAACGCCCGCCTGGCTGCCAAGCTCACCGGCTGGAAGATCGACATCAAGTCCCAGTCCCAGGCCGCTGAGATGACCGACATGGTGGATGCTGATATCGAGCTTCCCCCCATGGAGGACGAGGGCTTTGACCAGTTCCCCATGATGGATATCGCCGGCGACGACGATACGCTGTAACAAGCGGGGAGGTTCGCCGATGAAACCCAAGAAGGTGCCCATGCGCATGTGCGTGGGATGCCGGGAAATGAAGCCCAAGCGAGAGTTGATCCGTGTGGTGCGCTCCCCGGAGGGCGAGGTATCGCTGGATCCGGTGGGCAAAAAGCCCGGCCGCGGCGCCTATGTGTGCCGCAGTGAAAATTGCCTGAAACGGGCCATCAAGCAAAAGCAGCTGGAGCGCCAGCTGGAGGTGCAATTGACCGTGGAGGTCGCCAAGCAGCTCCAGGAGACCATCGCGGCGCTCCCGCCGGACGGAGGCGACGGCGAGCTTGAATGAGCAGAAGCTCCGGGGCCTGATGGGCCTCACCGTGAGGGCAAGACAGGCGGTGTTTGGCGAGGATGGGTGCCTCAAGACCATCCGCAACGGCAATTGCGGCGTGCTGCTGCTGGACAGCGGCGCCTCGCCCGCCACAAAAAAGAAGTACCAGGACGCCTGCGGACATGCCGGCGTAAGGCTGGGAATGCTACCTGAAGGAATGCTGCTGGAGGCAACCTCCAAGCCCGGTATGGCCATGGCGGTCATAAGGGGCGGGCTGGCCCAGCAGATCACCGGGCTGCTTGATGCGGCCGACCCAATACAATCGGCAAATAATTGCGGGGGTGCAAGCGTCGAATGACGAATGTGAAGAGTAAAGGTGCTACCAAGGAACTGGCGGTTGAGGCCCAGAAGGTGCTGGGCGACGCCACCCGTGTGCGCAAGAGCGCTGACAGCCTTGTGCAGGCCCTGAAGAAGCTGGAGAACCGCTTCCAGCGCGAAAAGGAAGAAGCTGCCGCCCAGCTGCGCCGCGAGGAGCAGCAGAAGGCCATGGCTGCCCATTCCAAGGCATTTACCATGCTGGATGATGAAGAAAAGGCGCAGATCGCCGCCGCTGAGGCCGCCGCTGCCAAGGCCGCCGAGGAAAAGGCTGCCGCCGAAGCTGCTGCCAAGGCAGCCGCTGAGAAGGCTGCTGCTGAGGCTGCCGCTGCCGCCGCCAAGGCCGCCGAGGAAAAGGCTGCTGCCGAGAAGGCCGCCGCTGAGGCTGCCGCCAAGGCCGCTGCCAAGGCTGCCGAGCCCAAGAAGCCTGCCATCGGCCAGATCATGAGCCGTCCCGGTCAGCAGGCGCAGCCCCAGAAGCCTGTGGGCCTGGCGCCCAATGTGATCCGGGCGCCCCAGCCTGGCCGTCCTGTGCAGCAGGGCCAGCAGGGCGCCCGTCCCGCCGGCCCCTATGGCCGTCCCGCCAATCCCCAGGGCCCCTATGGCCGTCCTGCCAACCCCCAGGGTCAGCAGGGCCAGTTTGGCCGTCCCGCCAATCCTCAGGGTCCCTATGGCCGTCCCGCCAATCCCCAGGGCCCCTATGGCCGCCCCGCTAACCCCCAGGGTCAGCAGGGCCAGTTCGGCCGTCCCGCTCAGGGTGGCGCGGCCCGTCCCCAGGGCCAGTTTGGTCAGCGCCCCGCCGGTGCCCCCGGCCAGGGTGGCTTCGGCCAGCGCCCCGCTCCCGGCGGTGCTCCCCGGCCCGGTATGGGCGGCGGCCGTCCCCAGGGCGGCATGGCCCGCAGCAAGGGTCCGGAGCTGGCTCCTCCGGTGGAGAAGGAGCGCGTCTCCAATTACGATCCCAACAAGAAGAACTACGTGCGCCAGCACGATCCCGAGCGTGTCACCCGCAACCGCAAGCAGGAGGCCCGCAACAATTTCAACGGCTACGATGATGATGTGATCCGCGGCGGCAAGCGCTCCCGCGTGAAGAAGCCCTCTGCCCAGCAGATGATGGCGCCCATCAAGATCGAAACCGCCTACATGGCCGGCGATACCATCGTTGTCCGCGATCTGTGCGAAAAGATCGGCAAGACCTCCGGCGAGATCATCAAGAAGCTGTTCCTGCTGGGCAACATGGCCACCATCAACAGCGAGATCGACTTCGACACCGCCCAGCTGGTCTGCTCCGATTTCGAGATCACCCTGGAGCGCAAGGCCGAGCAGACCGCCGAGGACGCCCTGGTGGCCGAGGACTTCGCCGATACCGAGGAGAATCTGCTGCCCCGTCCCCCCGTGGTTACCATCATGGGCCACGTCGACCACGGCAAGACCAGCCTGCTGGACTACATCCGCTCCAGCCGCGTCACCGCCGGCGAGGCGGGCGGCATTACCCAGCACATCGGCGCCTACACCGTGGATGTGGATGGCCAGGCCATCACCTTCCTGGATACCCCCGGTCACGAGGCCTTCACCGCCATGCGTGCCCGCGGCACCCAGGCCACGGATATCGCTGTTCTGGTCGTTGCGGCTGATGACTCCGTCATGCCCCAGACTGTTGAATCCATCAACCATGCCAAGGCTGCCGAGGTGCCGGTGATCGTTGCCATCAACAAGATGGATAAGCCCACCGCCAACCCCGACCGCGTCAAGCAGGACCTGACCAACTACGGTATCGTCTGCGAAGACTGGGGCGGCGACACCATCTGCGTGCCCGTGTCCGCTCTCACCGGCGACGGTGTGGATGAACTGCTGGAAATGATCCTCATGCAGGCCGAAATGCTGGAGCTGCGCGCCAACCCCAACCGCCTGGCCAAGGGCGTTATCGTCGAGGCCAAGCTGGATAAGGCCCGTGGTCCCCTGGCTACCGTGCTGCTGCAGAACGGTACCCTCCACGTGGGCGACAACATCGTTGCCGGCCTGGCTGCCGGCCGTGTCCGCGCCTTGATCAACGATCGCGGTGAGAAGGTTCAGTCCGCCGGCCCCTCCATGCCTGTGGAGATCATGGGCTTCGACGAAGTGCCCTCCGCCGGCGATGAGATGATCGCCGTGGGTGACGATCACCTGTCCCGCAAGGTGGCCGACGAGCGCCGTGAGAAGCTGCGTGCTTCCCGTGAAGCCACCGCCGCCAAGATGAGTATGGAAAACCTCTTCTCCAGCCTGGAGGAGGGCAAGACCGTGACCCTGAACCTGATCATCAAGGCTGACGTGCAGGGCTCTGTGGAGGCTGTGAAGCAGGCCATGCTCAAGCTCACCAACGACGAGGTGAAGGTCCGCGTGCTGCACTCCGGCGCCGGCGCCGTCACCAAGGACGACGTGAACCTGGCCAGCGCCTTCAACGCCATCATCATTGGCTTCAACGTGCGCCCCGATGCCTCCGCCCGCGAGGCAGCCGAGAAGGAAAAGGTGGATGTGCGCCTGTACACCATCATCTACAAGGCCATCGAGGACATGGAGAAGGCCATGAAGGGCCTGCTGGCCCCCGAGTACCGCGAGGTGCTGCTGGGCCATGCGGAGGTCCGCAACGTGTTCAAGATCACCGGTGCTGGCATCATCGCCGGCTGCTATGTGCAGGACGGCAAGGTGCAGCGTAACGCCCAGGTGCGCCTGCTGCGCGACAACGTGGTTGTCTTCGAAGGCAAGCTGAGCAGCCTGCGCCACCTGAAGGAAGACGTCAAGGAAATGAAGGAAGGCTTCGAGTGCGGTATGTCCCTTGAGGGTCACAACGACATCAAGGAAGGCGATATCGTCGAATGCTTCATCATGGAAGAAATCCCGCGGTAAGGGGCCAAAGGGAGGTTTCACCTCCCTCTGGACTCCCACCACCAAAGGGGCTTTCAGCCCCTCTGGACTCCCTGACCAAAGGGCCCTTCGGCCCTCTGGACACCTTTTTTGATGGGTGTTTGTTGGTGGGGTATCAGCGGGGGTCACGGAGCGCAACGGGCACTCCGCGACGCGGGTGAGCAGCATTGCGCATATGTAGGGGCGAACTATGTTCGCCCGCACCAACGCCCTGGGGCAGGCTGCTTCAGGGCGTTATGGGTATCATGAAGCAAGTAACAGGCGCAGCTTGTATGCCTGAACAGGACAAGCATATCGCCGAATGGGATTCTTAAGGGTCGAAGACCCTTGAGCGGAGTCCAGAGGCAGAGCCTCTGGCAAGGAGTAACATGAACAACAATTTTCAGCGTATTGACCGTATTTCCGAGGAGGTCCGCCGGGAGGTGGATCGCATCATCCGCGAGGAACTGAACGATCCCCGCATCAGCGGCACCTTCTCCATCACCCGGGCCGAGGTGACCCGCGACCTGCGCTTTGCCAAGATTTTCGTTTCCGTGCTGGAGGATGACAAGCGGGATGACCTGCTCAAGGCCCTCAAGAGCGCCGCTGGCTACATCCGCCGTGAGGTGGCCCGGGGCATCGTGATCCGTCAGAGCCCGGAGCTGACCTTCGTGAAGGATGAAAACATCGCCTATGGCGTGCACATCGCCAAGGTGCTGGCCGACGTACAGAAGACGGAAGGAATGAACCAAAATGGCACTGACCCGGAAGCCTGAGGAAATCGCCGGCCTGATCCGTGAGGCGCGGACCATTGCCCTGTGCGGCCACGTGAACCCGGATGGGGATACCGTGGGCAGCGTACTGGCCCTGAAGCTGGGCCTCGAAACGCTGGGCAAAAAGGTCAGCGTCTTCTGCCAGGACAAGATTCCCGGCACCCTGGGGATGCTCAGGGGCGCGGAGGAGTTCCGCTGTGAAAGCGATGAGAGGTTTGACCTGCTGATCTGCGTGGATGTGTCCGACATGAGCCGCATGGGCGCTTGCCAGTTCCTGATGGCGCAGGCAGACCGTACCGCTCAGATCGATCACCACGGCACCAATCCCTGCTACACTCAGGTGAACAGCGTGGACGAGGACGCCCCCGCCACCGGCCTGCTCATCAAGGAGCAGCTGGACGCGCTGGGCATAGCCATCGACAGGGACATGGCCATGTGCCTGTATGCCGCCATCGCCACGGACACGGGCAATTTTGCCTTCAAGAGCACCAACGCCGAGGCTTTCGCCGTTATGAGCCAGCTAATGGACTGCGATCTGCCCCTGGATGAGATGAACCGGGTGCTGTTCCGCCAGCGGCAGAAGCCCCATGTGAAGCTTCTGGCCCGTGCCCTGAGCAGCCTGCGTTTCCACAAGAATGAAACCATTACTACCATGGTGCTCACCTACCAGGACTTCCTGGATTGTCAGGCGCTGCCTGAGCATGCCGATGCCATTGTGAATTATGGCGTGGATATCCCTGGCGTGAAGATGGCTCTGCTGGCCCGGGAAAACCAGGACGGCAGCATCAAGATGGCCCTGCGTGCCGTGACCCCCGACCGGGTGGATGGCATCGCCCGGGGCTTTGGCGGCGGCGGTCATGCCCAGGCCTCCGGCTGCACGGTGAACCTGCCCCTGGCCGAGGCCGTGGAAGCCGTGCTGGCTGCCATGGAAAACTCCTTCAACTGAGGGTGTGTGAATGAACGGATTTCTGAATATCCTCAAGCCGCCGGGCATGACCTCTGCCGCTGTGGTGGCCACCATCCGCCGCCTTACGGGGGAAAAGCGTGTGGGCCATGCCGGCACCCTTGACCCCGATGCCGCCGGGGTGCTGCCCATCATGATCGGCAAGGCTGCCCGGCTGTTTGATTATCTGGTGGACAAGGAAAAAGAATATGTGGCCGAGTGCGCCTTTGGCGTGGCCACCGATACCCAGGATGCTACTGGCGCCGTGGTGGCCAGGGGAGACAACTATCCCGCCTTCGATGCCGTGGAGCAGGCTTCCCACAAGCTCATCGGCGATATATGGCAGCGGCCCAGCATGTTCAGCGCCATCAAGCAGGATGGCGTGGCCATGTACGAACGTGCCCGCCGGGGCGAAACCGTGGAGGTTCCCCTGCGCCAGGTGCACGTGGAGAGCATTGACCTGCATGGCGAGACTGCCGACCATGGCGTGCTGATGACCATCCGCTGCGGGAGGGGCACTTACATCCGCTCCATCTGCAACGACCTGGGCGAAATGCTTGGCTGCCCCGCTCATATGCGCTTCCTTTTGCGGAGCCAGAGCGGCGTGTTCCGCCTGGACACCGCCATGACCCTGGAGGAAGCCGCTGAGCTGAAGGAGCAGGGCCGCCTGGCTGAAAGCCTGCTGGCCCTGGATATGCCGCTGCAGCATCTGCCCCGGGTGGATGCCCGGCCCGCGCTGTGCAAGCAGGTGGAAAACGGTGTGAAGCTGCCCCTGCGCCGTGTGGACGGCGATGAGCTGGAAGAAGGCCAGGTGACCCGGGTATACCTGAATGATGAATTCTGGGGAATGGCTGCCAGGGAAGGCGATATGCTTGTCTGGCGCGCGCTGATCGCCCCGGAAGGCTGAAAGGAGACTGCTCATGCGAATCCTGCGTAACCCCACCGGTCTGCAGCCCTGTGTGCTGGTGCTGGGCATGTTCGATGGCGTGCACCGTGGTCACCAGGCGCTTTTGATGGCTGGCGTGGAGCTGGCTGAGGAAACCGGCCTGCCCCTGAACGTATGCACCTTCGAGCCCCATCCGCTGGAGGTGCTCAGGCCTGAAATGGCGCCGCCGCTCCTCACAACGCTGACCGAGCGCGCCAGGCTCATGGCGGAGTTCGGGGTGGATCACCTGTGCATTCTACCCTTTGATCGTCAGTTGGCGGCCCAGTCTCCGGAAAGATTCATGGAGGCGCTGGTGCGGGACTATCGGCCCCGGCATGTGGTGTGTGGCTTCAACTATACCTTTGGCCAGCGTGGCGCCGGCAACGGCGAGAATTTGCGGGCCTATGGCAGGGAGCATGGCTTTGATGTGACTGTCGTGCCGGAAGTGGTGCTGGGGGGCGAAACCGTCAGCTCCACGCGCATCCGCGATCTGCTGGAAAAGGGCAGCATGCATGAGGCAACCCGCCTGCTGGGCCATAGCTACACCATTTCCGGCCGGGTGATGGACGGCAAGCACATTGGCCGTACCATGGGCTTTCCCACCGCCAATGTGGAAATCCCCAGGGGCAAGGCGCTGCCTGCCTTTGGCGTATACGCCTGCTGGATGCAGGTGGAGGAGCGGATCTACCCCTCGGTGGTGAATGTGGGCCGTCATCCCACGCTGCCGGAGGGAAGCGTTACCGTGGAGGCCTATGCCCTGGACGAATGCCTGTCCCTTTATGGGAAAAAAGTACGGCTGATGTTCCTGGAGTTCCTGCGCCCGGAAAAGAAGTTTGATAGCGTAGAGGCGCTGAAGACGCAGATCAACCGGGATGCCCAGGAAGCAAAAGAATACTTCGACGAATTGGTATAAAAAACCGCGATGCTGCGCTGTTGCAGCATCGCGGTTCTTTTGTATGGCTTACTTCCTGCGCCTGCGGATGATCTTCACCACGATCACAATCACGGCGATCACCACAAGGAAGGGCAGGGCCGCTGCCAGGAAAACCACCATGTCGCCCAGGAACTCCACAAAGGATTCCCAGCCGGTCTCAATGGCGTCCATCAGGCGCTCACCCAGGGTCTTTTCCTTGGTGATCAGGCTGTCGGCGGGGATCTCCTCCCGCAGGGTCACATCCACGGTGGCATAGTCCACCTGGCTGTCGGTGCGGTTCAGGCTGGACTGGAGACGGTCGATCTGGTACTGGGTATCGGCAATTTGGCTTTCCAGGGCCAGCAGGTCGGAAAGGTCGGCGGCGTCGGTTACCAGGGCCTGCAGGCGGGCCATGAGGGCCTGCTGGGTCTCCAGGCGGGACTTGGTATCGTAATAGGATTCGGTAACGTCGTCGGCGGATTCGCTGCGCTGGGTGATGCGGCCCGTATCGCCGGCGCCCTGCAGGAAGCTATCGAACTCCTTGGCGGGGACGCGCATGGTCAGCGTGGCGGAGCGGCGGGCGCTATTGGCGTTTTCGTAGGCATAAGCGATCCAGCCGCCCTTTTCCTCGCAGAGCCGCTTCAGGTTTTCCAGGCTCTCATCGTAGGTCTGGGTGGTGATGGTCAGGCTGGCGGAGCGGATGATCTTCTTCTCCGGCCCGGTTTCTTCCATGGCGGCGGGGGCGGCGGTATCGCCGGCGACCTTAGCCATCATGACCATGCCGGCGCCTGCGTCGTAGGCGGCTTCTTCCTCGGCGTAGCTGTCGTAGGAGGCGCTGCTGCGCATGCTGTAACCATTGGTGGCGCCATAGGTGCTGGTGGTGTAGGCGTAATCATCCCTGGCTTCGGAACGCAGGAGGCGGTCTTCGCGGGTCAGCATGGTGCCGCCTACCACAAAAACAAGCGCAGCGGCAACGGAGAGAATGCGGGTCCAGGATGTCTTTCGGGTATTCTTCTGCATGGCTTCTACCTCCACTTGCTTCATCCAGCCGGCATGGAAGTCCCCGGGCATGGGGGGCACATCATCCTGCAGGCTGCGGAGTTCCTGATCGAGGGTATCCAGATCGTGCATGTTCATCAGGTACTCCTCCTTTCAAAAGGTTGGACGGCGGAACTGCCGGATTGTTCCCGGCGGGACAGAATTTCCGCAAGTTTTTGCCGTGCCCGGTTGATGCGGCTCTTCACCGTGCCGGCGGCGACACCGGTGATGGCGGCGATCTCCTCATACTTGCGGCCTTCCACAGCGCTGAGGATCAGGGCGGTGCGCATGTCCTCCGGCAGCAGGTCGAGGGCTTCACGGAGCTGCCGCTTCTCATCCTGGCGGATGGCGGTTTCCTCCGGCTGGGGGGAAGGATCCGCCGGGTCGAAGCCGGCTTCCGCCAGTTGGTCGGTGGAATCGGAGGTGGTACGCTTCTTGCGGCGGAGGAAATCGATGCAGCAGGAGGCGGCGATGCGGTACAGCCAGGTCTCCAGCGAGCAATCCTGCCGGTAGTGGGGCAGGGAACGCCAGGCCTTGACCATGGCCTCCTGGGCGCAGTCCCGGGCGTCCTCCTGGTGGTGTGTATAATGCCAGCACACCCGCCACACAAGCTGCTCGTGGGGTGTGATGAGCTGCTCGAAGGCGGCGGTGTCGCCCTTCCGGGCCCGGCGAAGGACGAGTTCATCCATGGGCATAACCTCGCTTTCAGGGGTTCCTGATAGTTTGACGAATAGGACACCTGTTTTGTTCCATTATGGTGGAAAATTATCGGCTTGTCAACCGCGGGGGTTTATGATAGGATAAGGCGGTTTCAACAAAAACAAATGAGGTGCGTAATGATGGTACTTCTTGCGGTGATTTATCTGGCGTTTATCGCTCTGGGATTTCCGGACAGCATGCTGGGCGCGGCATGGCCCACCATGAGGCTGGACCTGGGTGCGCCCCTGCCCCTGGCCGGCGCTGTATCCATGACCTGTGCCGGCTGCACGATTCTCACAAGCCTTCTCTCTACCCGGCTGGTGAACCGCTTTGGCACCGGCAAGGTGACGCTGTGGTCCACGGTGCTGACGGCTGTGGCCATGACGGGCTATGCCCTGGCCCCGGCCCCCTGGCTTTTGTTTGTGGCGGCTATTCCCCTGGGATTTGGCGCCGGCAGCATCGACGCGGCCCTGAACAACTATGTGGCCCTGCATTACGAAGCCAAGCATATGTCCTGGCTGCACTGCTTCTGGGGTGTGGGCTGCTCCATCGGCCCCATGATTCTGGCGGGCTGCCTGGCAGGAGGCCTGGGCTGGCGCGCGGGCTATGGCATTGTGATTGTTTTGCAGCTTTCCCTGGCGGTGGTCATGGCCCTGACCCAGAAACTCTGGAAGGCGGAAAACGCTTTCTCCCTGGCCCATGAGGCGGTGCAGCAGGAGTTCCTCACCAACACCCAGGCGTTGAAGCTCCCCGGCATGAAGGCGGTGCTGTTCACCTTCCTGTGCTACTGTGCGGCGGAGTCCTCCATGATCCTGTGGACGGCCAGCTATGCCGAATACCTGGGCGCCACCCAGGATCAGGCCAGCTTCGCGTCCAGCCTGTTTTTCGTCGGCATCACGGTGGGCCGGGCGCTGAATGGTTTCCTGGCCATGCGCTTCACCGGCAAAACGCTGATCCGAGCCGGCATGGGGCTGATGCTGCTGGGCATCCTGGTGCTTTTCTTGCCCCTGGGCTATGGTGGATGCCTGGCGGGTGTGGTGATCATCGGCCTGGGGTGCGCGCCGGTTTATCCCTGCACCATTCACGAGACCCCCAACCGCTTCGGCGCTTCCGCTTCCCAGGCTGCTACCGGCCTGCAGATGGCCTTTGCCTATACCGGCTCCACCTTCATGCCCCCGCTGATGGGGCTGATCGCCAACAAAACCGGCATGGGCGTGATGCCTGCATGGATGCTGGCTTTGTCTGTTTTGATGCTTGGTTGCAACGAACTGGTGAATAAACGGGCCAAATGACACGCTTTTTTGCCGGAAAAGAAAAAATTGCTTGCTATTTTTTGCAAACAGGACTATAATGAGCGCGGTTGAATCCTTCGGGTCTGTGGTTGCAAGCCGATGCCAGTCGCAGGCAAAGCGGTCCACGTAAGGCGTCCAAAGCGGCGCTGAGCATGGTGCGGTTTAGAAGTAAGTCCGTCCGGAGCAACGACTCCGAGAGAAGTGCGTGAGGGCGTCAAGATACGTTGAGCTACCTTCCAGACGGCGGGTGTGGGGTCAAAAACCAGGTCAGCCGGAGAATTCGCCTATTCTTAACTATTCAGGGGGTTCCTAACCATGTACGAAGACAAGACGCTGGTATGCAAAGACTGTGGTGCTGAGTTCGTTTTCACCGCCGGTGAGCAGGAATTCTACGCCGAAAAGGGATTCCAGAACGAGCCCACCCGCTGCCGTGCCTGCCGTCAGGCCCGCAAGGCCAATCGCCCTGCTGCTGGCGCTCCCCGCGAGATGCACGACGCCGTGTGCGCCGAGTGCGGTAAGCCCACCCAGGTTCCTTTCCTTCCCCGTGAAGACCGTCCTGTGTACTGCAGCGAGTGCTTTGCGGCGCGTCGTGGTTGAGACGCTGCGCTTTCAAAAAGATGGCTTCCTTGAAGCCATCTTTTTGTTTTGCCCGGAAAGCTGCGCGGCTCTTGACTTTCCGGGACGCTGATGTACAATAGAAATGTTACGATTCAAGGAGGATAAACTGATGTTCAAGCGTTACATCGGCGATAAGAACTTCTACAAGGCCGTGCTGGCCCTGGCCATTCCCCTGGTGATCCAGCAAGCCATTACCAGCTTTGTGAACCTGCTGGATAATGTGATGGTAGGCGGCCTGGGTACTGAGTCCATCAGCGCGGTGGCGGTGGTGAACCAGATCTTTATGGTGTTCAACCTGAGTCTCTTCGGCGGGCTCAGCGGCGCGTCCATCTTCGGCGCCCAGTTCTTTGGCAAGGGCGATATGAAGGGCATGCGGGATACCTTCCGCTTCAAGATCATCTTCGGCGTGGTGCTGACCATCGCCGGTACGCTGCTTCTGACGGTGTGCGGCGAGTTTTTCATCGGCCTGTTCCTGAAGGGCGAAACCGACGGTGGTTCCACGGAGCTGGCGCTGTGTGAGGGCTTGAACTATCTGCACATTATGCTGTGGGGATTCTTCCCCTTTATGGTGGTGCAGTCCTATGTCAGCAGCCTGCGGGAAACCGGCGAAACCATGGCGCCCATGATCGCCAGCGTGATCGCCATTCTTTTGAACCTGGTGCTGAACTATGTGCTGATCTTCGGCCACTTTGGCTTCCCCCGCATGGGCGTTTCCGGCGCGGCCCTGGCTACGGTGATCTCCCGCTATGTGGAGATGGTGTATGTGCTGTGCCATGCCCACCGGCACCCGGAGAAGTACCGCTTCCTGCACGGCGCTTACCGCAGCCTGCATATTGACGGCGGCCTGCTGAAGAAGATCGCCGTTACCGGCACGCCTCTGATGCTCAACGAAGTGCTGTGGTCCCTGGGCATGACCTTCATCAACCAGAGCTATTCCACCCGCGGCCTTTCCGCGGTGGCAGCCATCAACATCACCGGCACGGCCTGGAACCTGTTCTGTGTGGTGATGTTTGCCATGGGCAGCGCCGTGGCCATCATGGTGGGTCAGAAGCTTGGCGCCGGCGACAAGGAAGGCGCCCGGGACGTGGACCGGAAGCTGGTGTTCCTCACGGTATGCATGCATATCATCATGGGCACGCTGCTGATCCTGTGCTCGGGGCTCATCCCGCTGATGTACAATATCGAGGACAACGTGCGGGAGATGACCCGGCAGCTCATTATCGTGGCTGGCCTTTCGCTGCCCATCCATGCCTTTGTGCATGTGGTGTATTTCACCATCCGCTCCGGCGGAAAAACCGTGATCACCTTTCTGTTTGACTGCGTGTATACCTGGGTGGTGCCGGTGACGCTGGCCTTTTCCCTGTGCCACTTTACCCAGCTGCCGGTTCTGTGGATCTACGTGGCTGTCCAGTTTATCGACGTTGTGAAGGTGGTCATCGGCGCGCTGATGCTCAGGAGCGATTTCTGGGCCAACAATGTGGTGAACGAAGTCAGCGAAGTATAAATGCTCCTCTGCTGGGCCATACTGCCAGCGAGGTGATGCAATATGATGTGGACGCAAAAAGAAGCGTCTCTCCTGGAAGAACTGAAATCCCAAGAGAAGCTGTGCATTGAGAAATACGGCAAGTATGCCCAGCAGGCTGTCGATCCCCAGCTGAAGCAGCTCTTCAGCCAGATCCAGCAGACAGAGCAGCAGCACGAGCAGACCGTGACCCAGATGATCAACGGCACCATCCCCCAGATGAACCAGCAGGGCGGCGGCCAGCAGCAGACTTCCACGGGGCAGGCCCCGGCTTACGGCCAGCAGCAGTCCCAGGACAAGGCGGCAGACGCTTATCTCTACCAGGACGCCCTGGGCATGGAAAAGCACGTGAGCAGCGTTTACGATACCAGCATCTTTGAATTCCGCAGCCCCCAGGCGCGGGATGTGCTCAATCATCTGCAGAAGGAAGAACAGCAGCACGGCGAGATGATCTACGCCTACATGGCGCGAAACGGCATGTATGCCTGAGACATCAGCGAAGCGGCCTTTGGGCAGCTTCAGACCATCTATCCTCCGGGAGGCGTCGGAGGGCTCGTAAGCCCTTCGACTCTCCATCGAAAATCGGCGACATGTGCGGCGATTTTCGCGCTTTTCCATCAGGAAAAGCTTCCTTACACGAATGAACGTCCGGTCGAACAGCTTGCTGTTCGACCGGTGAGTGAGTGCAATGCCTCGACAAAGTGCCTTCAGCACTTTGTCGATACTTTGAAGTGGCCTTTGGGGCCACTTTTTTTGTGGCGTTCGCTTGCGGGGAAGGGCGGGGCAGGCTATACTGGTGGGGGAGGTGCGTGGCATGGATCTGCAGGAAATCAAGCGAAGGCGGCTTGCCGGGCAGTATTTGCTGGAAAAGGCGGATGCTGTTACGGTGGCTGGGAACTTATGCGGCATTCAGGCACAGTTTCTGGGCGCGGCGCTGCATGGGCTGCGCATCCGCACCGGCTCCGACGAGACGGAAGGCCTGGTGAAAACCTGGACGCTGCGGGGAACGGTGCACCTGATCCCGGAAAAAGATCTGCCCTTGTATATCCGCAGGAAGGGCACGGCGGAGGACGTGTGCGAAAGCGGCTGGTATCAATGGCTGAAGGGCCGCGGGCATGCGCTGCCGCCGGAAAGGGAGAGGCATTTCGCGCACCTGGTGGCGGAAAACATTGCAGAGGGTGTGGACGGACGGGAAGAGCTGCGCCGCATTTGCCGTGAGGCGGGGATGACGGAGCAGGAAGAGCAGGTGCTTTTCAGCGGCTGGGGCGGTGTGATCGGCGAATTGGCCCAGATGGGTGTGATCTGCCATAAAGTTCAGCAGGAGAAGGCATACCGGCTGTGTCCGCGCTTCGAGCCCCTGCCTGAAGACGAAGCCTGGCTGAAATTGGGGCAGCGGTACTTCGCCCACTACGGCCCGGCTACCCTGCGGGACGCGGCGTATTTCTTCCGCCTGCCCCAGAAGGACATCCGGGCGTGGCTACGGAAACTGCCGGTGGAAAGCTTTGTGTGCGAGGGCCGGGAGTATTTCCATATCCCCGGCGAAACGGTGGACGCCGAGGTGCCGGAATGCTTGTTTCTGGCGGGGTTTGACCAGCTGATGCTGGGCTATCGCAAGGAGGATAACCCCTTCCTGCCGGCGGAGCACCTGCGTGGGATTTTCAACCTGGCGGGCATTGTGCTGCCGCCGGTGCTGCTCCATGGCCGGGTTGTGGGCAAATGGAAGCAGGACAAGCAGGGCGCAAAGGTGACTCTGTTTGAAAAGATCACAAAGAAGGATCAGCAGCTGATCCTTCGCGCGGGCCGGGAATACTGGCCCCGGGTGGATATAGAAGTGTAATAGCATATTCCGCGGCCTTTTCACATAGGTTGTCTCAACCAACATGCGAGGAGGCAGAAGCGGTGAAGCTGAATGTGAAACGGGCGGACCTTGAACGGGTTCTGATGGTAGGCGCTGCGGCGCTGGTGGTGGCGCTGGCCCTTCGGGGCGGCGGAGAAACCCAGGTGCAGATGATCTATGAGGAGGCGCCGCCTGTGGTGGCGGAGACCTCTGTGGGCGCGGCGGATGTGGAAATGCAGTCCACCGTTTGCTGGTATGAGGATGGGGACGGCTATCTGGTGCCGGTAACCCGGCAGGTGCCCAGGCAGGATGGCGTGGCTAAGGCAACCCTGGCGCTGATGGTGAAATCTAGCCAGAACGACCTGGCGGCTGCCCGTATGGGATTGACCAATGTGATCCCCGAGGGCGTGACCTTCGACCTGGACATCGCCGATGGCAAGGCCCGGCTGGACATGAGCAAGGAGGCCCTGAACTGTGCTTCCGCCGAGGAGGAGCTGCTTATGGTGCACGGCGCGGCGGCGGCCCTGTGCGGCTTTGACACCGTGGAGGAGGTTTCCTTCCTCTTTGATGGGCAGAAACGCAGCAAGCTGACCCACGGCACCGACGTCAGCGGCGTTTTCACTGCCGATACGGTGAACCTGGAGAGCGTGACTACCATGGCCGGCGGCTATGCTGATCAGGTGCAGCTGTACTTCCCCTCCGCCAGCGGACGGCTGCTGGTGCCGGTGAGCCGCACGGTGTTCTCCCCGGCGGATATTTCCACCGCCATTCTGGAACTGGCCAAGGGCCCCAGGACAGACAGCGGTCTGGAGCATCCCCTGCCCAAGGGCTGCGGTGTGAAATCCGTGAAGGTGAAAAACGGCACCGCTACCATTGACTTTACACAGGAGTTTATCAACATCGCCCAGCAGGACGACGGCGGACACCAGGCTGTTCGGGCGGTGCTGTTCACCGCCAGCCAGTTCCCCGGGGTGAAGAAGGTGGAAATCCTGGTGGACGGCCAGCCCTATACCCCCGCGCCGGAGGCAGCCACTACCTTCCTGAACGAAGCCAGCGAAGTGATGGCCCAGTATCCGGGCGTGATCGAGATCGACTAAGCAGGAAACAACGCCTTCCGGGGCGAATGCAATACACAGAAGAGGAGGTGCGCCCATGCGGCAGACGGAACACACGGCTATCGTGCTGCGCTATGCCAATTACCGTGATAATGACCGCATGCTGACCCTGTTCAGCCCTACCCGGGGGCGCATCGAGGCCCTGGCCCGGGGGTGCAGGCGGCCCAAATCCCCCCTGCTGAACGCCAGCGAGCTTTTTGCCCTGGGGGATTTTGAATGCTATGAACGGGGCGGCCGCATGACGGTGACCTCCGCCGTGCTGATCGAAACCTTTTATCCCCTGCGTGCCGATTTCGACCGCCTGGCCTGTGGCGTCTACCTGTTGAACCTGGCGGAGGCGGCAGTGCAGCCGGGAGAGCCGGACCAGGAATTGTTCATGCTGCTTCTGCATACGCTGAGCCGGCTTACCTTTTCCGACCAGGAATGGAAGCCGCTCCTGGCAGGTTTCCTGCTGCACTACTCGGCCTGCCAGGGCACCAAGCCCAGGCTGAATCACTGCGTGCAATGCGGCAAGCGCCTGACGGAAGGCGAGCAGGTGTATTTTGACCAGGAAGAGGGCGGCTTGTGCTGCCACGAATGCCACATCCAGGGCCAGACAGCTGTTTCTGTGGCCCAGGTCAGATGGATGCGCCGCGCCCTGGAAACAGGCGCTTCGGCCTGGGTCAATGAGCCGGACCGCTACGCGCCCTTCACCCTGCTGCGGGGCTTTGTGGAAAGCCGGCTGGATCGGCCGCTCAGGGCAGGAAGCATGCTGCCGAAGGAATAAATATTTCTGTGCAAACGGTGCGCGGAGAAGATGCTGTCTCCGAGCACCGTTTTCTTTTTCAGTCAAGCGTATGAAAATCGTTTTGTTTTTATTAACATTTCTCTCACATGACCGACACATTGCTGAGGTAGAATCAGGTATCGGAGCGCAAAACGATGAAGGAGGCTGTTAGCTGTGAAAAGGATATTTGCATTGATGTTGTGCGTGCTTATGCTGCTGGGCTGCGCGGCGGCGGAAGGGGAGCAGATAGTTATTCAGCTGGGAGAAACGATCCTGGTGAACGGTGAAGCCATCAGCGAAGATCCTGCCGATTCAGTGCATCTGGTGCGGCAGGTGGAAACCCACAGCGATGTTCCGCAGAGCCTGCAGGGGCTTGAAAACCGTGTGGTGACCATTACCGCCGGCGGCGTATATCGTATCTCCGGAACGGGAATGGATACGCAGATTGCCGTACGGGCCGACGCGGAGGCGGATGTGCGCCTGATCCTGGACGGGGCGGATATTACCTGCCGCACGTCCTCTGCCATTGCGGTATACAGCGCCCGCGATCCTCGGGTCGCCGGTACCTATGCGGTAACCCTTGAACTGGCTCCGGGCAGCGAAAACAGTGTTTCCGGCAGCCATACGGCGAGCATGACGGAAACGGACATCAAACTGGACGGTGCTATCTGCTCGCTGGTGTCCCTGGGCATTGAGGGCGACGGCAGCCTGACGGTGGACGCTGATAATGAAGGCGTAGAGGTCAAGTTCGGCCACATGACCATCAACGGCGGCGTGATGGATATCCAGTCCGGCGATGATCCCCTGAATGTATCGGAAGACGGCGTGGGCGTCCTGACCATGAACGACGGCTACGTCTTTTCTGCCGTCAAAAACGTACCCGGCGGGGAAGGGGACGGCATTGATTCCAACGGCTGGATCATCTTCAACGGCGGCACGGCAATCAACCTTGCCCATCCCACCAGCCAGGATGGCGGCATCGACTCCGATATGGGTTCCAGTATCAACGGCGGTGTGATCGTTGGCGCGGGTAATATGTATGATCCCATTGAAACGGATTCCGCCCAGCTGTTCATGATGCTGGAATTCGCTGAATCCACCGACGACCTTCTGGTGGTGACCGATGCTTCCGGCACGCCGGTTTTCGCCTATGACTTCCCCAATGATTATATGTACATCGCTTTCTCCACGCCGGATCTGAAGGATGGAGAAACCTACCACGTGTATCTGGGCGGTGACATCCAGGGCCAGCAGCGCAATGGCCTGTATACGACCATTACGTCTTACCAGCCGGGCAGGCGGCTGGTGCACGGCGCGGGCAACGCGGCCCAGCGTGCCCCCGGCGGTATGACGCCCCAGGGCGGCTTTGATCCTATGCGCGGCATGAACGGCGCGCCCGACGCCGGTGGGATGCCGAATCCGCCCATGAGCGGGGGAGACCCCTGGCGGCAGGCAGCCAATGCCATGGCTGGCCTTGACCTGAATGTGATCCTCAAGGATGCCGACCTGAACGAGGTGCTCAGGGACGTGGACCTGAACAAGCTGCTTACCGGTGTTTCCATCACCGAACTGCTGACGGAGGAACAGATCCGGCAGTACCTGGGGGATGTGGATATCGCCGCGCTGGACATGGCATCACAGATGAACCGTGGATTTGGCGGCGGCGGTATGCGTGGCATGGAGTCCTCTGCCGAGGTGGCAACGGGCGATTTTGTCCTCAGCCGCGAAACCACTGGCTTTACCAACGTGTCCGCTGAGGGTACAAGATGATATCATGAAAGCAAAAGCCAGCGTCAGATGACGCTGGCATTTTGCAATGCGAAAAGCGAGGTCTTTCTTTTATGTTCCTGTGGAGCGGTAGTGCTTCACGCCGATGTACCACACACGGGTCATCAGCAGGAAGAAGAGGGGTCCGGCCAGGGGTGCGAGCCATACCACCGCCATGGGTACGTCAAAAAGGGGCTTGCCCAGCACATGGCTGATGGGCAGGTGCATGCTCAGGGCGAAGGGCGCCACCCAGGTGAAGAGAATCCGCAGCGGACGGGGATAGACGTCCACCGGATACTGGCAGGTGGAGCGTCCGCCGTAGGTCAGTACGTTCACCATTTCGATGGAGCGCACGGAGAAGAAGCTCACCGTGGCCTCGATGAGGAACAGCCCCAGAATCAGGAAGAATCCGCCGGCGGCGGCCAGCAGGGTCAGGACAAGCTTATCCGCCGTCCAGGTGATGCCCAGCCGGACGCAGCTGAGGGCAATGGCGCCGCCGCCCACGATCATTCCGCCCAGGCGGCGGGGATCCAGCCGGTGGCCGATGACCTGCTGCATCAGCGGCCGGGGCCGCAGGAGGATGGTATCGAAATCGCCGCTGCCTACATAGCCGGCAAAGGTGGAGATGCCGCGGCCCAGGCATTCGCACAGGGCGAAGGTGAGCTGCATCACGCCCCAGAAGAACATGATTTCTTCTGCCCGCCACTGGCCCAGGGCAGTGAAACGGGTCATCAGCACCACCACGGCCAGGAACTCGCCACCCACCATGACGAACTGGGCGATGTTCTGCATCAGGAAGGAGGCGCGGTACTGGGCGATGCTCTTCAGGTTCAGCTTCATGGCATGGTAAATATATCGCATACAATCAGCCTCCCTGTATGGTCACATGGCGCAGCTGCCGCGCCCACAGCCAGCGGCCCAGGGCCCACAGCGCGGCGATCCAGCATAGCTGCACCGCCAGATTCAGCAGCCATTCATCCATGGGCTGCCCGCTCTGGTACATGCGGATGGGGGCGTCCAGCACCTGGGCGAAGGGCTGGTAGCGGATGAGCCGCTGCAGACCTTCGGGGAAGAGCGTCAGGGGCACCACATTGCCGGAGAAGGTCATCAGAAGCAGGCTCAGCATGGAGCTCAGCCCCCGGTGATCCAGGGTTTTCATGGTGAAGGCCAGGCCGATGGCGTGGATCTGCGATACGCAGAACACGCCCAGCAGCAGGCTGAGGGCAAACTGCGCAAAGGCCAGGGGGCTGGCAGGCAGAGCCATGCGGACTTCCTGGGGTACAACCAGCTGCAAAAGCAGCATGGGGGCGGCTCGCATGGCTACGCCCACGAACTGGGCAGCCAGGTTGCGGCTGATCCAATACAGGTGCTGATCCACCGGGCGGCAAAGCACATAGGCCAGGGAACCTGTCATGATCTGGTTGTTCATTTCCCCGTCGGACATGAACAGTGCGCGGAAGAACATCTGCTGCAGCCATACATAGGTCACGGTGGCCTTTTGGGCGGCGGGGTCGCTGCCGTTGAAGAAGGCGGTGTACAGGTAGGCATACACCAATCCGAAAAACGCCTGGGTGATCAGTCCGCCCAGGGCGGCGCCGCGGTATTGCGTTTCCAGCAGGGCGCGGACCCGGAAGGCCGTCAGGTAGGGACGAAGCTTGTTTCTCATAGCTGCATCTCCTCGTACATCCGGGCGATGAGGTGGTCGATGTTCTGCTCCTTCAGGGTCATTTCCCGCAGGGGGCCGCAGGCAAGAACATGGGCGAGAACCTCGCTGGTGGGAATTTCCCCGGGGGCGAAGGTCAGGGCGTGGGCGCCGCCGTCACGCTCGTGACGGATGGCTTGGGGCAAGCCGGAAAGGTCGGCTTCCCCCTCGAAGGTGCAGCGCAGGGTGTGCACCGTGTCGTACCGGCGGAGAAGGGCTTCCAGCTGTCCATCGTAGAGCAGTTTGCCGCGGCCCAGCACCATCACGCGCTGGCACAGGGCCAGCATGTCCTCCATGTCGTGGGTGGTGAGGAGAATGGTGGTGCCCCGCTGCTTGTTTTCCTCCTTGAGGAAAGCGCGCAGCTTCAATTTGCTCACCGCGTCCAGGCCGATGGTGGGTTCATCCAGGAACAGCAGCTTGGGGGCGTGGAGCAGCGAGCCGCACAGTTCGGCGCGCATGCGCTGGCCCAGGCTCAATTGCCGAAGGGGTGTGTGGAGGAACTCCTGTAGATCCAGGGCGTCCACCAGTTCATCCAGGCGGCGCTGCCAGGCGGCCTTGTCCACGCTGTAAACATCCCGCAGGAGCAGGAAGGAATCGTGGATGGGCACATCCCACCACAGCTGCGTCCGCTGGCCAAACACCGCGCCCAGGTGACGCACATGTTCCCGGCGCTCCAGCCACGGCACACGACCATCCACATGGCAGGTGCCGCCGGTGGGGGTCAGGATGCCCGTCAGCAGCTTCACAGTGGTGGATTTGCCTGCGCCGTTGGGGCCAATCATGCCCACAAGCTCGCCCTCGTTAATGGAAAAGGATGCGTCCTGCAGGGCGGTGATGACCTGGGTGTCGCGCTTCCATAGCCGGGAAATGCCGCCATCCTTGGGCTTGCAGCGGCGGATGTAGGTTTTGCTCAGGCCTTCTGCCTCCAAAAAACGCATCGATTTTTCCTCCTTTTTTTCATGGGGTGGACATTATAACGGCAGAAATTGCCTTTGTCAAGGGAAATATGGTATAATCTATTCAGTTTTTTTGAAAGGCGGCAGACTATGGATATTCGATCGGCGCCCCTGGAGAGCCTTACGGACGCGGTGTTCCGCCGGGTGCATCACCGGCTGTTTGGCGGAGTGGAGAAATACTACATCCCCTTCGTCAGTCCCACCAGCCACCATTGCTTCCCGCCCCGGGAGATGCGGGCCATCGCCCCGGAGAGCAACGCCGGCGTGCCTGTGGTGCCCCAGGTGATGACCAGGTATCCGGAGCATTTCATCTGGGCGGCCCAGGAGATGAGTGACCGTGGCTATGATGAGGTGAACCTGAACATCGGCTGCCCCTCCGGTACGGTGACGGCTAAAGGCAAAGGCTCCGCCCTGCTGCGGGAACCCGATGTGTTGCGCGCCTTTCTGGACGAGATCTTCACCCATGCTCCGCTGCCCATCTCCATCAAGACCCGCATTGGCTTCAACGCCCCGGAGGAGTGGGGTGCCCTGCTGGAGATCCTGCGGCAGTACCCCATGAAGGAGCTGATTATCCATCCCCGCATTCGGGCCCAGTTTTATAAGGGGGAGGTGTACCCCGAGGCTTTCCAGCTGGCGGCGGAAACAGGGCTGCCCCTGGTATACAATGGCGATCTGTTTGACCTGCCGGCCTGCCTAGCCCTGCAGGAAAAATACCCCGGTATGCCCATGATGCTGGGCCGGGGCCTGCTGGCTAACCCGGCGCTGCCCAGGCAGCTGAAGGGCGGCGCTCCCCTTTCGGTGGAGGAGGTGGCCCGTTATCACGACGCTCTGGAGAAGGAATACAGCGCCATTTATCCTAAAGATCAGGTGCACTGCAAGATGCGCGGCATCATGAAGCACGTGGCCTGCTGCTTTGAGCGGCCGGAGAAAATGGCGAAAATGATCGCCAAGACGAATCCTTACAACTATCACGCCGCGGTGGAGAAGCTGCTGCAGGCGCCTTTGCGGGAAACGCCGGGGTTTGTGCCTTGACAAGCTGAACAAAGCAACGTATACTGAAAACAACAAATGGCAAGGGAGCTGAGAATTCTAAGGTAGCGATTTGCAGAGTTTCTGTTCACTGGAATGGGAGAAGCAAGGCTTCTTCTGTTCAGGTGCGCTGCAAATGCCTTAGAACCTCGGCAGAAGAAGCTTTTTCTGTGCGGTTGGGCATGCGCGGCGTGCTGACCGCACATTTTGATTGGAGGAAAAACACATGAGCATCAACAACTACAAGCAATTTTTCACCAAGGAACACCTGATGGGCCCCAATTCCCTCAAGCTGCTGGATGAACTGCTGGTCAACGCCCTGGAGGCTGTTGCCGGCTATACCATGGATCTGGGCTGCGGCACGGGGATAACCTCGCTGTTTCTGGCACGGGAAACCAAGGCGGAGAAGGTTTTCGCGGTGGATCTGTGGGTTTCCGCGGCGGATAACTGGCGCCGGGCCCAGGCGTGGAACGCCCAGGATAAGCTGATCCCCATCCATGCCGACGCCAATGACATGCCTTTCGCTGAAGGCTTCTTCCAGAGCATTGTCGGCGTGGACACGTATCATTACTTTGGCGGCAAGCCGGGATTCTTCGCCGAAAAGATCCTGCCGCTGCTTGCACCGGGCGGCACGGTGCTGCTGGCCATGCCTGGCGTGAAGGAGGAGGGCGCCCAGTATTCGCCCCTGATGCGGGAATGGGCCGGGGAAGAGGTGGAGATGTTCCACAGCCTGCCCTGGTGGAAGGAGACCATCGGCGGCAACGTGGAGGGTATCAGCGTCCGTGGCTACGAGTCCGCCCGGTATAGCGAAGCCTGGCAGGATTGGTTCGCCTCCGGCCATGAGTACGGCCTGCGGGACAAGGCGTTCATGGACCGTGGCTTGTGGGATACGCTGAACTTCGTGATGCTGGAAATCCACAAAGAAGGGTAACGAAAATGCCTCTCTGCCAATGGCGGAGAGGCACTTTTCAATTACTTGCTTTCATCCTCACGGCGGATCTTCACACGCTGGATCTTGCCGGAGAGGGTCTTGGGCAGCTCGTCCACAAATTCCACAATGCGGGGGTATTTGTAGGGCGCGGTGGCCTTCTTCACGTGGTTCTGCAGCTCCTTCACCAATTCAGGGGAGGGCTCGTAGCCCTTGGTGAGGACGATGGTGGCCTTCACCACCTGACCACGGTCGGGATGGGGCACGGCGGTGATGGCACACTCCAGCACGGCGGGATGCTCCATCAGGGCGCTTTCTACCTCGAAGGGGCCGATGCGATAGCCGGAGGACTTGATCACGTCGTCGCTGCGGCCAATGAAGAAGTAGTAGCCGTCCACGTCACGCCAGGCCATGTCGCCGGTATGGTACATGCCGCCGCGGAAGCAATCGGCGGTTTTCTCCTCATCGCGGTAGTAGCCCAGGAACAGGCCGGCGGGGCGGCCCTGATCCAACCGGACCACGATCTCGCCTTCCACGCCGTCCTCCACGGAATTGCCTTCGCTGTCTACCAGGTCGATGTGATAGGCAGGGGAGGGGCGGCCGGTGGAGCCCATCTTAGGCTCCATCCACTTGCTGGTCATCAGCAGGGGGGTGGTTTCGCTCTGGCCGAAGCCCTCGTGGATCTCGATGCCGGTGAGCTTCTTGAACTGGTGGAAAACCTCGGGGTTCAGGGGTTCGCCGGCGGTGTTGGCCCACTTCAGGGCGGAAAGGTCATAGCTGGCCACGTCTTCCTTGATCATGAAGCGGTACACCGTGGGCGGCGCGCAGAAGCTGGTAACGCGGTACTTTTCCAGCATGCGCAGCATATCGGCGGCGATGAAACGATCGAAATCGTATACAAACAGGCAGGCGCCGCAAATCCACTGGCCATAGATCTTGCCCCAGCCGGCCTTGGCCCAGCCGGTATCCGCCACGGCGATGTGCAGGGAATCGTCGTTCACGTTATGCCAGTAGGCGGCGGTGGCGATCTGCGCCAGGGGATAGGTATAGCTGTGGGCGGCCATCTTGGGCATGCCGGTGGTGCCGGATGTGAAGTACATCATCAGCATATCATCGTTGCCGGGCAGCTCATCGGGCTTTTCAAAGGTGGTGGGCTGCTGGGCCATGCCGGTATTCAGGTTCAGCCAGCCATCACGGTCGCCCAGGGTGATGAGCTGCTCCAGGGTGGAGCATTCCGGCAGGGCTTCCTCCATGTGATGGCAAACCTCATCCAGGTACACGGTCACGATGGCCCTGATGGAGGCCGCCTCGCAGCGGTAGACCACGTCCTTCTTGGCCAGCTGGGCGGTGGCGGGGATGATCACGCAGCCCAGCTTCATCAGGGCCAGGGCGCAGAACCAGTATTCATACCGGCGCTTCATCACAAGCATCACGGGGTCGCCCTTTTTCAGGCCCAGGGAGCGGAAATAGTTGGCCACCTGGTTGCTCTTTTCGCTCATATCCCGGAAGGTGAAGCGGCGCTCCTCGCCCTCCACGTTGGTCCACACCATGGCGGGCTTTTCAGGGGAGATGCGGGCGTATTCGTCCACAATGTCGTAGGCGAAATTGAACCGCTCCGGGATGTTCAGCGTATAATTCTTCTCAAAATCCTCTTGGGAGGTAAAATCGGTACGGATGTATCGGGTCGCAAGCATGCGGTGAATCCCTCTTCCTTGTAATATTAGTCCGGAATCACCATGGCCAGGAAATTCACCGGCTCATCGCCCGCGCAGGTCATGGCATGAGGCGCGCGGGAGTTGTAATAGATGCTGTCGCCGGGGCGGAGAATGATCTCGCGGCCGGCCACGACGAGTTTCATCGTGCCGGAGAGGATGTAGTCAAACTCCTGACCATCGTGGGAGTTGGGCTCCAGCTTCTTGTTGGCGTCCAGGGGAATGGTCACGAACAAGGGCTCGATCTTACGGTGAAGAAAGTTGTAGCCAAGGTTTTTATAGACATACTGGTCGCGGCGCCGGATATCCACACCCTTGCCGGCACGGGTCACGGAGTATACGTTCATGCGGGGGGCTTCGCCGGTGAGCAGCTCGGTCGTATCCACGGTGAAGATATCGCTCAGCTTCAGCAGGAAGCTGATGGGGATATCCGTTTCGCCGCTTTCATAGCGGGCATATTCGTCTTCGGACACGCCGCACATTTCTGCCATCTGGGCGACGGTGTAGTCCGAGATTTCACGCAGGTCAGTAATACGCATGGCGATCTGCCTTACCTGTTCGGACACAATGGATACCTCCTTTGGACGGTTGATTCAAATATCATACCATAGAAGAATGCGGGAATGCAACGGGAACGATGCACTTTTCCTGTACTTGCGGCAAAAACCGAGGCCGCCGGGCAAGCCGGCGGCCTTGACTTTTTACTTTTTCTTTTTTTCGGAGTCGCAGTAGACGCAACGGTAGATCTGGCGGATTTCGTCCGTCAGGCGGAAGATCTGATCCAGCTCCGGCTCCACCGAGGTGATGCACCGGGGGTTCTTGCAGCGGATCACGTTCACCAGGCGCTGGGGCAGGGCCAGGTGCTTCTTCTCCACGATGACGCCGTCTTCGATGATATTGACGGTGATGCCGGGATCGATGTAGCCCAGCACGTCCAGGTCGATGGTGATGTCATCATCGATCTTGATGATGTCTTTACGGCCCATGGCGTTGCTTTTCACGTTCTTGATGATGGCCACGGAGCACTCCAGTTCATCCAAGTGCAGGGACTTGTAAATATCCATGCTGCGGCCGGCCTTGATGTGATCCAGCACGATGCCGCGCTTGATAGAATCAATATTCATCTTATGCCTCCAGAAGGGTCTTGATCAGGGCCATGCGGACGAAGCGGCCGTTGCGTACCTGCTTGAAGTACACGGCGCGGGGGTCATCGTCCACCTTGACGGAGATCTCGTTGACGCGGGGCAGGGGATGCATGATGCTGAGGCTCTCCTTGGCGGTGCGCAGCTTATCCGGATCCAGGATGTAGGTGTCCTTCAGGCGGATATAATCGGCCTCATTGAAGAAGCGCTCGCGCTGCACGCGGGTCATGTAGAGCACGTCCAGCCTGGGCATGGCCTCCTCCATGGTTTCCACCTCGGTGAAGGGAATGCCCCGGTCTTTCAGCCCCTGGGTGATGTAAGCGGGCACCTTCAGCTCCGGCGGGGAGATCAGCACAAACTCGATGCCCTCGTAGCGGCTCATGGCGCCGATGAGGCTGTGCACCGTGCGGCCGAACTTCAGATCGCCGCACAGGCCCACCACCATGTTGTTGAGACGGCCTTTTTCCCGGCGGATGGTCATCAGGTCGGTGAGGGTTTGCGTGGGGTGGTTGTGGCCGCCGTCGCCGGCGTTGATAATCGGCACGGTGGATTTGAAGCTGCCGGCCATGGGGGCGCCCTCCTTGGGGTGGCGCATGGCGATGATGTCGGCATAGCAGCCCACGGTGCGGATGGTATCGGTGAGGCTCTCACCCTTGGCGGCGGAGGAGCTGTCAGCCGAGGAGAAGCCCAGCACAGAGCCGCCCAGGCTCAGCATGGCGGACTCGAAGGACAGCCGGGTGCGGGTGGAGGGCTCGAAGAACAGGGTGGCCAGGATCTTACCCTTCAGGCAATCGCCATAGGCGGCGGGATCGGCGATCATCTTGTCGCCCAGATCCAGAATGGCCTCGATCTCCTGGACGGAGAAATCGGTAATATCAATGAGATGACGCATGGTATGCTCAGCTCCTTTGGTGGTCACTTAGGCTTTCGCACCGTTCACAGCCAGGTAGTTCTTGATGCGCTGCACGTTCTCGGCGTTCTTCTCGTCAGCTTCCAGATACTCGATGATGTCGTACACGTCCACCACGGAGTAGACAGGGAAGCCGAACTCGTCCTGCACCTCGGCCATGGCGGACTTTTCGGTCTTGCCCTTTTCCTTGCGGTCCACCATGATGAAGGTGGCGGCCACCTTCACGCCTTCCAGATTGCCCAGGATGGCCATGCTCTCGCGGATGGCGGTGCCGGCGGTGATCACGTCTTCCACGATGACCACTTCCTCACCAGCCTTGGGCACATAACCCACAAACACGCCGCCCTCGCCGTGATCCTTCACTTCCTTGCGGTTGAAGAAGAACGGCACATTCAGACCGTTCTTGCTCAGCGCAACAGCAGCAGAAATAGACAGGGAGATGCCCTTATAGGCAGGACCGTACAGCACGGCCTGCTTCTTGCCCAGCTTGTCAAAGTAAGCCTTGGCATAGAACTCACCCATCTTGGTGATCTGGTCACCGGTCTTGATCATACCGGCATTGACAAAGTAAGGG
>JAFVVG010000040.1 GCA_017502305.1 Clostridia bacterium | reverse complement strand
TGATATAGATTTCAAACGCAGTAGTTGATTCAGTTCCAATTTGCAGAGCAGACGAAATCCCTCTTTCCCATCGATTTGGGAGGGCGCAATTATACGCACCATTCCGGTGCATTGCGTTTGAGGACTACATAAACAAACGAGTATCCGAACACGGATGCTCGTTTGTTTGTTGCTGGATCAATTGTTCCTTAACACTCATCCCGCCAGCACCAGCCGTTTTTTTATTTCCTTTCATATCCGAAATGCGACGCGATGATTTCCGCCGCTTCCGCCGGCGTGAGCCGGCTGTTGTCCAGCCGCAGGTAGTTTTCATAGGGTATCTCGCCGGGCTCGGATACGCAGCGGTATTCCTCCTCCAGACGGTAGATCAGCCCCTCGGAGTGCTCGCAGTTCCGCTTGGAGGGCTTCTCCCTCAGGCGGTTCTCGGTGCGGTTGCGCTCCAGGCGGATCTCCTGGGGCGCGATCAATTCCACAATGTCCACCGTGCCGCCGGCCTCTTCAAAGGTTTTGCGCAGCCAGGCCACATAATCCCAATCCGCCTGCTCGCTGAAGGCCCAGACATAGGTGAAAATCATGCCGTAGTTGTCCGTTTTGGCGAACTCCTCAAAGATTGCCTGGCGCAGTCTGTTTACCGCTGCGCCGTTGTAGCTGCCGAAGAGCTGAATCACCGGCTCAATGCTCATATGATTGTGGAACAATTTCATTGGCGTGATCTTCGCCAGTTCCTGTCCCACAGTCATCTTTCCCACGGCCTGAGCGCCGCAAAGAAGCAACAAACGCATGGATTTCGCCTCCTTACATCATACATGGGTACGCCCCACCATACAGGTACAAGGTTACTTAAAGGCTCCCTTGTGTAAAGGGAGCTGCCCCGAAGGGGCTGAGGGATTGAAAGTTGCAGTTATGCACATTTGCAAACGGAGGGGAGCAAGTGGCGCCCAATCCCTCCGTCAGCCGCAAGCGGCTGGTACACCTCCCTGTACACAAGGGAGGCTTTGTCGCTTCCCCCGCATCGCGGCGCGACCGTATTCGCGCCGTGACCCCTGCCCGGAGATCGTCCAGCAGCGCCCCTCGAATGGGTTTCGAAAGGGTCGAAGACCCTTCGTGGGGATTCCCAAGGGGTAAAGCCCCTTGGGCGGGTTGTCAGGGCAGCGCCCTGACCGGAGTCCAGAGGCAGAGCCTCTGGTTACCGCGCCATGCTCAGGGCGGCGCGGCCGGTGCCCTTCAGCGCCAGCTCCGGCGCGGATGCGGGAATGTACAGGCTCTCGCCCTTTTTGAGGGGCTTTTCCGCCCCCTGCCAGCACAGCACCACGTCGCCCTCCAAGGAGGTCAGCAGGCCGAAATCGGCAATGGCAGGCAGCTGGCACTCGCCTGCGACCTTCATCAGGTCAAGGGTGAAGTACTCTTCGTCCAGCACACGGGCGATGGGGGCGTCCGGCGCGGGAATGGGATCCAGGGAGAAGGAAAGATCCGTCACGTCCAGGGCCTTCTGCAGGTGCAGCTCGCGGCGGTTGCCGTTTTTGTCCACACGATCCCAGTCGTAGAAGCGGTAGGTCACGTCGGAGGACTGCTGGATCTCGTAGAGCATGATTCCCGCGCCGATGGCATGCACGCAGCCGGCGGGAATAAAGCACACGTCGCCGGGCTTTACGTTCACGCGGCGGAGCAGCGGCTCCACGGCAGCACCGGCCTCGCAGGCGGTGCGCAGGGTGTTCAGGTCGGTGCCGGGCTTGATGCCGTACACCAGCTGGCTGCCTTCGGGAGCGTCCAGGATCAGCCAGGCCTCGGTCTTGCCCAGCTTGCCGTTTTCGTTGGCGCCGGCATAGCTGTCGTCAGGATGCACCTGAACGGAAAGGGACTCGCTGGCGTCGATGAGCTTCAAAAGCAGGGGGAAGGTGCCCTGGGCATACTTACCGGCGAACCTCGCGCCGTACTGCGTGATCAGCTCAGTGAGCTTCACGCCTGCGTCGTCGGTGGATTCCAGGCCGGGGATGCAGCTGACCTCCAGGCTTTCGCCGGTGGGTACGTCCTTAATGGGCTTGTCGTACACGGTGCGCAGCTTCTCGCCGCCCCAGGGGGTCAGGGAGCCGCCGCGGAAGGCGGGGTGCATGGTCAGGGGCAGCAGGGGGCAGGCTTCGGTGATGGGTTTCTCGTAGCAGATGAAGGGCAGCTCCCGGTGGAAGAAAGTTACCTCGCCCACCTTGCGCATGCCATAGCGTTCGTAGAGCTTCTGGGCATTGAGATTGGGAGAATAGGTATCAATGCGCAGGCAGTCGCAGCCCTGGGTGCGGAGGACTTCCTCCACATCGGCTAAAATGGCCTTGCCCAGGCCCTTGCCCTGGGCGGCGGGATGAATGCCCAGGCGGTGGAAGCTGCCGGGCTTTACGCCAAAGAGCCAGTTCTTCTCATCATATTCCTTGTCCTGCTGGGTGTTGATGCACAATACTGCTTCCAGGCCGTTTTCGCCCGGCAGCACGTAGAGCTGGCCTTTTTCGATATCCTCCCGAACGAAATCCGCGTTGGGATACTCCTCCCAGCGCCACTGGTCGATGCCCCGGGATTGCATATCGTCACAAACGGTCTTGTAAAGCTCGCAGGCGGCGGCAAAGTCAGCCGCCAGCGCCTTGCGGATCATCATACGCGTTCAACCTCCGTATACATAGCATATAGATGGGCGTACAGGCCGCCCTTTTTCATCAGCTCGTTATGGCTGCCCATTTCCTCCACGCCGTTCTCCGTCAGCACCCAGATGGTATCAGCGCCCTTGATGGTGGTCAGGCGGTGGGCGATGGTGAACACCGTGCGGCCGTGGGCCAGCTTCTCCAGGGATTGCTGAACCAGGTGCTCGCTCTCGTTGTCCAGGGCGGAGGTGGCTTCGTCCAGGATGAGGATGGGCGGGTTCTTCAGGAACACACGGGCGATGGAAATGCGCTGCTTCTGGCCGCCGGAAAGGCGCACGCCCCGTTCACCCACATAGGTGTCATAGCCGTTGGGCAGCGCCATGATAAACTCGTGGGCGCCGGCCAGCCTGGCAGCCTCCTGGACCTCCTGAAGGGTGGCGCCGGGCTTGCCGTAAACGATGTTCTCAAACACCGTGCCGGAGAAGAGGTACACCTCCTGCTGCACCATGCCGATGGCCTGGCGCAGGCTGCGCTGGGTGACCTGCTTCACGTCCTGTCCGTCGATGAGGATGCGGCCGCCGGTGACGTCGTAGAAGCGGGGGATCAGGTTGCACAGGGTGGTCTTGCCCGCGCCGGAGGGGCCCACCAGGGCGATGCTTTCGCCGGGCTTTACGGTCAGGTTCAGGCGGTGCAACACCTCGGCATCGTCGTCCGCATAGTGGAAGCTTACGTTATCGAAGGTCACCGCGCCCTTCACCATGCCAAGCTCTTTGGCATCGGGGGCGTCCTGGATGTCCTCCGGGGCGTCCAGCACCTCAAAGAAGCGTTCAATGCCTGTCATGCCCTGCTGGAACTGCTCGGTAAACTCCACAATGCGGCGGATGGAACCCAGCAGTACCGTGGCATAGAGCAGATAGGCGGTAAAATCCGCGATGGAGAGCTTGCCCTTGCCCATGAGGATGGCGCCCGCCATGACGATGATGATGTACATCAGGCCGTCGAAAATGCGGTTGGAGGTGCCGAACTGGGCCATGGTCTTGTAGGAATCTGACTTCAGCTCCAGGAAGCGGCGGTTGCCCTCGCGGAACTTTTCCTCCTCGATGGCCTCGTTGGCAAAGGACTTCACCACACGGATGCCCAGCAGGCTGTCCTCCACCTGGGCGTTGATTTCGCCTACCTGTTTGTTTCGCTCCTTGAACACCCGGCGCATCTTGCGGTTGAAGTGGAAGGAAGCCACCAACATAAAGGGCAGCACGGCGAAGACCATCAGCGTCAGGGGGACGTTCATGCCGCACAGCACCGTGAAGCTCACCACAATCTTGATGCCGGCGATGAAGAATTCCTCCGGGCAATGGTGGGCGAATTCCGTCACCTGGAACAGGTCGGAGGTGATGCGGGCCATAATCTGCCCCACCTTGGTCTCGCTGTAATAGCTGAAGGACAGCTGCTGCAGGTGGTGGAACAGGTCGTTGCGCATATCGGTTTCCATTTTGGAACCCATGATGTGTCCCACGGACTGCATGAAATAATTGGCCGCCGCGTCGATGATGCGCAGCAGGATGTACAGCCCGCCTGCCTTCAGCACAAACTGCACCGTCAGCGAAGCGGGATCCACCGTGGCGCGGTCGGTGATCTCGGATACGATCAGCGGCAGCACCAGCTCGCAAACGGTGGTCAGCGAGGCACATAAAAGGTCGAAGGCCACCGTGCCTTTGTATTTCTTGAAATAGGGCAAAAACCTTCGGATCAGGGTCGAGGTCTTCATGGTTCATCCTCCGTATCGGTCATTCCATGACATTGTACCACGAAAAAGACATTTGCCGCAACGGGCGAATGAAAAACACGCCCCATCCGGAAACGGGGCGCGCAGGAAACGATAAAACTTATTCGTGCTTGAGGGTGGGGCAATTCTCTACCACGGTGACGGCGCCGTTCAGCCAATCCTCGTTGAACAATTCAATGAGGCCGGAGTCGCAGGCCTTGGCCAGGGTGGGATCGATGGGCAGCTGGGCCAGCAGGGGAATGGAATGGGCCTGGGCCACCTCGATGGTCTTGCCTTCGCCGAAGGGGTAGATCTTCTTGTCGCAATCGGGGCATTTGATGTAGGACATGTTCTCCACAATGCCCAGCACGGGGATGTTCATCATCTTGGCCATGTTCACGGCCTTCTCCACGATCATGCCCACCAGCTCCTGGGGGCTGGCGACGATGATGATACCGTCCACCGGCAGGGACTGGAAAACCGTCAGCGGCACATCGCCGGTTCCCGGAGGCATGTCGACAAACATAAAGTCCACATCGCCCCAGATCACGTCGGTCCAGAACTGCTTCACCGTGCCGGCGATCAGGCTGCCGCGCCAGATAACGGGATCGGTGTCGTTTTCCAGGAGCAGGTTCACGCTCATCAGGCGGATGCCCGTCTTGGTTTCGGCGGGGATGATGCCCTGGTCGCAGCCCATGGCCTTTTCCTTCACGCCAAACATCTTGGGGATGGAGGGGCCGGTGATGTCCGCGTCCAGGATGGCCACGGAGTGGTTGTTGCGGGCCGTCAGCGTAGCCATGAGGCCGGTGACCAGGCTCTTGCCCACGCCGCCCTTGCCGGAGACGATGCCGATGACCTTTTTCACATTGCTGCCCGGGTTTTGAGGAGCCAGCAGGCTCTCGGGCTTAGCGGAGGAGCACTTGTTCTGGCAGGTAGAACAATCGTGCGTGCATTCAGACATTTTTTTCACCTCGGATAATTTTTGTCCGCCCGCGCGGACAGTCCTTGTATGGTTTCGATTAGAGATTGTGAATTTCCTGCTTTTCATGGGAAGAAAGGCGCGGGAAATTACGTTGTAATAGATGTAACAGCCCTGCGGCGACACAGCTTGTCACAAAAGGTGCAATTTAGCGCTTGCCATATGGGGTGGTTTCAATGTACAATAGATAAGTACCCTGTGTAGTTTCACCCATGGGAGGTTTGATGATATGAAGTTTGATTTCAAGGGAAAGAGCATTGGCAAGGTTCTGGCACTGGTGGCTGTGCTGGCGCTGTGTCTGTGTCTGTCCGGCTGCTACATTGCGCCGGAAGAGATTACCGCCGGCACCGAAAACATGACCACCGGCAGCAATAACCTGCCTTTTGATCCCATCCCTACCAAGGTGCCTACGCAGGTGCCCACGCAGGTGCCTACCAAGGTGCCCACCCAGGTGCCCAGCCAGCCCACCATCAACTGGGATGACTGGGGCTCTACCACTGCGCCTTCCACCACCGTGCCTGTTGTGACCGCCAATCCCGGCGGCAACACCATTGTGGTGGTGACCCAGAAGCCTACCGATACTCCTGCTCCCACTGCCGCCAGCCTGAAGCTGGGTGCCACGGGCAAGGAAGTCCGCGAGGTGCAGCAGCGCCTGAAGGAGCTGGGTTATCTGGGCGGCTCTGTGGACGGCGACTTCGGCGCCGCTACCGAGGCGGCTGTGAAGGCCTTCCAGAAGACCAACGGCCTGGATGCTGACGGCAAGGTGGGCAAGCAGACCCTGGCCAAGCTGAACAGCAATACCGCCAAGGCCAATACCGGCAATGCCATTACTTCTGTGACCAAGAAGCCCACCGCGACGAATACCCCCCGGCCCACCAACACCCCCAAGGTGGATGACGTGTACCTGGAGGTTGGCTCCTCCGGCGCCAAGGTGCGTCAGCTGCAGCAGCGGCTGATCTCCCTGGGCTACCTGGCCGGCAGCGCTGACGGCGATTTCGGCGGCGCGACGCAGGCGGCCGTGAAAGCCTTCCAGGAGCGCTCCGGCCTGTGGGCCGACGGCGTGGCTGGCCCCGATACCCTGACCAAGCTGTATTCCTCCAGCGCCCGCAAGGCATCCTCCGTGGCCTCTTATGTAGGCGACACCCTGGAGGAAGGCATGAATGGCGACGGCGTCCGCGCACTGCAGAGGCGCCTGAAGGAGCTGGGCTATCTCACCGGCTCCGTTGATGGCGATTTCGGTAATGCTACCAAGCTGGCTGTGATTGCCTTCCAGCGCAACAACGGCCTCACTGCCGACGGCAAGGCCGGCAGAGCTACTATGAACAAGCTCTTCGAGGAAGACCTGGTGAAGGAGAGCGAAGTCAAGGACGACAAGGACACCAGCAATATTTCCTCCACCGGCTATGTGGTGCTGGAGGAAGGCTCCCAGGGCGACGCTGTGCGCAAGCTGCAGAAGGCCCTGAAGAACCTGGGCTACTATTCCGGCTCTGTTGACGGCAGCTACGGCTCCGGCACCATTGCCGCGGTGATGGCCTTCCAGCGTGCCAACGACCTGACGGTGGACGGCAAGGCCGGACCCGCCACCCAGCGTGTGCTCTATGGCACCGGAACCTCCATCAGCTACGCTACCCTGCGGGAGGGCGACACCGGCTCCGCTGTGCGGAACCTGCAGCACACCCTCTACGAGCTGGGCTACTATGACGGCAAGATCGACGGCGATTACGGCGATACCACCCGGGACGCTGTGCGTGCCTTCCAGATTCAGAATAAGCTGACCCCCGTGGACGGCGTGGCCGGCAACAAGACCCAGCAGAAGCTGTATTCCTCCTCTGCCAAGGCGGCCACCTCCGCTACCACCGAGTTCAACACCCTGCGTGAAGGCGACCGGGGCAGCTCGGTGATTGAGATGCAGGAATGCCTGGTGGAACTGGGCTATCTGGCGGAAGTCACCGGCAAGTACGATTCCGCTACCACCGCCGCCGTGAAGGCCTTCCAGAAGAAGAACGGCATCGGTGCCGATGGCGTGGCCGGCAACCAGACCCTCCAGAAGCTGTATTCCGACAACGCCAAGCCCAACAACTGATAACCAACAAAAAAGGACGCGAATGCGTCCTTTTTTGTTGCAAGAAAACAATATCCCGCTGCGTTGAATAGGCAGAAGATACCAAGGGAGGATATACTATGAAGCGCCTGTTGATCAGCCTGATGGTTTTTCTGTGCCTGTACGGCCTGGCCTGTGCCGAAGAAGTGGATGCCTCTGCTCTTCAGTTGATGCAGGCGAAACACCCCGGCTATACCCTGCTGAATGCCGACCAATGCGGCTATACCGCTGCCGCTGTGCTGGGGCAGGGGGAGGAGCGCGTGCTGTGCGTGGCGGAGAAGGTTGACGGCGCCTGGGTGCTGACCATCGATAACGAAAAAGCCCTGCCCAGGGGGGCGGAGGTCAGCCTGCTGCTGGACACGGACGATGCGCTGTTCTGGAGCATGATCGTGGAGGAGGTCAACTTCACAAAGGCGTGGCATTATAGCTGCTTCCGGGAGGACGGCGTGTGGGGGCAGGTGAACTGCACCTGGTATTCGGATGGCAGCGAACAGGGTTATTCGGAATATACCTATCACTGGGAGAATGGCGCGTTACGGAAAATTGAAGAGCATCGTGACGAGAATGAAAACTTACTGGAGCGCTGGGAAAGCGCGGCCGTTTCCGCCAATTGGATGGAAGAATACCTTGTGCTGGAGCATTACGATAATTCACTTGTGCCGGTGCCGGATTTGTTCCATAACGGATATAGCTGGCTGGAGGAAGCGGACCTGATTCGCTCTGCCCGGGAGATTGTTCCGGAGTATACCTATGTGGACGGCGGAGCTACCGAAGATGGCCTGGAACTGATCATGAGGGACAAGGAAGGCGTGCTGCGATTGATTACCAGCGCCTGCATCAATGGTGAAAATGTCACCAATATCTCCTCGCCCCTGCCG
Organism: Clostridia bacterium; assembly: GCA_017502305.1. Lineage (GTDB taxonomy): Bacteria > Bacillota > Clostridia > Christensenellales > Aristaeellaceae > UBA11524. The sequence goes on along the minus strand of JAFVVG010000040.1, from coordinate 62,735 downwards.
GAGGACGCGCGCTATGCCGTTGATAACTTCGGGGATTGTGTGTACATCCCTGGCCGAGCCGCTGCGTTGGTGGAACCCTGCATGGACGGTGTGTGGCGCATCAGCGAAACCTGGCCGGATGGTTATTTGGGAGATTTTCTGCACCTTGGCCGCAACTGGATCTCAGAGTTTCCATTCTTCTCTATGGGACCGTTTTATGTGGGCGATAACCCCTGGAGTGACATCACAACCGCCGATTGGAGCACCCTGCCCGCCACCATGGAGGAAGCCCTGGAACAGCTCGACCCCAGCCGCTGGGCGGTGGTGAACAACCCCAATCCCGCCGACCGCCTGCACCTGTGGGAGAAGGCAGATCGGGAGTCCCGGTCTTTTGCGAAATATTACAACGGCACGCCTGTGGAGGTGCTGGAGAAGGGCAAAACCTGGACAAGGGTGCGCATTCAGGGGATCGACGGCTGGATGATGACCCAGTATCTGGCCTTTGGCAAGGATGCATGGCAGGTGAAGCATGCTCTCCCGTGTATGTTCCTGCTGGAAGAGGAATCAGTTTTTCCCGTATGGACGGAGGACAACGTGATCCGCGGCAGGAAGCTGACCGCGGATGGCGACTGGACGGTGGAAAAGAGCGAGCACGTCTGCATTATCGGCATTCTGGGCGAGGAGTGGTATCACGTGTGGTTCCCCGACCTGGACGAGGGAGGCATGATGCGCCAAAGCGACTTCTGGCCGGGGAATGGGTAAACGGAGGAGGAAAGAATGAAACGCTTATTACTCCTGCTGCTCCTGCTGTGTTTTTGTGGCATGGCCCGTGCAGAGCAGACGGCTGAGGAAGCCGCCCTTCGGGTCATGCTGGAGGTTCACCCGGGTTATTCCGTGCATTCCTGCGACCAATGGGGAAATACCGCAGCCGCCGTTCTGGCGCGGGATGATGCACGCATCCTTTGTGTGGCTGAAAAGGAAAATGACGCATGGGCGCTGACCATTGATAATCCCAACGCATTGCCGGCAGGGAAAGAGATAAGCATTCTGATGGATGCCGACAATGCGCTGTTCTGGGGTATACCTTATGGGGGCGTGCGCCCGGGGAAGTTACAATACAGCTGCTTCAAAGAAAACGGTACATGGGGACAGGTGCAATGCACGGATATATACGGTGAGCAAACGATCTTTGAGCTTTACACCCTTTGGGAAAACGGCACGCTGCGGGAGATTGAGGAGCAAAATGATGAAAACGGCAACCTCCTGGAACGCAGGGAGCAATGTGCTGCTATTCCCGCCAGGTGGATGGAGGAAGGCCTGTTGCTGGCCAACTATAACGATGCTATAGCGCCGGTGCCGGATTCGTTTCCCCTCCGCACCAGTTGGCTCAGCGATGAGGTGCTGCGCCGCTGTGCGGAGGAAATTGTGCCCGGTTATACCTTTCTGGATGGTGCTGCCCTCTATGATGGCCTGGAACTGCTGGTGCGGGATCAGGACGGCATATTGCGCATGGTTGCCTGTGCATGTTTCAACGGCAATCCGGTGGTGCATATCTCCAGCCCCTTGCCGGAGGGGACAAAATACGGCTGCGAAAATCAATCAACCTGCCTCAGTCTGCCCCAGGATACCCTGGCGTATATCAATGCTTGCGCTGATGGCGGCTGGTACGTTAGCTTTGCCATGCCGCGCCAGGATGCAGGGCATGTATATATAGGGCGAAACTGGGTGAGTGAGTTTTTGAGCGACTATAACGATATTCGCTATGTAGGCGACCACCCATGGAGCAGCCTGAACACCGATTGGACGGCAATTCCCACCAGCCTGGAAGAAGCCCTGGAGCAGCTTGACCCCAGCCGCTGGGCGGTGGTGAACAACCCCAATCCTGCCGACCGCCTGCACCTGCGGGAAAAGGCTGACCGAGATTCCCGATCCCTTGGCAAGTATTACAACGGCACGCCTGTGGAGGTGCTGGAGAAGGGCAAAACCTGGACAAGGGTGCGCATTCAGGGGATCAACGGCTGGATGATGACCCAGTATCTGGCCTTTGGGAAAGATGGCTGGGAGGTAAAGGTTGCCTTTCCGCAGATGAGTTTTGTCATGGAAGCGACCTCTTTTCCTGTATGGAAGGAGGAGGGCTTCCACGCCGGCAAGCGAAGCAAAACAGGCGATTGGATAGTTTACCCAGACGAGAGCCTGACGATCATCGGCATTCTGGGCGAGGAGTGGTACCATGTATGGTTCCCCGACCTGGACACGGGCGGCATGATGCGCCAGAGCGACTTCTGGCCGGGGAATGGGTAAAACAACGCGCCGCTGACAGGCATGGTCAGCGGCGCTTGCTGTTATGGCTGTTCGATCTGGCGCAGCGTTTTCCGGAACACGGGGAAGAACAGGCAGGCTGCTACCGCAACGGAAAGCGTATCCGCCACCGGCTCCGCCCAGAACACGGCGTGAACCTTATCGATGGGGAGAATGGCGGGCATGATGTAGATCAGCGGGATGAGCAGGATGAGCTTACGCAAGCAGGCGATGAACAGGCTGCACTTGGCGTTGCCAATGGCCACGAAGGTCTGCTGGCAGGCCATCTGGATGCCGAAAATGCCGGTGGCAAGCATGTAGATGCGTACGCAGGGGATGGCATAGGCGGTCAGGGCCTGGTCGGGGGTGAAAAGCCCAACAAAAACCTGGGGGAAGAGCATCACCAGCGCCCAGAAGGACATAGCGTAGGTCACGCAGCAGAGCAACAGAAGCTTGAAGCTCTGGCGGACACGCTGGGTATTGCCCGCGCCGAAGTTGTAGCTGATGATAGGCTGGGCGCCCTGAGCCAAGCCGGAAAGGGGCAGCATGGAGAACTGCATCAGGCTGGTGAGGATGGTCATGGTGCCCACTGCCAGGGTGCCGCCGTACTTCAGCAGCGAGGAATTAAAGCATACGGCGATAAGGCTCTCGGTGATCTGCATAATGAAGGGAGAAAGCCCAAGAGCCACGCAGGGGCCCAGCAGCTTCCAATCCAGCTTCAGGTGGGGCAGGCGCAGGCGCAGGTTGGTTTTGCTGCCGGTGAGAAATTTCACCACCCACAGGGCGCTGACGGCCTGGGAAATGATGGTGGCCAGGGCCGCACCCTGTACATCCATATGGAACACAAAAATGAAAATGGGATCCAGAATGGTGTTCAGCACAGCGCCGATAAGCACCGTCATCATGCTGATCCTGGAAAAGCCCTGGGCGGTGATATAGGCGTTCAGGCCCAGGGCGAACTGCACGAAAATGGTGCCCAGGGCATAGATGCCCATGTACCGGGCAGCATAGGTGATGGTTTCCTCATTGGCGCCAAAGGCCAGCAAAAGCGGCCGGTGCCAGATGGTCAGAACCAGGGTGAGCACAACCGATATAACGGCCAGCAGCGCGGCACAGGCGCCCATGATGCGCTCTGCTTTTTCCGGATTGCCGCGGCCCATTTCGATGGAGGCCCGGGGCGCGCCGCCGGTGGCCGCCAGGGCAGCAAAGGCGGAGAGCATCATGATAATGGGCAGGCAAACACCAACACCCGTGAGGGCGGCGGTGCCGATGCCTTCAATATGGCCGATGAAGATCCTGTCCACCAGGTTATAAAGCATATTGACCAGCTGGGCGGTGATCGTGGGGATGGCCAGCTTCCGCAGCAGGCGGCCAACAGGTTCCCGGCCCAGGTCCGGTTTGTTCTGCACAGGGGTCACTCCTTTTGCAATGGTACTGTACAAAACGATGATACCATAAGCATCCGACTTGCGCAAGCTGTGCATTGACAAAGAAGGAGTGGGAAATTATACTGGCTATACGATGAATGTGAAAGGGGAGCACAAATATGAGAAGATGGCTTTGCCTGCTGGTTTTGCTGCTGCTGCCCCTTTGTGCTCATGCTGTGCCCGATACGCCCTATGACCCGGCGCTGATGGTCTATTACCCCCGGCTGACGCAGCCCCAGCAATCCATTTTTGACAGGGCCTATACCGCCGCCATGCAGGGTGAATTCCGGGTGGAATTGGAGGAACACCCTGCCTATGACGATGCCTGCGCGGCCATGGACGCCCTGCTGATGGACTGCCCGGAGCTGTGCGCGCTCAGCGGCGCGTACCGTGTGGGGTATTACCAGAACAAGCCCCAGGAGGCCATCTATATTGAATTGAGCTACACCATGCCCGTTTCCGCCCAGCGGGATACCGTTCAGGCGGCGGGGCACATGGCGGAAAAGGCGTTGGGGGACGAACTGCAGCGGGAGTGGATCCTGCATGATCTCCTATGCCAGAAAACGGTCTACGACGCGGAGGGTCCCAACGCTCACAACGCATACGGCGCGCTGGTGGAGGGCCGTGCGGTGTGCGACGGCTATGCCAAGGCCATGGTGCTGCTTCTGAGGCTTACGGGGCTGGAAAGCGGTGTGGCGCAGGGGAAGATCAAAGCCACCGGAGGGGCCCACGCCTGGAACCTGGTGAAGGTGGACGGCGCCTACACCTGGCTGGATGTGACCAACGATGACCAAAGCGCTGTGACCACGTATTTCTTTTTCAACCTGACGGACGAATGGATGGAACGCAGCTACATCCTGGAAACAAAGGGCCTGCCGCCCTGCGAGGATTTTTCGGTCAACTGGCACAAATACAACTGGCGCTACGTCTCCGCGGAGGATGACCTGCAGAAGCATATCATGAACAACTTCCGCAACATGGCCGGGCATGGAAGCCGGTTCTGCCTGCGGTTTGAGCGGGCGGCGGATTATCGCTCCCTGCGGGAGGGCGTGTATCGCTGGGCCATCCAGTATAACAAGCTGGGTGAGTACGCACTGGAAGGCTCTATGCAGACGTATTACAACGATGAACAGCAATGCGTGATCGTGGAGATCCAATAAGCATGAAAAACGGCCCTGCATCCTTGATGGACGCAGGGCCGTTTGCTTTTGCTTATCGGACGATGAAGTGGAACCCAATGAAGCTGATGGCTACCAGGAAAAGCAGCGCGATGGGCACGATCACCAGCAGGGCAGAAATGATCATCGCAGGGACGTCGCCCTTCTCAAGTACATTCTGGATGTCTTCGGTATCGTATACGCGCTTGGAGCTGTTGTTCTGCTCCTTGATGCGCTTGAGTTGCTTTTCGTAGCGGCCTTGAAACAGCATGGATTACTTCTCCTCTTCCTTGCCCAGGTAGTGGTGGCAGGCAACAAAGTGCTCGGGCTCGACTTCTTCCCACTGGGGCACCATGTGCTTGCAGATCTCCGTTGCGTATTTGCAGCGGGTGTGGAACTTGCAGCCCTTGGGGGGATTCACGGGGCTGGGGATGTCGCCCTCCAGCACCTGGATCTCACGGTCGGTATCCACGTCGGTGGTGGGGATAGCGTTCATCAGGGCCTCGGTATAGGGATGCAGGGGCTTGCCGAACAGATCCTTGGAGGAGGCCAGTTCCACCATGTTGCCCAGGTACATAACGCCGATGCGGTCAGAGATGTACTTCACCACGGAAAGGTCGTGGGTGATGAACAGGTAGGTCAGGTTCTGCTGCTCCTTCAGGTCCTTGAGCAGGTTGATGATCTGGCTCTGGATGGACACGTCAAGGGCGGAAACGGCCTCGTCGCACACCACGAACTTGGGGTTCACAGCCAGGGAACGGGCGATGCCGATACGCTGGCGCTGGCCGCCGGAGAACTGGTGGGGATAGCGGTGGATGAAGTAGGCCTGCAGGCCCGCGTCTTCCATGACCTTGATAACAGCCTGCTGCAGGCGGTCATCGCTCTTCTTGAACATGTTGTGGGCCTTCATGCCCTCGGAGATGATCTGGCCCACCGTCATGCGGGGGTTCAGGGAGGAATAGGGATCCTGGAAGATCATCTGCAGATCGGCGCGGAGGTGGCGGATCTCCTCATAGGTGAGGCGGGCCAGGTCAACGCCGTCGTCCAGGTAGGCGTCCAGCTTCTGGAATTCCTCGTCATCGGCATAGGGCTTGCGCATCTCGTCGATAACGGCATGGGCCTTGGTCAATTCCTTATCGGCCTCGGCGATCTTCTGGTTCAGCTCGTCCATGGCCTTCTGGGCCTTGGCAACGATGCGCTCCGCCTTGGCGGTGGTTTTGCCTTCCTTGCACTGCTCCAGGGCAAACTTGGCGTCGTCCAGGTTCAGCTGCAGCTCAGCCAGCTTGCCGGTGAGCTTGCTCTTGGCCAGGGAGGCCTTGTAGGCGTTGGAATAGGCCTCGGAAACGGGGGCGATATTCTCCACCTTGATGAAGCCGCCGATCAGGTTGGCGATGTCCAGGAAGGCGTCGTTGGCAGCCTTGCGGGCGTGCTCGGCTTCGTCCATCTTGGCATACTTGGCGGGGCCGTCAGCCAGGGCCTCGGCCTCGGCCTGCAGGGTGTCGCGCTTGTGCTCCAGGGTGTGCAGCTGGCGGATGTCCTTGGCCAGGTTGGCATAGGTCTTACCCACATATTTGGGGGCCACGTCGTCCAGGGTGCGGCCATAGTACATGGTGCGGCCGTCCGTCTGGCGGTAAAGCTGCAGGAGCGTACGGCCCAGGGTGGACTTGCCGCAGCCGGATTCGCCCACCAGGCCCAGGGTCTCACCCTCGTAGATGTCCAGGGTGATGCCGTCGTTGGCCTTCACGAAGAGGTTACGGCCCTTGATGGGGAAGTACTGCTTCAGGTTGCTGATGCGCAGAAGGGGCTTCTTATTTGTTGAGGTTTGCATGACGCTCCTCCTTTCTGGCATAGAAGCAACGTACCTGCTGGCCGGGGGCTACCTCGACAAGCGCGGGCTCTTCTTCCAGGCACTTCTGGGTGCAATACTTGCAGCGGGGGGCGAACTTACAGCCCTTGGGCAGGTCCAGCGGATGGGGCACCGCACCGGGGATCGCGTCCAGGCGCTCGTCGGTGGGGGTGTCCAGGCGGGGGATGGAAACCATCAGGCCCTCGGTGTAAGGATGGGAGAATTCGGACTTGGTGAAGATGGTGCGGGCGGGGGCGTATTCCACCACCTGACCGCAGTACATCACGGCCACGTCGTCGGCCATCTGGCAGATGACGCCCAAGTCGTGGGTGATGAACAGAATGGAGGTGCCATGCTCCTTCTTCAGTTCGTTCATCAGCTTGAGGATCTGCGCCTGGATGGTCACGTCCAGGGCGGTGGTGGGCTCGTCAGCGATGAGCAGCTTGGGCTGGCAGGCCAGGGCCATGGCGATCATCACGCGCTGACGCATACCGCCGGACAGCTGGTGGGGATACTGCTTGGCTACGGTTTCGGGGTTGGGGATCTTCACGTCGGAAAGCATCTCGATGACCTTGGCCCGGGCTTCCTTTTTGCTCATGCCCTGGTGGATGATGAAGGGCTCGGCTACCTGCTTTTCGATGGTGAAAACAGGGTTCAGGGAGGTCATGGGTTCCTGGAAGATCACGGAGATGTCGTTGCCGCGGATCTTGTACATATCGGTGCGGGTCAGCTTGGACAGGTCCTTGCCGTCGAAGTGGATCTCGCCGGAATCGATATAGCCGTTGCCGTCCAGCAGCTGGAGGATGCTCATGGCGGAGACGCTCTTGCCGGAGCCGGACTCGCCAACGACGCCAAGGGTACGGCCGGGCTCAACGCTGTAGGAGACGCCGTTGACAGCCTTTACTGTGCCGCGCTTCGTCCTGAAGAATGTATGCAGGTCTTTCAGTTCAAGTAGTGCCATTGTCGTCCACCTCCTTACCGTTCGTTACTCTTGGGATCGACAGCATCACGCAGACCGTCGCCGATCATATTGATGCAGATGGTGCACATACCGAAGATGGCAGCGGGGAACACCCAGCGCCACCAGTACTGCTGGATAACCACAGAGTTGTTGGCGCCGTCCAGCAGGTTGCCCCAGGTAGGCTGGGGCAGCGGAATGCCGAAGCCCAGGTAGGACAGGGTGGATTCCGTGAGCATGCAGGTGGCGAAGGACAGGGTCATGTCCACCAGCAAGAGGGCCATCACGTTGGGCAGGATGTGGCGGAACACGATGGTCACTTCCTTGATGCCCATGGCCTTGGCGGCGGTCACGTATTCCATTTCGCGCTGGGCCAGGATCTGGGCACGGACCAGGCGGCAGGTGCCCGTCCAGCTCAGCACGCCCAGCACCACCATGATGAGGTACATCTTCTGGTTGGAGTCAAGCCGGGAGCCGATCACGGCGGAGAGGATCATGGCGAAGGGGATGAAGGGCAGGCCGCCCACGATCTCGGCGATACGCATGATGAGGATGTCCACCTTGCCGCCGAAATAACCAGCCAGGCCGCCCAGCAGCACGCCGATGATGGTGGCGATGACCACGGAGATGGCGCCAACCGTCATGGTGACGGCGCCGCCGTTGACGATACGGGTCAGCATATCGCGGCCCAGGTCGTCGGTGCCCAGCAGGAAGCCCTTCAGGCCCCAGGTGATCACTTCGCCATCGCCGGTGAGGGCGTAGTTCTGGTGGTTGCCCACGTACATGCCCACGATTTCCTTTTCACCGTTGGCCAGCGCGGAGGGAACGTCGGTCTGCTTATACTTGTTGTTGCCCCAGGAGACAACGGAGTTGTCCTCCAGAACAGCGGTGAAGTGGTAGCGGCCGCCGTAGATGTTCTTCACGGGAGAGGTGAACTCGGGAATCTTCTCTTCGCCGCGGACGGTATTGCCCCAGACGAAGACCTGGCCGTCGTCAGTCAGGGCGGCTACGGCGCTGGAGGTGGAAGCGATGTCCACAATGGTCTTGCCCTTCATCTCCTTGGGCTGGCTGGAAAGGGGATTACCCTTGGCCTTGCTGCCGGCATAGACCACGGAGCCGTCGTTCAGAAGGGCCACATAGTGGTTGGCTGTCAGGGCGACCTTGGCGATCTTGCCCTGATACTTCTTGTTGACGTTGATGTCGCTCTGGTTCTTGTTGCCCCACATGTACAGGTTGCCCTCGTCGGTCACGACGGCGGAGAACTGGGTGGAGGCTTCCAGCTGGGTGATGTTCCAGCCGTCCTTCTGGTCCTTCTTCATCTCGGAGGTGAAGTTGCCCTGCTGCAGGCGGGTGTTGCCCCACACATACAGCTGGCCGTCCTCGGCCAGGGCCACGGCGTGGTCGGAACCGGCGGCAAGCTTCACGATCTTGGCCTGGCGGACTTCCTCGGGGATGTCAGCCAGGTCGATCTTCTCGGTGATGCGGGTAGTGCCCCAGGTGTGGATGTGGCCATCGGTATCGATGCCCAGGCCATAAGTACCGCCGGCGGCGATGTCGCTGACCTTACCCTTCATGCTGTCGGGAATGGACATCATGTTGTAGCCCGGAGGCAGGTTGATCAGGGTGGAATCCTGCTCGCTCAGGTCCAGAACCCAATATTTGGGGCCGATGAGCACCATGGCGAAGATCAGCAGGAACATGGTCAGGGCGAAGATAACGGTCTTCTTCTTGAGGAATTTCTTGAGCATGGTCTTGAAGGGCGTCTGCAGCTGCTCTTCATGCATGATATCGACAACTTCCTTGCGGCCCACGACCAAGCGCTTGAACCAGCGGACGAGGAAGAATTCTTTTTTATTGGATGCCATTTGTATTCTCCTCCTTCCTTACTTGTCCACGCGTACGCGGGGGTCGACCAGGCCGTAGCTGATGTCGATCAGCAGCGCGCCCACCAGGGAAACGATGGAATAGAACATCTGAATGGCCAGAACGAGCTCGAAGTCGTTGTTGTTCAGGCCGATCCAGTACAGCTTACCCATGCCGGAGAGGGAGAAGGTGTTCTCGATAACCACGGAGCCGCCAAAGATGCCCAGGAACCAGCCCAGAATGGAGGTGATGATGGGCAGCAGAGCGTTGCGCCAGGCGTGGGAATAGATAACAACCTTTTCCCGCAGGCCCTTGGCGCGGGCGGTGCGGATGTAGTCCATGGACAGCGCCTCAATCATGGCGGAGCGCACATAACGGGTCATGCCGCCCAGGGAACCGAAGGTCATAACGATAACGGGGAGAGCGATGTGATAGAGCATATCAGTGAACTCTTCCCAGGAACCCGGTGCGTAGGTGGCGCCGGCTGTTTTCATACCCATGACGGGGAAAATGCGCCACACCACGCAGAACAGGAACATGAAGACCAGCGCGATGATGTAGATCGGGATGCTGTAGCCCAGCATGGTAACGACCTGGGTCGACTGGTCGAATTTGCCGTTTTTGTGTACCGCGCAGAAAATACCCAGCGGAATGGTAATGCCAAGCGCGGCAATGGTGGAGAAGATGTTGATGAAAATGGTATTGCTCATCGGAGAGATGATGGTAGAAACAACATCTGTCTTGTAGAAGTTGGAATAACCAAAATTGCCCTGGAGCAGACCGTTGAAGGTTTTACCATCTGTATCGGTCCACAAACCCATCCAGCGCAAATAACGGATGATCAGCGGGTCATCCAGGCCCATTTCGGCACGGAGTGCCTCGTAGCGCATGAGATATTCGTCAGGCTTCAGGTCCTTGCGCAAAGGCTCGAGTTCTGCTCGCGCCGGATCGCTCGGAATCAGATTATAGAGCATGTACATCATGAAGGATACGATCAAAAAAACTACCACGATATACACGCAGCGCTTCAGAATATATTTACCCATCCGGCGTCGCCCCTTTTGCTGCACAATTTACCAGATCAACCCCGGATTTGCCGGGAAAAAGCTGATAGTCGATGGAAAAATTTGATAGTACCATGGCATGAACACAAGGGAGCGAGCTTGGGCCCGCCCCCTTGTGCAACGAGTCAACTGTTGGTTGGATTACTCAGCCACAGTGGCGTACACGATGGCCTGCTGGAAATCCCAGAAGGAATCCTGAGCGTAGTTCTCCAGCCAGTCGGGATACATGGTGATGTACACGTTGCTGTACAGCGGCACCTGAGGCATCAGCTCGTTCCAGCGCTGGATGAACTTCTGCCACAGGATCAGGTAGGTCTGGGTGTCGGTAGACTCGACGCCATACACCATTTCCATGGACAGCCAATCCAGAACGTCGTCGAACAGGTAGTTCAGGTTGTAGCCCTGGGAGACGTAGTAGGGATCGGAGGTGAAGGAGTAGGACTGATCGTACAGGGGAGTGAAGTTGGTGGCCAGGTTGAACATGCCGTAGGTGGGCACACCGTACTTGTCGCCCTGAGAAGCGTCACGATAGTAGAAGTTCAGCAGCTCGGTGAAGGTCATGACGTTCTGGTTGATCTGGACGCCGGCAGCCTTGGTGGCTTCGGACTCGGCCAGCATAACCTTCAGCAGGTCAGACACGGAGTTGCCTTCGGAAGAAGACCATTCGATGATCAGGGGCATCAGGATGCGGCCGTCGGCCAGGGTCACGTTGTGCAGGTAGGTGCCGGCTTCTTCAGCGGTCACTTCCTTATAACGGATACCCTCGGTCCATTCGCCACCCTCAGCGTTCAGCACCCAGCCATCCTCGACCAGCAGCTCAACGGCGGCTTCGGGGTTGTAGGTGTAAGCGTTCAGGTTCTTCTCCAGCCATTCCTCGGAATCCTTGAACTGCCACAGAGCAGTGCCGTAGGGGCCGTTCACAACGCCGCCCCAGCCGAGGCAGAAGGTGTTGGCGAACTCGTTACGGTCAAGCAGCTGGATGATGGCCTGACGAACGGGCAGGAACTGGGTGGGGCCGAAGTCGCAGGCGAAGTTGATCATGCCGTAGCCGGGACGATCGAACTGCACATACTCAAAGCCGTGGCCCAGAGCGGTCTTGGTGGCTTCGTCTTCCATGATGTCCAGGGCGGTGTTGACCTGGGTGCCATCGGTGATGGTGTCATAGAAGTTGAAGGCGCCGGTCTTGATGGCGTCGGCCCAGGTGGCGTCCTCAGCGCGGACCACAACGATCTTCTCGATGGAGGGCTTCACGCCTTCGAAGTTGCCGTTGTAGTTCTTGTTGATGGTCAGGGTAGCCTGCAGGGCAGACTTGTCGAAAGCAACCAGGTTGTAGGGGCCAGCGGACACGCGGTCTTCACCAGCGTAGAAGCGGACCTTCTCAACATGATCCTTCAGAGCTTCGCCGGTGAAATCGCCGGTGATGTAGGCGCCTTCGCCGTCGTCGGCCACGTCGTAGCCTTCGCCCAGCCAGTACTTGATGCTCTCAGCGCCGAAGGAGGCGTAGTTGAGGTCATAGAAGTAGGGCAGGTAATCGGCCTCGATGGTCACGGAGAAGGTGTAGTCGTCGATCAGACGAACGCCGGAGACATAGGGCACTTCGCCGTCGAAGTAAGCCTTGCCGCCAACGATCAGAGAGCTGGCAGTAGACTTCACGCCCAGGTCGGAAGCGGCCTTGGAGCAAGCGAAGATGGTGGACCAGATGAAGTCCTTGGCGTTGATGGCTTCGCCGTTGTTGTACACCAGACCCTCGTTCACGGTGATGGTGAAGGTCTTGGAGCCGTCGTCGTGATCTTCCATGACCAGATCCTTGGTCACGGTGGGGTTCACAACCAGAGCGCCGCCCTGATCGGTCACGACGGTGGAGCAGTCAGAAGACAGCTCGCGCAGCATCATGTCAGTAGCGCCATTGGTCCAGTGAGAAGTGAACCAGAAGTCGCCGCCGATTTCGGTGGTAGAGCCATAGATGACAGTACCCTTCTCAGCGGTCACAGTTTCGGCGGTGGCAGCGGTCATGGACAGAACCATGGCAACGGCCATCAGCAGGGCCAGAAACTTTTTCATGGGTTTTCCCTCCTTTTTATTATACCGGGGTTACAAAGATACCGGTATCTAAGTATCTCATATTCACAACAAAATTGCAAGTCTTAATCATCATTTGTGCATTTTTTTTTGTATTTCAGGACGGAAAGGTGAAGAATATCCGGATTTTGTGTCTTCTGTTATGAAGAACCACAATATCTATCCTGCAAGAAGGCTGTTCGTTGACGAAAGCAGGCCGGATGTGGTATGCTTTGGAGGCAGTGAGCGCATATTTACGCTCAAAAAATATTTTCCTACTACTTATATATACGGAGGGATTGCCATGAACAAGACCCTGAATACCGTGAACGCCCCCGCTGCCATCGGCCCCTATGCCCAGGGTGTACAGGCCGGGCAGATGGTTTTCGTTTCCGGTCAGCTGCCCATTGTGCCCGCCACGGGTGAGCTGCTTGCCGGCTCTGTGGGTGAGATGACCTGCCAGAGCATGAAGAACATCGCCGCCATTCTGGCAGAGGCGGGCTGCACCCTGCAGGACGTGGTGAAGACCACCATTTTCCTGAAGGATCTGGGCGATTTTGCCGAGGTGAACGCTGCCTACGCCACCTTCTTCCCGCAGAATCCGCCGGCCCGCGCCTGCGTGCAGGTGGCGAAGCTGCCCAAGGACGCCCTGGTGGAAATCGAAGCCATTGCCGTGAAGGCCTGATGGCTGTCGTTCAAATGGCGGAGCCATTTGAACGAATTTGCACTTCGTCACTGTGCCCGGCGCGAGCGCCGGGCACGGCCGTTCCTCCGTGTAAGGAATGTTTTCTGCAAGCGGAAAACGCCCCGCCCCGGCGGCAAAGCCGCCGGATACGATTATCGTCAGAAGGCTTGCGGGCCCTCCGACACCTCTGGGATTTTAAGTGATTCTACGGAACGGCACATACCGCTTTTCTTCATTGCATTCCGATACGAAATGTGATATGGTGAAGAAAACGCTGGAGGTGACTGGATGCGGCATGGCAAAGTGAACCCGCCGGCACTGGCGGCGGCGCTGGGCATTTTGTGGCTGGGGATATTTCCCCTGTGGCAGGATCTGAGCTATGCCCACATCACCCGGGCCAAGTGGGCCGGCGCGCTGGCGCTGTGCGGCGTTTCCGTGGCGGCGGCGGTGCTGATGGTCCTCTCCCTGTGGAGGAAGAAGCAGCTTGGCCGGGAGCTTCGCTGGCATCCGGTACAGCTGGCGGCGGCGGCTTACTTCCTGTGGCTGAGCCTTTCGGGATGCTTCGGCTCCTGGGCCGGCCAGTTGAACGGCGACGGCCAGGCGGTGGTGCTTATGGGCGCCATCCGCTATGAGGGCCTGGTGACACAATGGTGCTACGGCCTGATCTTCGCCGTGATGAGCCTGTTCCCGGCCCGGGAGGAGCCGGTGCTGGCGGGAGCCTCGGCAGCGCTGACGATCTTCTGCGGTGTGGTGGCCCTGCAGTATACCGGCATGAACGTGCTGGGCCTGTTCCCGGAGGGCAGGAGCATCAACACGAATTATGAATTCCAGGGCACCATCGGCAATATCGATATGGTCAGCGGCTACCTGTGCCTGGTGACGCCCCTATTGCTGGGCGCGTTCGCAACCCGGGAGAGGGGCGGCTGGCACATGTTGACCTCGGGCGCTCTGGGCACGGCGGTGCTGTGGTGCATCGAGGTGCAGAGCGGCCTGATTGCCCTGTTGTTCCTGAGCGGACTTGTGGTGCTGCTGATGCTGCGTTTCCCGGCGTACCGAGCCCGGGGCTGTGCCGTGCTGGCCGCCGTGATGGCCGGCATGGCTTTGCGGGGCATGCTGTTTCTCCCCTGGCTGGACAGCGCCACGCCCCGGGAAGCGCTGCCGGTGGAGCTGACCTTCACCACACAGGCAGCCATCGGTCTGGCGGCAGCGGCGGTGCTTTCGGCGCTGGCGGGGCTGTTCGGGAAGCGGCCGGGCAAGGCAGTGCCAGTGCGGGTGATCCTCTGCCTGGTGCTGGCAGCGGCTGTGGCGGTGGTCTGCGGCGTGGTGTATCTGCCCATTCCGGAAAGCGCCGGCGGATTGTATGAGCTGCATGAGATCCTCAACGGCAGACCCCAGGATCATTTCGGCTCCTGGCGGCTGGGGGCGTGGCGGTACAGCTTGAGCATGAGCAAGGCCAGCCCCGTCTTCGGTACCGGGCCGGATACCTTCTATTATGCCATGTTCAGCTATTTGCAGCAGGCCGGAGTCACCCTGGGGGAGAGCTTCGATAATCCCCACAATGAATATGTAGCTATCCTTTCCAACAACGGTATCCCGGCCCTGGCTGCTTATGTGGCGCTGCTGGCCTGGGTGCTCATCGCCCTTTGCCGGCGGAAGCAATGGCCGTTGGCCCTGTCTATTGGCTGCTTCGCATTGCAGGGGATCTTCTCCTTCAGCATCTGCCTGGTGACGCCCATGTTCTGGGCGGTGCTGGGCATGGCGGCGGCCCGGTGCGGAAAACCCTTCGACGAACAATCTGAGGTGAATTGATATGGTAACCAATTATGAACTGAAGCTCAGGGCCCGCATAGCCCTGAAGGACAACTGGCAGACCGCCCTGATGGTGGCGCTGATTGCCTCCCTGCCCAGCCTGGCCAGCCAGGTGGTGGCCATCATGACCAAGTCCAGCCCGGTGATCCTGCTGAACAATCTTGCCAACATCATGCAGGAGAATCCCTATGTGATGGATATCACGGTTCTGCTGGAGCAGGCCGGCGTCACCATGGAAAAGTGCATGCCTTCTGTGCTGCTGGGCGTGGTATCTGCCCTGGTTTCCCCCTTCCTGACCCTGGGTATGCTGCACTATTTCTTCAAGGTGCTCCGGGGCGAGAAGGACGCTGCGGTTGAAACGGTTTTCTCCCGGAAGGATTGCTTCTTCAAGGCCATTGGCCTGCGGATCATGCTTTTTCTGCGGATCCTCCTGTGGATGCTTCCCGGCTATGCGCTGATGCTCCTGCCTGTGGCGCTGATCGCTGTATCACTGGAAACGGCGTTCAGCCTGCTGCCCATGTTTATGTTCCTTGGCACGGTGACGGAAGTGGTGCTGGCCATACGGGCAGGGCTGCATTATGCTATGGCGGACCGGGTGATGGCGGAAACACCATCCAAGGGCATTAACCAGTGCTTCCGGGACAGCATTGCCATCATGCGCCAGCGGAAGATGCTGCTGTTCCTTCTGCAGGTCAGCTTCGTTCTGTTGCAGGCGGGCCTGATGCTGCTGGAATCCCTGCTCATGAACCTCATGGGCCAGGTGGTGGCCTCCACCCTGAGCATGGCGCTGAACTTCGTTTTGAACATCTATATGCAGATGGCGGTGAGCGCCTTCTATCTGGCGTATAGCGCGCAGATGCAAAATTGACGGAAAACAAACAAAAAATGCAATTTATACACCCTGAAATGGGGAAATTCCTGCATTCCGGCTGGATAAGAATGCAGGAATTTTGTATTTGAATTGCATTTTTGGTGTTCCCTGGCTTGCGCCGGCGGGAAAGTTCGGGTATAATATGAACCATTCCCGGCCCTTTTGCCGGGTAACTTTGCAGAAAACGAACTTCCATTTTGCAGGAGGATGACCTTTTATGGCACTGACTGTTTCCCACCGCTGCCAGAACATTGCCCCTTCCGTAACCTTGCAGATCGACGCCCGGGCCAAGGAAATGCGCGCCGCCGGGCTGGACGTGATCGGCTTCGGCGTGGGCGAGCCGGATTTCCCCACCCCTGAGCATATCTGCGATGCGGCTAAGGAAGCCCTTGACTTAGGGCTCACCCGTTATACCCCCGCCGCCGGCACCAAGGAGCTGCGCAAGGCCATCTGCAAAAAGCTGCTGCGGGATAACGACATGACCTATTCCTATGGCGATATTCTGGTGTCCAGCGGAGCCAAGCACACGCTGTTCACCATCCTCCAGGGCATTATCGACCCCGGCGACGAGGTGCTCATCCCCACGCCCTGCTGGGTCAGCTACCCGGAAATGGTCCGTATGGCCGGCGGCGTGCCGATCTTCGTTCCTGCGGATGAAAGCACCAATTTCATCCCCACCAACAAGGACATCGCCTCCCGCGTGACCCGCCGCACCAAGGCCATCATCATCACCAGCCCCTCCAACCCCAACGGCAGCGTGTGGGATCAGGACCAGCTGCAGTTCGTGGCCGACCTGGCGGTGAGCCATCCCTTCTACGTCATCAGCGACGAAATCTACGAGAAGCTGATCTACGACGGCCGCAAGCACCTGTCCATCGCTCAGCTGGGCGAGCAGATCAAATCCCAGACGTTCATTGTCAACGGCATGAGCAAGGCCTATGCCATGACCGGCTGGCGTATCGGCTATGTGGCCGGCCCCCGGCACGAGATTTCCGCCATGGCCAGCTTCCAGTCCCAGGCCACCAGCAATGCCAACACCATCGCCCAGTATGCCGCCATGAAGGCCCTGGAGGGCGACCAGACCTGTGTGGACGAAATGGTGCAGGAGTTCGAGAAGCGCCGCGACCTGATGGTGGAGCGCATCAACGCCATTCCCAACCTTTCCTGCCGCAAGCCCCAGGGCGCCTTCTACATCATGCTGAACATCAAAAAGGTGCTGGGCATGAGCTACAACGGCCGCATGCTGGAATCCTCCATGGATTTTGCCGAATTGCTCCTGGCTGAAAAGCAGGTGGCTGTGGTGCCCGGCGCCGCCTTCGAAGCCGAGGGCTTCTGCCGGCTGAGCTACGCCGTTTCCATGGAGCAGATCGAAGAGGGCGTGAAGCGCATTGCCGAGTTCGTGGCCGATCTTGGCTGACATATCTCCGCGTATCATGCTGTAAAAAGGAGGTAAAACCATTGCTGGAGTTTGACAAGAATCTGAAACTGCTCAAGCAGGCCAAGTATAAGTACTCCCTTCAGGATGTGCAGGAGCCCAACCTGTACAGGGAGATCTATGATTATCAGTCCATCCCGAAGATCGCCTTCAACATGCGACATGTGCCTGAGAACATGCCCGAGGAAATCTGGATGACGGATACCACCTTCCGTGACGGCCAGCAGTCGGTCAGCCCCTTTACGGCGGAGCAGATTGTTTACCTGTTCAAGCTTTTGAACCGGCTGGGCGGTCCCAAGGGCCTGGTGCGCCAGAGCGAGTTCTTCCTTTATACCGAGAAGGACAAAAAGGCCCTGCACATGTGCCAGGACCTGGGTTTGCAGTTCCCGGAGATCACCACCTGGATCCGCGCCAACGAGAAGGACTTCGAGCTGGTGAAGCAGGCCGGCGTGAAGGAAACCGGCATTCTGGTTTCCTGCTCCGACTATCACATTTTCAACAAGATGCACCTCACCCGCAAGCAGGCCATGGACAAGTATCTGGGCATCGTGAAGGAAGCCCTGGATCAGGGCATCAAGCCCCGCTGCCACTTTGAGGACATTACCCGAGCCGATTTCTACGGCTTTGTGCTGCCCTTCGCCTACGAGCTGATGGAGCTCTCCAAGGAAAGCGGCGTGCCCATCAAGATCCGCGCCTGCGACACCATGGGCTATGGCGTGACCTACTACGGCGCCGCCCTGCCCCGCAGCGTGCCGGGCATCATCTATGGCCTGAACCACTATGCGGATGTACCCTCCGCCCAGCTGGAATGGCATGGCCACAACGATTTCTACAAGGTGGTCAGCAACGCCGGCGCCGCCTGGATGTACGGCTGCGCCAGCATCAACTGCTCCATGCTGGGCATTGGCGAGCGCACCGGCAACTGCCCCCTGGAGGCCATGGCCATTGAGTATGCCTCCCTGCGCGGCACCGCTGATGGCATGGACCTGAGCGCCATTACCGACATCGCCGATTATATGGAGCGCGAGATCGGCATTGAGATCAGCCCCCGCCAGCCCTTCGTGGGCCGTCACTTCAATGTGACCCGCGCCGGCATCCATGCCGATGGCATGCTCAAGGATGAGGAGATCTACAACATCTTCGATACGGCCAAGATCCTCAACCGTCCCGCCCTGGTGGCGGTGGACAGCCACAGCGGCCTGGCCGGCGTGGCCCACTGGATCAACAGCTATTTCCGCCTCAAGGGCGACGACGTGATCGCCAAGAACGATCCCCTGGTGGCGGCGGTCAAGGCCGAGGTGGACGCCCTGTACGAGTCGGGCCGCAACACCGTAATGGGCGATGAGGAGCTGGAGATTCTCGTACGCAACTGCGACGTGGAACGCTATGAGCACCTTATCTTCTTCCATAACAACTGATCTTCTTCCATAACAGGAAAAATATTTCCCCCTGTCCGAATGCGGGCAGGGGGCTGCTTTATGCCAGAGGATATTCGGAGTAGTATTCCTTCAGCAGTTGCGTCACAGCGGCCGCGTCGCCGGTCAGGATGATGCGCGCATGCTCGTTTTCGCGGTGGAAAGAAAAGCGCAATGGGCTGTTCTCACTTTGATTGATGCGGCAGCAGAAGAACTCGGCTGCATCTTTGTGATTGGCATGGGGAATGTCCAGAACGACGCACATGTCCGGCGCGGGCTTCTTCATGTCCAGCAGGAAGTCATACACCAGGCTGTGGTGCTTGGCCAGGATGCTGGGACGGACCGCCGGGTGGGTCATGAAGGCCTCGAACTGCTCCGGGGTGAAATGCCATACGCCGTTGATTTTTTCGCCCTGAAGAATGCCGGAGGCGATATAGTTGCGCAGGGTGCGGTCTGTCAGGCCGGTGAACTGTACCAGGTGGCTGAGAACGTAGTGTCCGGTGTCTTGCATGGGGGAACTCCTTTCTAATGGGGATCCTGCAGGTCTGATTCCATTATAGATGGTATATATCGGCAAATCAATTTGAAATGATCTGACTTTTTCATGGATGCAAAAAGCTCCGCTGCTTCCGGCGGAGCTTTTTGATAAACGAAAAGGATAGGCTGCCTGTATGTTTACGCTGTCTGTTCCAGCCGGCGCAGGCGTTTCTTGCCCCAGATCAGGTAACAGCCCAGGTGCGCCGCGAAGGTAGCCGCCCAGCTGATGGGGTAGGAGAAGTACAGCGTTTCCAGGGTGGGGTCGGCGGCAAAGATGGTGAAGATCCACACCACCCGCAGAAGGCACGCGCCGGTGAGGCTGACGATCATCGGCATAATAGAGTAGCCAATGCCCCGCAGCTGGCCTACCATTACGTCCATCAGGCCGCAGATGAAATAGGTGGGCAGGATCATGGACATACGGATCATGCCGAAGCGGATGACCTCCGGGTCGGTATTATAGAAGCTGAGCAGCGTGGGGCCCAGGGCGTAGAAAACCATGCCCATGCCCAGGCCGATGGCGGCCACTGTGCCCAGGCACACCCACATCACCTTGCGTACGCGGCCGTATTGTCTGGCACCCAGGTTCTGGCTGGCGAAGGTCAGGTTGGCCTGGTGCAGGGCGTTCATGGCGGTGTAGATAAAGCCTTCGATGTTGCTGGCGGCGGAGTTGCCCGCCATGGCGATGGAGCCGAAGGAATTGATGGAGGATTGGATCAGCACGTTGGAAATGGAGAACAGGCTGCCCTGCAATCCGGCGGGCAGACCCACCCGGAAGATTTCCTTCAGCTGGGGAAGGTTGATCCCCAGCTTTTTCAGGTCCAGGTGGATGGCGCCGTCGGTTCGCAGGAGGCAGATCATCACCAGCACCATGCTGATGACCTGGCTTGTCACCGTGGCGATGGCCACACCGGCCACGCTCATGTGGAAGAAGATGACCAGCACCAGGTTCAGCAAAACGTTCACTACGCCGGAGATGGAGAGATAATACAGGGGGCGGCGGGTGTCGCCCACGGCGCGGAGGATGGCGGCGCCAAAGTTATACAGCATGTTGGCGGGCATGCCCATGAAGTAGATCTGCACATAGAGGGTGGCGTTGTCGATGACGTCCTCCGGGGAGCCCATGAGCTGCAGCAGCGGCCGCGCGGCCACTACGCCGATGATGCCCACCACCACGCCGGCCACGCCGCCCACGGTAACGGCGGTGTGCACGCCGGTCTGCACAGATTTGAAATCACCGGCGCCGTAGGCCCGGGCAATAACTACGCTGGCGCCCACGCTCAATCCCATAAACACATTAACCAGCAGGTTGATCAGACTGCCCGTGGAACCCACAGCCGCCAGGGCCTGGGCGCCGGCGAAGCGGCCCACCACCACCACGTCGGCGGCGTTGTAGAGCAGCTGCAGCACGCCGGTGAGGATCAGCGGGCCGGAGAACATGAGCACCTTGGGCAAAAGCGCGCCGGTGGTCATGTCCATTTCGAACCGGGCGGAATGGTTGCGGTTGTTGTGTCGGAACATAATAGGTCGCTCTCCTGTTTATCAGTTCATGCGGGCGGTGAGGGTCACATAGGCGATCTCCGGCTGGTTGAAGAGCCGGAAGGGCTGCCAGGGATAATAGGCGCTGGCGGCCAGGCCGGAGGAAATGTACTGGGGAATGCCGTTGACGTAATCAAAGCCGGTGATGAGGGTATCCTCGGGGAACCAGCCGTAATCCGGCACATAGAGGGCGCCGCCCCAGGGCATGCGCCACTGACCGCCGGCGTAATGGCCGGCCAGCACCACCGCGGCGTTGCGCAGGGAAAAGATTTCCTTTTTATCCACCCACTGCAGCATGGTATGGACATAGGAGCGGGTCAGGGGCGCGTGGGTCAGCACCACCTGGATATCCTTTTCCTTCATGGCGTCCATGGCCAGGCCGATGCGCTCCATCCGGGCCAGGTGATGCTCCGCCAGCCGCTTCTGGGCGGACTGGTCGGGGGTGAGGATATCAAAGGTGCTCAGGTCGTCCAGCTGCCTTTGATACACGGCGGCAAGGCTGCCCAGATCCAGGGAATAGAGGTATTCCGGGGTGAACCAGATGGTGCTCTTGCCCCGCTGCACGCTGACGGGCTCATCCAGGATGGTCACGCCGGCGTCCATCACCGCCTGGGCCCAGGGGGCGTAGACGGAAAGACTGTCATGGGCGGTGGACATATAGGGGCTGGGATCCTCGTCGCCGGGGATGAGGAACTTGGGCTTGTCGGTGGCCAGCAGGGCGATGACCTCCAGCAGGGGCTGCACGTCGCCGTCGGGGCCGATGAGGTCGCCGGTGAAGACCACGCTGGAATAATTCACGCCGCTGAGCGCCTTGCGGATGCCGCCCTGTCCGGCGCCGATCTCCTTGCCGTGGAGGTCGGTAATGTGGAGGATGGACCAGTTTTCCAGGTCCTCGGGCAGGTTTTGCACCGTGACGCTGACCTTGTTCAGCGCCACCTGGTTGTTCAGGGTGAAATTGGTGATAAGGGTGGCCAGCAGGCCGGCCGCCAGCACGGCAAGCAGCCCCAGCAGAAAGGATTTGCCCCTGCTGCGGGGAACCTCACCCGCGAAAACATATTGATTCTTTCTGCGCCTGCGCCGCATGGCCACACCTCCCCAGTATGTTCCATATCATTATAGACCTGCCCGGGGATGATTTCAAGGGCAGGTTTGCGCGGAAGATGGGGGATGTGGTATAATCTGTGTAACAAAAATGTGAAGCGGAGCTGAAACGACGTGAAGAAACTGCTTGCGTGGCTGATGCTTTTGATGCTGTGCTCCTCCTGCCTGGCGGAGGGGCTGCCGGTGTATGACTATACCTTTGAGGGCAAGGTGAAGCGCACCTATGACAGCGAAACCCTGAAGTTCACCCTGGAGAGCGTATCCTACGAGGGGGCGCTGTGCTATGTGACCAAGGTGTGGATGGCGGACCCGGGGCGGCAGATCCGCAAGGCCACCGGCGTGTGGGAGGAAAGCCTGGCCATGCCCGAGGACATGGCAGCCCGGGTGGATGGAGCGGTGCTGGCCGTCAACGGCAGCGGCTATGTGAGCCCGGTGTTCCCGGAGATTCCCGATAACTACCCCGGCGGCAGCCCGGATTATTTCTACACGCCCCTGGGTAGTCTCACGATTACCGATGGGGAAGTGTTCCGCCATCTGCAGGGCGTGCCCTATTATGGCCTGACCCTGCAAAGGGACGGCCTGCACCTGCACGTGGGGGAGGACATCGAGGACATTCTGCCCCATGAGCCCACCCAGACCTGGTCCTTTTACGAAGGCTGCCCCATGGTGGTGAATCACCAAAGAATTCTGGACGAAACGTGGCTCTTCGCCAAAACACGGGCCCTGCGCACCATCATTGCCAAGATGGACAACAACAATTATCTGCTGCTGACCGTGACCAACAAGGAAACCTATGGCCTGAGCCTGATCCAGTGCGTGGACTTCCTGCAGACCCACTTCGACCCGGAATGGGTTTACGACCTGGACGGCGGCCCCTCCAGCGCCCTTCTGTGCCGGGAGGAGGACGGCTCCTGGAAGCGGATCTTCGGCGGCACGCGGGAGGATGCGGATATCATGGCCTTTACAGAATAATGATAAAGAAAGAAAAAAAGCCGTCAGGAATCGCTGGAAATACCGCTCCTGACATTGACAGATTTCGCACAAACTATTATAATTGACACGATAGAGGAGTATCCGCGTTTTTTGTCGTGCGCTTATGCTGGCATGAAAGGGCTTTCCGGAGCCCCTTCACACCAGCACAGGAGCATCCAATAGCGTGGTTTTCCGGGCCGGATGGGTCTTCCAGGCCGGTCCAAACAAGCGTCAAGGAGGTACATCCCCATGGCAATCAAAATGACCGTTGACGGCAATACTGCTGTCAGCCATATCGCGTACGCTTTCAGCGATGTGGCAGCTATCTACCCCATCACGCCTTCCTCCCCCATGGCGGAAGTTGCTGATGAGTGGTCCGCTCAGAGCCGCATGAACCTGTTCGGCCAGACTGTGAAGATCGCTGAAATGCAGTCTGAGGCTGGTGCTGCCGGTGCTGTGCACGGCTCCCTGGCCGCCGGCGCCCTGACCACCACCTTCACCGCCTCTCAGGGCCTGCTGCTGATGATCCCCAACATGTACAAGATCGCTGGCGAGCTGACCCCCTCCGTGTTCCACGTGAGCGCCCGTGCCCTGGCTTACCATGCCCTGTCCATCTTCGGTGATCACTCTGACGTTATGGCTTGCCGTCAGACCGGCTTCGCCATGCTGGCCAGCAACTCTGTTCAGGAAGCCTGCGACATGGCTCTGGTTGCCCACCTGGCTACCCTGAAGAGCTCTGTGCCCTTCCTGCACTTCTTCGACGGCTTCCGTACCAGCCACGAGATCCAGAAGATCGACGCTCCCACCTATGACGAGATCGCTACCGTCATGCCCTGGGACAAGGTTGAGGAATTCCGTGCCCGCGGCCTGAACCCCGAGCATCCTCACCAGGCTGGCACCGCCCAGAACCCCGACATCTACTTCCAGGGCCGTGAAGCCGGCAACAAGTTCTATCTGGAAGTGCCCGCTATCGTGGAAGAGACCATGAAGCAGGTCGAGGCTCTGACCGGCCGCAAGTACAACCTGTTCGACTACGTCGGCGCTCCCGATGCCGATAAGGTCATCATCGCCATGGGCTCCGGCTGCGACGTTGCTCACGAAGCCGTGAACAAGATGGTCGCCATGGGCGAGAAGGTCGGCCTGATCAAGGTGCACCTGTATCGTCCCTTCTCCGTGAAGCACTTCATGGCTGCTATCCCCGCCACCTGCAAGAAGATCGCCGTGCTGGACCGCACCAAGGAATCCGGCTCTCTGGGCGAGCCTCTGTACCTGGACGTCTGCGCTGCTCTGGCTGAAGAAGGCCGCGCCGACATCAAGGTTGTGGGCGGCCGCTATGGCCTGGGCTCCAAGGAGTTCACCCCCACCCACGTGAAGGCCGTGTTCGCCAACCTGGACGGCGAGTGCAAGAACCACTTCACCGTTGGCATCGTTGACGACGTGACGGGCACCTCCCTGCCCGTGGGCGAGCTGTTCAACGCCGCTCCCGAAGGCAGCATCTGCTGCAAGTTCTATGGTCTGGGTTCCGACGGCACCGTTGGCGCCAACAAGAACTCCATCAAGATCATCGGCGATCACACCGATCTGTACGCTCAGGCCTACTTCTCCTACGACTCCAAGAAGTCCGGCGGCCTGACGGTGTCTCACCTGCGCTTCGGCAAGACTCCCATCCAGAGCCCCTACCTGATCGACGCGGCTGACTTCATCGCCTGCCACAACCCCGCTTATGTGACCATGTACGACATGGTGTCCTCCCTGAAGGACAACGGCGTGTTCCTGCTGAACTGCCAGTGGTCCGCCGATGAGCTGGACGCTCACCTGCCCGCCACCATGAAGCAGCTGCTGGCCAAGAAGAACGCCAAGATGTACATCATCAACGCCATCGAGCTGGCCGCCAAGGTTGGCATGGGCAACCGCATCAACACCATCATGCAGGCTGCCTTCTTCAAGCTGGCTGACGTGATCCCCTACGAGCAGGCTGACGAGTACATGAAGGCCTATGCCAAGAAGACCTATGGCAAGAAGGGCGACGCCATCGTTCAGAAGAACTGGGACGCCATCGACATCGCCATCTCCGGCCTGGTGAAGGTTGACGTGCCTGCTGAGTGGGCCACCGCCACCACCGGCGCCGAGGCTGCCAAGGTCGAAGGCACCACCGAGTACTTCGATTCCTTCGTGAAGCCCGTGCTGGCCCAGGAAGGCGACAAGCTGCCTGTGTCCGCTCTGGATCCCCGCGGCATCGTGCCCACCGGCACCACCAAGTTCGAGAAGCGCGGCATCGCCGTGAAGGTTCCCATGTGGATCCCCGAGAACTGCATCCAGTGCGGCAACTGCGCCCTGGTTTGCCCCCACGCCTGCATCCGTCCCATCTACACCGAGGACGGCACCGAGCTGCCCGAGGGCTATGTGACCAAGAAGGCCACCGGTAAGGAATTCGCCGGCATGCAGTATCGTATGCAGGTCAGCCCCCTGGACTGCACCGGCTGCGGCAACTGCGTGGAAGTCTGCCCCGCTAAGGTCAAGGCCCTGTCCATGGAGCCCCTGGCTTCTCAGATGGCCGAGCAGGCTAACTGGGACTTCGCCATGACCGCTCCCGAAGTGGCCGACAAGATCACCAACAAGGCTTCCGTGAAGAACTCCCAGGCTCTGAAGCCCCTCTTCGAGTTCTCCGGCGCCTGCGCCGGCTGCGGCGAGACCCCCTATGTGAAGCTGGTGACCCAGCTGTTCGGCGATCGCATGATCGTTGCCAACGCTACGGGCTGCTCTTCCATCTACGGCGGTTCCGCTCCCACCTGCCCCTACACCACCAACAACGAGGGCCACGGTCCCGCTTGGGCCAACTCCCTGTTCGAGGATAACGCCGAGTTCGGCTTCGGCATGAACCTGGCCGTGACCCAGCGCCGCGCCAAGCTGGCCGACCTGATCAAGGAACTGGCCGCCAAGTGCCCCGATTGGGCCGAATTCCAGGAAGCTGCCAAGGAATGGCTGGACAACATGGAAGAGGCCGAGGGCTCCAAGGCTGCTGCCAAGAAGATCATCGCTTGCGTGGAAGGCTGCAAGGATTGCGGCTGTGAGTGCGACAAGCTCTGCAAGGAAATCTACGGCATGAAGGACATGCTGGTGAAGAAGTCCGTGTGGATCTTCGGCGGCGACGGCTGGGCCTATGACATCGGCTACGGCGGCGTTGACCACGTGCTGGCCCAGAACCAGGATGTGAACATCCTCGTGCTGGATACCGAGGTGTACTCCAACACCGGCGGCCAGGCCTCCAAGTCCACCCCCACCGGCTCTGTGGCCAAGTTCGCCGCTGCCGGCAAGCGCACCAAGAAGAAGGACCTGGGCATGATGGCCATGAGCTATGGCTACGTGTACGTGGCTACCGTCGCTATGGGCGCCAATCCCCAGCAGCTGCTCAAGGCTATGACCGAGGCTGAGGCCTATCATGGTCCCTCCCTGATCATCGCCTACGCTCCCTGCATCAACCATGGCATCAACATGGGCAAGGCTCAGGCCGAGCAGAAGAAGGCTGTGGAGTGCGGCTACTGGCCCCTGTATCGCTTCAACCCCGATCTGGAGAATCCCATGACCATCGACTCCAAGGAGCCCACTGGCGACTATCAGGAATTCCTGAAGGGCGAAGTGCGTTACACCTCCCTGGCCAAGATGTTCCCCGAAGCCGCCGAGAAGCTGTTCGCGCAGGCTGAAGAGGATGCCAAGTATCGCCGTGAAGCTTACAAGAAGCTGGCTGGCCAGCAGTAATCCTGCTTAAAAGCTAACTCGCGTCCCCTGCCGAAAGGCAGGGGACGTTTTTGCATGCCCAAACGGACGTGAAGTTTTTGCACAAAAAAAGCTCCCCGAAGGGAGCAAGCGCTCAGGCGAGGTGTTCATACCAATCAATGGCGCGCTGCGGCCAGCCTTCCATGCACATGCCCACGCCGTCGGCAAAGCCGTGGCCGCCGGTGGGGCCGATCTCCAGCCGGCAGGGGATGCCCGCCGCGTCGAGGGCCCGGGCCAGCAGCCGCGAATGCTCGGGATCGACCAGCTCGTCCTCCGCTGTGGCAAAAATAGCCGTGGGCGGAAAGAGCTGTACATGCATCGGGATCTCGAAGCAGCTGTTGCAGGCTTCGGCCATGGAGCAGCCCACACCGTCGCGGGCGAAGGCGTCCTTGTCGTCTTCATCGTCCCATTCATCGGCGTTCATGAGCCGGTAGGAGGTGGGCGGATAGATGGGGAAGCACGCCTGCGGCCGGGGCAGCTCCTTGGCGGCGTAACCGACCTGCGTGTTCCACAGGCACACGATGTAGCCGCCCGCGGAGAATCCACAGGTGATGTATCGGTCGGGGTCGACGCGGAATTCCGCCCTGTGATTACGGATGAGCGCCATCGCCCGGGCCATATCGTCCATGGCCCTGAGGGCGGCACCCTCCACGCACACCTGATAGGTGAGCACAAACACATGGTAGCCCAGGTTGTTGAAATGTTGTGCCACGGGCCAGCCTTCGGTGAGGTTCCACACGTTTACAAAGCCGCCGCCGGGAACCAGAAACATGAAGGGTCTGTGATCTGCCGCAGGATCGTCCGAGGGGAGATAGACAAGGCTTGCACTCTGCTTGGAAGGGGCAAGGGCGCACTCCTGCTGCGAATACAGCGGGAAGAAGTAATCTCCACGTTCCGCAGCCCTGTACAGGCGGGTAAATCCCCTGTTCAGGTTGCGCCAGCCCATTTTGTCGGCAATATCGCGCAGCGTCCAGTGGTAGAACTCCTCTGCGGACAGATCCCGCTTGCTGATGGCTTCCGGCGCAATATCGGCAACCAGCGGGTTTTCCAGCAATTCTTTGAGTGTTTTGTCCATGAACATATACTTTCCCTCCCTGAGAGCAGGTTTACTTCTTGGGCATATACCGCATATCGCTGACGGAATACACCGTCACAAAGGCCTTGGGATCGGTTTCGCGGATGAAGTCCATCAGGCGGCGGTATTCCTGATTGTCCACAATGGCGATCATCTCCCGGCGGGGCGTGTTGTCGTAGGCGCCGATGATCTCGTTCAGCGTAGCGCCGCTGTGCAGGTCATGGATCACAAACTGCACGATCTTCTCCAGCTCGGAGGAGATCACGCATACCCGGCGCTTGATGTTCATGCCGAAGATGAAGTGGTCCACCACCAGCCCGCCGAAATAGGTGCCCAGCACGGAGAGCACCACGGTTCTGGCGTCGTAGCACAGGGCGGATGTCAAGGCCACGGCAATGCCGGAAAGAGACATGGCCTGGCCCAGATCCATGTGCAGATATTTGTTCATGATCTTGGCCACGATGTCCAGCCCGCCGGAGGAAGCGTTGCGTGGGAAGAGGATCGCCAGGCCGATGCCCACCACCAGAATGTAGCAGATCACGTCCAGCAGGGGATCCTGGGTGATGGACTGGAAATCCGGGAAGAAGCGCTCGAATACGCCCATGATGATGGGCATCAGCACCGAGCAGTAGACCGTTTTCACGCCAAAGGCCGGACCAACCAGCAGGAAGCCGATGATCAGCAGGCCGATATTCATGATGAGGGTAATGGTGGAAACGGAAAGGGGGATGAAGTTGCTCAGCACCATGGCCAGGGCGGCGGCGCTGCCAACAGAGACGTGGCTGGGCAGCATGAAGAAATACACGGCCGCAGCCACAACGGCGGTGCCGAAGGTGATGATGAGGAAATCCTTAACGGCGTTCTTGGAAAGCACAGGAGAAAACCTCACTTCTGTGGTGGATGTGACTCCATTATACACACAATGAGGCGACTTGTCATGAAAAAAGTAAATACAATGAAAATACTTCTTTCATCGCAGAGGTCTTGCTATAATATAATGAGAGATAATTGGCGGAGGTATAGCCGTGGAACAGAAGCAGACCAACTGGGGTCAAAGCGTTACCGGTGTGGTGATCCGCCAGGGCAAGGTGCTGCTTGCCAGGCACACCTATGGCGGCGGCGCGGGAAAGCTGATTATCCCCGGAGGTTATGTCAACATGGGTGAAACGCCCCAGCAGGCGCTCAAGCGTGAGTTCCTGGAGGAAACGGGCGTTACCGTGGAGCCTCGGGATATCATCGGTATCCGGTTCAATATGCGGGATTGGTATATTGCGTTCCGGGCCGAATATGTTTCCGGCGAGGCCGTCTCCGATCAGCATGAGAACAGCGAGGTGCTGTGGCTGGCGGTGGAGGAGGCCCTTGAACGGCAGGACGTTCCCGAGCTGACCAGGAAGCTGATTGCCAGCGCGCTGGAGGTCCGCAGCGGCCTGCGCTGCGAAGAATATGAAGCCAATACCAGGCATGCGCCGTATTCGCTGTATTGCCTGACTGATAACGGAGGCTGATCCTCATGGGTGATGATCATTTCTGCAAAGGGACGTTTGTTTCCAGCACCGGCGCGGTGCTGGACTATCGCCTGTGGCTGCCCGAGAACGAGCCCACGGCGGTGATCCAGCTGGTGCACGGCATGGCGGAGCATATCGACCGCTACGACGCTACGGCCCGCGCCCTTGTGAAAGCGGGCTACGCTGTGGTGGGGCATAACCACCTGGGCCACGGCACGGCGGCGAGGATTAAGGGGTATTTCGCTGAGAAGAATGGCTGGCAGCACCTCATCGATGACGTGCACATCCTGCGCCAACGCATACAGATGCACAACCCAGGCACCCCCTACATTCTGCTGGGGCATTCCATGGGCAGTTTTGTGGTGCGCTGCTATATGGCCCAGTATGCCGAGGGCCTTGCCGGCGTGATTCTCTCCGGCACCGGGTTCTTCCCCAAGGCGGTGGCCATACTGGGCCTGAGCGTGGCCAACCTGGTGTGCCTGTGCGGCGGTGAGAAAAAGCCCAGCAAGCTGATCAACAGCATTGCCTTCGGCGGGAGCAACAAGCTTTTCAAGCCTGCACGCACCGACTTTGACTGGCTGACCCGGGACGATGCCATTGTGGACAGCTATGTGGCGGATCCGTATTGCGGCTTCATTTTCACCGGAAGCGCCTACCGGGATTTCTTCTCCGGGCTCAATCGCCTGACCCAGGTGGGGAAGGTGCCCTCGGACCTGCCGGTGCTGATGTTCTCTGGTGAGAAAGACCCGGTGGGCAGCGGCGACGGCGTGAACAAGGTGGCCCAGCAGCTGCGGGAGGCCGGCGTGAAGCAGGTGGACGTGAAGCTCTACCCCGACGCGCGCCACGAAATGCTCAACGAGATCAACAGGGAAGAGGTCTGGCAGGATATCATCCGCTGGATTGAAGAAAAGAAATAAGCAAAGAAAAGCCGCCGGTGTATACCGGCGGTCAGCGTATCAAAAAAGTGGCTTTGGCCACTTTTTTGAGTTGTGCACTCTCTCACTGGTCAGGCTGTAAACAGCCCGACCGGCCGTTCGTTCGAGTAAGGAAGCGATTTTGCAAGCAAAATCGCACGAAAATCGCCGCGCATGTCGCCGATTTTCGATGCAGGGTCGAAGGGCCTGCGGGCCCTCCGACGCCACCCGGGTTTTATGACAATCAAGCCGCCGGTACATACCGGCGGCTTTTGTCATTACGCGGCTTTAGCGGGTTTCTTCCACAGGGCCAGCAGCAGGCACGCCGCGGCACCCAGCAGGCTTACTACCGCCAGGGCCAGCATCCAACCAGGCATGCCGCCCACCAATTCGGCGCGGGTGATGGCGCCAGGCTGCAGGGTGTCCTCGGGGGTCTGGGAGATCAGCAGACGGTTGCCGCTCTGTACGCCGATCAGGGTGATCTCGCCCAGCTGGGCGGGGTCCAGCGCCACATAGCGGGAAGCCTGGGTACCTTCGTGCTGGACGGCCGCGCGGTCGTCGGTGGGGGCGTAATAATCAGCGCCTTTGTTGACGATATAGGTTTTACCGTCGGCCACGGGCAGGTTGTACCAGATGGTCTCCTTGCTGTTGAAGGCGGAATAATCAGCCTCTGCGGGGAGATAGCGGAGGATCTCGGCGTCCAGTTCAAACCCGCCCACTTTGGCCTTGCCGCGGATGGTGGTGGTGGACTGCTCCTCCCATGCCCAGTACCAGGCGCCGTTGGCCAGGGATTTGTTGTAGCTTTCGTCGTAGCGGATGGCCAGGGGAGTGTCCAGGGTCAGGCCGTAGGTAGCGTCGTAGGCGGCTTCGGCGGTTTCCACCGTTCCGCGCAGGACCACCAGCTTGCCGTTGTTTTCCGGAAGAACCACAGGCTCCTTCAGGAAAACGGCGGATTTCAGATAAGTGTTCTGCGCGGGGGCAAAGGCGAACAGGCACACGCCCAAGGCAAGCAGAAGCACACCGGCGACCAGCAGAATGATCTTGCTCTTCTTCATGTAACGGAACCCTCCTTGATTTGGGTTGTATCTGTAAGAAATCAGGCCTGTGCGGCGTTGAGCTCGCTCAGGAAGCGGGCAAGGGCGTCCTGCCAGGAGGGCAGGCGGCTGAAGCCGGCGGCATCCAGGCTGGCCTTGCTCAGGCGGGAATTGGCGGGGCGCTTGGCAGGGGTGGGATACTGGCTGGTGGTAACGGGAATCACCCTGCAGCGGCAGCCGCTCTGCTGCATGATTTCAGCGGCGAATTCCGCCCAGGAGCAAAAACCCTCGTTGGTGGCGTGATAGACGCCGAATTTGTTGGTCTGGATCATCTGGCAAAGGAGCCGTGCCAGGTCGGGGGAATAGGTGGGGCTGCCGATCTGATCGCAGACCACCCGCACCTCGGGCCGCTCGGCACCCAGACGGAGCATGGTTTTGACGAAGTTGCTGCCGTTCACGCCGAAGACCCAGGCAGTGCGGACGATGAAGAACCGGGTCATCAGGCTGCGGACGGCCTCCTCGCCCTGGG
This sequence comes from Clostridia bacterium, assembly GCA_017502305.1. GTDB lineage: Bacteria > Bacillota > Clostridia > Christensenellales > Aristaeellaceae > UBA11524. Next base: position 30,890 of record JAFVVG010000040.1, on the reverse strand, counting down.
CTTTGGTCAGGCCATAGATGTTCCGGGCGCCGTGGGGGGCGTTGACCTCAAAGGGCGTCTCGCCCTCGCCGTTGAGCACATAATCGGTGGAAACATAAAGCAGCTTGGCGTCCACCGCCAGGGCGGCGCGCACCAGGTTCAGCGTGCCCATGCCGTTCACGGCGGCGCACTTTTCCGGCTCCTGCTCGGCCTTGTCCACGGCGGTATAAGCGGCACAGTGGATGATGGCGTCGGGTGCGTAGCTACGTACAGCGGCGATCACGGCCTGGCCGTCGGTGAGGTCAAAGTCCTGATAATCCACGCCCTTGCTTTCGATATTCATGGCGGCCAGACAGTTGAGCACATCCCTGCCCAGCTGACCGGCGGCGCCTGTAACCATTACTTTCATATTGCTGCCTCCAATACCAGTTTGCTTCCGGCGACGGATAAGCTTTGTGCTGCCGGAAAGTGGAAAGTGATGCTATATGTAAAGTCTGACAAGTTATTATACCATGTCTTCTATTACTTGACAAGTCCGGGTGAGAATGGGTATCATAAAGACGAGTGAATGCATCGTGGGAGGCGTGGATAGGATGCGGCGTGTTTTGCTGTGGCTTTTGTGTATGATGCTGGTGTGCTCCTGTGCCCAGGCGGTGGAGGAGGGCTTTACCGTCCGCCACGGGGACAGGGAAGCAAAGCGCATCTGCATTACGGTGGACGATTGCAAGGACACGGTGATGTTGCGGCAGATTTTCGATCTGGGGCAGGAGCTGGAGATTCCCATGACCTTCTTTACCCTGGGCTATGTGCTGCTGGAAGAGGATCAGGCGCTGTGGCAGGAGATTGCCTATTCGAACAGCGAGATCGGCAATCATTGCTACTGGCACAATTCCCTGGCCGCCATGGATACCTGGAACATCCGCAACGCGCTCCTGCGCAACCAGGAGCGGCTGGATGAGGTGCTGGGCTTTCACTATCCCATGCAGGTGATGCGCCCGCCCTACGGCAGGCTCTACGACGCGGATACCAAGGTGGGATATGTGCTCAGTGCCATTGAATCCGCCGGCTACAACCATGCCGTTTTGTGGGACGTGAGCCAGACCAACCCGAATAAGTGCATCCATGATGTGCAGAATGGCTCCATCCTCCTGTTTCACACGCTGATCGAGGATCTGCGCTGCCTGCAGCAGCTGCTGCCGGAGCTGAAGGCGCAGGGATACGAGTTTGTGACTGTCAGCGAAATGCTGGGCATGGACCCGGTGGTGATCTCGGAAGAAAAGTATGTGCGGGACTACATCAAAAAATAAGCAAAAGCGGCTGATCGGAAGGTCAGTCGCTTTGCGTTTCACCAGAGTGGCAGAGCCACTTTGGTGAGTATGGCACTCCGTCGCTGTGGGCAGAAGCCCACGGCCGCTTCTTTGTGCAAGGAATGTTTTCGCCTGAGGCGAAAACGCCCCGCCCTGCCGGGAGACCCGGCGGATACGATTGCAGTCAGAGAGCCTGCGGGCCCTCCGACACCTCCTGGATTTTTGAAAAAACTGGGCGGCTGATCAGATGGTCAGTCGCTTTCTTGATTCTCTTCTGGTTCTGTGGCGTCCACCACCACGGGTTCTTCGCCGGGAAGGGATGCCACGATGGTTTCCTCCTGCACGGCTTGCGGTTCATCGGAAACCTGGGCGGGGGCGGGAGGCGGCGCTTCCCCGGGGGTGGAAGGAGCAGAGCGGAAGAACAGCGCCGCAACGGTGATGATCAGCCCCAGGCAGCCCTGCCCAAGAAATCCGCCGGCAAAGAGATAAGGCTCATCCAGGGTGACCCGGAACCAGGTGGAGGCGCCGCCCTCCAGTCAGGAACGCAGGGAAGGGAAAACCTTCTCCGCGTAGGGCAGGCAGAAGGCGGCAGCCACACAGCCCGCCACGGCACAGAGCCCCTCGAAAAACCGGTCGGCCCCCAGCACCGCGCCGGCAGTGGCAGGGGCAAGCCCTGACCACCCCAGCGCCCCGCCAAAAAGCAAGCCTCCCAGGATGGTGCCGCCATCCAGGGGCGGGGGCGTGATAGTATCCACATCGATCACCGCCAGCCACATCAGCAGGGAAGCCAGCATGGCGCCGGCACCCAGGGACAGCAGCAGGCAGCGCAGAAGCGGAGGATTCATCAGCCCCAGGGCCAGGCGCAGTTCCCGGCGGCGGTGGAGGGTCATGCGCTGCAGGGCAATGCCCAGGGCCAGGCCGGCCATGCCGCCAAGCAGAAGCTCCTTCATGCGTGCCGCCTCCTTTCCTTGATCCGGGAAACCGCCAGCGCCGCCAGCCAGCTCAGAGCACCGAAAACCCAGGCGCCGACGCTGCCTTCCATCAAACCGGTCAGGAGGCGGCCGTTCATGCGGCCCAGCCCTCCTGCCAGCACCATGATGAACCCGGCGGCAAAGCAGGTGAGGCACCCCTGCCAGCTGGAACGAAGGCGGGGTTCCTTGCGGTGGCGGATACGCCCCGGCAGCGACGCGAGAAACGCGCCTGCGGCCGTCATGCTCCACAGGGCAAGGCGGTTGGCTTCGCTGGCCATGACCATCAGCGCCGCCGCGACCACGGCCAGCAGCAGCCATCCACGTGGTTTAAGCAAGGAAACACCTCCTGTCAGGGGAGCTTACAGCGTCAGTTCTGCTCCATGGCGCTGCGGACAGCTTCCTTCAAGGCGTTGCTGGTCACGGTGGCGCCGGCGACGATATCCACATCCCATGTGCGGCTGGAAATCATGGCGGCGGGCATGGCCTCGATGGCGCGGGTTCCGATGCCCTGGGTTTCGTTGTGCTCGGTGACCTCTACGTTGGTGATGGAGCCCTTCTCCATGGTGACGAGCACCTTCAGGGGGCCGCCGTAGCCCTGGGCCTGACCGGTGCGCTGCTCAGCGCCGGCGGCGCAGGCGGCAAGGGCGCAGACCAGCGCCAGACAAAGGGTGATGAGGGGAAGTTTCCGCATGATGATTTCATCCTTTCCACAGTTGTTGGTCGGGGCTATTATGCGTAATGTTGCGGAAAAGATTCATCAATCGTAACTTTTTTGCAATGAAAAGAAGGAACTTTTCCCAGCGGCGGAGAATGTTTTTATGAAGAAATAGGATCTTTGCGCTCTCTTGCTGGAAGAAACCGGCGCGCAGAACCGTTTCATGAGTGCGAACCCCAATCAGTTCCTTGCGGAAGGCAGGTGCTTCACCCATATGAAGAATCAGAAACGTCGGGATCCCATCAAGGTGATGCTGGTCTGGACTCTCTTGCTGGCGGTGCTGGCGGCGGGCGCCATGTATTTTGGCAATGCCATCAGCGAATACCGTGCCGGTCTGCTGGCGGATATGCGGCAGAAGGTTGAGAAGATCAACACCCAGCGCGACCAGGAATACGCCAAGGCCATGGCGGAGTTCGAGGCTTCCACCCAGTCCGGCGCCAACCTGGCCTGGCCTGTGCCCAAGGCTGAGGGCTGGGACGTGGTGGACCTGACCACCTATCCCCTGGAAAACCCCAGCGTGGTGAAGCTGAACCGTGCTGACATCATGAACAACGGTATGCTGCTGGTGAACCAGTGGCACTCCCGCCCGGATGATTTCTCCGAGGAGACGCTGGTGTCCATCGGCAACTATGCCAAGGGCGAAATCCCCGTGGATAACTACAACCTGCAGCTGTTCCCCGTGGCCATCGACGCCCTGAAGGCCGCCCTGACCGACGCCAAGGCCGCCGGCCACGAGAACTACATGGTGGACGAAGCCTACCGCTCCTGGGAAACTCAAAATACCCTGTTCAACAAATATATGGAGCAGCACGCCAGCCGTTACAGCGGCAACGAGCTCATTGAGCGCACCAAGCGTGACGTGAACTACCCCGGCACCAGCGAGTTCAACTCCGGCCTGGCCTTCACCATGCGCCTGTACAAGAGCGGCGACGCGGCCATCAACAGCTCTACTTATGTGGAGACCGAGGCCGGCAAGTGGATGAACGAAAACTGCTGGAAGTACGGCCTGGTGTTCCGCTTCCAGAAGGCGGATTACCCCAGCAAGGGCGATACCGACAAGAGCTACAAGACCGGCGTCAGCAGCACGCTGCGTGCCTACCGCTATGTGGGCAAGGGCCACGCCACGGTGATGAACCACCTCGATCTGTGCCTGGAAGAGTACATCGAGTTCCTGCAGGCCCATCCCCATATCGCTGTGTTTGAGAACGGCACCCTCAAGTACGAGATCGTCCGCCAGTACGTGGGCGACGACGTGAACCCCGTGCAGTTCGAGATCAACGCCAAGGCGGCCAACTGGGTTGCCAACCTGGATAACATGGGCGCTGTGATCACGGTGTTTGAGTATTGATGCCAATAAAAAACCGGCTTGCTTAAAGGGCAAGCCGGTTTTTCTTATGCCCGCTGGCGGGCACGCATGCGCTGCCAGTTAAAAAAGCCATACAGATCGTTGGCGAAGAACATCACAAAGCAGAAAACCATGGGCAGGCAGGAGAAATCCGTCAGGGCGGCAAGGATCCACAGAACGATCAGCACCACGTCATTGGCGGCATAGGCCAGGGCGTACCAGGGGCTGCGCAGCCAGGTCAGGTAGGAGGCCAGAAAGCTGGTGGTGACGGAAAGTGTGCTGACGGCAAGCCTGGCATTGCCTAAGGCTCGCAGAATGAAGTAAAACATCGCGGTGACCGCTACGGCCCACAGACACATCACCAGCGCCTGGCGGCGGCTCACATCCTGCACGGCGACCTCCTTGGTGCCCTTGTAGGGGTTGCGGAGCCAGGAGATGATGGCCATCACCGCCATGGGGGCCGTCATGCAAAGGTAGGTGATCATCTCTCCGTAATAGCGGAAGAAAAAGGAGATCACGCCATAGAAAACGGCGAATACCACCGTGAGCACCTGCCCCAGCACATAGCCCTTGGCCACGAAGATCAGCGCCGTGACACCGATGAGGGAGGCGATGGCGGAAAGCCAGTCGCCGCCGCCGGACACGATGAAGGAAACCGTGACCACAAGTATGGAGCACAGCCACAGCCGGCGCTCGCTGGGGGTCAGGTCGCGAAAGGAACGGAGCATGGTGGAACCCTCCCATACAAAAAACGGCACCCGTCTTGCGCATCTTCAAAGACCTAACGATACGCAAACGGATGCTTCAGCATCTTTGCTACCCGGTGGCAGCTGCAATGGTTATAGCATAGTTGAACGGTTCTGTCAAGCCCCGGGGATTCGACATAAAATTTGACGATATTATAAAATATGTTACAAAAATATGAAAAATCCTGTTGACATTTCCAGTCCCGGGTCTTACAATAAAACATGGTAACCTGTGTGAAAACTACCCACGGGCCTGTGCCCGTGTGCCATTATCTTATATCGGAGGAATTTCTGATGCGGAAGAATATTTGGGTCAAGGGAATCGCGGCGGCGGTGCTGGCTTTGCTGCTGCTGGCTGTGTGCGCTGTCGCGCTGGCGCAGAGCTTCCCCTTTGCCACCGTGACCAACGACCAGGTGAACCTGCGGCGCAACGCGTCCTCCACGTCCACCATCCTGGCCAGCGTGCCCCAGGGCGCCAAGCTGACGGTGCTGGGCCAGCAGGGCAGCTATTTCAAGGTCACCTATAACAACCGCACCGGATATGTGATCAAGAAATACGTGGTCACCGAGGACGACGTGATCGTCACCCCGGCGCCTACCCAGCAGCCCACAGCCACCGGCTATCCCTATGAAACCACCACCAACGACCAGGTGAATCTCCGCGCCCGTGCGTCCACCAGCAGCCAGAAGCTGCGCTCCATCCCCAAGGGTGCCACGGTAACGGTGAAGAGCCTTTCCGGTTCCTTTGCCAAGGTGGAATACAAGGGCGACGAGGGCTACTGCAAAAAGGATTACCTGAACCTGAAAAAGATCGTGAAGGCCACCGCCACCCCCAAGCCGGTGCCCACGCTCTCCCCACAGGAGAACGCCTCCAGCTATCTGGTGCTGCAGCGGGGTTCCACCGGCAGCCATGTTACCGCCCTGCAGGAGGCGCTCATTGAGCTGGGCTATCTCTCCGGCACGGCGGATGGCGTTTTCGGCGCCGGCACCCACAACGCAGTGGTTGCCTTCCAGCAGAAGAATGATTATCCCAATACCGGCGTGGTGGACGCCAACCTGCAGGCTTTCCTTTACAGCGGCAAGCCCAAGAACGCCAAGGGCGTCAAGACGGCCATCAAGACCCTGGCCCCCGTTGCCGGCGTGATCATCCGCCTGAACAACAGGGGCGAATTGGTGAAAACCGTGCAGACCCGCCTGAAGGAGCTGGGCTACTATACCGGCAGCATTTCCGGCACCTATGACAAGACAACCCAGTCCGCCGTGAAGGATTTCCAGAAAAAGAACGGCCTGAAGGCCGACGGCATCTGCGGCAGCGAAACGCAAAACGCCCTGCTCAGTGGCGGTGCGCTTTCCGCCACGGCGACGGCCACGCCCCTGCCCACCGCTACCCCCACCCCCGCACCTACCTTCCAGGTGCCGGAAAAGACTGTCCGCAGGGGTTCCTCCGGCAGCGACGCCAAGCTGGTGCAGCAGCGGCTGAAGGACCTGGGTTACCTTGCCGGCAAAGTGGACGGTGACTTCGGCACCGCCAGCGTCACCGCCCTGAAGACCTTCCAGACCCGCCATGGCCTGGAGGCCGATGGCGAGGCAGGCGGCGCTACCTACAAGATTCTTTTCAGCGCCAATGCCCTGGCGGCCAATCAGCTGCCCACGGCCAAGCCTACCGCCGCGCCTACCATCGCCCCCGTGGAAACCTACCCGGAGATCACCAAGGATAATGTGGTGACCGTGAAGCTGGGCGTTTCCGGCGAAGCGGTAACCCGCCTGCAGAAGAGACTGACCCAGCTGGGCTATTATACCGCCAATGCCGATGGCAAGTGCAAGAGCGACGACGTGGCGGCCATTAAGGTTTTCCAAAAGAAAAACGGCCTTGCCGCCGATGGCGTGGCGGGCTATGATACGCAAATGAAGCTTTACAGCGCCACCGCTGTGACCGCCTCCGGCGCCATGGCCGGCGGAACGGTGGAGAAATTCGCCACCCTGCGCAAGGGCAATACCGGCAATGCCGTGAAGGAGATGCAGCAGCGGCTGATTGACCTGGGCTACCTTTCCGGCAAGGCGGACGGTAACTACGGCCGCAAGACCTTTGAGGCGGTTTACGCCTTCCAGAAGGCCAACGGCCTGGGCCGGGACGGCGTGGCCGGCCCCGCTACCCTGAGCAAGCTTTTCTCCGCTACCGCGAACCAGGCAGCGCCTGTTGTTACGCCTGCCCCCGCGACCACCACCCTGCGCAAGGGCGACGCCAGCGAAGCCGTGAAGGAAATGCAGCAGCGGCTGATCAGCCTGGGCTACCTTTCCGGCAGCGCTGACGGCGATTTCGGCGTGCAGACCTACCGTGCGCTGATCGCCTTCCAGAAGGCCAACAAGCTGGATGCCGACGGCGTTGCCGGCTCCAAGACCCTGGCGGTGCTCAGCAGCGCCAATGCGGTGGCCTCCGGAAGCAGCGGCTCCGCCACGGTGACGCCGCCCTCCGCCGGCGTATCCACCGCCGTTTCCGCTTCCAGGGTGAAGTATGCCAACTGGTATACCACCATCCGTGCCCACGCGCGGAAATATCCCTATGCCACGGTATATGATTTCGCCACCGGCATCAGCTGGCAGGTGCACATGTTCTCCTTCGGCGCCCATGCGGACTCCGAACCCATCACCGCCGCGGATACCGCCAAGCTGGAAAAGGCCTTTGGCGGCAATACCTGGAATCCCAAGCCGGTGTGGGTGATCTTTGGCGATGGCACCATCTACATGGCGTCCACCCACTCCATGCCCCATCCGCCCCAGCACCGTACCGATAACAATTTTGACGGGCACCTGTGCATCCACTTCCCCCGCACCGCTGCCCAGGTGGCATCCATCGGCAATTATGCCACCAGCCACCAGAAATCTATTGATAACGGCTGGGCCAAGACCCAGGAGATGGCGAAGTAAGCATATTATATCAGCCCCCATCCATAACGGATGGGGGCTTCTGACGTTCAAAAAACCTGGGTGGCGTCGAAAATCGGCGACATGTGCGGCAGTTTTCGCGCGATTTTGCTCGCAAAATCGCTTCCTTACACGAGCGAACGACGGTCGGGCTGTTTACAGGCCGACCAGTGAGAGAGTGCGATACTCAAAAAGTGGCCAAGGCCACTTTTTTGACACGCTGCAGCCTCCATCCATGACGGATGGGGGCCTTTTGCGGTCAGGGGGACAGGTTGGAGAGGATCATGCCCACAATGCCGCCGCCGGCAATGCCCATGCCCAGGTCGGCCAGGTAAGAGGTAAAGGGCGCCTGCTGGCCGGAAAGCAGTGCGTACAGCATAACGCCGATGAGCATGTATCCCAGGCCTACCGCCGCGCCGCGGAGCAGTCCGCCCTGATTGCCCCGCCCCACGGCGATCCATACACCTACGGCGATGGACACCAGCTTCAGCACCTGGTTGAATACGCGGACAGCGCCCTCCGAGGGCTTGATCCATTGCATCAGCAGGGCGAAGATTACGACTCCGGCCAGGGTCACCAGGGCAGCTGCTCCCAGGCCCCGGAGCAGCTGGAGCCATTGATTGCTTTTCACGCCGCTCCGATGGCGGCGCACACGTGTTAGCGACATGATTTTTGCCTCCTTGCGCGTTTTTGTGAAAGCATATGTGCCGGTTTTGAGATGTAGACCCAAATTAAGCTGGAATATTTGAAAAAATATGTTGTATTTTTATTGTTTTTATGTTATTATTTTAACGATCAAACGCGATAAGCGGAATCAAAACAAGGAGGAACCTAAAATGATGAAGCGTATTTCTGCGCTGCTGCTGGCCCTGGTCATGATGCTGACCATGTCCGGCGCTGTGGCTGAAACCGTGACCGGTACCGGCACCGGCACCGGCTATGCCGGCGAGAATGCCATTACCGTTACTGTGACCCTGACCGACGGCGTGATCACCGCTGTGACCGCCGAGGGCTCGGGCGAGACCCAGGGCATCGGCTCCAAGGCCATCGAGAGCCTGCCTGCTGCCATTCAGCAGGGCAACACCTGGAACGTGGACGTGCTGGGCAGCGCTACGATTACTTCCACCGGCATCATCGAGGCCACCAAGGCTGCTCTGGCCAACGCCGGCGTGAATCCCGACGACTATGCCGCCAAGGCTGAGGCTGTGAAGGCCGAAGACGCCACCTACGAAGCCGACGTGGTGATCGTGGGTGCTGGCGGCGCCGGCATGACCGCTGCCCTGACCGCTGCCGAGGCCGGCAAGAAGGTCATCATCCTGGAAAGCCAGGCCCTGGTGGGCGGCAACACCGTGAAGGCCACCGGCGGCATGAACGCTGCCAAGACCGCTCACCAGGACAACAACACCTTTGGTGAGACTGCCGGCCTGGAGAAGCAGCTGAAGGCTGCCGAAGCCTATGCCGACAACGCCGCCATCGCCGATCTGACCAACAAGGTTACCGTGCAGTGGAACGACTATCAGGCCAATCCCGTTGGCTACTTCGATTCCGTTGAACTGATGCAGCTGGATACCATGATCGGCGGCAAGGGCGTGAACAACCCCGAGCTGGTCGCCACCATGGTGAACGGCACCGCTGATGCCATCGATTGGCTGAAGACCGTGAACATCGACCTGCACGACGTGGCTTCCTTCGGCGGCGCTTCCGTGAAGCGTATCCATCGCCCCACCAATGCTGAAGGCAAGACCGTTTCCGTGGGCGCCTACATGGTTCCCCTGATGGAGACTGCCTGCGCCAACAACGAGAACATCACCATCCTGCTTGAGACCACCGCCAACACCATCCTGACCAAGGACGGCGCTGCCTGCGGCGTGGTTGCCACCGGCAAGACCGGCGAGACCGTGACCGTCAACGCCAAGGCTGTGATCCTGGCCACCGGCGGCTTTGGCGCCAACCTGGAAATGGTTGCTGAGCTGAAGCCCGAGCTGAATGGCTTCATGACCACCAACGCTGCCGGCCTGCTGGGCCAGGGCATCAAGATGGCTGAGGCCATCGGCGCTGCCACCGTGGACATGAACCAGATCCAGATCCACCCCACCGTTCAGGCTGACACCGCTGCCCTGATCACCGAGGGCCTGCGCGGCGACGGCGCTATCCTGGTCAACGCCGAGGGCAAGCGCTTCATCGACGAAGTCGGTACCCGCGACGTGGTTTCCGCCGCTGAGATCGCTCAGACCGGCTCCTACTCCTGGTTGATCGTGGACGACGCCATGCTGCAGAAGTCCACCGTTATCCAGGGTTATGTGAAGAAGGGCTTCGTGTTCACCGGTAACACCTACGAAGAGCTGGGCGCTGCCATCGGCGTGGACGGTGCTGCCCTGACCGAAACCATGAACACCTGGAATGGCTATGTTGAGGCCAAGAATGACCCCGACTTCGGCCGTACCAGCTTCGCCAACCCCCTGAACACCGCTCCCTACTATGCCATCAAGGTGACTGCCGGCATCCACCACACCATGGGCGGCCTGCAGATCAACACCAACACCGAGGTGCTGGACGTGAACGGCAACGTGATCCCCGGCCTGTTCGCCGCTGGCGAAGTGACCGGCGGTGTGCATGGCGCCAACCGCCTGGGCGGCAACGCCGTGGCTGACATCGTTGTGTTCGGCCGCATTGCCGGCGCCGCCGCTGTGGAATACGCCAAGTAATCTCACCAAACGGCAAGCGTCCGCTTCCAACTGGAAGCGGACGCTTTTTATATGGGTGAAAACTGATTGCTGCCTGCGGAAAACATACCTTACACGAAGGAGAGACCGCGGGCTTTAGCTCACAGCGGCGGAGTGCGAAAATTCAAAGAAGCGGCCCAGGGGCCACTTCTTTGAATTGCTTACAGCAGCTGAATATTCGCTTTGTGGCAGGCTTCTACCACGTCGTCGGGCCACAGGCTGGCCTGCACCTCGCCCACGTGGGCTTTGCGCAGGAGATACACGCACATGCGGCTCTGGCCGATGCCGCCGCCGATGGTCTGGGGCAGTTCGCCGTTCAACAGCGCCTTCTGGAAGGGCAGCTCCGCCCGTTCCTCGCAGCCGCGGATGGCCAGCTGCTTTTTCAGCACCTCGGGATTTACGCGGATGCCCATGGAGCTGACCTCCAGGCTGATATCCAGGATGGGATCGTAGAGCAGGATATCGCCGTTGAGGGACCAGTCGTCATAGTCGGGGGCGCGGCCATCGTGGATTTCGCCGCTCTTCAGGGCACCGCCCACGCACATCAGGAACACGGCGCCGTATTCCTTGGCGGCCAGGTACTCGCGCTCCTTGCCGGTCTTGTCGGGGTAGCGGTCCTCCAGCTCCTGGCTGGTGACGAAGGTGATATGATCCGGCAGCTCCGGCTTGATGTGGGGATAGTGGGCGCAGACATAGCCCTCGGTCTTGCGGAGGGTGAGGTAGATCTTCTCCACGATTTCCCGCAGGAAGGCTTCGTTGCGCTGCTCCTCGGTGATGATGCGTTCCCAGTCCCACTGGTCCACGAAAATGGAGTGGATATTATCCGTTTCTTCGTCACGGCGGATGGCGTTCATGTCGGTATACAGGCCTTCACCGGGCTTGAAGCCATAGGTCTTCAGGGCCTGGCGCTTCCACTTGGCCAGGGAATGGACGATCTCCACCATCTGGCCGGTTTCCAGCACATCAAAGGCTACGGGACGCTCCACACCGTTCAGGTTATCGTTGAGGCCGCTTTCCGGGGTGACCATAATGGGGGCGGAAACACGGGTCAGGTTCAGCTGGCGGGAAAGCTCGGTTTCGAAAAAGTCCTTGACCAGCTTGATGGCGATCTCCGTGTCCCGCAGGTCCAGCACGGGGTTATAATCCTTGGGAATAATCAGTTTCATTCGGACACCTCCGGTGTGTTTTCTGTGGTGGCCATGTTTTCGGGGATCCAGGGCATGAGGAAGCAGTTGACATAGTAGGCATACTTGGTGCTTCCGCCGCTGGAGGGCTTGGAGGAGGGGATGGAATAATCCAGGTGATTGCTGGCTTCCAGGGTGCGCTCCTCCTCGGGGATCACCGTCAGGTTGGTGGATTTTCTGTCCTTGGTGTTGACCTGGACGTTCATGTCGTAATCGCGGATGTACAATTTCACCCGCTTGGACATATTGCCCTCCAGGGTGGTGATGCGAAACTTGCCGCCGCCCAGCTCCACCACATCGTATACCAGACCGATGTGAATGGTTTTGTTGTAGGAGCAGCCGTACACCAGCAGGAAGCCGGGCTGGGGGATGTTGGTGGAGCGGTTCATCATCTGATAGCCGCGCAGGAGCTTGCCTACGCTGGCTTCCTTCACATGAACAACGCCGTCCACAGGCCCCTGATCGTTTTTCTGCATCACTTGAAGCTGTTCCATGGGGATCTCGTGCTGCAGCATGCACCAGGTAATGTATCCGCCGCACCAGCCAAAGCCAATGCCCTTGCCGCGCCATTCGGTATACTTGTTCACGTTCTTGAGGGTCTTGCCGGCCAGGGTCTCCCACTCGGTATAGGCCAGGTCCAGCACGCTGCGGATGACCTCCGGCGGCTGCTGAACCGTCTGGGTAATGGCCACCGGCGCGGGGGTGGGGGTATCGGCGGGTTTCTTGGCGGCCAGGGCCACGGGGGCCAGCAGGCAAAGGATCAGCGCGAGGCTCAGGCCCCGCAGCATATTCTTGTTCATGGTGTACTCCTTTCGTGAATGGAAATACCCATCTATTATAGTACGGTTTACAAAAAAAAGAAAGCCTTCCCCTGTAACAGTTCGGAGAAAAAACATCCCGGGGCGGCAGGGGCGGCGCCGGGGCAAATCTGCCTTGTGTTTTCCCCTGTTCTGCGGTATAATTGATATGTTACAGAAAATGGGGAGGTTGTCCCATGCGCAAGGGTTTGATGTGCCTGTGGCTGGCGGCGGCGCTGGTTTTTTCATTGGGCATGGCGTTGGCGGAGGATATGGTCAGCGTGTGCGGCGTGGAGGTTTCCCGTCAGGCGGAAACGATGGATCTGTCCGGCGTGAAGAAGGTCAAACTTTCGCAGCTCATGCAGGAAATGGATCAGCTGCCCGCATTGAAGCGCATTGACATGTGGGACGCAACCCTCAGCAAAGAGGAGCGGATTGCGCTTCGGGAAAGATACCCGGAGGTGTTCTTCGGCTGGACCATCCACATTAACAAGCTTCATGTTGTACGGACCGACGCCACGGCCTTTTCCACCCTGGGCAGGCAGCCCCTGCTCAACAAGCAGAACATGGTGAACCTGACCATGTGTCCCGACCTTCTGGCCTTGGATGTGGGCCATTGCCTGATCCAGGACATTTCCTTCATGCGGGATATGCCCAAGCTGAAGGTGCTGATCCTGGCGGACGCGGGTATCAAGGATATCTCCGCCCTGGAGGGTCAGACGGAGGTGGAATACCTGGAGCTGTTCCTGAACGACATCAAGGATATTTCTCCCCTGGCCAATATGAAAAAGCTCCGGGACGTCAACCTGGGCTTCAACAAAATTACAGACCTTTCCCCTCTTTATGATCTGCCCTGCCTGGAGCGTGTGTGGCTGATGCAGAACGAGGGCCTGAAGCCGGAGGAGGTCGAGCGGCTCCGGCAGCACCATCCGGATTGCGAGATTGTGACCTACTCCTGGGGCGCTACCGGCAACCAGATGGAAAAACGGAACGGCGAACTGGTGCAGTTCCCCGGCACCAGCTGGCGGGATCATCCCCATTATGATACGATCTTCTATATTTTCAACGGCGGCGGGTATATCGGCTGGGATGAGCCCATCCCCGAAACCTGGCAGAGGAAATAAGCTTCACAAAAGGGAAGGAATAATACATCATGCGCAATTTGATTTCTGTGTTCACACGGGTGCTGGCCTGCGCGCTTGCCCTGACGCTGCTGCCCCTGGCAGCCCTGGCCCAGGTGGTGGAACTGCCCATTGACGCCACCGGCGGACTGCCCTTTCAGGGCAAGTTCGACAAGAACGTGAGGGTCTATGAGGATCCTTCCATCCGCGTGGAGTGGAACAAGGTGGAAAACGGCGATACCCACTTCAACTGCATCTATTATTACGCCAAGATCAAGATTGCCCATGCCTCTCAGCTGCGTACCGAGGCGGTGGACGGCTTCGACCGCATTACCCGCGTTCCCCAGGCCAAGGCCCAGGTGCTGGCACGCCGCACCAATGCCGTGCTGGCCGTGAACGGCGATTTCTATGGAACCCGCCCTGAAAGCTATGTGCTGCGCCAGGGTGTTGAATACCGCAGCACCATGGGCCCCAACCAGGATATCCTGCTCATCGATGAGGACGGCGATTTCCACGTGCTGCTGGCCGCGGACAATCCCGCTGAGATTGACAAGACCACCATCAGCGGCAAGAAGGTCATCAACGCGCTGTCCTTCGGCCCGGCGCTGATCGTGGATAACCAGACGGTGCTGGTGGAAACCTCCAGCCCCACCATGAGCGCCCCGGAAAGCCGCTGCCAGCGCATGTGCATTGTGCAGACCGGCCCGCTGGAGTATATGGCCATCTGCGTGCGCATGGTGGGTTGCACCGCCCAGGAAATGGTGGAGCTGGTCTACGAGCTGTGCGATAACGTGGAGGTGGCTTACCTGCTGGATGGCGGCGATTCCTCCCAGATGGTTTTCATGGGCCAGCTGATCAACAAGACGGATCGTGACGCCCGCAAGGTTTCTGATATCGTTTACTTCGCCAGCGCCTATCAGCCGGAGGAATAAGCATGACGAATTATTACCTGTGGATGCTGCTCAGCGCCCTTGTGTGCACGGCGCTGTATGGCTTCCTGGCCCGTAAGCTGCATCGGCCGGCCCTGGCGCCGCTGACGCTGGCGCTGGGCGCTGTGCTGGGCATTGTGTGCGCCAAGCTGGTTTATTATGTGACGCAGATCGATTTCATGATTGCCAATGGCTGGGCGCAGTCCCTGGTGAATATGGATCCGGCGGAATGGTGTTTCTTCGGCGGCGCTGTGGGCGTGGCCCTGGGTACCTGCCTGGCGGCAAAGGTTCTGGGCGCGAAGCCCATGGAAGCGCTGAATGCCTTTGCCCCCGCCGGTGCGCTGATGGTTGCCCTGAGCCGCTTCGGCGGGTATTTCCTGCAGGATGCCATGATCGGCCTGGGTGAATATGTGGAAAATCCCGCTCTGTGCTTCTTCCCCGTGACGGTGGTCAACGAATGGGAGGAGCATTATCTGGCGGTTTTCATGCTGGAAGGCCTGTGCGCGCTGATCGTGACGGCCTTTTCCCTGGGACGCTTCCGGGAAAAGCGCTTCCTGCGCACGGTGTTTTATCTGTGCCTGGCCCAGATCATCTGCGAGAGCCTGCACAGCGACAGCATCAGCTGGCTGTTTGTCCGCGTGGAGCAGCTGCTGAGCATGATCACCATGGCGGTGATCCTGCTGGTGTATACGGCGCAGATGGGCAGGCGGAAGCTCCGCTGGCTGCCCTTGGTGATCTGCGCTGCCTGCGCCGGCCTGTTTGTGGGCGTGGAATTTGCCCTGGACAAAACCGTCTGGCCCATTCCGCTGATCTACGGCGCCATGCTGCTGGGCATGGCTGTGCTGGCGGTGACGGAAACGAAGAGCTTCAAGCTGACCGGGAAATAAAAATTGCAATACAAACACCGTTTGAGCTGCTCAAACGGTGTTTTTTCATGAGAAAAGGTCAAATGAAGGTTTCATTTCTGCGGAAATTGTGATATAATTGGTGTAACTTGTTACATCCTGGAGGAATAGGCATGATACACGTTAAGTTGCTGGGTGGTTTTCATGTGGATGTGGACGGACGTTCCGCGGATCAGATTCTTGAAAAATCGCCCAAGGGCATTCTGCTGATGCAGTATCTGATGCTGCATCAGGGCGAAAGCGTGCCTGCCCGCCGGCTCATGGAGATCATGTGGCCCAACGATACCTCCACCAGCCCCGAGGGTGCGCTGAAAACCCTCATCAGCCGCATGCGCACGATCCTTTCGCAGGTGCATCCCGCGCTTTCCGGCTGCCTGGCCACGGCCCGGGGCGGCTACCGCTGGGAAACGCAAAGCGGCGTTACCGTGGACCTGGAAGAGTTTGAGAAGCTGGCTGCCCGTCTGGAAGGCGTGGAGGAGCTCACCGGCGAAAACCGCCATATGTTCCGGGGCGCGCTGCAGTTATTCGCGGGCGAACTCCTGCAGGATCAGGACTGCCCCGAATGGGCACGTCCCCGGGCGGACAAGGTTCGCCTGAGCTACCTGACCATGGTGGAGGACTACCTGCACCTGCTGGAGCAGGAGGGTGACGTACAGGAAATGATCAGCGTGTGCCGCACCGCCCTGGACGCCCAGCCCTTTAACGACGGCCTTCATCTTCGCCTGACGGAGGCCCTGATGAGCGCCCGGCGCGACCAGGAGGCCCTGCGGCAGTATCAGCATGCCAGCAACCTCACCGGCGGAAGCAGCCATAACCGCCACGATGAGAACGTGCGGGAATACTACGCCCAGCTTATGCGCAGCGAGCAGACCATCAACGATACGCTGGATGACCTGTACTCCAGCCTGGTTGACGATGTGGACACCGCCGGCGCCCTGGTGTGCGACAGCCATATCTTCCGTGAAATGTATCATTTGCAGAAGCGCTGCCTGGAGCGCCTGGGGGCGGATATTCTCCTGGGCGTGGTGATGGTGGCGGGCCTGGAGGATCAGCCCCTGCAGCTGGATCGCACCATGACCGGCCTGATGGACGTGATGCGCTCCAACCTGCGCCGCGGCGACACCGTGACAAGGCAGAACGTGAACCAGATCGCCATGCTGCTGCCCATGGCCAGCGAGGCCCAGGGCCAGATGATCCTGGAGCGCATCAAGCGCGGTTTCTATCAGCAGTTCCCCAATTCCGACTGCCGCCTGGCCTGCCGCTTTGCCCTTTTGAACGCTGCCCGCCGCCCGGCGCAGGTTGTCAATAAGCCTGAATAAGGAAAAAGAATAACAGTCATTTGAAAGGGGTGTCCGCATGAAGAAAACCTATCTGGTTATCGCTGTCCTTGCGCTGATAGCTTGTTTGACCGGTATCCCTGAGCTGGCTGAAGGAATCGCCTTAAGAGGGCCGGGCGGTGTGAATTACGGCCGCATCCTTTTTCCGCTGCTGATCAGCGGCGTCTTCTTCTGGTTGTTTAAAAGGAATAAAACCTGATTTGTCGCTACACCCCGCTGGAGAAATCCGGCGGGGCGCTTTTTATCTTCCAGTATGGGGCGCTTTTCTCCACGGCAAACTGCAGGGGAAGAAAGCGAGGGCTGCCCATGAAACATGCTTCCCCTTTGCGGCGCGCCACCGGCGTGGTGCTTGCGCTGTTCCTGGCGCTGGGCTATTTCTCCCCGGTGCCCCAAACCCTGCGCGCTCTGCCCGATACCCTGGCCCTGACCCAGGGGCAGATCCAGACCCTGCGCCTGCCCCAACAGCTGCGATTATCCGCCACCGGCAACCTGGCTGTGGCCGCCTCGGAGGATGAAACGCTGCAGCTGGTGAGCCAGACCGCTGGTGCCAGCGAGCTGCTGCTGAGCCTGATGGGCGTGATCCCCCTGAAGAAGGTGGAGGTCAACATCAGCCCCGAAAAGCGGCTGATCCCTGGCGGCGCCGCCCTCGGCGTGGCCATGCGCACCGATGGCGTGCTGGTGGTGGGCACAGGCGATCTCAGCGAAGCGGCCAGCCCGGCCACCCTTTGCGGCATACGCCCCGGGGATGTGCTGCGCACGGTGAACGGCGTGCGGATCGTTTCCTCGCAGCAGCTGACGGAGCTCATCGCCCAGCTGGGCGAAAAGCCTCTGCCTGTGGAGTATGCCCGGGAAGGAACGGTTTTTACCACCACCATGACGCCGAAAATGGACGCCTCCACCGGCACGGTGCGCATCGGCGCCTGGGTGCGGGATTCCACCGCCGGCGTGGGCACATTGAGCTTCTATGACCCGGAAACAGGCCGCTATGCCGCCCTGGGCCACGCCATTACCGATGGTGACACCGGTCAGGTGCTCACCGTGAGCCAGGGGCAGATCCTCAAGGCGGACGTGGTGGCGGTGCAGCGGGGGCAGAAAGGTGTGCCCGGTGAACTGAAGGGCAGCTTTCTGATGGATCCCGTGAACCTGGGGGACATCCGCAAAAACACGGTGCTGGGCATCTACGGCGCCATGAAGCAGCCGCCGGTGAACGCCCTTTATCCTGAGGGGCTGCCCATCGGCCTGCGCTCCGGTGTGCACGAAGGCCCCGCCACCATCCTTTCCACGGTGGACGGCACCGGTGTGCAGGCGTTCACCGTGGAGATCACCCGGGTGAACCAGCAAAGCGCCCCGGCCCCCAAGAGCATGGTGCTCAAGGTCACCGACCCCCGGCTGCTGGCGGCTACCGGCGGCATCGTGCAGGGCATGAGCGGCAGCCCCATCATCCAGGATGGGCGGCTGATTGGCGCGGTGACGCATGTGTTTGTGAGTGACCCTACCCAGGGGTATGGGCTGTATGTGGATTGGATGTTGCAAGAAGCAGAGTGCGCGAAGTAACGTCAAGAGAGGAACTTGACACGCAAGCAGCATAAATGTATACTGAAGAAAAGGAGGAGATTGTAATGAAAAAAGAAGAGAAAATTGCCGTTATCAGCAATGCGATTCTGAGTGTTGATATCTGTCGATGCTATTTTCAATACGATCAGAACTACTTTTACTATTATCCCAATGCGGTAAATGAAAGGTTTCTCCTGGGCCAGGAAGAGGACGATTTTCTCCTTGATGGCTACTGTATCCGAAGAATTTCTCACCTTAAAAAGGTAGAGGTAAAGGACGATAAGTGCAATGCAATCAATCGATTTTTAGGAGTCACAGACGGTATTGCTATGCCTGAGGTTGATATCACCAGCTGGCAGACCATCTTTGAGTCTTTATCCCAAATGGCTGTATACATCGAGATCGAGAATGCCTTTAACGGGCAGTTCGCAATAGGAAAAATCATCAAAGTGTTTTCTAACCGACTATATTTCTCTCCCTTTGGTTCTGATGGAGTTTGGGATGCTGATGGGCTTGAAATTCGATATGCGCAAATAACATCTGTTAAGTGGGGCACCCGGTATGCGGAGTCGTGGCGGAGGTTTCTTGAAGCTGCTTCTGATGATGCTGATAAAAATCGTACGAGTGTCAGCTGATTTATAGGTATCATCGACACACCCATGTGTTTGTCAGTGATCCCACGCAGGGGTATGGGTTGTATGTGGATTGGATGCTGGGGGAGAGCAGTCAGATTTGAACAGAGGTGCGGAAGCCCCCTGTTCTTTTTGGTTTAGTATGCTATATTAGCTGCTATAGAGAGGTGATGCAGATGCATGGTTACTACGGATTAACGATACTTGAGGCCGAAGATCGTAAGAATAGAATAAAGACTGAACGTGAATTGGCTGAGTTGTACGCAGAGGTAAGCAATAAAGCATGGATTGTGGAAGATGATGTATATGATTTCAAAGAAGGTACAAAGCAACATGTATGGGCGGTTGAACATTCACATCGTTGGTTTGCCTTGTATCATCAACTTCAGGAAGAGATTTTTGCGATTCTGAAGAAAGAAGGTGTGCAGATTCCTGAGGCGAAGCAAATTGAGATGTTAAAGCCCTTTATGAAGAGAAATGGATATGATGATAGAGGTGGTTGGTGGAGTAGACAGGGATAGAATTGGTATCACCGACACACCCATGTGTTTGTGAGTGATCCCACGCAGGGCTACGGCCTGTACATTGACTGGATGCCGCAAGAAGCAGAACTGGCTTATTGAACGCAAAAGCCCCGGGCATCGTCTGATGTCCGGGGCGTGCAGGATCCTTACTGTTGCTCGATCAGTTTGGTTACTTCGTCCAGCGTCGGCGGATGGAGGGGAAGCGGGAAACGGGAAATCGCAATGCCGGAACAGGCGCTGGCAAAACGGACAAGGTCGTCATCCGGCATGTTGTGCACAAGCGCATAGGTACAGCCGGCCTTGAATGTATCGCCTGCGCCAAGGGTGCTACGAACGTCTACACGGAAGGGCGACATCTGCTTCATGGCTTGTCCCTTGCGGCCATAGAGCATGTTGCCGCCGCCAGAGGTGATGATGGTCAGGCCTTCACTTGTCTGTTGCAGCAGGGAAAACACAGCTTCTTTTTCCATGCCCTGATAATGCTGGTGGAGGCATTCGCCAGAGACAACATTCACGGCTGCATGTTGATGCAGATAGGTATCGTGCGGGGCGTCGATGGTCACGTAGGGGACGCCATGCTTGACGCATAGCTGTGCCGCAAGCGTTGATTCCTCGCGGAAGAAGGGATCGATGGCAGCGGCCTTGCAGGATGCGATGTCCTTTTCCTGGGGAGTGTTCCACCATTTGGTATTCTGTGAAAACAACGTCTGGAACCTGCCCATGGGAGAGCGGACCAATCCGGCAATGACCACATAGTCCATGACGCCTGGATCATCCGGGTCGAAATACAGGGGAGAGAGATCCACAGATTTGTTTCGGTAGAATTCCTTCAGTAGCGGAGCGACAGCGGTGCCGATGTGTGTGCCTGCCATACGAACCGATGTGCCCAACGAGCTGAGCACTGTGGCGGCGGTGCCGGTTTCTCCGCCGGGGAGAAAGTATTGTGCATCAATCTCCGAGTATGCATCAGGCTGGAGAAATCCACCGCGAAGCAAAAACGAATGAGTGCCGAGAATCTGGCCAAAAAGGTAAATATCGGGATTCATTTAATCCTCCTTCTTTTCTATGCGCGCTGTTGTGGACGGACATGCTGCAATTAAGATTATTATATACTGCTTACCTTGTGATAGCAAGAAAAAATTGGCATATCCACGAATTGTAGAGTAAGCGGTGGTTGCGGCAGAAAGCCGCGGTAGCCGACCGCTACGCCCATGTGTTTGTCAGCGCTCCCCGCGCAGGCGGATGGATTGTATGTGGATTGGATTGCTACGGGAGCGAGAACGGATCTGAGACGGAAAGGCGGTGGTTTGCCGCTTTTTGTGCAAAAAAGAGCCGCCCCCGGGAAGGGGACGGCCGGTGAAAGAGAGAGGATAATGCTTACTTGGCCACCTTTTCCAGCAGCTTCAGGAAGTCGCCGGTGCCGATGGTGCAGGAGGAGATCACGTCAGTCTCGGCGGGGGTGGTAGCAACCACGATGGCCTCGGCCACAGTCTTGCCGGTGATGAACTGGCAGAAAGCGGCAGCCTGCTCGTACCATTCCTTGCCGATGGGGGAGATGCCCTTCATGCCGTAGCCTTCCTTCAGCTCGTTCTTGGTCTGAACGGGAGCGGTCAGATCGGAGGTGATTTCGCCCTTGGCGTTGAACTTGGCGGTGGCCTGCACGGCATCGATGTAGGCAGAGGTGATCACGTCGCCGTTCACGGTGAAGACGCCGGCGTGAGCGTACACCTGGGTCTGGCCGTCAGCGGTCTCGGTGGCGTCCTTGGACTTGGACATGTTGGAGGTCTGCACCAGCTTCAGGGTATCGCCCTTCTTGGCGCCCATGTGCACAGCGTTGTTGACGGCGTCTTCCACGCCGGGCAGGAACTCGCTGACAGCCAGGGTGCAGGAGGAGACGATATCAACGACCTGGTTCTTGTCGTTGAGCTCGGCAGCCTTCAGCTCTTCGATGGTCTTACCCACGCAGTAGGCGGCGAAGGCGTTGGCCTGCTCGTTCCACTCGGCAGAGATGGAAGAAGCGGCGCGCATGCCATAGGCATCGCCCTTCTCCAGCTTGGAGAGGAACTCGGTGGCCATGTCGGTGGTCAGCTTGCCGGTGGCATCGAAGGCGATGGCGGCCTGGATGTAGTCCAGCACGCAGGCATCGATGACGCCGTTGTCGTCAACGGTCACGGCAGCCAGCACGATGTTGGACTGGGTGCCCACGCCGCCGCGGCCGGCAGCGATGGTGGTCTTGAAGGACAGGCCGGTCTTCACGGGAGCGGCGTCCTCAGCCATAGCGGGGATGCAGGCCACAGCCAGCATCAGGCACAGCACGAGAGAGAGAATCTTGCGCATAGTTGAATTACCTCCGGTTAATCATTTGCGTGAAGTTTATTCAGGCATGAATAATATAGCATGCGCACCTTAACGCTCTCTAAACGCTGTGTGAATATTTTTTAAGAATTGTTATTTTCCGGCATATTTGCCGCGGGAAGCCGGAGGATGAAGGTTGCGCCATGGCCTGGCGTGCTTTCGGCGGAAATGCTGCCGTGGTGGCTCTGGGCTACCTGCTGCACAATGGCCAGCCCCAGGCCTGTGCCGCGGCCGGCCTCCTTGGTGGTGAAGAAGGGCTCAAAGATGTGGGGAAGAATCTCCGGGGCAATGCCGGAACCAGTATCCGCCACCCGGAGGATCACGCTGTCCCCCTCCTGGCTGATGGTGATGGTCAAATGCCCGCCGGATTCCTCCATGGCGTGATAGGCGTTGAGGACCAGGTTCAGAAGCAGCTGGGAAAGCTGGGTTTCAATGCCGGAAACACAGCACGGGTCAGCCGGATCCTCTACGGTGGTGGTGACGTGCGCAGGCTGGGCCGGCCTGGCGACGGTGAGGGCTTTGTGAACCAGATCCCGGAGGGAAAGGGGACGGAAGTTTTCCTCATCGTTGCGGCGGGAAAGGGCGTTGAGCCGGGAGATGATTTCCTTGGCCTTGCGGGAGGCGTCGTAAATCTCGGTGACATTGTCCGCCAGGTCCTCGCATTCCTCCGGCAGCCCTTCCAGAGTAAGGATAGAATAGCCCATGATGGGGGTCAGCAGGTTGTTGAATTCGTGAGCGATGCTGGCCGTCAGGGTGCCGATGGTTTCCAGGCGCTGGTGGTGGGTCAGCTCCTTTGTTTTTTCCAGGAGCTGCTGGGTTTCTGCATTCAGGAGGATCTGTTCCTGCAGCTGCCTGTTGCGGCGGTGGTTCAGCCGGGCCAGGCGGACGACCATCAGCATCATCAGCAGAATGCCCGCGATGACCATGCCGCCGTAGATGACCAGCCGGATGGCCACAGCGTGCAGGGGCTGGGTGATTTCGTCATAGTCGCTGGTGAGGCCCACCACGAAATAACCGTTCTGGCATTGCGTGGCTGGAATGACCGTCATGCGCATCTCATGGACGAAGGTGTCTCCGGGATACTGAAGGTTGTAGGATTCCGTCAGCGGCTCGCCGCTGGTCTGGCTGCTCAGCATCAGCCGCACGGCCTGGCGGTC
Source organism: Clostridia bacterium (assembly GCA_017502305.1). Taxonomy (GTDB): domain Bacteria; phylum Bacillota; class Clostridia; order Christensenellales; family Aristaeellaceae; genus UBA11524. Next base: position 7,687 of record JAFVVG010000040.1, on the reverse strand, counting down.
GCAGTTGTCGGTGGTCAGCTCCTCCATGGCGGAAACGTGGTTCTGGTTCTGCCACTGGTGGAGAAGCACCTTTTGCTGACTGCCCAGCAGCAGGAGACGGGTGCCTTCGGCAGAGAAAACGCGGGTCAGCTCCTCATACCACAGGTTCATGTCCATCAGGGCGGCATAGCGTGCGACGGAGGTTTCCTCGATCAGCGCCAGGTACATGGATTGATCGCCGCCGAAGCAGGGCTGCAGGCTGCCTTCCATGCCGGTGGGGAAATAATAATCGGTGCCGTCTGCGGCGGAGGAAAGAACCACTTGATCATCCTGAATGACCAGAAGGGCATGGATGAGCGGGTTCTGGGCAATGAGATTCTCCTGCATGCGGGTAAGCAGGGCCTGGGTGTCCCCGGTGAGAAGCCATTGCTTTTCCGCCTCCACAAAGCCGCGGCGGTCCAGCACATAACCCAGGTCGCGCCGGTAAAGGCTCAGCTGGGTGGCCATGCTTTCGTCAGCGGCCTGGGCCATTTCCACCAGCTGATGATCCTGCCGGGTGAGGGAAAGCTCGTTATAGTGGGCGAAGCTGTTGGCCAGCACCACCGAGCCGATAACGATCATCAGCACGGCAACGGAAAGCATGATATAGGAAAAAACGGGAACCCTTGAACGTTGCTTCAATGCAAAGCCCCCCTTGTAAACTGGAAACAATTGGTGTATGATTATCATAACGGAAATATATCTTCCTGTAAAGGAGTTTTCATATGGCAGATATTGTTCTCATCGTGGATGACGATGCGGCTGTGCTGACGCTTCTGAGCAAGGTGATCCGCTCCAACGGCCTTGCGGCAGAGTGTGCCGACAGCGCCGAGAAGGCCCTGGAAATGCTGGCTGAGCGCAGCTATGACCTGATCCTGATGGATGTGAACATGCGGGGGATGGACGGCTTTACCGCCGTGGAAACCATCCGGCAGCGCGGTATCCGCACGCCGGTGATCATTGTCAGCGGCCGCAAGGAGGATTTTGATACCCTCTATGGCCTGGATATCGGCGCGGATGATTACATCACCAAGCCCTTCAACCCGGTGACCCTGGGGGCCAAGGTAAAGGCGCTGATCCGCCGCAGCCGCAACAGCCTGCCCCAGGCGGAGCACACCATCACTGCGGGGCCTTTCACGTATAATACCTCCACGCTGCGCCTGTACAAGCATGGCGTGGAGATCCCCCTTTCCGCCAAAGAAAACGCCATGATGAAGCTGTTCATCGATAATGTGAACCGGATCTTTTCAAAAGATATGCTTTATGATATGATCTGGGGCGAGGCCGTGATCGACGAGAACGCCATTATGGTGTACGTCAGCCGTTTGCGGCAGAAAATCGAGGATGACCCCGCAGCGCCCAAGTATATCCAGAACGTGCGGGGCATTGGCTATCGCTTTGTAGTGTGAGGTAAATGTATGTTCATCAAGGGATTCACCTATGGTTTTGACGGCCGCCGGGGAGCCTATCAGACGGAGGAAGCTGCTGCCTCCATGGAGCGCCTGGCCGGCCTGGGCGGCGACTGGGCGGCCCTGGCCTTTGTGGTCCGGCAGGATCATTTCTATTCCACCCAGATCCGTCCGGATTATCGCTATACGGTGACGGACAAGGACGTTTATACCGCCGCGGACAAGCTTCATGCCCTGGGCATGAAGGTGTGCATGAAGCCTATCGTCAACAGCGCCGACGGCGTGTGGCGCGCCCATATCGGTTTTCCGGAAAAGGACTGGGGCGACCAGAACTACTGGAACGAGTGGTTTGAAAACTACACCGCCTTTCTGTGCCACTACGCGGAGATTGCCGAGGAAACCGGGTGCGAGATGTTCTGCGTGGGCTGCGAAATGCTGGGCACCGAGCACAAGGAAGAATACTGGCGCAAGGCCATTGCCGCCGTGCGGACGGTGTATCACGGACCGCTGGTCTACAACACCAATCACGGCAAGGAGTTTGGCGTGAAGTGGTGGGACGCGGTGGACTACATCGGCACCTCCGCCTACTACCGGGTGGCGGATGAGCCCGGCGAGAGCATGGAAAACATGCTGGCGCGCTGGAATGCCCAGAAGGAGCGCCTGGCAGAACTTTCCCGGGTGAACGGGGGCAAGCAGATCATCTTCATGGAGATCGGCTGCCGCAGCGCCCGCGGCTGCGCCATGATGCCATATGACTTCACGCACCGTGAATTCCCCTATGACGAGGATGAGCAGGCGAACTTCTATGAATCCTGCTTCCGCGCCATGTGGGATGAAAGCTGGTTCGCGGGCTGGTTCTGGTGGGACTGGTATACCCGCCTGCCCCAGCGCCAGCCGGAAATGGGATTTTCCATTGTGGGTAAAAAGGCGGAGCAGGTTGTGAAGGAATGGTATGCCAAGGAGCGGTAAGATGCGCCTGTTGATGGAACTGGACATGAAGAACTACGCGCCGGACGCCCCGGTGGTGGTGCGGCCCTCCGTGCGGGGGATCGTGATCCGCAGGGGCAGGGTGGCCATGGTCTGCAATAGGAAGTACGGCTACTATACGTTCCCAGGTGGAGGCATTGAAGCGGGGGAAACGCCGGAAGCCGCGCTGATGCGGGAAATGGCCGAGGAAACCGGCCTGACCCTGCTGAGGGAGAGTATCCGCCCCTACGGCAGGGTACACAGCGTGCAAAAGGGCATGTTGGGGGATACCTTCGTGCAGGATAATGACTACTACTTGTGCAGCGTGGGGGAGGGCATTGCTCCCACAAGGCTGGAAGCCTATGAGACGGAGGCTGGATATACGCTGGTCTTCGTTGCGCCCGAGGAAGCCGTGACACAGAATCTGCGTGCTGTAGCCGGTGGGGACGATCCCATCGGGGAGGCCTTGGTACGGCGGGACAACCATGTGCTGAAGCTGCTGGTGGAGGAAGGTTATTTCACGTAAGAAAAAGAGCGGTCCATATCGGACCGCTCCTTTTGTTTGGGTGAATTAGCCGTAGATCAGGTTGGTGCCGGTTTCCTTGCCGAAGAAGTGCATGACCTTGCCCTCGAAGGTGATGTACAGCTTCTTGCCGTAAACCAGCTCATTGCGCTGATCGATGGTCAGGTTGATGGTGGGCACACGGACGATCAGGCGGGTGCCGTCCTCGGTGTAGACGTGCAGGTGCAATTCGCTGCCCATCATTTCGTTGACTTCCAGGGTGCAGGGGATAGCGCTTTCGGAACCGGCCTCAGCCAGCACAATGTGCTCGGGGCGGACGCCCAGCACCACGTCCTGGGGGGCGATGCCGGCAGCCTTCAGCTCCTTGCCCTTTTCGCCGCCCACCTTGATCCTGGCGCCGAAGGGGGTGACGTAGTACTTGTCGTCCACCTGCTCCAGCTTGGTGTTGATCAGGTTCATCTTGGGGGCGCCGATGAATTCGGCCACGAAGAGATTGCTGGGCTTTTCGAACACTTCCGTGGGGGTGCCCACCTGCTCGATGATGCCGTCGCGCATGATGACGATGCGGTCGCCCAGGGTCATGGCCTCGGTCTGGTCGTGGGTGACGTAGACGAAGGTGGTGTTCAGCTTCTGGCGCAGGAGAATGATCTCGGCGCGCATCTGGTTACGCAGCTTGGCATCCAGGTTGGAGAGGGGCTCGTCCATGAGGAACACCTTGGAATTGCGGACCATGGCGCGGCCAATGGCCACGCGCTGGCGCTGGCCGCCGGAAAGGGCGCGGGGCTTGCGGGTCAGGTATTCGGTGATGCCCAGGATCTCGGCGGCGTTGGTGACCTTCTCGTACACCTCATCCTCGGGCATCTTCTTCAGCCGCAGGGAGAAGGCGATGTTGTCATACACCGTCATGTGGGGATACAGGGCGTAGTTCTGGAACACCATGGCGATGTCGCGGTCCTTGGGCTGCAGGTCGTTGACCACCACGCCGTCGATCTCCACGGTGCCGTCGGAGATATCCTCCAGGCCGGCGATCATGCGCAGGGTGGTGGATTTGCCGCAGCCGGAGGGGCCGACGAACACCACGAATTCCTTGTCCGCGATTTCCAGGTTGAAATCGTGAACGGCGATTACATTGTTATCGTATATTTTCTTGACGTCAGTCAGTTTAACGCTTGCCATACTCTGTGTCTCCTTTTCTCAAATTCCATCAGTGTGGCGGAGGGGATTAACCCTTCACGGCGCCGCCGGTCACGCCCTCAACATAGTACTTCTGCAGGCACATGAACAGCACGGTAACCGGAATGGCAACCAGCACGCCGCCTGCGCAGAACATGGTGTAGGAGGCCGCGATCTGGTCCTTGTTCAGCCAGCGGTACAGACCAACGGCCACGTTCATGCCCGAGGAGGTACCGAAGGAGATGTACTGGGCGAAAACGTAGTCGCCCCAGGGACCCATGAAGGCAGTCAGGATGGTATAGATCACGATGGGCTTGGAAAGCGGCAGGATGATCTTCTTCAGCACCTGGAAGCGGGTGGCGCCGTCCACACGGGCTGCCTCGTCCAGGGACTTCGGGATCGTGTCGAAGAAGCCCTTGGAGACGTAGTAGCCCATGCCGGAGGAGGCGATGTACACCAGGATCAGGCCAGGCACGGCGTTGGCCTGGGTCAGGCCCAGGTCCTTCAGCACGCGGTAGAGGATGATCATCGTCAGCATGCCGGGGAACATGCCCAGGATCAGCATGAACCGCATCAGGGGCTTGCGCAGCTTGAAGCGGAAACGGGACAGGGTATAGCTCATGCACAGCACGATGATCGTCTGCAACACAGCGGTCACCAGGGCTGCGGTGAAGGTATTGGTATACCAGCGGGGGAAGTCCGTCTTGAAGAGGTTGACATAGTTGTCAAAGCCCCACTGCTGGGGGATAACGTAGCCCACCTGCCAGGTGCTTTCCACACGGAAGGACTGCAGCAGGATGCAGGCAAAGGGAATCAGCCAGATGACGCTGATGGCAACCAGCAGCGCGTAGATGGCGGTGTTGCTCAGGGCGCGGGTGGCCTTCAGGCCCATGTGGCGCTTCTGGATGGGGGAGGCGTTCTGTTCCAACAATTTCTTTTCGCTCATCACTGGAAATCCTCCTCGTTCTTAATGGAGGGCAGCACGTTGTAAACCACAAGGGAAATCAACGCCACGACCACGAACACCAGAATACCCACCACGGAGGCCAGGTAGTACTGGCTCTCGGCGCCCTGGGTGATCTTGAACAGCCAGGTGATCAGAAGGTCTGTATAGCCCACTGTGCCCGCCGCCGAGGAGGCTGCCGGGTTGGTTGGCGCGCCGCCTGTGAGCAGGTAGATCACGTTGAAGTTGTTCATGTTGCCGGTGAAGCTCGTCAGCAGGTAGGGACCGGTGACGAACAGCATGTAGGGCAGGGTGATCTTGGTGTACTGCTGCCAGGGGTTGGCACCGTCGATACGGGCGGACTCGTACAGGTCGGCGGGGATGTTCATCAGAATGCCGGTGGTGATGAGCATCAGGTGCGGGATGCCGATCCAGATGTTGATCAGGATCACCGTAATGCGGGCCCAGGTGGGATCCTCCCAGAAGGGAAGCGCCTCGGAAATCCAGCCCATGCTCATCAGGAAGCCGTTGACGATGCCGTTCTTGGCGAACATCTTCGAAACATACAAAAGGGAAATAAACTGGGGAATGGCGATGGTCAGCACCAGCACGGTACGCCACAGCTTCTTGAGCTTGATGCCCTTTTTGTTGATGGCCATAGCCACGAACATGCCCAGGAAATAGTTGGTGAAGGTGGCAAAGAAGGCCCACATCAGCGTCCAGGAGAGCACCTCGCCGAAGGTGGCCGCATAGCTCTGCACGCTGCCGCCGCCCTTGGCCACGTTCCAGTTCAGCATGGTGTTGAAGTTATCCCAGCCTACCCAGGTAAACAGGTTGCTGTAATAACCGTCGTGGGCGCCGTCATAATTGGTGAAGGCAACCAGGATCATGAACACGATGGGCATCACCGTGAAGATCAGGATGCCGGTCAGGGGCAGGGAGAGGAGCGTCGCGTGGAACTTATCGTCCACCATGGAGCGCAGGTCGTCCTTGCCGGACTTGAGCTTCTTGCCGGACTTGAGGATCTTCTCGGCTAGCTTGTTCTGCCGCACGTTTACACGCCAGGTGTAAACAAAGCCGATGATGAAGAAGATCGTCAGCACGCCGTAGAGAAGGATTTTGAAGGAGTTGTCGTTATAGACGGTGTAGTAGGCGTCCAGAACGAAGTCATACTCCTCGGTGGGGCCCACCTTGCCCAGGCTGGGCAGCATGGAGAGCCAGTAGCCGCCGGCCAGGATCATGTAGCCAATGAAGACAACTTCGAACAAAAGGAAGAGAAGTCCACGAAGGATCTGGCCGCGGGCAATGTTGCCAAAGCCCATGACCAGGAAAGAAACCTTGGTTTTCCAATCGCCCTGAACGAAGGTGGTCCAGATGTCCACGGCTTCGTTTTTGACGATGTTGTATCCCTTCAGGATCAGATTCCACAGGGCGACAAAAAGACCGGCGATCTTCTGCGGAATAGCGCAGAAGAAGCTGGTGATCTTGTAAAGAAGCTTTTGCCCTTTGGAAAGTTTCAAATACTCAAGATCGCTGTATTTCTTCATGCCTGCTGTTCGCTCCTTTAATGGAAGAAATGGCCGGAACCAATATCGTATTGGCTCCGGCCAAATGTGTGAAGCATCAGTATCTGTTCACAGCTGTGGGATCACAGCGGCCAGAATGGCTGATTGATTAGTTCTTCACGATGGAGATTTCGGTGCCGTTGATGGTCACGGTGTAGTTGCCGGCCTCAGCGAACACGATGTTGTTGTCGGGGTTGTCAGCGCCCAGATCCTTGATCAGCTCGGCGCCAACGGTAACCTGAGCAAAGCCCTTATCGGTATCCCAGGAGCCGGGATTCACGATGCGGCCGCCCATGTAATCAGACTCGGGAACGTCCAGGGTCAGGGTGTTGTTCTCGAAGTAGAAGGTCTTGGTGTCGTCGGCGTTGTTCCAGCCGTTCCAGGCACCCACGAACAGCAGGGCAGAGGTGTCCAGCTGGAACAGGGCGTCGATCTTGTTGTAGTAGTTGTCCAGGGCAGCCTGCAGGCCGGCCTCGTCGGTAGCGAGCTTGATGTCATCGCCGATAACCTTGGCGATATCCCACCAGGAGCCGTGGATCTGGCCCTGGGGCACAGAGTAGGGAGCCTGCATGTTCAGGGCCACCAGGCCGGGGTTGGCCTGCACGGCCTCGGAAGCCTGAGCGTTCAGGTTGGAGGGGCCCCAAGCACGGGCTTCGAAGCGCTCCATCTGGCAAGCTTCGCCAGTCAGGTACTGGGCCAGCTGATGCAGGGCGGCAGCCTTCACAGCGTCAACCTGGGGCTTCACGCCCATCAGCTTGCAGCCGTTGAAGGAACCCAGGTGATAGGACTTGCCGTCAACCTCGAAGGAGGGCAGATCGGTCACGCCCATGTTGTCGCCCAGGATGCCCTTGACGGTCTCATAATCCCAGATGCCGGTCACAACCACAGCAGCGCCGGAGGCGAACTCGGAGCCGGAGGAGGAGGACAGGTGCATGGGGGACTTAACCAGCTTTTCGATGCCCTTGGCGGCGATCAGGCCTTCGGGGCTGTTGAAGGTGTCGCGCACGGAGACGAACTCCTTGCCTTCTTCGTCCATGGTCCACTCGGACACGCAGCCGGTGCCGAAGAACACGCCGGCCAGGTACCAGGC
>JAFVVG010000039.1 GCA_017502305.1 Clostridia bacterium | reverse complement strand
TTGATATCGCCGGCATTGATGAAATAGGGGATCTTGCGGCCGGACTTGGCGGTGAAATCGCCGAACTTCAGAACGCCGGCGTCCTCCAGGAACTTGATAAACTCATGCTTGTAAGCTTCCATGATATTGTCTCCTTTCAAATAAACCAATAGATAGCTTTCGGCCGAAGGTTTCCAAAGGGCGATCGGAAAGCCCTTTGGTCGCCTCCGCAGAGGCGAAATCTTTACTCGCCCAGGAAATCGTGGATGCAGCGCTCATAAGCCGCAACGGTATCGGCAGCGGCGGTGATGGGGCGGCCCACCACGATGTAGTCGCTGGCGGCACGGGCCTTCTCGGGGGTCATGATGCGCACCTGGTCGCCCACGTCGCCGTCGGCGAAGCGGATGCCGGGGGTCACGGTCATGAAATCAGGGCCGCAGGCTTCCTTCACCAGGGCAGCCTCCAGGGGAGAGCACACCACTCCCATCAGGCCGGCGGCCTTGGCGTTCTGGGCGTACTTCTTCACCGTGTCGGGCATGGTGGCGTTGATGAGCAGCTCGTTCTGCATGCGCTCTTCGCTGGTGGAGGTCAGCTGGGTTACGGCCAGCAGGGTGGCGCAGGAGCCGTCTTCCTTGGTGAGGCCTTCCTTGGCAGCTTCCATCATGGCGATGGTGCCGGAGGCGTGCAGGTTGGTCATGTCCACGTCCAGGTGACGGAGGACCATCATGGCCTTTTTGACGGTGTTGGGGATGTCGTGGAGCTTCAGGTCCAGGAAGATCTTGTGGCCGCGGGCCTTGATCTCCTTCACGATGGCGGGGCCTTCAGCGTAGTACAGCTCCATGCCGATCTTCACGAAGGGCTTGCGGCCGGTGAACTGATCCAGGAAAGCCAGGGTCTTTTCCTTGTTTTCAAAGTCGAGGGCGATGATGACGTCCTTTGCCATGGTGAGTGTCCTCCTATTTCATCTTTATTGGGTAAACAGATTCATGCAAGTGCGCCGGGGTTTCGCGCCTGCGGGCGCGACCAAAGGGCTTTCCGGTCGCCCTTTGGAAACCTTCGGCGTGCGAAAAAATCACACGCGCTGGATGTCGCTGAGCTTTTCGATGCCCAGCTTCTCCATCTCGATGGGCAGCTGTTCGATGATGGTCTTGCAGGCGTAGGGGTCCACCAGGTTGGCGGCGCCCACCTGCACGGCCTTGGCGCCGGCCATCATCATCTCGATGACGTCCCGGGCGGTGGAGATGCCGCCCATGCCGATGACAGGGATTTTCACCGCACCGGTGACCTGGTATACCATCCGCAGGGCCACCGGGAAGATGCCGGGGCCGGAGTAGCCGCCCATCACGTTGGCCAGCACGGGCTTGCGGCGCTTGAGGTCAATGCGCATGCCCAGCATGGTGTTGATCAGACTCAGACCGTCCGCGCCGGCGTCCTCGCAGGCCTTGGCGATGGACACAATGTCCGTCACGTTGGGGGAAAGCTTGATATACACGGGCTTGGCGGCCACCTTCTTCACCGCGCGGGTGATTTCTGCCGCCGCCTCGGGGCTGGTGCCAAAGGCCATGCCGCCGCCGTGCACATTGGGGCAGGAGATGTTCACCTCCAGCAGCTCCACCTGGTCTTCTTTGGTCAGCAGCTCCACGCAGTGGACGTATTCATCCACCGAGAAGCCGCTGATATTGGCCATGATAGGCTTGCGGAAGGTCTTGCGCAGCTGGGGCAGCTCGTGGGCGATGACGTGCTCCACGCCGGGATTTTGCAGGCCCACGGAGTTCAGCATGCCGTTGGGGCATTCCGCGATGCGGGGCGTGGGGTTGCCGAAACGGGCCTCGCTGGTGGTGCCTTTGAAGGACAGGGAGCCCAGAATGTTGATGTCGTAGTAGGGCAGGAACTCCTGGCCGAAGCCGTAGGTACCGCTGGCCGGGATGATGGGGTTGTCCAGCTTCACGCCGGAGAGCTCAACGGAAAGGTCTTTCATTGGTTTTCCTCCTGTGTGCGCGCGAAAGTCAAGTAAAGGAACCGAAACCTTGGGCGGAATGGAGGCGGGCACTGCCCGCTTACCAGATGATCTCCTCCCTTACAAGCACCGGGCCGTCCTTGCAGATGCGCTTGTTGCCGTACTTGGTCTTGCAGCTGCAGCCCATGCAGGCGCCAAAGCCGCAGCCCATGCGCTCCTCAAAGGAGAACTGGCCGGGGACTTCTGCGGCATTGTACACGGCCTTGAGCATGGGCTCGGGGCCGCAGGTGGCGATGCTGTCGAACTCGATGTCCTTCATGGCGTCGGTGACCAGGCCCTTCACGCCGGCGGAGCCGTCCATGGTGGCCAGTACGAAGGTGGCGCCCATCTTTTCCACGGTATCCTTGAGGAATACTTCCTCGGCGGTGTTGAAGCCGGCCAGCACCACGGGATGCTTGCCTTCCTCGATAAGGGTGCGGCACAGGCCGATCATGGGGGGCAGGCCCACGCCGCCGCCGATGAGCAGGGGCTTTTCACCGCACAGGCTGGTATCAAAGCCGTTGCCCAGTCCGGTAAGCACGTCCATCTCCAGGCCGGGCTGCATCTTCGCCATGGCCTCGGTGCCCTGGCCCACCACCTTGTACACCAGGGTGATGGTGTTCTCCGTCCAGTCGCAGACGGAAATGGGGCGGCGCAGGTAGAATTCAGGCAGCTTCAGCTGCACGAACTGGCCGGGCCTGGTGATGCCCGTGGCGTCACCTTCCAGCTTCATCTGCCACACGGTGGCGGTGAGCTGTTTGTTTTCAATCAAACGATACAGCATGGGATCCTCCTTGTGTTGGTTTTTGTATCACTGAAGCTCTACCAGCAGCAGCTCCGGTCGGTTGAACAGGCGCGGAATGCCCATTTGCAGCTGGGTGGAGAGCCCGCGGCTGACGATCATCGTCGTGCCGCCTTGTTGGTAAAGGCCGCCTGCATACCGGGGAAAGAAACCCTGGTTGGGCGCGCACAGTCCGTTCACCAGGAAGGGAATGCGGACCTGCCCGCCGTGGGCGTGGCCGGAAAGCACCAGATCGATGCCGCCGGCAGCGGCGTAGGTATCCATCAGCTCAGGCCGATGGGCCAGCAGAACAGTGCAGGCCTGGGCGTCTGCGTCGCGCAGGGCGAAGCGCAGGTGTCCCGCGGTCTGTCCGCCGGCGTAGGGATCGGGGATGCCGCACAGATTCACCGTATTTCCGTTCAGCTGAACGGTGACGCAGGTCTGGTCCAGCACGGTTACGCCGGTTTCGCCGATCTCTTCCAGCAGATCGGGAACATGGTATTCCCAGTATTCATGGTTGCCGGTGACGTAATAGCAGGGCGCGATGCTTTGCAGCGTGCGGAACATGGTCAGTTCCTCTGCGGGGTCACCGTCGGAGGAAAACATGTCTCCTGCCATCAGAATGGCGTCCGGCCGCAGGCTTTCAACCTGCTCTACCAGCCGCGAACCGTTTTCGCCGTAGTCGCAGCCGTGAAAGTCGGCCAGCACGGCCAGCCGTACCGGAGCGGTCAGCTTGCCGGTATCCACAGTATAGCGCCGCAGCACAACCCGCTGGTCAAGGGCGGCAAGCACCAGCACCAGCGCCGCCAGCAGCAGGATCAGCCGGAGCGGTTTGCGGCGTCTCATCATAGGTTTTCGTAGGCGATACGCTCGCCGCAGACGGTCAGCCGGCATGCTGCATCAACCTGCCAGCCATCGAAAGGCGTGGCTTTGCCCATGGAAAGGAAATCCTCGGGATCCACCTTGCCGGGAGCGTTCAGGTCGAATACGGTGATCTCCGCCCGGTCGCCCAGGTTCAGGCCGCCATCCAGCTGGAAGCGGGCGCGGGGAGCGGTGGTCAGGGCCTCCACCAGCTGGCCGAGGGTGATAACGCCCTTCTTCACCAGGTGGGTGTAGAGCAGGGGGAAGGCGGTCTCAATGCCCACCACGCCCATGGCGGACTTGGCAAGGCCGCGGCCCTTCTCCTCGGCGGAGTGGGGGGCGTGGTCGGTAGCGATCATGTCGATGGTGCCGTCCAGAAGGCCGGCGATCAGCGCTTCCTGGTCTGCCTTATCTCGCAGGGGAGGGTTCATCTTGAAGCGGCCCTCGTCCCGCAGGTCGTCCTGGCACATGAGCAGGTAGTGGGGGCCGGTCTCGCAGGTGACGTTTACGCCCGCGGCCTTGGCCTGGCGGATCAGTTCCACGCTTTCTTTGGCGGAAACATGGCACACGTGGTAGCGGCAGCCGATGTCCTTCACCAGGCGAAGGTCACGCTCAATGGGCGCCCACTCGCTGGAGGAAGGGATGCCGGGGATGCCGTGCTCCCGGGCGAAGGCACCGTCGTGTATGGCACCGCCCTGGGGGATGAGGCTCATGTCCTCGCAATGGGCGGCGATGATGCTGCCCACGCTCTTGCAGTTTTCCATGGCCTGGCGCATGGTGGCTTCTTCCTTCACACCGCGGCCGTCGTCGGAGAAGCCGCAGACGCGGTCCTTCAGCAGAGCCATGTCGGTGAGCTCGCCCTCACCCTTCTGGCCCAGGGTAATGGTGCCGTAGGGCAGCACGCGGATCACCGCGTCACGGGCGATGAGCTCTTCCTGCTGTTTCAGGTGCTCGTCGCTGTCCGGCGCGGGGGAAAGGTTGGGCATGGCGCACACGGTGGTGTAGCCACCCCGGGCGCAGGCCCTGGTGCCGGTGGCGATGGTCTCCTTATAAGAAAAACCCGGCTCCCGCAGATGTACATGCACATCCACGAAACCGGGAAAAACATGAAGACCGCTCACATCGAGCACTCGGTCGATCTCAGTTGTGGGAATAGAAGCTCCACGGGCGGTAATGACGCCGTCCGTCACTTCGATGTCCATAGGAATGAAGGTACCCTGGTCGTAAACCTGACCGCCTTTAAGCAGCAATTTCACAGGCCATCCTCCTTTGCGCTATCCAATTTATTATAGCGGATGGATGAAAGAATTGCAATACCCTTATAAGGCTTTTTCTATAGTGGAGAAAGCCGTCATCATGATTTTGTTATAATTCTTGGGCATTCCGGCGCAAAAAAACCTTTTCATCAGCGCAATTTTGTGATATACTATCAAGCGGATATGTCTGCTTGTAAGCAGGCTGGACAATCCGGGAAAGGCAGTGAACGATTTTGACAGCTTCCGAAGCGCTCGTGAAGCAGCTGAACCTCACGGCACAAAGCGCCGTGGTGGTGCACAATCCTTCCAATATGTTTTACCTCACCCAGGGATACACCGGCGAAGGCTGTGTGTTTATCTCCGGTGAACGCAAGGTGATCATCACCGACTTCCGCTACGTGGAACAGGCGCAGCAGCAGGCTCCCGCCTTCCGGGTGGTGATGACCGATAAGGGCCTGAGCCACAGCCAGTGGGTCGCAAAGCTGTGCGAAGAGGATCGGGTCGAGGTTCTCCGCTACGAGGACGACTACCTCACCGTGCGCAGCTTTGAGGGTTTGCGCAGCGCCGTGGGCGAAGGCGTGACCTTCCTCTCTCTTGACCGTGTGCCCGAGAAGCTGCGGCAGATCAAGTCTCCGGCCGAGGTGGAAGCCATCCGCCGGGCCTGCGATATCACCAGCGCAGCCTTCGAGGCCATTCTGCCCAGGATCCAGGAAGGCATGACCGAGAAGGACCTGCAGATCGAGCTGGACTTCACCATGCTCAAGCTGGGCGCCTCCGGCAACGCCTTTGATACCATCATCGCTTCCGGCGAGAACGGCAGCCTCTGCCATGCGATCCCCGGCCCCCGCAAGCTGCGCAAGGGCGACATGATCACCATGGACTTCGGCGCCAAGGTGGGCGGCTACTGCTCCGACATGACCCGCACCGTGGCCCTGGGCGAGCCCAGCGCCGAGATGCGCCGCGTCTATGATACGGTGCTCCATGCCCAGACCATCTGCGAGGAAGCGCTTTGTGCCGGCAAGAACTGCTTCGAGATCGACAAGCTGGCCCGCGATTACATCGACGCCCAGGGTTATGCCGGTCGCTTCGGCCATGGCCTTGGCCACGCAGTGGGCATCGACATTCACGAGGATCCCCGCCTGTCCCAGATGTGCCACGACACCCTGCAGGCAGGAGTGGTCATCACCGTGGAACCCGGCGTGTACATCCCCGGCCTGGGCGGCGTGCGCATTGAGAACACCTGCCTGGTGACCGAAACCGGCTGCGAGCCGCTGACGACCCCCACCAAGGAACTGATTATTCTCTAACACCGGTTGTTTGCTCCAACAGAGCTTTCAATACATTCGCTAAACGAATCAAAAGAAATAGATGGAGGAATGAAAAATGATTACTGCTGGCGATTTCAAAAAGGGTATTACTGTTGAATGGGATGGCGGCGTGTGGAACATCGTTGATTTCCAGCACGTGAAGCCCGGCAAGGGCGCTGCCTTTGTCCGCACCAAGATCAAGAACGTGATGACCGGCGCTGTGGTTGAGCGCTCCTTCAACCCCACCGACAAGATGCCCAAGGCCATCATCGAGACCAAGGAAATGCAGTACGTCTACAACGACGGCGACCTGTACTACTTCATGGACGTGGAAACCTACGACCAGATCCCCCTGACCGCTGATATGGTGGAAGACGCCATCCCCTATGTGAAGGAAGGCACCAACGTCACCATGCGCTTCTTCAAGGGCTCTGCCTTCTCTGTGGAAGCTCCCAACTTCGTGACCCTGCAGGTCACCGATACCGAGCCCGGCTTCAAGGGCGACACTGCCTCCAACACCTACAAGCCCGCCACCCTGGAGACCGGCTACAGCCTGCAGGTGCCCCTGTTCATCAATACCGGCGACATGATCCGTATCGATACCCGTTCTGGCGAATATATGGAACGTGCCTAATTCCTAAAAGCAAGTGTTTTCGGCCCGAAGGTTTCCAAAGGGCGATCGGAAAGCCCTTTGGTCGCACCCGCAGGTGCGGAATTCCCGGGTTACAGTCTGAAAGTATTTCAGGAGGAAAACCATGAGCAAACTGACTGACAAGGCAAGCTATTTGAAGGGCCTGGCCGCTGGCATGAAGCTCAACGTGGACAAGGACGCCAACAAACTGCTGGTGGAACTGCTGGACATGGTGGCTGACATGGCCGAGGAAATGGAAGCCATGGCCGAGGCTCATGCCGAGCTGAACGAATATGTGGAGTCCATCGATGATGATCTGGCGGACCTGGAGGAAACCCTCTTCGATGATGACGAGGACGGCGAGTGCCACTGCCACGATTGCGACTGCGACGACGAGGATTGCGACTGCGATTGCGATGACGACGAGGATTATGAGTATGACGAGGATGAATTGATCTCCTACGCCTGCCCCTCCTGCGGTCACGAGATCGAGTTCCGCGCCTCTGACGTGGACTTTGACGAAGACTATCTCTGCCCCGCCTGCGGCAAGCCCGTTTTCCCCGAGCTTGAAGAGGATGAGGAAGAGGAAGACGAGCAGTAAGCTCCGCAAGGCAGCAACCCAACAAGCAAACGAGCCACGACAATCTGCTGTCGTGGCTTGCTTTGTATAACCGCAAAGGATAAGAGGTGTGGACGGATGTTCAGGGAATTGACCCGCAAGAAAAAGCAATTGCCCATGGAGGAATGCCTTCATGTGCTGAAAACGGAAAAGCGGGGCGTGCTTTCGGTGATCGGCGATGACGACTACCCTTATGGTATGCCCATGAACCATTGGTACAACGAGGAGGATGGCAAAATCTATTTCCACACAGGCAAGGTTGGCCACCGGCTGGATGCGCTGCGCAAGGGGGACAAGGTATCCTTCTGCACTTATGACCAGGGCTACCGCAACCCCGGTCAGTGGGCGCTGAATGTGAAAAGCGTGATCGTCTTTGGCAGAATGCGGGTGGTGGAGGACATGGACAGGATCATCGACATCACCACGAAGCTGAGCCACAAGTTCATCTCGGACGATGCCTACATCCAGAAGGAGATCGCCCAGTATGCCGACAAGACCCTGCTGCTGGAGTTGACCCCGGAGCACATCTGCGGCAAGCTGGTGGAGGAATCGTGAGGGGGTGAGAATGTTGCACGGCGATTGAATGCGCCATGCAAGGTGAGGCGGAAGGCTGCATGAAGGCTTTACCGAAGAATCTGCTCCTTCAAACAAAATGCAACAAAGCACACTTGCCCCGCAAAAGGCGGTCAGCAAGTGTGCTTTGTTTATGTGGTCAGAGGGCTGTTACAGCTTTTCCACCGCGGCGATGAAGGCGTCCACGTATGCATCCGGGGTGGCCCAGGAGGTGCAGACGCGGGTGGCGTCGTGGTCGGCGTCGATGGGCTCCCACAGGGCAATGTCGAACTGCTGGGACAGCGTGGCAAGCTGCCCCTTGGTGAAAATGGGGTACTGCTGGTTGGTGGGGGAATCGATGAACAGGGGGATGCCCTTGTTCATCAGGGCCTCACGGATTCGCAGGGCCTGTTCTACGGCCTTGCGGGCAATGGTGAAGTACAGGTCGTCTTCCATCAGCGCAACGAACTGCAGGCCCAGCAGGCGGCCCTTGGCCAGCATGCCGCCATGCTGCTTGATCATATAGCGGAAATCACGGTTCAGCGCGGCGTTTCGGATGACCACCGCCTCGCCGAAGAGAGCGCCCACCTTGGTACCCCCTACGGTGAAAGCATCGCTGTATTGGGCGATGTCGGCGGGGGTCAGGTCGCAGGCGGGGGCGGAGAGGGCATAGCCCAGGCGGGCACCATCGATGTAGAGCAGCAGCCCCAGCTGCTGGCAGGTGGCGTGGAGGGCCTCCAGCTCCGCTTTGGTGTACAGGGTGCCCAGCTCGGTGGAGAGGCTGATGTACACCATGCCGGGCTTCACGATATGCTCGTCGTTGTCCTGGGCGGCCACGGCATCGGCCACCTGCCGGGCGGTAATCTTGCCATCCGTGTTGGGCAGGGCCAGGCACTTGTGGCCGCTGGCCTCGATGGCGCCGGTCTCGTGGACGTTGATGTGGCCTGTATCGGCGCAGATGACGCCTTCATAGGGCCGCAGGGCGGCGGAGATGACGGTGGCGTTGGCCTGGGTGCCGCCTACCAGGAAGTGTACGGAGGCTTCCGGGCAGGAGAAGGTTTCTTTGATCATCTCGGCGGCCTTGGCGCAATAGGGATCCATGCCGTAGCCAACGGTCTGCTCCATGTTGGTTTCGGTGAGCTTGCGGAGGATCGCCGGGTGGCAGCCCTCCAGGTAATCGCAGTTCAGGCGGATCATGGGGATCATCCTTTCTTAGTAAGTGCCTGCGCACAGAATATCGGGGATGGCGCGGTCGTTTTCGTCCAGGCCGCCGGTGTTGCTCATCTGCACGCTTTCGCCCATGAAGAGCATGGCGGCGGTGTTGCCGCCATCCAGGTTGATGGCGTCCCAGCAGCCCATATTGGCAAGGATCTCGGCGCACATGGCCAGGGTGGCGCCCTCAGAGTGATCCTTGCGGCCCTCCACCAGCAGGCCTACAAAGTGGTTGGGCTCCACAATGCCGAAGCAGCTGCGGGGCTCCTTGTGGGAGTAAGCGTCGTGGGTCAGGTCGGCCACCTCGCCATCGCGGATGAGCAGCGGACCAAAGGCCAGCACGTTGGTGGCGCCGCGGCTGACATAATCCTTGGCGGACATTTCCCAGGCCTCGTTCACCTCGGCTTTGCCAGAGGGGAAGAAGCCGATGGTGGCCAGGTTGGGCACCCGCTCCAGCAGCTTGGAATAGCTCTTGTTGTAGAGCACCTTGCCGTCGCGGACGATGTTGCCGGGGTAGTTATCGTGGCTGACGCGGTAGGAATAGAAATCGCCGCTCTGGGCGTAGACCACGTTGTGCTCCCGGGCCATCTTCTGGGGCAGGCCATTGGTGCGGCCGGGGCGCTCCTGGTTGTAGCTCACGGTATACACAGAAGAACCGGAGGCCAGGTACATTTCCGCCGTATAGTAGGTGATCAGCGGCTTGGTGGTCTGGTGCCGGGTGATCTCCAGGCGGAGGGACTGGTCCAGATAGAACCAGTAGCCGCCCTCGAAATCCTTGAAATAAACGGGATCGGCACCCTCGGGCAGGAAACCCTCATCGTTGGTTTCGGGCACCTGGGAAAGATCCTCCAGGGCGACAGGTGCGGCGTAGGCGGTGGGGATGATAAACAGGCACAGCATCAGCAGGGCCAGAAAGCGCTTCATGGGCATACCTCCGTTGTGTGAATGCTCTTATTATAGCGGGTGTGGGGTGCCTCGTCAATAAAAGAAGCACCGTCCAAGGGACGATGCTCCGCAAAAATTTACTTGGCCACAGCCTTCAGCCGCGGCACCAGCGTGGCGCACAGCAGGCCCACGATCACGCCGGCCATGCCCTGGATGGCGTTGGGGCCAACGGCGCCCAGGGCGGCGGGCACACCGTAAAGCACAGCCTCGAAGGCAAAGTAGCCTGCCACCATCACGGCCTCGGCAAGGATGAAGGCAACGGCGGTCCGCAGCCAGTTGCCGGGTTTCCAGAGCTTCCAGGCCACCAGCGCCATGGCACCCTTGATGAGGAAGGTGGGGATCAGGTAGGTCATGTATCCGCCCACCAGGTCGGAAAGGGCACTGCCCACGGCAGACGCTGCTACGCCCATGGGGCCCAGCAGCATGGCAGCCAGAAACACCATGCCGTCGCCCAGGTGAACATAGCCGCCGGTGACGGGCACAGGCACCTTGGGCAGGTAGGTCATAACAAACACCAGGGCAGCCATGACACCGCCCATGGCAAGTTTTCGGACTTTCTGATCGGACATAAGGGAAGCCTCCTAAAAAAAGGAAATGACAAACAGGAAAAAATCATGGCAGCAGCCGGAGCGGTTTGTTCCGGCTGCGATGCCATGTAATGGGTTTAGCTCAGCTTTGCCAACCCTGCGTCCAGGCGGCGGAGGGTTTCCTCCTTGCCCAGGAGCCAGGCGATCTCAATGGCGCCGCCGGGGGTGGAAGCCTGACCGGAGATGGCGATGCGCAGGGGCCAGAGCACCGCGCCGTTCTTCAGGCCGGCTTCGGCGATAGCGGCCATCAGCACATCGTGGATGGTCTCCTCCGTCCAGTTGTCGATGCCCTCGATGACGGGCTTGACCATCTCCAGGGCGGCCTTGGCTACCTCGGGGTTGGTCTTCATCTTCTTGTGGGTGTACAGGTCAATGTCGTACTCAGGCAGCTCGCCCAGGAACTTGACCATATCGGGCACGCGGTTGAAGACCTCGGTGCGTTCCTGCATCAGCTGGGCCAGGCGGCGATAGTCGAAGCCCTTGCCGGAGAGTACCTTGTCGAACCAGGGGGTAACCATGGCCAGGTACTTCTCGAAGTCCATCTTGCGGATGTACTCCCAGTTGAACCAGGTGAGCTTCTCCACGTCGAAAATACCGGGAGACTTGTTGATGCGTCCCACATCGAAGGCCTCTACCAGCTCCTCCAGAGTGAAGAATTCGCGGTCGTTGCCGGGGTTCCAGCCCACCAGCGCCAGGTAGTTGATGATGGCCTCAGGCAGGTAGCCCTTGTTTACAAAGTCGGAATAATAGGCGTCGCCGTCGCGCTTGGAAAGCTTGTGGGTGGCGTCGCGCATCACCGGGGGCATGTGGATGTAGGTGGGGATGTCCCAGCCGAAGGCGTTGTACAAAAGATTGTACTTGGGCGTGGAGGACAGGTACTCCATGCCACGCATGACGTGGGTGATGCCCATCAGGTGGTCGTCGATCACGTTGGCGAAGTTATAGGTGGGCATACCGTCCTGCTTGATGAGGATCATATCGTCCAGCACATCATTGGGGAAGGTCATGTCGCCGAAGACCTCGTCATGGTAGCTTGTCTCACCCTCGGTGGGGGCGTTCTGACGAATGACGTAGGGTACACCGGCGTCGAGCTTGGCCTGCACTTCCTCTTTGGTCAGGTGCATGCAGTGCTTGTCATACTTGAACACCTCGCCCTTGGCCTCGGCGGCGGCGCGGCGCTCGTCCAGCTCCTCCTTGGTGCAGAAGCAGTAGTAGGCGTGGCCGCTCTCCACCAGCTGCTGGGCGTAAGGCAGGTAGGTATCCTTGCGCTGGGACTGGATGTAGGGGCCGTAATCGCCGCCCACGTCGGGACCCTCGTCCCAGTTCATGCCGCAGTCGCGCAGGGTGTCGTAGATGACCTCGGTAGCGCCCTCAACAAAGCGCTCCTGGTCGGTATCCTCGATGCGGAGGATGAAATCGCCATTCATTTTCTTAGCGAAGAGATATCCGTAAAGTGCCGCGCGCAGGCCGCCCAGGTGCAGGAAACCCGTGGGGGAGGGCGCGAAGCGGGTACGTACTTTGGTCATGGTCATTCTCCTTGTAATTTACAGCTTAATGCCGTTGAGGCCCACGGTGCGGTTGAACACGGGCATATCGGCGGTGGAATCGGGGTCTTTGCAGAAGTAGCCCACGCGGACAAACTGGAAGGTGGTGCCGGCTTCGCAATCGCGGATGAAGGGTTCGGCAACGCCCTGGCAGACGGTGAGGCTGTTGGGGCTGATCTTCTTGAGGAAGTCGTAGTCCTTGCGGGTCAGGGCGTCGGTTTCCTCGGCGGCCTCTTCCTCCACGTCGGCGGCGACCTCTTCGGCGGCCTCTTCCTCGATCTCTGCGTCCTCGGCGGGCAGCAGGGGATCGTACAGGCGGGCCTCGAAGGGCACAGCGTCCTCGGCGTTGACCCAGTGCAGCACCTTGCCCTTGATCTTGCGGGCGGCGCCTTCGCAACCGGCGAAGGAATCAAAGTCCACGGTGCACTGGATCTCCTTGATGGAGCCGTCATCGTTCTTCACAACGCCTTCGCACTTCACGATGCAGGCACCCTTCAGGCGGACCTCGAAGCCGGGATGCATGCGCAGGAACTTGCCCACGGGCACTTCCATGAAGTCTTCTTCATCGATGAAGATTTCCTTGCCCAGCTTTACGGTGTGGGTACCCAGTTCAGGCTTCTTGGGGTGGTTTTCCACCTCGATGGTCTTCACTTCATTTTCGGGCCAGTTGGTCAGCACCACCTTGATGGGGCGCAGCACGGCGGAGGCACGCAGGGCCTTGTCGTCCAGGTCCTGACGGACGCAGGCTTCCAGCACCTGGGTATCCACGGTGGAATCGGCCTTGGAAAGGCCGATGCGGCTCACAAAATCCCGGATGGCGGCGGCGGTGTAGCCGCGGCGGCGCAGGGCGGAAAGGGTGGGCATGCGGGGATCGTCCCAGCCCTTGACGTAGCCGCCTTCCACCAGGGCACGAAGCTTGCGCTTGGACATAACCGTCTGGGTCATGTTCAGGCGGGCGAACTCGATCTGGCGGGGACGGGCGGGGAGCATATGGGCGCTCTTTTCCACCACCCAGTCGTACAGGGGACGGTGAATCTCATACTCCAGGGAGCACAGGCTGTGGCTGATGCCCTCCAGCGCGTCGCCGATGGGATGAGCGAAATCATACATGGGATAGATGCACCACTTGCTGCCGGTGCGCCAGTGCTCCTT
>JAFVVG010000038.1 GCA_017502305.1 Clostridia bacterium | reverse complement strand
GGAGCTGATTGAACAAGAGAGAACGATGCTCGCGTAGATAGCGCATGCGCATTCTGCCGTACTTGCCAAGAGGGCGCATGTCCTCGGCAGGGATGCCAATGTTGGGCAGGTAGTAGTCTCCACAGCGGCGATAGGTCAGTTTCATGGGGTATCCTCGCTTTCTGCTGCAATAGAAAAAGCAGCTATGTACTTGAAGGTTTCCCTTCAAGCCATAACTGCTTGAATTACTTGTATTTCCCGCGACTCATGACGAGGAGGGGTAAACCTTCCTCTACATAATAACTCCTGGCCAGCGGGGCTTTACTCTTGCCTGCTTTCTCTTTCTGTCAGATAATCCAACGATACCTTGTAATAATCCGCCAGCCGGATCAGATGCTCCAGCGGAATTGTTTGGTAACCCCGCTCATACCTGGAATAAACCGTTTGCTGTATTCCAAGATATTCCGCAATATCTTCCTGAGTCAGGTCGGCATCCTCGCGCATATCGCGCAGCCTGCGAAAATACACCACCGATGCCTCCTGTCTCAAAACTTTTCAGTACTATTGACATTATGGCATAATGTATGCTATCATGTTCTTGTTTAGAACTTATTAGTACTTAACAAGGTGATTCCATTGACCGAACTCAAGCGCTGCCCTTTTTGCAATGGTGAAGCTTCGCTCTACTGCGAGGAACACACCTTTCATCATCATCCTATTTTGGTTTATTGTGCCATTTGCGATACTTGCGGCGCCAGCTCCCGCAGCAAGTCAATCAACAAGCTGCTTGTTCTTCCAGCCGAGCATTGGGACAATCCCGCCAGCAGACAAGTGGAAGAATGGTGGAACACGCGCACTGAAAAAGGCTCCTGATTCTTCAGGAGCCTTCAATTATTTCAGAATTTCCTTGGGCACCTCTTCCGCCATGCGCTGGTAGCCCAGCGCGCTTGGGTGCAGGTGGTCGCCGGAATCATACTCCGGTCGGAACCAGTCGATGCGTTCCGGATCCCGCAGCGCCATATCAAAATCAATGCAGCCGTCAATGAGATCCGTCTGCCGGATGAAGTCATTGTACGCATGCCGCATCTCCTGGCGGAAGGGAGCGTCGGTGCGCCAGCCGCCCATGGGGATCAGCGTGCCCACATAGACCTTCAGCCCCATCCCCCGGGCCTGGGCGATATAAGTCTTGAGGCCCTCAATCAGCTGCTCCACGGTGGGCAGGTCGCTCATGGGGCGGAAGACGTTTACATCCTCTCCCACGGGATGAATGATGTCGTTGATGCCCTGCTGGATGATCACGGTATCCGCGCCGTCGGTGGGCACCTCATGGTGGAAGCGGCGGCTGCCCATCAGGCCATAGGATTCATAGGTCAGGCAGTGATATTCCCGCAGGATGCGGGAGCCGCTGGTGGCCCGGCGGATGATGGCGGTGCGGCCATAGTCTTCCCGGGCGCAGCGCAGGGCCAGGTCGTCGGGCCAGTTCTGGGCGGTGATGGAATCGCCGTAGCAGACGATGGTGCGGTTTTCTTTCCCCGTCAGCACAGACACATTGCTCAGGAAATAGTTCAGATGCGTCTTGCGGGAGGTCATGATGCTGATGTCAGCGTTCTCCGTTTCGTCGCCATTGGCATACAGGCCGCCGGAAAGCGGGCCGCAGGTGAACACCACCGAGCGCATCAGCGTGAAATCCTTCAGGTAGAAGCTGACCTGCACCGTTTCCCCGGCATACAGGGGCAGCTCCACCGCATCAGAAACCGCGTTGGCCTCCGCGCCGATGGTCACGCTCTCCTCTCCGCCAAACCGAACGCCGTAAAACACGCCGCCGCACAGCACCGTCACCTTGTTCAGGATGATGGGCTCCGTGCCGCAGTAGTTATCGAAGGTCAATCGCAGGGCGCAGCCATCGAAGGGCATGCGGATGGGATAGCGGATGGTGATGTTCTTCGCATAGCGCTCGGGGCGGTTCTCCGCAACGCTCACGGCATTGCCCCACACGCTGACCCACTTGCTCATAGGTTCCTCCACTTCACACAGAACGCTGACCCCGAAGGAGGTCAGCGTTCGTGTTTGCATTTGTGATTACTTCAGGCGGGCTTCCAGCTCAGCCTTCATGGCTTCGTAGCCGGGCTTGCCCAGCAGGGCGAACATGTTCTTCTTGTAGGCTTCCACGCCGGGCTGGTCGAAGGGGTTCACGCCCAGCAGATAGCCGCTCAGGCCGCAGGCCTTCTCGAAGAAGAAGCACAGGTAGCCGAAGTGATAGGCGTCGGCTTCGTCGATCTCAACGATGATGTTGGGGGTGCCGCCGTCCATGTGGGCCATCAGGGTGCCCTGGTAGGCCTTGGAGTTGACGAACTGCACGCTCTTGCCGGCCAGGTAGTTCAGGCCGTCGATGTCCTCGTCAGCCGTCTCGATGACCACTTCGCTCCGGGGCTGGTTGACCCAGATCACGGTCTCGAACAGGTTGCGGTTACCGTCCTGGATGAACTGGCCGATGGAGTGCAGGTCGGTGGAGAAGTTGGCGGCGGTGGGGAAAATACCCTTCTGGTCCTTGCCCTCGCTCTCAGCGTAGAGCTGCTTGAACCACTCGCCCATCATGGTGAGGGCGGGCTCGTAATTAACGAGGATTTCGGTGTTCTTGCCCTTGCGATACAGGATGTTGCGCAGGGCGGCATACAGGTAGGAGGGGTTCTCCAGGCCGTTGGGGGTGCATACCTCACGGGCATCCTGGGCGCCCTTCATCATGGCGGCGATGTCCACGCCGGCGGCGGCGATGGGCAGAAGGCCCACGGCAGTCAGCACAGAGAAACGGCCGCCCACGTCATCCGGCACAACGAAGGTTTCGTAACCCTCGGCGTCGGAGAGGGCCTTCAGGGCGCCACGGGCCTTGTCGGTGGTGGCATAGATGCGGCCCTTGGCGCCTTCCTTGCCATACTTTTCTTCCAGCATCTTCTTGAAGACGCGGAAGGCGATGGCGGGCTCGGTGGTAGTGCCGGACTTGGAGATGATGTTCACAGAGAAATCGCGCTTGCCGATGATCTTGATCACATCGTTGATGTAGGAAGAGGAGATGTTGTTGCCCACGAAGTACACCTCGGGGATGCCTTCCTCGCGGACGCCGTTGTACATCTGGCCCTTCACGAACTCGATGGCGGCACGGGCGCCCAGATAGCTGCCGCCGATGCCGATGACCACCAGCACCTCGCTGTCGGACTGGATCTTCCTGGCAGCGGCCTGGATGCGGGCGAACTCTTCCTTATCGTAGTCCACGGGCAGGTCCAGCCAGCCCAGGAAATCGTTGCCGGCACCGGACTTGGCCAGCAGGGTTTCATTCACGGTATCCATCAGGGGAATCATGTTTTCCAGCTCGCGCTGCTCCACAAAGCCAGCGACGCCGGTCAGTTTGATCTTCATGGCCATGGTGTATCTACTCCTCTTTATCATGCGCACAGGGCGCAGTATAGCTATATTATAAGACTATCAGGAAAAGATTACAAGCAAAATTTCTCTTCTGGTTTTCTTCTGATTTTTGCTTGTTTCATCCTTGTTCCCGTGGTATAATCCGGGGTATGGGTTTTGAAAAACGGGAGGGATCAGGTATGCGCATCGGATTCGATCATGACAAGTACACCGCCATGCAATCGGAGCATATTCTCAATCGTATCGCCAAGTTTGGCGGCAAGCTCTACCTGGAGCTGGGCGGCAAGCTTTTTGACGATACCCATGCCTCCCGCGTGCTGCCTGGTTTCCGGCCGGACAGCAAGATTTCCATGCTCCTGAACCTGAAGGATCAGGCTGAGCTGGTGATCGCCATCAACGCCGACGACATCGAGAAGAACAAGATCCGCGGCGACCTTGGCATCACCTACGATACCGAGGTGCTGCGCCTCATCGACGCCTTCCGCTCCATCGGCATGTATGTGGGCAGCGTGGTGCTGACCCGCTGGCGCGACCAGCATACCGCGCTGCTGTTCAAGCAGCGGCTTGAATCCCTGGGCATCAGCGTTTACCGCCATTTCGACATCGACGGCTACCCCTATAATGTAAAGCACATTGTATCCGATGAGGGCTTTGGCAAGAACGAATATGTGGAAACCAGCCGTCCCCTGGTGCTGGTCACCGCTCCCGGCCCCGGCTCCGGCAAGATGGCCGTGTGCCTGAGCCAGCTCTATCAGGATCATCAGCGGGGCGTGCAGGCCGGCTATGCCAAGTTCGAGACCTTCCCCATCTGGAATCTTTCCCTGAAGCATCCCGTGAACGTGGCCTACGAGGCCGCCACCGTGGACCTGGACGACCACAACATGATCGATCCCTTCCACCTGGAGGCCTACGGCGAAACCACCGTGAATTACAACCGCGATATCGAGATCTTCCCTGTGCTGGACGCGGTGTTCAAGCAGATCTACGGCTCCTCCCCCTACGCCTCCCCCACGGATATGGGCGTGAACATGGTGGGCAACTGCATCATTGACGACGATATCTGCCGCGAGGCCGCCCACCAGGAAATCATCCGCCGCTATTATGCCGCCCGCTGCAACCTGCGCAAGGGCCAGAGCGAACAGAGCGAGGTTGACAAGCTGGAATTGCTTCTGCAAAAATCCGGCATTACCGACGAGGATCGCCCTGTGCTGGCCGCCGCCCGCACCCGGGCCGAGGAAACCGGCGAACCCGCTTCCGCCATGCAGCTGCCCGACGGGCGGATCATCACCGGCAAAACCACCAAGCTCCTGGGCCCCTCCGCCGCGCTGCTGCTGAACGTGCTCAAGGCCCTGGGCGGCATTGACAAGAGCACCCACCTGATCTCCCCCAACGTTATCGAGCCCATCCAGACGCTGAAATGCGATTACCTGGGCAACCACAACCCCCGTCTCCATACCGACGAGATTCTGCTGGCCCTGTCCATTTGCGCCGCCACCGACGAGAAGGCTGCCACCGCCATGAAGCAGCTGCCCCTGCTCAAGGGGTGCGAGGCCCATTCCACCGTGATCCTGGGCCAGGTAGACAACAATGTCTTTAAACGTCTTGGCGTGAACCTGACCTGCGATCCCCGCTACCAGACCCATAAGCTTTATCATAAGTAACATCCATCCGCCCTGCCCCGCGCCGGGCGGATTGTTTTTGTTTTTTTACATATATGACGCAATCGCCCATTGAGTTTCCCATCAAAATCAATTATAATAGTGAAAAACCCGTACCAAAGAAAGGAACATCCTGATATGAAACGCGTATTGGCTGTATTGATGATCCTTGTCGTGCTGCTTGGCTCCGTTGCCTGCGCCGAGGATATGACCCTGATCAAGGGTACCCTGAAGAACAGCATCAAGCTGAAGAAGTCCTACCCCGACAACCCCGTGATCGAAGGCGTCAGCTCCACCACCGGCCTGCCCGCCTCCGGCGAAGCATACACCCCCCTGATGGTGGTGCTGGATAACTCCGAGGCCGCTCACCCCCACTGGGGCGTAAGCCAGGCCGACGTCATCTACCAGGTGCCCAATGCCGGCGAAGGCGCCACCAAGCTGCTGGCCCTCTTTGCCGACCATTATCCCGAGCAGGTGGGCGGCGTGCGTTCCGCCCGTACCCCCATGGTGCCCATCGCCAAGTCCTGGGACGCGGCGTTTGCCTTTGCCGGCGGCCCCGAGCTGAAGAGCAGCAATGTGGATCCCACCAGCCTGATGAGCAAAGTCGGCATGTACAAGGCCAAGAAGGTCTACGACCTGATGGGCGGCTGGGCTCACCGCGTTGATTTTGTCAAGCGCCCCCACAACTCCTCCTGCCACGTGCTGGACATCCATAACGACCTGCTGGCCAATGGCGCCAAGTTTGAACAGCGCCCCTTCCTGTTCACCGATGAACCCCGCACCGAAGGCAAGGACGCCACGTATATCGAGATCGCCCACCGCGGTGACGACAAGAAAAAGCGCCCCAACCCCGCCAGCCAGGCCAGTTACACCTATAACGCCGAGCTGGGTGCCTACATCCGCTCCAATTCCTCCGGCGAGTATATGGACCGCGACACCATGGAGGCCGTCCCCTTCGCCAATGTGATCGTGCTTCGCGTGAAGTTCAAGTGGACCAGCGGTTATGTGTATCTGAACGATCATCTCAAGGGCAGCGGCGTGGCTGAGATTTTCCAGAACGGCAAGTACGTCCGCGGCGCCTGGCAGCGCAAGGAATCCGAGGATCGTGTGGTCTTCATCGGCCCCGACGGCAAGGAACTGCCCATGCAGCGCGGCAAGACCTTCATCGTCGTTACCAATGACGTGACCGAGGTTTCCTACAAGTAAAACATACAATAAAAAAGAGCCCCCCGCAGCGGGGAGAGTGTAAAGGAAGGAGTTATCCCTCACGTTCCATCATACAAACAATGGCACCGCAAGCCTTTGCTGGCTTGCGGTGCTATGCACTACTGTGATAGAATAAGAGCGATAAACTTGAATTTAGCGAACAGTTACTCTATAAAAAATTTTTTAACAAATTGAGAAATGGAATGATTATTATGATAAAAATCGGAACCTGTGTAAAAGGTGAAGAATTACTTACTGCACTGCCGACAGTAATTAGTGCCGGGTTTGAAGCGATAGAAGTATATTTCGATGCCGGACTCAAAGATATTGATCTCAAGGAATTATCTCAAAAAGCAAAGGAAATAGTCCAAGACAG
This sequence comes from Clostridia bacterium, assembly GCA_017502305.1. Classification (GTDB taxonomy): domain Bacteria; phylum Bacillota; class Clostridia; order Christensenellales; family Aristaeellaceae; genus UBA11524. The sequence goes on along the minus strand of JAFVVG010000038.1, from coordinate 68,264 downwards.
TAATATAGAATTTACAAGTATAGGGATTTATGTTAATCCTCTGCAAAATGAAGATCAAAGAAAAGAAGTTGAAAAATGTATTGATAATGCAAAATATTTTGGTGCAAAGGTAGTTTCAACCTTTGCAGGGGCAATAGAAAATGCTCCTGTATTTGTTTCGATCCCTAAATTCAAAGATTTATTCGGCGAGCTAACAAAAAGAGCTGAAGCTAATGGACTAAAGATCGGAATCGAAAACGCACACATGAATGGCTTCTGGTATCGAGCAACATGCAATATCGGTTTTTGCCCAAGTGCATGGGAATTGATGTTTGATTCTGTTCCAAGCGATGCTCTTGGACTTACATGGGAGCCTTCTCATCAGGTAGAGCAATTCATTGATGTAAACGCTCAGTTGGAAGAATGGCTCCCCAAAATAGTACACGTTCATGGAAAAGACGGAAAAATTGACAAGCCGTTTGTATCAAAATACGGTGCGTGGTTTGGGCAGCATTATTGCGACCACAAATTTCCGGGTTTGGGCGATTCGGACTGGGTAAAAATATTATCCGTTCTGTCAAACAAAGGCTATCGTGGCAGCTTAACTATCGAAGGCTTTCACGATCCTGAGTTTATCGGTGAACGTGAAATGGAAGGTCAGATCAATGCTATGAATTATCTGAAAAAATGTCGCACTCAGATATAAACTCCAATTTGTCGAGCAGACGAAAAACACATTCTCCCACCATTTGAGGAGGGCGCAATTATACGCACGGTATCCGTGCATTGCGTTTGTACACCCACATAGGCAAAGGAGCATCCGAGTGCCGGATGCTCCTTTATTCGTTGTTGGATAAATTGTTCCTTAAGAACCCTCCCGCCACGGGGCTCTTTTTTTATGCTTTGATTCGCCCGGAGTCAATCAGCTCCTGTCGGAACTCCTCCGGATGCTTCAGGTCGTAATCCTGGTGTTCCTCCTCCGCGTCGTAGAAGCTGGCAAAGGGCTCCAGGCTGACCCACACGTGCCGGCCGGATGCCTCCTGCAGCCGGGCAATGCGCTCCCGGGCGGCGGCATGCTGCCCTTCGCTGGTCCAATACACCGCCAGGGTGTAGGAATGCCCTCTGTCGATAAACTGTCCTTCCCCGTCGAAGGGATCCACGCTTTCCAGGAACAGATCCAGCAGCGTTTCGAAGCTCACCCGCTCCGGATCATACGCCACCCGGATGGTCTCGCGGTGGCCTGTACGCTGGTGCTTCACATCGGCATAGGCCGGGTTTTCTTCCTGTCCGCCGGAGTATCCGCTGGTCACCGCCGCAACGCCCTCCGTCTCACGGAAAACAGGGGTGATGCACCAGAAGCATCCGCCGGCGAAATAAGCTTTCTCCAGCATAGCGTTTTCCTCCGTCATGCCAGGGTAAAGCTCATGAAATCAGCGGCGCCTTCGCCCTCATAGGTGAAATAGAGGGGCTTTTTGCCGCTTTCGATGGTCAGGGACGCGGAGAAAGTCTGCCAGCCTTCGCTGGGAGCCACAGGGATGCGGGCCACCACGTTGCCGCCCCGCTCGTCACGGACCACAAAGGCGCCCTTGGCCGTGCCGCGGGTCTCCACAGAGATGGTCCCGGCCGTCTGGAAATCAAAGTAGCGGTAGCCGGCGGTGGCGCCGTCCACCATGTTGTTGATGTACTGGTTGGGGTTATCCATGCGGTCCTCGCCCTCCTGGGTGAAGGCGGGGTGGTTCGCGTCCTGCTGCTCGGCGAGGGACTCAGTGGTGCCGTTCTTGGAATACAGGTGGCAGGCGATGCGGGCCTCATAAGTACCCTGATCCTTCAGGGGACCGCCGTTCAGGCCGCAGGAGGTGATCTCCGCCTGGTGGAAGCGTTCGCCGTCGAAGTACACCTCTTCCGCGCAGGCCTGTCGGGAGAAGAAGTGGCGGTTGGTCTGGCGGTGATAGAACACATACCACTTGCCGTTCACCAGGGCCACGGAGCCGTGGGTGTTGCCGCGGTAGTTGAGGGCCTCGGTGTTGCCGTTTGCGCCGATGTCCGCATTGGAAACCAGCACACCGCCGAAATGATAGTCTCCCAGGGGGCTGTCCGCCACGGCCCAGCAAAGCTCGTGCATCCAGGTGGAGGAATAGATGAAATAATACTTGCCGTTGATCTTGCGGATGGAGCTGGCCTCGAAGAAGGGATGCTCCTCATATTCGGTGCCGTCGGCATCGTTGATGATGGGCAGGTTGTGGCAGGGGCCGTCCTTCACGGTGATCATATCCTGCTCCAGCTCCATCTTGAGGCTGTCCTTATCAACAGGATACTCCTTATAGCGGGGGCTGTTGCCGGAGAAGAGGTAGATGCGCTTGTCATCGTCAATGAAGATGCCGGGGTCGAACTGGCGGATCTCATCGGGCCGGGCACCCAGGATGTCGCCGTTGGGATAGCGGACGAAATCCAGGAACTCGAAGGGGCCCACGGGGGTATCCGCCACCGCCACGCCGATTTCCTTCAGGAAATCCAGGCAGTAATACAGGTAGTACTTGCCATCGTTGCCCTGGCACACGTCGGGAGCCCACAGGGCATGGGCGCCATCGGCATTGCGGGGATCCTGGGTCTTTTTGAAAATCACGCCCTCATACCGCCAGTCGGAAAGGTCGTCCTCCGGCGCGGACCAGCAGACGTAATCATTCTGGCAATACACATCGCCGTTGAAGCAATCATGGCTGCCGTAAATGTAGAGCCGTCCGTCAAACACACGGGGCTCGCCGTCGGGGATGTATTCCCAGCTGGGCAGATAGGGATTGAACACTTGCTTTTTCATTTTTCTCGTCCTCCGCTGTCGATTTGACATCATGGGGTACACGTCAATATAAAGAAACCACATGGTTCTTGGATTGTCAAGGGATAATCTTTCCTATTGATTGGATTTTATGGCATATTTCCCTGACGGACACAGCCGTCAATAAACAAGAAAAAATATTGCAAAAAAATGCCATACCTGATAAAATAACTCAGCGGTTTTTGCCGCATGCTGTGGGAAGCCGCAGCATATGCGAGAGGAAGGAGGTTCAGCGATGGATATATCTGAAGCGGATTACCGTCGTGGAAAGGTCATCCTCCTGATGATGGCATTCCCATAAGATCCGTATCGGTTCAAGCAATCGCATATTTTTGAATTGATACGGAGGAAAAACCATGTGGCTTGTTTATACGCTGGCTACCACCCTTCTGTGGGGCCTGGCCGAACTGTTTTATAAGAAGGGCGCCCTGGAGCGCGAAAAGTATTCCCACCTGAAGATCTGCGTCATGGTAGGCCTGGTGATGGGCCTGCACGCAGTATACACCCTGGTGACCGAGGATTTCACCTACACCCTTCAGCACCTGATCACCTACCTGCCCGTATCGGCCTGTTACATCCTGTCCATGGCGTTCTCCTTCTTCGGCATGCGATTCATTGAAGAATCCATTTCCGACCCGATTGAGAACACCTCCGGCGCCATGTGCTCGCTGATGTGCGTGCTCTTCCTGGGCGACCGGCTGGACGCCATGGTCTGGGTGGCCATCGGCATCATCGTCATCGGCGTGGTAGGCATCGGCTTCCTGGAGAACAGCGGCGATCTGAAGCGCCGCCAGCGCCTGGGCAAAAAGCTGGCCATTACTGCCTTCTGCATGCCCTTCCTCTACGCCCTGATCGATGCCTTCGGCTGCGTGCTGGACATCTACTTCCTGGAAATGGAAACCAGCCCCCTGCTGGCCGTTGGTGCCACGGAAGACACCATTGAGCTGATCGCCAACACCTCCTACGAGCTGACCTTCGCCCTGGTGGGCCTGGTGATGTTCATCTTCATGAAGATAAAGGGCGTGAAGTTCGGTGGCCTTGTGGAGCAGAAGGATAAAGCCCTGGCCGCCGTGTGCGAGACCGCCGGTCAGCTGACCTACGTCTACGCCATGGCCAGCGGCAACGGCGCCATCGCCGCCCCCATCATTTCCGCGGTGTGCGTTGTTTCCTTGCTGCTGTCCCGCATCTTCCTGAAGGAAAAGCTCACCAAGAAGCAGTATCTGTTCATCGGCATCATTATCGTTGGCATCCTGATGCTGGCGATTATCGAAGGCGAATAATCCCATTTCTCCAAACGGCCGCCGGTCTATTCCGGCGGTCCTTTTTCATTTATACCATGTCCTTCGCCTTGCGCTGACGCAGCGGATGGCAAATAATGATTCCATACCCTTATCTGCCGATATTTCCTTATCCATGGATTCAACTCAACGGAGGTTTGTTTATCATGAAGACCATCTCCCGCGTTCTGTTGACCGCGCTGCTCGTGATGATGCTCCTGTCCCCGTGCCTGTTTGCCTGCGCCGAAAGCGGCGTAGGCGGCAACGTGCTGACCTGGAGCCTCTCCGAGGGCGTTATGACCATCTCCGGCCAGGGCGCCATGACCAATTACTCCGCTGGCAGCACGCCGCCCTGGGAAATGCGCAAGCCGGAAATCACCTCCATCGTGGTGGAGGAGGGCGTGACCTCCATCGGCAGCTATGCCTTTGCCGTATGCAATAACCTCGCCTCCGTCCAGCTGCCCGAAAGCCTGGAAAGCATTGAAGATTATGCGTTCCAGCGCTGCTCCAGCCTGCAGTCTGTTGACCTGCCCGATAGCCTTGCCAAAATCGGTTCCTATGCTTTCAGCGAAACGGCCTTGCGCAGGATCATCGTTCCCGATTCGGTCACATCCCTTGGCGATGTCGCCTTTGCGCATTGCTATGCGCTTTCTGAGCTCCGGTTTTCCTCCGGGCTGACGGAGATCCCAGGCATGGTCTGTTATGGCGACAGCCTCCTCACCAGCGTTACCGTGCCGGAGCACGTGACAACCATTCGCACCAATGCTTTTTTCTATGCCGACGGCCTGAAATCCGTCTCTCTTCCCGCCGGTCTGACCTACGTCGCCGATTCAGCCTTCGCTTACTGCTCCAGCCTGGAGGACGTTTATTTTGCCGGCACCAAGGCGCAGACCTTCACCATCGCCATCGAAAGCAACAACACGCACCTGGGCAGCGCCCGCTGGCATTGCAGTGACGGCGTGATGCAGGGCATCGGCGCCAAGGATGGCATCTGCGGCAGCAGCATGCAATGGACCTTCGACGGCGCTCAGCTTTCCATTTCCGGCGAGGGTGAAATGGGCGTGTTTGACGCCCTCAATCCCGCGCCCTGGTCGGAGTACAAGGATTTCATCACCGAGCTGACCATCGACAGCGGCGTTACTTCCATTTCCGAGGGTGCCTTCAGCGACATGCCGATGCTTGAAAGCATCAGCCTGCCCGCCACCGTCGAAACCATCGGTCAAAGCGCGCTGGCCAACTGCACCAGTCTGAAAGGCCTGACGCTGCCGGAGAATATCACCGCCGTGCCGGAAGGCCTGCTCTCCGGTTGTACAGCCCTGACAGAGCTGACCCTTCCCCTCTCCATTGAAACCATTGACGACCGTGCCCTGAGCGGCTGCTCCAGCCTGAAGGATGTGTACTTCGCCGGCTCCGAGGAGCAGGCAAAGATGCTGCCCATCGGCGAGGGGAACGAATACCTGGTTCGCGCCCACTGGCATTATCGGATGGATAACGAGGGCAACCTGGAAAGCGCGGTCTATTGGTCCCTTGCCGAGGACGGCACACTGCGGATCTACGGCGAAGGCCGGATGCCGGATTATTCCCAGGATTATTCCGTGCCGTGGCACGCCAGCCAGGAAAAGATTCTCCGCGTTGTGGTGGAAAACGGCGTGCAGAACCTGGGCAGCTACCTGTTCCACGGCTGCACCTCGCTGGTTTCGGCAGAATTGCCCCCTTCCCTCACCACCATCGGCGCGCATGCCTTCAGCGACTGTTCCGCTCTGAAGAAGATTGTTGTTCCCTCTTCCGTCTCCTCCATCGGCTACTGTGCCTTCGCCAACTGCGCAGAGCTTGCTCAGGTCACCCTGCCCACCGGCAAGGTGCGGTTGGGCGAATCCGCCTTCGCCTCCTGCGAGAAGCTCCAGACGATCGTTCTGCCCGACAAGCTGACGGAGATCCCCTCGGGCCTGATGAGCTATTCAGGCATCACCCGGATCACCATTCCCGCTTCTGTGACCAAGATCCAGGGCAGCGCCTTCTACGGCTGCGATGATCTGACAAACGTCACGCTGCCTGCCGCCGTGGAACGCATCTATGTCGGCGCGTTTTACGGCACCGCCCTCACCGACGTGACCTATGCCGGCGAGATGGCTGACGTGGCGCTGATCCAGATCGCCCTGGACAATCACCCCCTGCAGCAGGCAACCTGGCATTGCGCCGACACCTCCGGCGCCTATCCGCTGCTGAACGGCGGCCTGCTGACCACCGGCCTGAGCTGGACGCTGGATCAAAGCGGTGTGCTGTCTGTTTCCGGCAGCGGCGTGATTCCCAATTACACCAACGATTTCCCCGCGCCCTGGTATGTCAACAGGGAAGGCATCACCTCCATCGCCATCACGGAGGGCGTACGCAGCATCGGCAATTACGCCTTCAAAGATTGCAGCCAGGCGACTTCCCTTATCCTGCCGGAATCGCTCCTTGCCATCCGTGCCTATGCGTTCTCAGGCTGCTCCGGCCTCGAGAGCGTCACGCTGCCCACGCAGCTCCGCACGCTTGATAACTACGCATTCACCGGCTGCAGCGGGATGACCGCCATCGCGCTGCCCGCCTCCCTAAAAACGCTGGGGAACGGCGTATTCAGCAGGTGCGGGGCCCTGGCCTCCGTCACCCTGCCGGAGGGCATTTCCCAGATCCCCGATTCCATCTTGAACGGCTCTGCCCTGACTTCCCTGACCGTGCCGGGTCAGGTCAACACGATTTACGCATCCGCCTTCAACAGCAACGAGGCGCTGACTGCCGTGACCCTGCCTGCTTCCGTCAAGGCCATCTACTCCAGCGCCTTCGGCGGCACCGCCGTGACCGACGTATATTACGCCGGCACCAAGGCAGACATGCAAAACATCTCCCTGAGCGACAACAACACGCCGCTGGCCTCCGCCACCTGGCACTGCGCCGATGGCGACACGGCCTATATCCCCGCTGTTTCCGGCTACCTCACCGCAGACATCCGCTGGGCGCTGGAGGGCTCCACGCTGAGCATTTCCGGCACCGGCTCCATGCCGGATAATCTCATTCCCTGGCACCACCACCGTTCCACGATCACCACCCTGAAGATTTCCGAGGGCATCACCGGCATCAGCGCCAATGCCTTCCAGAATCTGAGGCAGCTCGCAACGGCTGAGCTTCCCTCCACGCTGGTAAGCATCGGGCGCTATGCTTTCTACGGCTGCTCCGCGCTGACCGGAATCACGCTGCCTGAGGGCCTCACCACCATCGATTATAACGCCTTCTTCAACTGCGAGGCTCTCACCCACCTCACGCTGCCCTCCACCCTGACTACCCTGGGATACAGCGCATTCGCCAACTGCTCCAGCCTGACCCAGGTCACGCTTTCCGCCGGACTGAGCCAGATCCCGGACAGCTTGTTCTTCCGTTCCGGTCTGAAGTCCATCACCATTCCCCCCAGCGTCAGCTCCATCGGCGCTTCCGCCTTCGCGAACTGCGAAGCCCTGGAGTCCGTTTCCCTGCCCTATGTGCTGAACGCCATCGGCAACGCTGCCTTTGATCAGACGGAAAACCTGCGCAGCGTTACCTTCAACGGCACCCTGGAGGACGCCGGCAAGCTGATCATCGGCCTGAGCAACGCTTCCCTGATCAACGCGACCTGGACCTGCACCGACAGCATCGGTAGCTATCCCGCCTATGACGAGGGCATTCTCAGCCCCGATTTTGACTGGCACCTGGACTTCAACGGCACCCTTGTTGTATCCGGCCGCAGCGCCATGCCTGACTGCAGCTCCACCTTCCACGCCCCCTGGAACAGATATGCCGCCCAGATCCGCACGCTGATCATCGAACCCGGTGTGAAGACCATCGGCGATTACACCTTCAGCGATTTCACCAACCTGACCAGCGTCAGCATTCCCGATACGGTCAAAAGCATCGGCCGGGGCGCCTTCAGCAATGATACCAGCCTGGCGGGCCTTGTCATCCCCCCAAGCGTGACCACCATCATGGCGAATGCCTTCTCCGGCTCGGGCATTCAGGAGCTGACGCTGCCCGCGTCCGTCACCGAGCTGGGCAGCGGCGCCTTCAGCAGCTGCGATCAGCTGGTGACGCTCAACCTGCCTTCCGGCCTGGCTTCGCTGCCGGATAATCTCCTTGCCAACTCCGAGGCCCTGACCTCCATCACCCTCCCCGACCAGCTCCAGCGCATTGATTATTCCGCTTTCTGGTTCTGCAGCGGGCTGACCAGCGTTTCCCTGCCCGCCTCGCTCCAATCCATTGAGAGTTCCGCCTTCTTCGGCTGCAGCAAGCTGACGGACGTAACCTTCCGCGGCACAGCCGCCGAGGCTTCCATCATCCAGATCTCCATGGAAAACGGCCCCCTGAACAAAGCTGTGTGGCGCTGCACAGACTATACCGGCGATTTCCCCGCCGCCACCTCCGGCATGCTGACTGCCGCCATAAGCTGGTCCTTCAGCGATGGCATCCTGTCCATCGCCGGCACAGGCCCCATGCCTGACTTCACCTATGACCGGCCCAGCCCCTGGAACAACCTGGCCTCCGCCATTGAGCATGTGACCGTGGACGCCGGCATCGACAGTATTGGCGATTACGCCTTCAACCGGCTGAGCGCGCTGAAGGACGCATCCCTGCCCGATACAATCACCCGCATTGGCAGCAGCGCCTTCTCCGGCACCAGAAGCCTGGCTTCCCTTACCCTTCCTGCCCATGTTACCATCCTGGAGGATTCCGCCTTCAGCGACAGCGGCCTGAAGGAGATCGTTCTGCCGGATTCCGTCACAAGCCTTCAGTGGGGCGTCTTTACCAACTGCTCCGACCTGGAGAAAATCACGCTTTCCGCCGGACTGACCACGCTGCCCGACAGCCTCTTCTGGTATTGCCGCCGCCTGAGCAGCCTGACGATCCCCGATGGCGTGACCACCATCGGCACCGACGTCTTCACGGGCTGCAGCAAGCTGACGGAGGTTTCCCTGCCCGATACCCTGCTCGCGGTTGGAAACAGCGCCTTCAGCAGCTGCTCCTCCCTGGGCACCGTTGTCTACCGCGGCCCGAAATCCAACGCTTCCACCATTTCCATCGGCTCGGGCAACATTCCCCTCACCAGTGCCCTGTGGCAGTTCCCGGATGGAAACGACCAATATCCCGCCGCCACCTCCGGTCTGCTGACCGCCGGATTGCAATGGCGTGTGGAGGAAAACATCCTTTCCATCACAGGCCGCGGCACCATGCCCAATTTTACCGGCGGCAGCACCGCCCCCTGGCAGGCCCATGCCGCCAGGATTGAGTCCATCGTGATCGGCGATGGCGTCAGGTCTATTGGCGACAATGCGTTCAGCTCCCTCTCCCGCATGACGCAGGCCTCCATTCCCGAAACGGTGACAAGCATCGGCGCCAGCGCCTTCAGCGGCGCCTCGGCCCTGAGCGAGCTCACGCTTCCCGCCGGCGTCACCTCCATCGGGAATTATGCATTCTCCGGCTCCGGCCTTGTGAGCATCACCATTCCGGCAGGCGTATCCTCCCTGGGCGACGGTTTGCTTGAGAATTGCGACAGCCTGACCTCCGTTCAGCTTCCCAAAGGCCTGGAGACCATCCCCGCCAACATGTTCTGGAACTGCAACAAGCTCAGGAGCATCCGTCTCCCCGAGGGGGTTACAACCATCGGCAGCTACGCCTTCGGTGCCTGCTACGGCCTGGAATCCATCACGCTTCCCGCATCGCTGCAGACTGTGCGGAACTACGCTTTCGAAGGCTGCAATGACCTGAGCCAGGTGCTCTACTGCTACTACCTTTCCCCCGAGGATGCCTTCTATCTCCAGATCGACGCCGGCAACGCGCCGCTTACCGATGCGGAATGGAGCTATCAGCAGGCTAATCCCCTTTCCAAGCTGAAGAATGTGCTCCGCCTTCCCTCAGCCCTGACAACCATTGACGCTTCGGCCTTCGAGGGTATCTCCGCCCAGGCCGTGGTCATTCCCGGCGGTGTCGCCGCCATCACCGCCAGGGCCTTCGCCGGGAGTGCGGCGCTGCGGTATGTCAGCATTCCCGCCAGCGTAACAGACATCGCGGATGACGCGTTCGACGGATGCCAGCTATCCATCATCTGCGCCAACGGCACCTACGCCGAGGAATGGGCCCTCGCCCACGGCTTTGCGTGCATTGACCCCTGATCCCCGAATCCCAATACGGGCCCCGGCCAGCGGTATACTGGTCCGGGGCTTTTTCATGTTCCCCAACGAAACGCCCCAGCCTTAAGCCAGCATTTGGGCGCAAGAAAAGAGCCCGCGCCGTATGCGCAGGCTCTTGGAATGGTTTTGCCTTCCAGGGGCGGAAGCTTTATTCCGCCACCACCACAGGCTGCAGGTAGAAGGTCATGGGCAGTTCCATCAGAACGGTCGTGCAGGACACGGTGCCGTCCACCAGACGGCGGATGACGAACGTCTGGGGTTCTTCTTCGGCCGCAGCAGGCAGGGCGATGGTGAGTTCGGCATTTTCGAACGTACCGGCGCACACAACGCTTTCCACAGTTTCGCCTTCGATCATGTTCACCGTCACATTGGCCTCTTCGATGACCAGCTCCATACCCATGCCCATTTCGGCAATCGGCATGACCAAGCCCATGAAATCAACGCGGTCAGCGCTCCAGGTGCCGGCAAAGTCCTCCAGCACAGCCGCGGTATCAACCTCGGCGGGGCCGACGGCCGCGGCAGCCTCACGGCTGAACACCAGCGGCATGCCTTCGATTTCCATGCCCAGGGTATTGGCAGCAGCGTCATAGGTCAGCGTGATCTCGCCATCATCCAGCGTCAGCCCGGTTTCCGTCTGCGCCCAGGTGCCGTTGTCCGTTTCGCCCATCAGCTCCATGGTATAGGTGCCATCGGCAGCCAGGTTCAGGTTCATGCTCATGCCGAACAGGTCGCCATACCAGGCGCCGGTCAGGTCCACAGCTTCAGCGCCGGCAGCGCCGCAAGCCACCAGCAGGCACAGGGCCAGCAGCAGAGAAAGCAGCTTCTTCATTCATTGTTCCTCCCATCATCCATATAAAAGTCGCTCACAGGCGCGTCCCCTCGGGGTCAACTGCCCGTTGGTTCTATTTTACAAGCTTTTACAACATTTATCAAGAGCAAATATCTCATTTTCCCCTTCGGCCGTTCGCTTCTCGAATAAACGTCGCACAAAAAAGCGTCCGTGAAGCCATCACGGACGCTGATAGGTTGGTTGATTAATTGCCGCGCCAGTTGATGCCGTGGCTTTCCGCAAAGGTATGGGCGAAGCTGCCCTGGGGCGCAACAATGGTCAGCCCGCTGCAGCCCTCAAACGCATCGTCCGCGATGCTCTTCACAGAATCCGGCACGTAGATCGTATTCAGGCCGGCGCACTGCGCGAAGGCGCGGCTGCCGATGGCCGTGCAGCCCTGGCGCAGGGTGACGCTCTCGAAGGCGGCGCCCATGAAGGCTTCGTCTTCGATCACTTCCAGCATGGCGGGGAACGCCAACCCGGCTTCCTTGACCACCGTGACCGTGCAGGTGGCGCTCACACCGCTTGCCGCCGTGGCGGTAATGGTGGCGGTACCCAGCCTGACGCCGGTCACATAGCCGTTCTGATCCACCTTCGCGACGCTCTCATTGCTGGAGGAGAAGGTGACCAGCTGGTTCACGCAGCTGTCCGTCCGCATGGTGACGTTGGCCGTCAGCATTTTGCTGCCGTTCAAAGGCACGTTTGCCACAGGTTCCGCGAAGCTGACGGAAGAAACGGGATAGGTGATGCGAAGCTTCGCCCGCAGCACCTTGCCGCTCACGCGCTCCAGCACCTCGATGGTGGTTTCGCCCACAGCGCTGGCGGAGATCAGGCCGCTGTCATTAACCTTCGCATAGGTGGTATCGCTGATGGAATACTCCAGTTCATGAGCCGCATTGGCGGGGTTGAGCACCAGCGGAACCTGCGTGGAGGTCTTGGCGATGGCATAGACGGTATCCGGCAGTGTCAGTTCGGTAATGGCGGGGGCAACCGTCACGGTGCCGCTGGCGGACTTACCTTCAGCCGTCACGGTGATGGTGGCAATGCCGGGGTTCACAGGCGTTACCACGCCATCGGCACTGATGGTGGCCACAGCGGTATTGCCGGAGGTCCAGGTTACCTGCTGTCCTTCATACGTGGGGAAGATATCCGCGTTCATCTTGACAGGGATGCCCATGGAAACAATCGTATTCTTCGGCATGGAGACGGTGGCATAGCTGCCGGTCTGCTTGCCGTCCAGCAGGATGTGCTTGTACTTTTTCTCCACCGACCAGGATTCCGCGTAGGAATACTCGTAGCAGTAAATGGTGAAATCCTTGTCGTTGCTGTTGAAGGCGTAGGAATCGATCTGCGTTACGCTGTTGGGAAGGTATACCTTGGACGCGCCGCTGTAATTGAAGGCCGCCCATTCGATGCTCTCCACGCCCTCCTCGATGGTGATAGTGGATACATTCGTATAGTAGAAGGCCTGTTCAGGGATTTTCTTCAGGCTGCCGGGAATGTTGATGGAGGTCAGGGCTTTGCAGTTGTAGAAGGCAGCCGAACCCATGCTTGCCAGGCCGGCAGGGAGATTGATGGCATCAAGCTTACTGCAATAGCTGAATGCTCTATCGCCAATGGTGGTCAGGCTTTCGGGCAGGGAAACGCGCAGCAGGTTATAGCAGTTGTTGAACGCGTAACCGCCGATGGTGGTCACACCCTCCGGAATATCAACAACTGTCAGGCTGCTGCAGCAGTTGAAGGCATTCGATCTGATCTCGGTCAGCCCGGCAGGGAACTTGACGCTCCGGAGATCCGTGCATTCCTCAAAAGCGTTGTAGCCAATGACACCAGTGCCTTCGGGGATGACAACGTCCCTGACATCCGGGTCACAGCCGACAACCACAATGATGCGCTCGCCCTCAGCGGATTCCGTGGTTTCAAAAGAAAGTGCCGGATATCCGGATATCTTGTAGGTATAGGAGGTATTCTTTGTAAGCGTCACAGCCGTGGTGCTTTCCGGCGTTACATAGATGTCGGGGGAAGCGCCATCAAACACAGCAGCGCTGAAGGTTGTAATATTGTCCGGGAACGTAATGCTGGCCAGGCTGGTGCAGTTTTCGAATACATAGCTGTAAATGGAGGTCAGGCTGTCAGGTATCGTAACACTGGCCAGGCTGGTACAATTCATAAAAACATAATTGGTGAGGGACGTAATGCCTTCGGGCAGCACGATACTGGTCAGGCTGGTGCAGCCATAGAACGCGTATTTGCCAAGATTCGTCACACCATCGGGGATGTTCACACGCTCCAGGCTGGTGCAGCCGTAGAAAGCAGATTCGCCGATACCGCTCACACCGTCGGGGATGGTAACACTCTTCAGGCTGGCACAATCCTTGAATGTGTCGGAGCCGATATAGGTCACACCCTCGGGAATGACAACGTTGACGGCATCCTTTTTGCAGCCCGTGACATTGTAATAGAGCGTGTTGTCGCTATTCTTGTATACGCTCAGGCTCAGGTCAGGATAGTCCAGATCGATGAAATCATCATAGATATATGCGGCCGCCATTGCCTTGACGGTGTCGCTGTCCATCTGCGCGTAGAGCGTAGTGGAAAAATTGTCGAAAATATATCTGCTGATGGTGGTCAGGTTATCAGGCAGCGTCAGGCTGGTCAGGGCGGTGCAGCCGTCAAACGCGGAACCGATGCTGGTCAGGCTCTTGGGCAGGGAAACGCTTGCCAGAGCGATGCAGTTTTTGAACGCGTAATTGTCAATGCTGGTCACGCCCTCGGGAATGACAATGCTTGTCAGCGCGGCGCAGCCCTCGAACGCATAGGCGCCAATGGCGGTCACCCGCTCAGGGAAAGCAGCCGAGGTGACGTCCGTTTTGCAATCCGCCACCGTAAAGGTACGGACGCCATCGGCATCTTCCGTCGCCTTCAGGTCCAGATATTCATACCCGGGCACGTTGAAGGAAAGGGACTTCGAGATCGTAAGCGCCGTTGCGCTGTCCATGTTCACATATCGGGCAGCCGGGCAGCCAACGAAAGCACTGTTGTTTACAGAGGTCATATGATCCGGCAGATGGATGCTATTCAGGCTGGTACAGTTGAGGAATGCGTTGTAATCAATGCTTTTCAGGCTTTCCGGCAGAGTAACGCTGGTCAGGGCGGTGCAGCCTTTGAAAGCATTGTTGCCAATGGAGGTCACGCCTTCCGGAAGGGTAACGCTGGTCAGGGAGGCGCACTCGGCAAAGGCGGAGGCGGCAATGGAGGTAACGCCCTCGGGAACCACAATTTCCGTTGCGTCCGCGGCACAGTCCACCACCACAGCCATGCCGGCGTAGGTGGTATTCAGCGTCAGCTGGGGGCAGTCCGGCGTGGTATAGCCCTTGGTGCCCAGCACCCTGGCCGCCTTACCGCCAACGGCGGCATAGCGCAGCGCCGTGCAGCCGTCAAACGCCTTGGCATTCACACTGGTGAGGCTCTCCGGCAGGGTAATGCTTTTCAGGTTGGGGCAGTTGGCAAAGGCGGAAGCGGCAATGGTGGTAACGCCTTCGGGAAGCACCACCTCCGTGGCACTTTCGGCGCAGCCCGTAACGGCAACGGTACGCGTGGAGCCGCTTCCGGTGACGGTGATGGTCAGGTCAAGGCATTCCACGGGAGAGAAAGGCAGATTGGCCTTTGTCAGCGCAAGGGCAGCCTTGCTGTTCATATTGGCGCAGAACTTGCCGGTAAAATCGGCAAAGCCGGAGGCTCTCACGGTAGAGACCACATCGGGCACGGTAAGCACATCGGTGTGCTCACGGATGCCGATCAGCGTGACCGAAGTATTGCTGACGTTGAAGGGAGAGCTGCTGCACCAAACGCTGAAGAGCAGGTTGGGATATTCAGGCACAACGAAGGAACCCTCGGGAAGCCTGGTGGCCGTCAGGGTAAGGAGATTAGCGTAAATGGTGGCAGGGCAGTCCTTAAAGGCATAGGTGCCGATGTCCTCAAAGTTATCGTGGAGGGTGATGCTCTCAAGGGCCGTGCAGCCGGAGAAAGCGTTATCCTTGATGCCGACCATATCATCGGGAATGGTGACGCTGGTAACGTCATCTTTGCAATCCACAATAACAAACTTGGCGTTGTCGTAGACATCTGTTTTCAGGCTAAATTCGGGGTATTCCGGGTCAACAAAGGTGTAACCGGCCTTGGAAAGCATCTGCGCCTGGGTGCTGTGCCTGTCCACGCTCCACTGGACGGGGCAGCCGTTGAACGCCCCGTTGCCAAGGGAGGTCACGCCGGCAGGAAGATTCACATCCGTCAGGCTGGTGCAGCCGGAAAAAGCATAGCTGGGGATACTTTTCAGTTTTTCCGGCAAGGTAATGCTGGTCAGGCTGGTGCAGTTCTGGAACATATATGTGGCCAAGCTGGTCAGCGTTTCCGGCAGATTGACGGTGGTCAGGCTGGAACAGTTCTTGAACGCAGAAGAACCAATGCTGGTCAGCTCTTCCGAAAGCTTGACGGTGGTCAGCGCGGTGCAGCCAGAGAACTGGGAGGATTTAAGACTGGTCAGGCTTTCCGGCAGGGTGATGCTGACAAGCGTTGTGTTGTTCATAAAAGATGCGTCGATGATCGTCACACCTTCGGGAACAACAATCTCGGTGGCATCCGCATCATAACGCCAAAGGGAACAGGTGCGGTAACCGGAGGTTTCCGTAACCTTCAGGCCCACCGCTTCGTATCCCGGCAGGGTAAAGGCAATGCTGGCCTTGGAAAGGGCCAGGGCGGTTTTGCTGCTGATTCCGGCATACAATTTCGCCGCGCAGTCCTGGAAAGCATTGGCAGAAACGCTTGTCACATTGTCGGGAAGGGAGATGGCGGCCAGCTTCTCGCAGCCGCTGAACGTATATTCTTTGATCGCCGTTACGCCCTCCGGCAGCTCCATGCCGGTCAGGCCTTTGCAGTCGGAAAAAGCGCCGGCGCCAATGGTGGTCATGCTTTCCGGCAGGTCAAGGCTGGTCAGGCTCTCGCAAGCATAGAACGCTTCCGCGCCGATGGTAGTCAGGCCCTCGGGCAGGTTAATGCTGGTCAGGTTTTCACAGCCCATGAAAGCCCCGGAGCCGATCTCGACCAGCGTATCCGGCAAAGTGATGCTGGTCAGCGTGTCGCAGTTTGCAAAAAAGTACGCACCAATATAGTCAACCTTGGTCGCAAAAACCACGTTGACAATATCAATGCCGAACCAATCCTCCCATTGATTGACGTCATCCGTATAATCGATATCATACAGGCTTCTTGCGGACGTATCATACATATCCCAGTTGAAGATCGTCAGCGTTCCGCTTTTGTCAACCCCCACGCCAAGACTATCACCGCATTCGACGTAACCAATAAAGCTGTCAAAATCAATGTCCTCGGCGATGGCAGTCATAGGCAGCGCAAAAAGCAGCGCCATCAGCGCCAGGCATACCAGGCAGTTCATCAGCTTACGCATCCAATCATCCTCCGTGTTCATCCGATATATTGTGGCTCTCACGAATAACTGCTCCCCTGTCGCGTTTCACAGTGCAAGAGGGAGACGTTACCTTTATAATTCCATTTGTTGCCAGTGTTTGCAATGCCGAATTTACTGCCGAATTATAATGCGAAAAAAGACGCATTTCGCGCATTTTGACAGTAGCAAAGCAAAAAGAAAAACCCTTGGAATGTTGTATTTCCAAGGGTTTGAGATGTACGCCCGGCTGGATTCGAACCAGTGGCCTACAGAGTCGGAGTCTGTCACTCTATCCAACTGAGCTACGGGCGCGCAGGCTGTTTTCACAGCCCTTGCATGATAGCACATCTCACCGGCAAAGTCAACCTTTGCGGTGAATTTCGTGATGAAACGTAATGCTTTCCATTGGCGGGCTGGTGCTGTTTTCGCCCGGGCAGCCAGCCGCGTAGAACAAAAAAAGCGGAACTCCCGAAGAAGCTCCACCTTACAATCAGTAAATAATTTCTGACTACTTATTGCGTTGTTTTTCACGCAATTGAGAAGATTGCTTCCTCATGTCATGTCTCGTTTGAAGATGCCTTGCAACAATAATCGGACCTAAAAAGCAAAGATAAAGAATCAGACCGTTAAAAAGCGTTTTGATTGGATCGGGTATAAAAGGCTCAATAAAGGGTAGAAGGTGACTGAATAACATGGCTTCGACTATAAGTGACAACCCAACAGTGATGCTTTCAAAATAGTTTAGCCTTTTTGTAAAGTGCCACAATGAGTAGATATGAGCAATAGGGATGTATAGCAACTTTTCGGCGAGATTCTTCCTGCTCATAAATACCTCCGTTTTTTTATCATAAACATAACCCCGGTAGCAGAACGGATTCAGCGTACCCAAGGTGCTGGCCACGCTTCCTGTCTTGCTCAGGTGCCTCCCCCAAGCATCGCACTTGTATTCTACCACCCCGCTTCCGTTGGTGTCAACAATAGCCGCTTCTTCCTGGTTGCAGCGAAAACCAACATTCTTTTCCCAACTTCTTTTGACGGAGAAGCGAGAAACGCGACGGGCGCCTTCAAGGCTCACGCAGGCTGCCCACAGCAACAATGTTGTAATGTATACATTATCAAAAGATGTAGATTTTCCAAAAAGCATGTAGTATAATGTATGTAGAGATCCTGTGGATTGAAAAGAATATGGATTTCGAGAAAGGCGATTCCATGATCTGTGACCTGCAAAAGGCGAGCATGTGGAAACGTTGCTCCGCGGCGCTGTTTGATTTTATTCTGTTGTGCATTGTGATCGTGCTCTTCGCCTGGATCATGTCCGCCGCGCTGGGCTTTGACGGATACAGCGCCACGCTGGACGCATGCTATGCCAGATATGAGGAAGCCTACGACGTAAACCTTCGCCTCTCCCTGGCCGAATATGAAGCCCTGGAGGAAGAAGCGCTCAGCCGGCTGAACGCGGCCTACGACGCGCTGGCCGCCGATGCGGAGGCTGTTTATGCCTACAACATGACCATGCAGCTGACGCTGGTGGTCACCAGCCTTTCCATTCTGCTGGGATACATGGTCATGGAGTTCACCATTCCCATGTGCCTGGGCAACGGCCAAACCCTGGGCAAGAAGATTTTCGCCATCGGCGTTATGCGGCAGGATGGCGTGAAGATCAGCGGCACCACCCTGTTTATCCGCACGGTGCTGGGAAAATACACCATCGAAACCATGATCCCCGTGCTGATGCTCCTGATGATCTTCTTTGGCAGCGTCGGCATTGTGGCTCCCCTGATCATCGGCGCCATCGTGCTGATCAACATCATCATGCTGATCGCCACCCGCACCAACGCCGCCATTCACGACGGCATCGCCTCCACCGTGTGCGTGGACCTTCCCAGCCAGATGATCTTCAACACCCGGGAGGATATGATCGCCTACAAGAAAAAGCTGCATGCTGAAAAGGCCGCTCAGGAAACCTACTGATCAACCAATTCTTTACATAAGAAAGGGATATGCCATGAAAATCGTACTGGAAAACCTCACCAAAATCTTCCCCAGCCGCGATAAGAAGGCGGATAAGGAAGTCGTTGCCGTGAATGATTTCAGCTTCACCATCCCCGATGGCAAGCTGATCGGCCTGCTTGGCCCCTCGGGCTGCGGCAAGTCCACCACGCTGTATATGATCTCCGGCCTGCAGAAGCCCACCAGCGGCAAGATTTATTTCGGCGATGACGACGTTACCTCGCTCTCCACCGAAAACCGCGGCATCGGCCTGGTTTTCCAGAACTATGCCCTCTATCCCCACATGACGGTGAAGCAGAACATCCTCTTCCCCCTGCAGAACCTGAAGGGCAAGGATAAGCTGAGCAAGGAAACCATGCTGGAGCGCTCACACGAGGCCGCCCGCCTGGTGCAGATCGAGGAACTGATGGATCGCAAGCCCTCGGAGCTTTCCGGCGGCCAGCAGCAGCGTGTGGCCATCGCCCGCGCCCTGGTGAAGATGCCCCGGGTGCTGCTGCTGGACGAGCCCCTTTCCAACCTGGACGCCCGTCTGAGACTGCAGACCCGCGAGGAGATCCGCCGCATCCAGAAGGAAACGAAGATCACCACCGTGTTCGTCACCCACGACCAGGAGGAGGCCATGTCCATCTCCGATATGATCGTGGTGATGAAGCTGGGCGTGGTGCAGCAGATCGGCAAACCGCAAGAGGTTTACGACAGCCCCGCCAACCTGTTCGTGGCCAAGTTCCTGGGCACGCCCCCCATCAACGTCTTTGAGGGCGAGGTCGTGGGCGGCAAGCTGTTCATTGGCCAGGATCATGTGCTGGATATGAAGAAAGTGCCCGACCAGAAGGTCTATGTGGGCATCCGCCCCGAGGGCTTCACCCTGGACAAGAAGGGCCCGCTGCACTGCCAGCTGAGCAATGTGGAGGTCATGGGCCGCGATGTAAGCATCGTTTCCACCCACGAGGCCTCGGTCAACCCGGTGGTCCGTTCCATTATCAATGCCGACAACAAGCTGGACGCCGCCAAGGAAACCGTCCGTTATTCCCTCAAGGCTCACAAGGTTTTCCTCTTCAACCGGGAAACCGAGGAGCGGATCCATTTCGAGGTGAAGTAACATGGTTGAAAGCAAGCATCAATGGAAAGCCTGGCTGTACCTGGCGCCGGCCATCGCGCTGCTGCTGGTGTTCACCGTATGGCCCATCATCAACACCGTCCGCATGGCCTTCCTGGAAAACTACTCCGGCCTGAAGGCTGCCGGCGGCGCCGTTTTCGAGTTTGGCCTGGGCAATTTTGAAAAGGTCATCAAGTACCGCAGGTTTGTTTCCTGCCTGAAAAACACCGTGCTCCTGTGCGTGTGGACAGTGCCCATCTCCACCCTGCTGGCACTGCTGATCGCCGTGGCGCTGAACTCCATTAAATTCCTGCAGAAGGGCCTGCAGACCATCTTCTTCCTGCCCTATGTGACCAACTCCATCGCCATCGGCATGGTGTTTGCCGCCATGTTCAACATCGTGGGCGGCTTCTATGGCACCGAGAACGAGATCATCGTCACCGCGGGTATCATCAACAATGTGATTCAGTTCTTCGGCGGCAACCCCATCAACTGGATCAACTACGGCTCCACCTATGAGGCGAACATGTTCGTTATGATCGTCTACATCGTGTGGAACGCCCTGCCCTTCAAGATCCTGGTGCTGCTGGGCGGCCTGCAGAGCATCAACAAGCAGTATTACGATGCCGCCAAGGTGGACGGCACCCCCCGCCGCCGCATCTTCACCCGCATCACCGTGCCGCTGCTTTCCCCCATGCTGGCCTATGTGATCATCACCGGCTTTATCGGCGGCTTCAAGGAATACACCAGCATCGTGGGTATCTTCGGCGAGAAGATGGGCCCGCCCGACAGCGCAGGCCGGCTGAACACCATGGTCGGCTTCATCTACGACGCTCTGAGCACCAACAGCCAGGGCCGCGCCAGCGCCGCAGCGCTGATCCTGTTTGCCATCATCCTGGTGGTAACCCTGATCAACCTGCAGGTCAGCAAAAAGCGCGTGCACTATTAAGAAAGGGGACTGACAATGCAAGCGAAAAACATGCAGAAGGTCTCCTTCGCACAGAAGATTGGCCGCACCTTTTCCCTGAGCCTGAACTACATTTTTCTGCTGGTCATGGCGCTGATCGTGCTCTTCCCCTTCTACTGGATGATCATCTCCTCCCTGAAGTCCCTGGACGAGTACCGCATGTCCACGCCCACCTTCTGGCCCCAGATTATCCTGTGGAGCAACTATATCGACGCCTTCACCACCGCCAACCTGGGCCGCCTGTTCATCAACACCATGATCGTGGGCCTGGTATCCACGCTGCTTTCCCTGGTGATCACCATCCTGACGGCCTTCGCCTTCGCCAGGCTTGAGTTCAAGGGCAAGGAGACCCTCTTCGCCCTGCTGCTGGCTACCATGATGATCCCCGGCGAACTGTTCACCATCACCAACTACTCCACCGTAACCTCCCTGGGCTGGATCAACACCTACACGGTGCTGATCGTCCCCTTCCTGGTAAGCGTGTTCTACATCTATCTGCTGCGCCAGAATTTCCTGCAGATTCCCAACGAGCTGTATCTGGCCGCCAAGGTGGACGGTACCAGCGATTGGAAGTACCTGTGGAAGGTCATGGTTCCCCTGTCCCTTCCCACGCTGATCTCCATCACCATCCTGAAGATGATGGGCGCGTGGAACTCCTACATCTGGCCCCGCCTGGTGGCTAACGACGAGGCGCACCGCATGATCACCAACGGCCTGCGCAACGCCTTTACCGAGACCTCCGGCGACGTGAACTACCCCGTGCAGATGGCCGCCGTGGCTCTGGTTTCCCTGCCCCTTTTCCTGGTTTTCGTTTTCCTGCGCAAGTACATCATGTCCGGCGTGAGCCGCTCGGGCATCAAGGGCTAAGCAGAAAACATCCACCCTGTTACCAATGGCTGGTGCCAAAAAAATATAAACAAAAGGAAGGAACACAACATGAAAAAGCTCGTTTCCATGCTCCTGCTGGTAGCCATGCTGCTCTCCTGCATGACCAGCGCCTTCGCTTTCGAAGTGCCTGCTGAAGGCTACGACGGCAGCGAAGTCACCATCAAGTTCTACCACACCATGGGTGCCAACCTGGTTGGCGTTCTGGAAAGCTACATCGCCGAGTTCAACCAGCTCTACCCCAACATCAAGGTTGAGCATTCTTCCCTGGGCGGCTACGACGACGTCCGCGACCAGATTTCCACCGAAATCACCGTGGGCAGCCAGCCCCACATCGCCTACTGCTATCCCGACCACGTGGCCCTGTATAACCTTGCCAAGGCTGTGCAGCCCCTGGACGAGATGATCAACAGCGAAACGGTGATCACCCGCGCCGACGGCACCACCGAAATTCTGGGCCTGACCGCCGAGCAGAAGGATGATTTCATCGAAGGTTATTACAACGAGGGCATGCAGTACGGCGACGGCCTGATGTACACCATGCCCCTGTCCAAGTCCACCGAGGTTCTGTATTACAACAAGACCTTCTTCGAGGCCAATGGTATCGCCGTGCCCACCACCTGGGACGAGCTGGAAGCCGTCTGCGCCAAGATCAAGGAGCTTGACCCCAACTCCATCCCCCTGGGCTATGACTCCGAAGCCAACTGGTTCATCACCATGTGCGAGCAGAACCAGGCTCCCTACACTTCCGCCACCGAGCCCCACTTCCTGTTCGACAACGAGCAGAACCACGCCACCATGAAGACCTTCCGCGAGTGGTACAAGAAGGGCTACATCACCACCCAGACCCTGTATGGCGCTTACACCTCCGGCCTGTTCACCTCCACCACCGAGGTCAAGAGCTACATGTCCATCGGCTCCTCCGCCGGCGCTACCTATCAGCGTCCTGCGGCCGGCCCCGACGGCACCTATCCCTTTGAAGTGGGCATCGCCACCATTCCCCAGATGAACGCCGAGAACAAGAAGGTCATCTCCCAGGGTCCCAGCGTGACCATCTTCAAGAAGGCCAACCCCCAGGAAGTCATCGCCTCCTGGCTGTTTGTGAAGTTCCTGACCACCAACGTGGAATTCCAGGCCGAGTTCTCCATGGCCTCCGGCTATGTGCCCGTGCTGAAGTCCGTTGCCGAAAACGAGGCCTATGCCGAGTTCCTGGCCAGCGCTGACGGCGGCAACTACGTCTCCGCCCTGTCTGCCAAGGTTTGCCTGGAGCAGGCCGACGCCTACTACACCTCCCCCGCCTTCAACGGCTCCTCCGAAGCCCGTGACCAGGTCGGCGACCTGCTGTGCGCCTGCCTGACCACCGAAGGCGATGACGACACCGTGATCGCCGACGCTTTCGCCACCGCTATCGAGGAGTGCGAATACGCGATCTGGTAAGATGAAGCACTGTGCATGTTTGATTCTTGCGCTCGCGTTGCTTGTGAGCATGATGGGCTGCGGCATGGCCGGTGAGATCACCGACTATGCCGGCTCCATCAGGCTGAACATGGCCAGCGAAACGGCCAAGGCTGAAGTGAGCGTCAAAACCTTTGTGGATGGCGACACCACGCATTTCCACGTATCCGAAAGCGTGATCCCCGGTGGCGTGATCAAGGCCAGATACCTGGCCATCAACACCCCGGAAATCACAGGCAAGATCGAGGAATATGGCAAAAAAGCCGCCGAGTTCACCCGCGAAAAGCTTTCCCAGGCGACATCCATCATCATTGAGAGCGATGATGGCAGCTGGAACCTTGATTCCACTTCCGAGCGCCATCTGGTATGGGTGTGGTATCAAACCGCCGAGGGCGAAGCTTACCGCAACCTGAACATCGAAATCCTGCAAAACGGCCTGGCCATCGCCAACTCGTCCTTTCAGAACCGCTACGGCTCTGTCTGCATGGCGGCGATCAACCAGGCCCGGGAGCAGAAGCTGAATGTTTATTCCGGTCAGAAGGATCCTGATTTCTATTACGGCGACGCCATTGAGCTGACCCTGAAGGAGCTCCGGACCCATCCCCAGGCATATAACGGCAAGAAGGTGGCCTTCAAGGGCATCATTACCCTGAACCACAACAACGCCGTTTTCATTGAGGATTACGACGCGGAAACCGGTCTGTACTACGGCATGTCCGTCTACTACGGCTACAACATGAGCGGCAAGGGCCTGGACATCCTGTCCGTGGGCAACGAAGCCCGGATCGTGGGTACGATGCAGTACTACGAGGCAGGCGGCACCTGGCAGGTTTCCGGCCTGACCTACCGCATGATCAAGCCGAAGGATCCAGGCAACATCCAGCTTCTCTCCAGCGGGCATCAGCCCGCCTATGTACCCACCGAAGCCGAAACCTTCGCGAAGGGCAGCGTTACCATCATCACCGAGGAGGGCCCCACCACCTACGCCTATGCGGAGCTGGCCCTGGCCACCACGGTGGAAATGAAGGGCCTTGAGGTGCAGGAAGTCTACACCACCGAAAACGAGGACAGCTCCTCCAACGGCGCCCTGACGCTGACCTGTACCAGGGACGGCGAAACAGTGCTGGTGCGCACCGCCGTGCTCTACGATGCAGAGAACAAACCGGTCACCGCCGAGGCCTTCCTGGGCAAGACCATCCATGTGAAAGGCGTTGTGGACTATTACGAGGGCGCTTACCAGATCAAGGTATTGACCATGAACAGCATCACCATCGAATAAAAAGGGAGGTTCCTATTGATGAAGAAGCCAGTTGCAATTCTCGCTATCCTGCTGGCCATCGCCGTGGCCGTTGCCGGCCTGTTCGGCGTGCAGAAGTCCAATGTCTCCGCTGACCTGAACAGCATCACCGCCGAGCGCGATTCCCTGCAGACCCAGCTGAACGACGCCACCGCCAAGGTGACCGAGCTGGAAGCCAGCGTGGCCAGCCTGAACGCTGCCGCCGAGACCGCCGCTGCCGACCTGGCTGCCGCCAAGGCCGAGAACGAAACCTCTGTGGCCAAGATCGCCGAGCTGGAGGCCAACGTCACCAGCCTGACCGCTGCCGCCGAGACCGCTGCTGAGACCGCTGCTGCCGACCTGGCTGCCGCCAAGGCCGAAGCCGAAACCGGCCTGGCCAAGATCGCTGAGCTGGAAGCCAGCGTGGCCAGCCTGAACGCTGCCGCCGAGACCGCCGCTGCCGACCTGGCTGCTGCCAAGGCTGAGAATGAAGCCAGCCTGACCAAGATCGCTGAGCTGGAAGCCGCTGCCGCTGCTGTGACCGCCGTGGAAGTGCCCGCTGAAGAACCCGCCGAGGTTCCCGCCGAAGAACCCGCCGAAGAACCCGCCGAGGTTCCTGCTGAGGTCCCCGCAGAGAAGGACACCGAGCTGGCTGCTGCCCGCTCCTATCTGCGCACCATGTACAAGAGCGCTACCGAGACCACCCCTGTGGATTACACCGTTGTGGGCGTAATCAACATCGGCGGCGAGGAGTATCCCATCCAGTGGACGGCTGATTCCGAGACCGTCAAGATCATCCCCGGCGACGACAAGATGGTCACCATCGACGTGGATGAAAAGAACCCCGAAGAAGTGCAGTATGTGTTGACCGCCACCCTCACCGGCAAGACCGGCCAGACCGCTGAACTGACCTTCAAGCACAAGGTTCCCGCCGCCATGATCCTGGAAGGCCTGAGCTATGAGGAGATCGTGGCTGCCGCCTACACCCTGGAAGACGGCCTGGCCCTGGAAGACGCCCAGCGCCTGTATGGCGAAATCGTGAAGATCGACACTCCCTGGAGCGAGGAATACAAGAACATCACTGTGACCATCCAGGTGGGCGATCTGGCCGACCAGACCATCCAGTGCTACCGTCTCTCCGGCGAGGGCTGCGCGACCCTGGCCGTGGGCGACAAGATCACCGTGGAAGGCATCATCAAGAACTACAAGGGCACCATCGAGTTCGATAAGGGCTGCGTGCTGGTCGGTATGGGCGAAATCATCAGCCAGGCTGCTATCCTGGACGCTGCCTATGCCCTGGAAGACGGCGCTGCCATGCCCGCCCCCACCGCCCTGGAAGGCGAGATCGTCGCCATCGACACCCCCTGGAGCGAGGAATACAAGAACATCACCGTGTCCATCGTGTGCGACGGCAAGGCCGAGCAGAAGATCATGTGCTACCGCCTGACCGGCGAAGGCGCCCAGGACCTGGCTGTGGGCCAGACCATCGCCGTGGCCGGCACCATCAAGAACTACAAGGGCACCATCGAGTTTGACAAGGGCTGCGTGATGATCCCCGTGGGTTCCGTCAATGACGTCCGTGTGGCCATGGGCGCCTACACCCTGGAAGAGGGCCTGGCCCAGGATAAAGCCAAGACCCTGACCGGCGAGATCGTCACCATCGATACTGCCTGGAGCGACGAGTATAAGAATATCACCGTGACCATCGTGCCCGGCGGCATGGCTGATTACAAGGTCATGTGCTACCGCCTGACCGGCGAAGGCGCCGAGACCCTGGCTGTGGGCGACGTGATCACCGTGAACGGCATCATCAAGAACTACAAGGGCACCATTGAATTCGACAAGGGCTGCACCATTGTGAAGTAAGCCGATCAACAGCGTGAGGCCGTATCCGGATTGGATGCGGCCTCCGTTTTTGTTTGCAATTACGCCCGGTTCATTATATAATAGATATCATGTTTTTTCAGCGAGGAACGCCTATGTTTGAACAGATCATCCAGGCCGTCCAGGATCACAACACCATCATCATTCACCGGCATCACAACCCTGATGGCGATGCCCTGGGCAGCCAGCTGGGCCTGAAGCATATCCTCCGGGAGAACTTTCCCGACAAAAAGGTGTATGCCGTGGGCGACGGTGCCGGGCGCTACGGCTTCATGGCGGACGCCGTCATGGATGACATCCCCGATTCATCCTATCAGGGCGCACTGGCGGTGATCCTTGACTGCGGCTCAAGCCACCTGATCAGCGACGAGCGCTATACCCTGGCCCAGGCTCTGGCACGCATTGACCACCATGTTTTCTGCGAGCAGATCGCCCCCGTGGAGGTCATCGACGCCGCCAGCGAAAGCTGCTGCGGCCTGATCACCGATATGGTCATGGAATGCGGCCTGATGATCAGCCCCACGGCGGCAACGCTGCTATATACCGGCATGGTCACCGATTCCGGCCGTTTCCGCTACGATTGCACCTCCTCCCGCACCTTTCAGCGGGCATCCTTTCTGATGGAGCATCCCATCGACGTCAATGAGCTGTATCGCTGCCTATATGCCGCCGATTTCGACCAGATGAAGCTGCGGGCCCAGTTTACGCTGAAGGTCCAGTTCACCCCCCGCAACGTGGCCTATATCTATACCACCCTGGAGGAAATGGCGCAGCTGAACGCCGATACCTTCACCATCTCCCGGGGCATGGTGAACGTGATGGCGGATATCAAGGGCGTGGACAGCTGGGTCAACTTTACCGAAACAGAAAAGGGCGTGCTGTGCGAATTGCGCTCCAGCCGCTATAACATCAATCCCATTGCCGCCAGGCACGGCGGCGGCGGCCACGCCAAAGCCAGCGGCGCTACCCTTCGGGACCGCCAGGAGGCAATGGACGTGCTGGCCGAACTGGACGAGCTGACAGGAGAACCCTCATGAGCAAAGAGCTGATTCTGCAAAAGATCAAGGATTATTCCCGCATCATGCTTTTCCGGCATGTGCGCATCGACGGCGACTGCGTGGGCGCCACCAAGGGTATGAAGGAAATTATCAGCGCCACCTGGCCTGAAAAGGAAGTCTATCTTATTGACGACGAGCATTCCGATTACCTGGCCTTCCTCGGGCCGGATGACGCGCCTGTGGACAATGCTCTCTACGAAGACGCGCTGGGCATCGTTATCGACGTGGGCTCCGAGGACCGCATTTCCAACAAGCGCTACCTGCTCTGCCGCGAGCTGATCAAGATCGACCACCATATCGAGCGCGAACCCTATGGTGATATCCGCTGGGTGGAAGAGGAGCGCTCCTCCGCCTGCGAGATGATCGCCGATTTCTATCAGACCTTCCAGGACGAGCTGACCCTGACCAGCCGCGCCGCCACCTATATCTATACCGGCATGGTCACCGATTCCGGCCGTTTCCAGTATGAGGGCGTCACCGGCGAAACCCTGCGCCTGGCCGCGCTGATGCTGGATCACGGCGTGGATACCGAAAGACTCTACGCCCACCTGTACCTGCGGGATTTCCACACCCTGAAATTCAAGGCCTACATCTACGAGACCATGCACATCACCGAAAACGGCGTGGCTTATGTCGCCATCAGCCAGGAGGCTCAGAACCGTTTCGGCCTCACCTTCGAGGAGGCCTGCGCGGCCATCGGCTATCTGGACGGCATCCGCGGCTGCCTGTGCTGGCTGGCCTTTATCGAAAGCGGCGAAACCCAGACCATCCGCGTCCGTCTGCGCAGCCGCTTCGTCGCCATCAACACCCTGGCTGAAAAGTACCGCGGCGGCGGTCATGCCTGCGCCAGCGGCGCCACCATCTATAACATGGAAGAAATGCAGGCCCTCCTGGCTGACGCGGACACACTGGTAAAGGAATACAAAGAAACACACGAGGATTGGCTATGAGAATACTCCTGACGAACGACGACGGCATCTTCGCCCCCGGCATGCGGGTCATGATGGACTTTGCCCGCCGCCTGGGTGAGGTGGTTGTGTACGCCCCCAAATCTGAGCAAAGCGGCAAAAGCCACGCCATTGAAATTCATCAGCCCTTTTCGGTGGAACCTGTGTCCCTGCCCCATGGCATCCAGGGCTACAGCGTGGATTCCACCCCGGCGGATTGTGTGCGCTACGCCCTTCTGGGCAAGCACGAGACCGTTGACCTAGTGCTCTCCGGCGTAAACCGCGGCCCCAACATCGGCATGGATATCATCTATTCCGGCACCGTGGGCGCGATTTTCGAAGCCGCTGCCCTGGGTGTGAAGGGCATTGCCATCTCCACCGGGTTCGAAACCTTTGCCACCGCGGAAGCGCAGCTGGACAACGTGTGGGCATATTTCACCCGCCGCAGCCTCTTGGACAAGTGCGGCCACTACAACGTGAACATCCCCGAGCAATACACAGGCGAGATCCGCATCACCCGTCAGGGCGGCCCCTATTATTCCGATGAGTTCCCTTCTTGCGGCGAGCACCTGTATATGCCCACCGGCGTGTGCGTCCACAGAAATCAGGGCGACCTTTCCCTGGACACGGACGCCACCATCAGCGGGCACATTTCCATCACGCCCATCACCGTGGACAGAACCAATACCGCCGTGTATGATCTGCTGAAATAAGCGCAAACAAAAAACTCTGCTTAGCAGAGTTTTTTTGTTGATCAAATCGGTTCGCCGTGGTTGTTCATTTCATCCAGCGTCAGGGCAAAGGAAGGAATGAACTCCTCCATAAAGTCCCGCACCTCCGGCAGATCAATCTGCTGGATGGCCTTGAGCACATTATCGCCGGCGGCGTCAAACTCGTGGTTGCCGGCCCGCTTTTCCACCACGCACTTGCTGTATGCGCTGATGCGGTCAGCCGCCTTCACCAGCTGGTGGGCGTTATCATCGCCATCGGTAAGATACGCGCCAAACTCCGTCTGCATGCTTTCGGGCAGCATGGTCAGCAGCTTGCGGGCAGCCAGGCTCTCCAGCTGCTTGTAGGAAGCGCGCAGCTCCGGGCTGTGATACTTGACGGGGGTGGGCATATCGCCGGTGATGACCTCCGTCGCATCGTGGTAGACGGCCAGCGCCAGCACATGTTCCGGATTCACATCCCGGCCATAGCGATCCCGGGCAATAGCCGCGATACCGTGGGCGATCATGGCCACCTGCAGGGAATGCTCGGCGTCGTTTTCCGGCTGGGTGGAGCGCATCAGGCCCCAGCGCCTGATGAACTTCAGCCGGGAGAGGTAAGCGAAAAAGTGATACATAGTCTTCTTGATGGTCCTTCCCTTGTTTTTTACACGCCGTCTGCCGCAGCTTCCTCCGGCAGTTCCACGGGCTCCAGAAGCAGCAGCGGCTCGTCCTCTGTGGGGGCAGCCATGGACAGCACCAGCGTCAGATCCTTCCGGAGCACTTCCGCCTTGCTCAGGATCTGATAAACCTCAGGCAGATAGTTGCGCATTTCATTCATGCGCTGCTCCAGGTAGGCCTGCAAAAGCTCCGCCAGGCGTTCAGCGGCCTCTTCATCCACAGCCTTCAGCACAATGATCTCCCGACCGGTCAGCGCGTTGGTCGCCGCCAGATATACAAAATCCGTGTACTCCTGGGGCTCGATGCCGATCAGGTCCAGCAGGTCATCCTCTGTCAGGTGAATCAGCTCCTCGCCGTCCTGGGCGATCGACAGCACGTATTCGGTCAGCGGATGGGGCTCTTCCTCAACGGTTTCCGCACAGGCGCAGAGAGCAAAGCAGCTCAGCAAACAGCAAAGAGCGATCACAAACCATTGCTTCTTCATTCGTCAGTCCCCCTCCGGTGTCTCTTCCCGCACCTTGAACAATTCCGCCCTGGGGATCCACTGATCCAGTTCATACTGCTCCTGGGCGTAATCACACATGGCCTGTACCCACACATCCATACCGGCGCTGTTCAGGTGGCACACCTCGTCGCTGGAATATTCCATGTTCAGGTAACCGTCCGCATCCTTCAGCGGCTCAGCAATTTCGATGTACCCTACGCCCTGCTCCTCGCAGAGTGCCTTCAGTCGCCTGTTGTATTCATTCAGCTGCTCCTGATACTCCGGACGTTTCCGCTGCAGGCAATACCGGGGTGTGATAGGCGTCATGGAGAAGAAATACACCTTCGCCTCGGGAACGAACTCTTTCATGCCATCGATGATATCCTGAATGTAGATCAGCGAGTTGTCGATTCTCACGCCCACCGGGTCGTTCATGCCAAGCAAGACGAACACCTTGCTGGGCTTCACCATCTTCGCCAGCTTGTACATAGAGGACTTCACGCCGCGGAACTGGAAGTAATGATCATCCGAGACATAGCGCCGGCTGCCCTCATACAGCGAGATGCTGGTGGTGCAGATCATGTCCACATCAGGCAGGAAGCTTTCGTCCTTCTGCCTGATTCCGGAACGGTAGCGGCGGAAGTCATGCATCACCGAATCGCCGAAGAACACGCTGTCTTCATAGAATTCGAACAAAGTATTCCTATCCAGCGCCTCAGCTCCGGCCACACCGGCCAGGCAGATCAGCGCCAGAATGCACGCGAGTAAACGTTTCATTTCATTTCCCCCTGAGCAAAAAACGTGTCTGGCTGGAGAAAGTATATCATATTTCGACATGAAAGTCTACTGCCGCCGCCACAGATTCCCCTTGTGCAAATGTAAAAAAAGCGACTGTCCCGCAGGAACAGCCGCTTGCTTTGTTTTTTCTGTCTCAGGGCCAAAGAGGTGCGGGGTACAGGCCGCTTTCGCCCATGCTGCGCAGAGCAGAGGTCACCACCGGCTTATCCTCCTGATAGGTCACGCCGTACCAGCGGTCACGGCTGGGCAGCACCTGCACGGTGGCCGCGTCCTTTTCCAGCAGGCCGCTGACCACGCTGGGCAGGAAATACTCACCTTTAAGGGGATTCTCGGCAACCGCCTTCTCCAGGAAGGCCGGGAAGCCCTCCTCCAGGGACTGCACAAAGCTGGGGGTGAAGCCCCACATGTTCATGCTGACCAGAGCACCCTCCGGCAGCAGATGATAGGTTTTGCCGTCCTCGGTAAACAGGGCGCCGTCGCAGCTCTTGATGATATGGGTGCGCTCCGTCACAGAGATAAGATAGCCCTTTTCATCCACCTCGCACACGCCCCGGGCCACATGACCGTTATCCGTCAGGGTGTTGTGCAGCTGATAGCCCACCATGATGAACCGCTGCTTGTCATCGTCCCGGAGCCGGGTCAGGGTGTCATAAGCCGTCTGGAAAGCGCTGACGCCATAATAGTCGTCCGCGTTGATGACGGCAAAGGGCGCGTCGATCAATTCCTTGCAGCACAAAACGGCATGACCGGTACCCCAGGGTTTCACACGGCCCTCGGGCACAGTGAAAGGTGCGGGAATCTTATCCACCTGCTGAAAGGCGTAGCGCACCTCCATATATTTTTCGATATGGCTGCCCACCAGGCGCTTGAAGTCCTCTTCGATCTCATGCTTGATGAGGAAAATCACGCGCTTGAAGCCGGCGCGCCGGGCGTCGAAAATGCTGTAATCCAGGATTACCTCGCCGCTGGGGCCCACAGGATCCATCTGCTTCAGTCCGCCGTAGCGGCTGCCCATGCCGGCAGCCATAATCAGCAGAATCGGTTCTTTATTCATTGAAAGGATCTCCTTCCTGATCGGATTTTCCTTCTTCATCATACCCCAAAGAGGGCGGAAATGCAAGCGCTCCCGTGATAGTTGCAAATTCCGGCGGTTTTCCATTGTGTTTACGACCGGAATGAAGTATAATAGGGGGTAGTACCCCTGTATACACGGAAGGAGACACCGCCATGGACTTTTTGAAGAGCCTGATGCTTTATATGTCCCTGACCTTTGCTGCCTCGGTGCAGGCTGTGCCCACGCCGGAGGTTACCCCCGTGCCCACACCGGCCCCTATTGTGGCCGAAACCGCCGTGCCCGTGGATGACCCCATGGCAGCCGTGACCGCCGCCCTGCCCACCATGCAGATCACCGCCGAGCCCACCGTTGCCCCCGAACCCACCATCACCCCCAACACCCGTTATTTCAACGTGAAGCAGGGCCAGCGGGGCGATAGCGTGAAGAAGCTGCAGAAGCGGCTCATCGAGCTGGGCTACCTGGAAAAGGGCAATGCTGACGGCGTTTTCGGCAATCAGACCCGCCGGGCGCTGGTAGCTTTCCAGCAGGCCAACGGCCTGGGCGCCGACGGCATTGCCGGCGACGCTACCCAGACCCACCTCTACGAGAATCCCGATGTGATCACCGGCCCCCTGCTGGCCACCCCCACCCCGGAGCCTACCGCCACCCCGGAGCCCACCATCGCCGCTCCCGCCGAGGAAACCGTCACCCCTGAACCCACGGAGGTTCCCCTTGCCCGGCAGCAGCTGGTGGGTGCCAGCATCGTCTATAACGACGGCGCTGCTCCCCTCTCCGCCCTGAGCCAGGAGGATGGCGTTACCGTGGCCCGGCAGCCCCGGGTCTACCAGCTGGAGGACGGACGCATTCAGCTCTCCCTGACCGACCTGGCTGATGCCATCGACGGCTGGAGCGTGACCGTGGACGGCAACCTGATCTCCCTGACCGCCTCCGGCTATGTGGTCACCATGATGCGCATCTCCGGCCAGTATTCTTGCATGGTGGACAGCACCAGCATTTCCCTGGCGGAGGGCGACGTTTCCATGGCAGAGGGCGATCCCTGCGTTACCGCTGATTTCCTCCGCAAGGCTCTGGCCGCCGAGTTCATCTGGGATGCCGAGGAAACCACCCTGATCCTGCGGATTCTCCCCAAGGAGCAAGCCCAGACCAACGGCTGATGACAATGCAAAACAGGCTGTGCAATCTCGCACAGCCTGTTTTTTAGTACATGTCGTTATACTCAATGGTTTCCTGGTAGGTGCGGTAGGTGGATTTGCACAGCTTTTCGCGGTTGATCTCCCTGCCGTTCTGATACCAGACCTTGTAGGTGTCCACCTCGTATCCCTGGCGGGCCTTGATGGTGGTCTTCATTTCGCCGGGGGCAAGCTCCGGGTTAAAGACGTACTTGGGTTCGCTGGGCGGGTCGGAGGTATAGGTCACTTTGCTTTCCAGGTCGATGGTGATGCCATCTCCCAGGGTCATGCCGTAGATTTCCACCGTCACCTTGCGGCTCTGGTAGTAGCTCACAATAAAGATGGGCCACTCCGTGTCATTCTTGAATTTGAAATCCAGGTTGGGCCAGTTCACCGTGGCATCCATGCCCTTGGCCACATAGTTGGAGGGCCAGGCGTGGGGGCTGCGGTCAACGATCTTCAGGTTGGCCCGGGCCACAGCGTTGAAAAGGGTGGAGCTGGTCTGGCAGACGCCGCCGCCAATCTCGTCCACGCTCTGGCCGCCGGCAATAGCCGCGGCGGGCAGGTAGCCTTTCTCCGAGGTTCGCTGGCCTGTGGCCTTGTTGAAGGAGAAGGTCTCCCCCGGCAGCACGGTGGTGCCGTTGATGGCCGCGGCAGAGAGCTTCACATTGGTGTTGCGGTTGCTGTTGGAGGTGGTCTCCGTGGTATAGCTGGAGATCTTGCGGAAGGAGTTCATCAGCTCCGCCTTGGTGACGGAAGCCAGCACAATTTGCGGCTCCACCACAACGGTGGCATAGCGCTGACCGCCCTCCAGCATGGCAATCACCTGGTTGTACAGCCCCTCGCCGTCGATATAGCTGCCGGCGGAATCGCTGTTGAAGGTAAAGCTGCGGGTGTTGAAAT
This sequence comes from Clostridia bacterium, assembly GCA_017502305.1. Classification (GTDB taxonomy): domain Bacteria; phylum Bacillota; class Clostridia; order Christensenellales; family Aristaeellaceae; genus UBA11524. The sequence continues at coordinate 34,296 of JAFVVG010000038.1, read as the reverse complement.
CAAACGTGGCCACCGAGGCATTCACCGGCTCCCGGTTGACAAACTGGGCAATGCTGTCTGTCAGCTGGCGGATGGTCTGTTTATCATAGGTCAGGCTGGTCTGCAGGCTGACAGGGGTGGAACGCAAGTTCAGCGCGGCGTTGAGCCGCTCCTGGAAGGGCGTCACCCTGGTTCCCCGGATGGTGGTGGTATTGCTGCGGCCATAGGCGTAGGCCTGGGCGAGGATCTCGTCCACGTTGCGGGTCATGGGCACCTTGCCGGAATCAATGCTCCAGCTCTTGTTGCCGATGTTCACCGTAATGGCGAAGTCGCCTCCGCCGGAGGCGCCCACCTGGCTCACAGCCGCCCTGGCCTGGTCCAGCGTCATACCCCCCACGTCCACCCCGTCCACATACACGCCGGGGTAGATCACATCGCTGCTCATGTAGCTGCGATAGGTTTTATAGGTATCGTACCTGGCCTGATCCAGGGTAATGACGCTGCCGTTGACAAAAGCACAGTTGGGCATAGCGGCATACTGAATGCCCAGCAGCTGGGGTGCCAGGAACATGCCGATGGCCCCCATGCACAGCAGGCACAGGAAGATCAGCGCCGCCCACAGCCCACGGTGTGGGTCCCGGCGCTTGCGCTGGCTTCCGGTGGAATAAACCTTCCGGGCGTCCCTGTCGTAAACATCGAAATCGTCGTAGATGGCATTGGTGTCCACCGGCTGCTTGAAGCGGCGCTCATGCTCCTCCACCTGGCGGTAGGCCTGCTGGTAGGCCCGCTGCTTCTCCCGCAGCTCTTCCGAGCGGCCCATGGGCTGGCGCGCAGGTGCCGCCTTGGTCACAGTGGAACGCCGCGGCGCAGCGGTGGAGGGGCTGGTGCGGATAACCTCGCCATTGCCCTCGTAGGTATGCGTCTGTGTGCGGCGCGTCCGCCTGGGCGGCGCGGGCGTCTGAGCCATAAGCTTCCTCCTGGTTGATTATTCCCCGCGGTGGGCGATCCTGTAGGAAAGGATCTGCAAACTGTCGCTGAGGTGCACATTCACCGCGATCATATCTTCGGGGTGATTCAGGTCCGTAGGCGCGAAGTTCCACACCGCGCGGACACCGCCCTCGTACAGGCGGTTCATGGTTTCCTGGGCATAGGCTGCCGGCAGGGCCAGCACGGCAATGTCCACGTGATTTTCAGAAAGGAACTTCTCCAGCTCCTCCATGGGCAGCACGGGAATATCGTTCATGCGTGTGCCGATTTTATCGGTGGCCACATCAAACATGGCAATGGTTTTGAAGCCTTCCCGGGAGAAGGTGGGGTAATGGGCCACAGCGGTGCCGATGCTGCCGGCGCCCAGGATGATCATCCGGTGCAGCCGGTCCAGGCCCAGGATCTCGCCAATGTGGCCCTTCAGCTCACTGACGTTATACCCATACCCCTGGCGGCCGAAACCACCAAAACAATTGATGTCCTGGCGGATCTGGGAGGGGGTCAGCTGCATGCGCTTACCCAGCTCCTGGGAAGAAATGGACGTCACGCCCGCGGCCTCCAGCTCGCGGAGATGACGATAGTACCCGGGCAAACGACGGATCACCGCATCCGAAACATAGCCTGCCATAGCTTTGCCTCCTTGCTAAAAGCAGTCGCATTTGTACATTGTTAACCAAATAACTATACCACATTTCCCGGCTGCGTGCAAGTTTTCCAACCTATTATAAATATTTATTCATCAATATCATTTGCGGTGATTTCTCACCTGGCCCCGGATCAGATCGCCCTCTTCCACCGCAACGGGCAACTCCATGCGGATATACTCCCCCGCCACGCCCAGGGTATCGATGGTTTCGCCGGTCTTTTCCCGCAGGAAAGGCTTTCCCTCCGCCCGGAAAACACCGCGGCTGGTCATGATCTCCAGCTCATCGCCGGCATGGAAGCGGTTCTTCAGCATCAGCCGGGCCTGCGTGCCGGCGGCAGCAGGCTCCATCACCCGGGCGATATACTCGCGCTCCTGGTAGAAGCCCTCGGCCCCGCCGGGCTGCTGGGGCTTTTCCAGGGCAAAGCCAGTGTCGCTCTCCCGGTGGCTGGCGCAGCTGAGCTCCGCAAGCAATTCCGGCAACGCGGCGCGGAAGGCCTCCTCCCCCTGGGCCAGCAGATCAATAGCACGGCGATAGGCCCCCGTGACCACCGCCACATAGTATTCGGTTTTCATCCGGCCCTCGATCTTCAGGCTGCTGATGCCCGCATCCACCAGCTGGGGCAAAAGGGGCATCAGGTTCAGGTCCTTGGCGGAGAAAATGTAGGTGCCGTTGAGATCCTCGCACACGGGCAGGTATTCCCCGGGGCGTTTCTGCTCCATCACGGCATATTGCCAGCGGCAGGGCTGGGCGCAGGTGCCCTGGTTGCCGCTGCGGCCGGCCAGTGCCGCACTGAGCAGGCACCGCCCGGAATAGGCCACGCAGGCCGCGCCGTGGACGAAGGTCTCCAGCTCCATGGTGTCGTCCAGCTGGGCGCGCATGGCCTTCATGCGCTCCAGGCTGACCTCACGGGCCAGGATCACCCGCTGGCAGCCCAGGGCCTGGTAGTGCTTCACGGCGGCGGCATTCACCGTGCTGGCCTGGGTGCTGACGTGAAGAGGCAGCCCCGGCACCTTTTCCCGCAGGGTCACAATGGCGCCGATATCGCTGACGATGGCCGCGTCCACACCAATGGCATGGGCGATGCGGGCGGTTTCCACAAAATCGTCCAGCTGGTCGTCGAAGGGCAGCACGTTCATGGTCAGGTAGAATTTCTTCCCGGCCCCGTGGGTCAGGCGCACCGCTTCCTTCAGCTGCTCCTCGTCAAAGTTTCCGGCAAAGGCCCGCAGGCCAAAGCGCTTCATGCCGCCGTAAACAGCGTCCGCCCCAAAGTGCAGGGCGGCCCGCAGGCTTTCCATGCTGCCGGCGGGACAGAGGAGCTCAGGCATTGTCTTCATCATTGGATTCCTCGTGACTGATCGTATTCTTTCCACAGGGGCGCATAAATGGCCACCGCCTGCTCGTGCTCCTGCAGGGTGCGGGAGAAGTATAGCTCGCCGCTTTCAGGATCCTTGGCGCAGAAGTAGAGATAATTCTCCGCCACATAGGACGCATCCGGGAAGAGGGCCGCGTTGATGGCCTCCACCGAGGGGGCGCAGATGGGCCCCAGGGGCAATCCGGCGTTCTCGTAGGTATTATACAGGCTGTGGGTGCCCAGGTCATTGTTGTCCAGGGACATCTTCCTCACGCCGGTCACATAGTGGATGGTCACGTCGCTCTGCAGCTTCATCCCCTGCTTGAGACGGTTGTGGAACACAGCGGACACCTTGGCAAAATCGCTGTTCTTGGCCTCCTTTTCGATCATAGAGGCCAGGGTAAGGATCTCATCCATGGTGTAGCCCAGCTGCTGGGCATAGTCCTGATAGTCCGCAGGGAAGGCCCGCTCCGTCTGGGAAAGCAGCTTGCGGATGATATCCTCCGCCGTGGCAGAGGTGTATACCTCATAGGTGTTGGGGGCCAGGTAGCCCTCCAGCATGTATTTCCGCTGGGCGGCGTTGCGGCTTTCCAGCACGTCGGCCACGTAATAATAATCGCTGAACTTCTCGCCTGTACGGCACAGGCTGAGGAACTCGTCAGCGCTTTCCAGCACGCCGTTTTCCACCAGTTTGGAAGCAAAGTCCTCCAGCGTCCAGCCGGGGATCATGGTAATGTTCCGCACCAGCGGGTTGCCGTCGCCACGGGTGAGCTGGTCGGCGATCTCCTGCATGGACATGGAGGGCCGCAAAAGGTAATTGCCTGCCTGTATCTTCTGGCCCATGCCGGCGAAATCGCAGTAATACTTGAACACCGTGCGGCTGCGGATCAGCCCCGCCTGCTCCAGGTTATTGGCCACCCGGGTAAGGCTCTGGCCGCTTTCCACCTCAAAGGCGATATCGGTGCGGTCCTCGATATCCGCCGGCGCCAGGTAGTTGTTATACACACCGTTCCAGGCTGCATAGACCAGCCCGGTCACCACAATGAATGCGCCCAGCGCCACCAACACAGGGCGCAGGATATTCCACAGGGCGGAATACCAATACAGGCCGTATTGCCGCTCGTCCCGCATGGTGCGGTAGGTATAGTTACGTTTTTTCTTCACGTGGAAACCTCCTTTGAGGCAGGTTTACATGCCGGGCAGCTGCATGTCCAGCCCGGCGGCATCGGTGATGATCTTGAAGATATCCGCCATGGCCTGCTGCAGGCGCATTTCGGCCAGCAGATACTGGCTTACCTCCGGCTTGCCGAAGAGCAGCGCGGAAATGCCGGAAAAGCGCTGCATGTCCTCGCCGTCCGGCTGCTGACCGGACATGGCGGCCATCTGCAGCTGGATCTGCAGCTTCTTGTATTCGCGGATAAGGGCAGCCTGGGTTTCATCGGCCATGACTTCGTCCTTCAGACGGTGGTAGGTCATGTATTCTTCGCTCTGGCGCAGTTCGTTGGCCAGGCGATGGGCAGCGGAGTATTCCATAGGGTGTACCTGCCTTTCATGATGTATAACGGATGGGGCCGTTCTTTTCATGCAGCGGCCAAAACATTCAAGAGGAGACACTCCCCAGGAGTGTCTCCTGCTTGTTATGAAAGCATCGTTAAATATCCAGGATGATGGGAAGGATCATGGGGTTGCGCTTGATCTTCTCGTAGATGAAGCGGTGGAGATCATCCTTGATGCGATTCTTGATGTTGGGCCAGTTCTCGCCGGAGAGATCGCTGTTCATGAGAATCTGGCGCACCACCTCGCGGGTATTCTCGATGATGTCCTCATTCTCGCGCACATAGATGAAGCCGCGACTGATGATATCCGGACCGGAGATCAGCTTGGCCTCGTCCCGGTCGATACCCATGCATACGATGATCAGGCCGTCCTGGCTCAGGTGCTTGCGGTCGCGGAGCACCACATTGCCCACGTCGCCGATGCCCAGGCCATCCACCAGCACACCGCCGGTGGGAACAACCTCGCCCAGGGCCAGGGTATCTTCAGTCATCTCAATAACCTGACCGATCTCGGGAATCACGATGTTCTTGTCGTCCATGCCCATGCTGGCGGCCAGCTCGGCATGCTGCCACAGCATGCGGTATTCGCCGTGAACAGGAATGAAATACTTGGGCTTCACCAGGGCGTGAATCAGCTTCAGCTCCTCCTGGCGGGCGTGGCCGGAAACGTGAACCTCGGCAAGGGCCTCGTAAACCACCTGGGCGCCGCAGCGGTACAGCTGGTTGATCACCCGGGAGATGAACTTCTCGTTGCCGGGAATGGGGTTGGCGGAGATGATCACCATGTCGCTCTGGCGGATTTGCAGCTTGCGGTGCTCGGCATAGGCCATGCGGGTCAGGCCGGCCATGGCCTCGCCCTGGGCGCCGGTGGTCATCACCAGAATCTCTTCATCCGGGTACTGGTCCAGGTCATCCTGGTCGATAATGCACTCCTCGGGAATGTGCAATTCACCAATCTGCATGGCCACACGGCTGTTGTTCACCATACTGCGGCCGATGAAGCAAACCCGGCGGCCATAGCGGATACCGCTGTCGATGATCATCTGCATGCGGTGGATGTTACTGGCAAACATAGCCACCACCACACGGCCCTTGGCGTCGCGGAAGAGCTTCTCGAAGGTGGTGCCGATCTTCATTTCGCTCATGGTATGGCCGGGGCGTTCCACATTGGTGGATTCGCACAGCATGGCCAGCACGCCCTTTTCGCCCAGAGCGGCAAAGGTGGCCAGGTCGGTAACGTGACCATCGATGGGGGTATAGTCCACCTTAAAGTCGCCGGTAACCACCACGGTGCCGGCGGGGCAGGTCAGCGCGATGGCGCAGGCGCCGGCAATGGAGTGGCTCACATGGATAAACTTGGCAGTGAACTTGCCCAGCTGGATTTCATCCCGGGGCTGCACCACCCGCATGGGAATGTTGCCCAGGCGGTGCTCCTTGAGCTTGATATCCACCAGCGCCAGGGTCAGCTTGGTGCCATAAAGGGGGGCAGGCACCTGGCGGAGGATATAGGGCGTGGCGCCGATGTGATCCTCGTGGCCGTGGGTGAAAAGATAGCCGCGCACGTTGCGCTTCTTTTCTACCAGGTAGCTCACATCAGGAATCACCAGGTCAATGCCCAGCAGATCCTCCTTGGGGAAAATGCTGCCGCAGTCGATAACCACAATATCGTCTTCATACTCGAAGACAGTCATGTTCTTGCCGATCTCATCCACGCCGCCCAGGGAAACAATGCGCAGCTTGCTGGGCGCGTTGGGGTTCATTCTTGAATTCACGGGAAGCCTCCTTTCAGCCTCTCAGATAACATAAACATCAAACGAAGCAGCAGGCCGGGCCTGTCGCTGAATTTTCTCATTTTGATAACCGCAACAGAGGCGGTCGGCAGAGAACAGATTCGCGCTCCTCTGTCAGCCGTATCGGTCCGGTTATTTGATTGCAGTCAATCAATGTTGCGGGGTCTGGCTTTCCCACGGTGCCAAAAGCCCCTTCGTTCTGTTATTATATCACAACCAGGCGAAAAGTACCATAAAAAAAGCAAAAAATTTTCGGCGAAATGAAAATTTCTTTTCAAAAAACAAAAGCCGGAAGAGCTCTTGCTCCTCCGGCATGTTGGTCATCAGATTTTCTTATGCATAAAGCGGAAAGTTCTTCATGAAGGCTTCCACCTCTGCCTTGACCTGGGGCACAGCGGCTTCGCCTTCCTTCACGATGCGGGCGATCCAGGCAGCCACCTTCTCCATGTCGGCTTCCTTCAGGCCGCGGGAGGTAATGGCGGGGGTACCCACGCGCACACCACTGGTCACAAAGGGAGAGCGGGTCTCGTTGGGCACGGTGTTCTTGTTCACGGTGATGTTGGCTTCCTCCAGCAGGTTCTCCAGCAGCTTGCCGGTCATCTCGGTGCCGGTGAAGTCCAGCAGCAGCAGGTGGTTGTCCGTGCCGTCGGACACCATGCGGATGCCTTCCTTGCGGAAAGCGTTCTCGAGGGCCTTGGCGTTGAGGACGATCTGGTGCTGATACGCCTTGAACTCGGGCTTCAGGGCCTCGCCGAAGCAGACCGCCTTGGCAGCGATGATGTGCTCCAGGGGGCCGCCCTGGGTGCCGGGGAAGATGGCCTTGTCGATGGCCTTGGCATACTCTTCCTTGCACAGGATCATACCGCCGCGGGGGCCGCGCAGGGTCTTGTGGGTGGTAGTGGTCACAAAATCGGCGTAGGGCACGGGATTGGGATGCTCACCCGCGGCCACCAGACCGGCGATATGGGCCATGTCCACCATCAGCAGCGCGCCCACTTCATCGGCGATCTCACGGAGCTTGGCAAAGTCGATCACACGGGGATAGGCAGAAGCGCCGGCCACGATGAGCTTGGGCTTGCACTCCAGGGCGGTGGCACGGACGGTGTCGTAGTTGATGGTCTCCGTTTCGGGATCCACGCCATAGGCCACGAAGTTGAAATACTTGCCGCTCATGTTCACGGGGCTGCCATGGGTCAGGTGGCCGCCGTGGGAGAGGTTCATGCCCATCACAGTATCGCCGGGCTGCAGCATGGCAAAGTAAACCGCCATGTTGGCCTGGGCGCCGGAGTGGGGCTGCACGTTGGCATGCTCGGCGCCAAAGAGCTGGCAGGCACGGTCGCGGGCCAGGTTTTCCACCACATCCACGCACTCGCAGCCGCCGTAATAGCGCTTGCCGGGATAACCCTCGGCATATTTGTTGGTCAGGCAGGTACCCATGGCTGCCATCACCGCAGGAGAAACAAAGTTCTCCGAGGCAATCAGTTCAATATGGCTGCGCTGGCGTTCCAGCTCGGCTTCAATCGCCTGGGCGACCTCAGGGTCGGCAAGGCGGATGGTTTCCATTTCCATTGATGAATCCCTCCATCCGAACAATATTCCATATCATTATAATATCATTCGCCACAAGATGCAAGGGAAGAACACATTTCGTACAATCGCTTCCGTTATTGCCTGAAAAGCGCATCTTCACCGGAGCATCCGCAGAAGAATCTGCCGCCGCTCAGCCTGGGAAGTCGAACCTCATTTGCTCCCTCCGGGTACAAACGCACCAGGGCAATCCGGTCATAGCCCACCTCCAGAATAAAGCTCAGGTAGTGCTCTTTCTCCATGGGATGCGAAAAAGCCACGTGCCATTCGTCCTCCATGGGCGTGATGCACAGCCGATGGGATTCATCCGCAGGCTGAACCTTCATGGGCTGCAGGGGCCGTCCGCAGCAGGAGATTTCCGCCTTCCCTGTCGCTGTCAACAGATTGCCGCATATCGGGCATTGATATACGCTGATTCTTTTCATGCTTCCCACATCCTTTTTATTCGCCGGCAGATTCCCGCCCAGCAGCGTTTCCACACCAACGCCCAGCTCCCTGGCCAGCTTTGGAATCATCAGTACGTCAGGACAACCGGCGTCCCGCTCCCATTTACTCACCGCTTTGTCGCTCACGTGCAGCTTCTCCGCCAGCTGGAGCTGCGTCCAGCCCAGTTCGCCACGCAGCGCACGGATCATTTTTCCCATGCTCATGCTTTGATCACCTCTCCCCAAGCATACACAAAAAACGCTCCGCCGGCAACCGACGGAGCGTAGATAAATGAAACAAATATGTGCTTATGCCTTCCCTTATGCTTCAGGCTCCAGCAAGCCCAGATCCCCGTCCTTGCGGCGGTAGAGGATATTGGTGCGCTCGGTTTCGATATTCACAAAGGCGAAGAAGTCATGGCCCAGAAGCTCCATCTGGATGGCGGCGTCTTCCACAGACATGGGGCGGACGGGGAAGGTCTTGTGGCGGACGATCTGGGGAGCGTTCTCCTCGGCGGGTTCTTCGTCGATATACTCGGGTACTTCAGGCACGAAGGCATCTTCACGCAGGCGCTTGCCCAGCTTCGTGCGATGGCGGTGGATCTGGCGCTCGATCTTGGCCAGAGCCTGGTCAATGGCCAGGAAGAGGTTGTTGTCGTCAGCGACGGCTTCGCTGCGAAGAATCACGTTGTTGCCCATGGGCACAGTAATCTCAACGATGCGCTGATCCTTCTTGCCCTTCTGCATTTTGATCTGCACTTCCGTCTCAGGCAGGAGGTAGCGTTCCATCTTGAAGGTCTTCTTTTCGATACGCTTGGTCACGGCAGGGGTGACTACCATATTGCGGGCATTGATGGTCATCTTCATAAATCATAAGCTCCTTTCCGGATGGGATGACAAAAAGCGGACGCATGCCGGTTACTGTCTCGGCTGCCTCCGCTGGAAAGAATGTGCCACTGGCACCACGTCCTCTCTTTCAGATGATCTGGTGTCTGTATTATACCCATTCGACGTGCCCAGTGAAACCTCCTGCTTGAAAATGTTCTTTTTGAGAAAAATTTTTCCGTTTGTCACATCTTTATCAGTCGATAGCCAAAGATCCGGTAGAAATTCTTCCCTGCCCTGCCCATGAAGCGGAAGCGCACCGCGTCGCTGCCCCGGAGCTGGGCAATCATGTCTGGTGTAATGATGTCGCTGTTCAGCACACACTCGCAGCCCTCGCCGGTCAGGAGCGCGGGATCATCCATGGCGAAATCGATCTTCGCGTCCACGGCGTTGATGGGGTTCTTGAACTTCGAGAGCTTCGCCGCCAGGGGCGAGTAGGCGTCAAAGACAAACTCCGCCTCGTCAAAGTGGGCACGGAAGGCCGCCACCAGGGCCCGCATATCCTTTTCGGAAAGGTACATGCTCAGCCCCTCGGCAATGATCAGCGCGTGGCGGTGCTGGGAAATCCCCGCCAGCCAGTCCGCCGGCAGGGCAGGCACGGCAATGAGGTGATACTGCCCGCTTTCCGGATAATAATCCCGGCGCAGGGCGATGACCTCCGGGAAATCAAGGTCATACCAGGGCAAATCAACCTTCACCCGGTTGACGCGGCTATCCAGGCCCACGCCCAGCTGGAGGATGATGCCCTCGGGGTGCTTCCGGGCATACTCCTCCACCATGCGGTCGTAGTGGGCGGCACGCATGGCCATGTAGATGGCCAGCTTCCGGCTTTGATCCACCTTGCCGAAGTCATAGTCCACCGAGGAAACGATCCTTTCGGCAGTTCCGTCCGGGAAGATGCCTTCACGGCTCATCATGGCCTTGCCGTAGAGGGGAATGAACAGGGTGAGGGATTCGTTTTTCATATAAACTCCTATGGAAAAGGCGGAGAGGATAGCCTCTCCGCCTGATTCATCGTTTCATGCGCATCCAGTTTTTCCGGAGGAAACCAACTGAATCGCAAAATGGGTGTCCAGAGGGCCGACAGCCCTTTGGCGGGTCCAGGGCAGAGCCCTGGTTAACCGAGCACAACCTTCACTTCGTGAACCTTGCCATCACCGAAGGCGGGCAGCACATTGCCCTCAATGGCCTTGCCGTCCACGGTCACGCTCTTCACGCCGCGGCACACATGGGCAGCGTTGTCGATGGTGATGTCGTAGGTGGCACCCCGGAAGCGGCGGCTGACCTTGTAGCCATCCCAGGTGTGGGGAATGCAGGGATCAACCTTCAGGCCTTCGTAGTCAGGCTTGATGCCCAGAATGTAGTTGCTGATGACATAGAAGTTCCAGGCAGCAGTGCCGGTGAGCCAGCTGTTCTTGGCCTGGCCGAAGTTCTTGGCATCCTTGCCGGCGATCATCTGGCTGTAGACGTAAGGCTCCATCTTGTGCTTATCGCTGATGTCCTCGCGATAGGCGGGAGCGATCTTGCTGTAGAGCTTGAAGGCACGGTCGCCATGGCCCACAACGGTCTCGGCGGCGATGATCCAGGGGTTGTTGTGGCAGAAGATGCCGGCGTTCTCCTTGTATCCCGGAGGATAGGAGGACACTTCGCCCAGCTCCACATGATAATCCTTGTAGCCGGGCTGCAGCAGCACGATGCCGTGCTCGGTCTCCAGCCATTTCTCAACGGACTTCAGGGCCTTCTCAGCCTTGCCGTCTTCCACGCCAACGCCGGCCATCACGCAATAGCCCTGGCTCTCGATGAAGATCTTGCCGTCCTCGCATTCCTTGGAGCCAACCTTGTTGCCCATGGCGTCGTAGGCGCGGACGAACCATTCGCCGTCCCAGCCGTGGGTCAGGATGGCCTGCTTCATGGCCTCGATCTCAGCCTGGCAGGCATCGGCCTTGGCGTTCTCTCCCTTGCGGCGCAGGATGGCCACCAGTTCAGGGCCGATGGACACGAACATGCCAGCGATCAGCACGGATTCAGCCACACGGTCGTCGGGGGCGTTGGGGTTGGAGAAGGTCTGGAAGGATTCGCCGGGAGCGTCGGAGAAGCAGTTCAGGTTCAGGCAGTCATTCCAGTCGGCGCGGCCGATGAGGGGCAGGCCGTGGGGACCCTTGTTGTTCACCACGTGGTAGAAGCTGTTCTCCAGGTGCTCCAGCAGGGTGCCGCAGTCGGCGGGATTGCAGTCGTAGGGGGTGGCCTCGTCCAGGATGCCGAAGTCGCCGGTCTCCTTGATGTAGGCGGCGGTGCCGGCAATCAGCCACAGGGGATCGTCGTTGAAGCCGCCGCCGATGTCGTTGTTGCCCTTCTTGGTCAGGGGCTGATACTGGTGGTAGCAGCCGCCGTCACGGAACTGGGTAGCGGCGATGTCCAGGATGCGATCGCGGGCACGCTCGGGGATCTGGTGCACAAAGCCCAGCAGGTCCTGGGAGGAATCGCGGAAGCCCATGCCGCGGCCAACGCCGCTTTCGAACATGGAAGTGGAGCGGCTCATGTTGAAGGTGACCATGCACTGATAGGGGTTCCAGATGTTCACCATGCGGCCCAGCTTCTCGTCGTCGGTGGTGAGAGTGTAGGCGCTCAGCAGGTTATCCCAGTGGGCCTTCAGGGCGTCGAACTTGGCCTGGATCTGCTCGTCGGTGGTCAGTTCGGCAATCATGGCCTTGGCGTGAGCCTTGTTGATGATGCCGGGGGCAGCCCACTTCTCGTCCACGGGCACTTCCACATAGCCCAGCACGAAGTTGAACTTCTTGCTCTCGCCCTTTTCCAGGTGCACCTTCACCTGATGGGCGGCCATGGGCTGCCAGCCGGAAGCCACGGAATTGCCCATTTCGCCGGTCATCACGGCCTGGGGGGCGTCAAAGCCATTGTACATGCCCAGGAAGGTTTCCATATCGGTATCGAAACCATCGATGGGGGTATTCACGGTGTAGAAAGCGTAGTGATTGCGGCGCTCGCGGTACTCGGTCTTGTGGTAGATCACGCCGTCCTCGACTTCAACTTCGCCAGTGGAGAAGTTGCGCTGGAAGTTCAGCATGTCGTCGGAAGCGTCCCACAGGCAGAATTCAACAAAGGAAGTGAGGATCACGTCCTTGGCAGCGTCGCTTTCGTTGGTCAGGGTGATCTGGTGCACCTCGGCATTCACGCCCATGGGCACAAAGCTCAGCTGGCGGGCCTTCAGACCGTTTTTCTTGCCGGTAATCACGGTGTAACCCATGCCGTGGCGGCAGGTGTACTCGTCCAGCTCCGTCTTCACGGGCTTCCAGCCGGGATTCCACACGGTACCGTTATCGTTGATGTAGAAATAGCGGCCGCCGTTGTCCACAGGCATGTTGTTATAGCGATAGCGGGTCACGCGGCGCAGGCGGGCGTCGCGGTAGAAGCAATAGCCACCAGCCGTGTTGCTGATGATGCCGAAGAACTGCTCGCAGCCCAGGTAGTTGATCCAGGGATAGGGCGTCCGGGGCGTTTCGATAACATATTCACGGGCTTTATCGTCGAAATGGCCGTACTTCATATCTATTTCTCCTCCATCCGCCTTGCTGGTTGCATGGCGGTTATTTGTATTCTGAAATACAGTATAGCACAATACCGCCTGTAACGCAAACGGTTTCGCAAATTTCGTGAAAATTTCCTTTATGTTACCTTTTTTGCGGCACCGCAGTCCGGCAAACCCTTTATCTTCAACAAATTTTCCGCCAGTGTTTCAATTTGTCAAATATGGTGAGCGAAATCGCGTTTTCGTGGCAAGTTCATATTTCCCCTTGCATCCGTGGCGGTTTCGTGGCATAATGACCCCAGCGGCTTTCCGCAATATCGTAAAAGAGGTACAAACCGTGGCTACTGCCCTTTGGGTGCGCACCATCCGCCACCACCGCATGGACAAGCAGGTCACCGAGCCCTGCCTGCGGGACGACCCCCACGACGCCCTGGCCGAGGCCTGCCACAAGCTGGACATCTCCCGTCCCCTGTGGCTGGACAAAAACCAGCGTGAGTGGGAGGAGTTCGGCCAGACCCGTTTCCTGCCCGACGACTTTATGGACGCTGTGGACTTTGAACGCCTGGAGATTGAGTTCATCGATCCCGACGCCAAGAAAAAGCGCTCCACCGATCCCCGAAATGCATTTTAAGGAGGTCATCTCAATGGACCAGAAGATTTCCGCCCTGATTGATTCCTACCGCGACGAGCTGGTCGCCACCCTGGTGCGGTGGATCAGCATTCCTTCCCTGAAGGATACCCCTGCCCCCGGCGCTCCCTTTGGCGGGGAGGTTCGCCGCATGCTGGACATGGCCATGGCCGATGCTTCCGCCATGGGCTTTGCCGTCCGTGATTACGAGGGCTACGCCTGCGACATTACCCTGGGCGACGCTCCCGAGGCCGTGGCTGTGCTGGGCCACCTGGATATTGTACCTGCGGGCGACGGCTGGCAGACCCCGCCTTTCACCGCTGTGATTGAGGACGGCAAGGTCATCGGCCGCGGCTCCATCGACGATAAAGGCCCCTCCCTGGCCGCCCTGTACGCCATGCGCGCCATCAAGGAAGCCGGCGTGCCGCTGAAGAAGTCCATCCGTATGATCCTGGGCTGCGATGAGGAAAGCGGCTGGGAGGATATGGAGTACTACGCCGCCCATGCCGATATGCCCGAGGCAGGTTTCTCCCCCGACGCGTCCTTCCCCATCATCAACACGGAAAAGGCCATGCTGCATGCCTATATCAGCGCACCCCTGGCCACCACTGGCCTTAAGGTAAAGCAGCTGTGGACAGGCGAGCGGTTGAACGTAATCCCCGGCGAGTGCAAGGCTCTGCTGGAAGGCGGCGCCGAGCTGGCTGAGAAGGTCGCTGCCTATGCCGCCAAGGTCAGCCTGCCCTATACATCAGAGATCACCGCCGAGGGCGTGTGGGTCACCGCCGAGGGCATCCCCGGCCACTCCGCTTATCCGGAAGGCCGCCGCAACGCCATTGGCATGATGCTGCTGCTCCTGAAGGAGCTGGGCGTGGAAGGCCCCCTGCTGACCCTGGCCAATGTTTACGGCATGGAGCACGACGGCGCTTCCCTGGGCTGTGCCTGCCGCGACGATGTTTCCGGCCCCCTGACCTGCAATATGGGCATCCTTCACCTGGAAAACGGCGCCATCACCGCCACGCTGGATATGCGCGTGCCCGTCACCGCCGATCTGGACCAGCTGGAGAAAAACGCCCGTGCTGCGCTGGAGGGCTTCGCCTTCACCACCGTGGAGAAGAAGGAACCCCATCATGTGCCCGCCGAGGGTGAACTGGTAAGCCAGCTGCTGGCTGCCTATCACGAGGAAAGTGGCCTGGATGCCTACCCCACCTCCACCGGCGGCGGCACCTATGCCAAGGTGCTCAAGCAGGGCGTTGCCTTTGGCGCCGCTTTCCCCGCGGACGAGGATCTCGCTCACCAGGCTGGCGAATATGCCCGCATTGACGGCCTGATGATGGCTGCCAAGATTTACGCCAACGCGCTTCTGCGGTTGTGCGCTGAATAAACTGCATATGAAAAAAGGAGCGCTCCGGTCAATGGAGCGCTCCTTTTGTGTGCGCATGGACAGGGCGAGGTATAGTCGCCTGCTGCATGGCTGTTTATGTGTAGGGGCGATCTGTGATCGCCCGCTGCGTTGCGGTTCTCTTGCAGCAATGCTTATGTGCGAGGTTGTACTTTCTCTCTCGCGAGAAAGTACCAAAGAGCGCCCGGGGGCCACAATGGAGGGTGTGGCCCCCGGACCCCGGTGCACTTCTCAGGTTCGCCTGCGGGCAAGCCTGCGCGGGGCGACCTTCACAGCAGGGTTGGCGGCGCGGGCAGCGCGCCACCCCATGATCGCAACCCGGCGCTTGGGATGAATCAGGCGCTGCTGGATCGCGTCGCGGCGCGACCGTATTCGCGCCGTGACCCCCGCCAAAGAAAACCCACTTCCAATACAGAAAGTGGGTGTCGAGAGGGCCGAAGGGCCCTTCGCGGGATTCCCAAGGGCAGCGCCCTTGGGCAGGTTGTCAGGGCAGCGCCCTGACTAGGGTTTCCAAAGGGGCAAAGCCCCTTTGGCGGGATTGTTAAGGGCAGAGCCCTTAACCGATGGTTGCCTTGCCGCCCATGTACATGCGCAGGGCTTCGGGGATGCGCACGGTGCCGTCGGCCTGGAGGTTGTTCTCCAGGAAGGCGATGAGCATGCGGGGCGGGGCCACCACGGTGTTGTTCAGGGTGTGAGCGAAATACTTCTTGCCGTCCTCGCCCTTGACGCGGATCTGCAGGCGGCGGGCCTGGGCGTCGCCCAGGTTGGAGCAGCTGCCCACCTCGAAGTACTTCTGCTGGCGGGGGCTCCAGGCCTCCACGTCCACAGACTTGACCTTCAGGTCGGCCAGGTCACCGGAGCAGCACTCCAGGGTGCGGACGGGGATATCCAGCGTACGGAAGAAATCAACGGTGTTCTGCCAGAGCTTGTTGAACCACTCGGGGCTCTCCTCGGGCTTGCAGACCACGATCATCTCCTGCTTCTCGAACTGGTGGATGCGGTACACGCCGCGTTCCTCGATGCCGTGGGCGCCCACTTCCTTGCGGAAGCAAGGGGAATAGCTGGTCAGAGTCTGGGGCAGCTGCTTCTCCTCCAGGATGGTATCGATGAACTTGCCGATCATGGAGTGCTCGGAAGTACCGATCAGGTACAGATCCTCGCCTTCGATCTTGTACATCATGTTTTCCATCTCAGCGAAGGACATGACGCCGGTCACCACGTTGCCGTGGATCATGTAGGGGGGAATGCAGTAGGTGAAGCCGCGGTCGATCATGAAATCCCGGGCATAGCTCAGGATAGCGCTGTGCAGGCGGGCGATATCACCCATCAGATAATAGAAGCCGTTGCCGCTGGTCTTGCGGGCGCTGTCCAGGTCGATGCCGCTGAGCCGCTCCATGATGTCCACATGGTAGGGCACCTCAAAGTCCGGCACCACAGGCTCGCCAAAGCGCTCCACCTCAACGTTTTCGCTGTCGTCCTTGCCAACAGGCACGGAATCATCAATGATATTGGGGATCACCAGCATGCGCTTGCGCACCTCGGCCTGGAGCTCCTCCTCCAGCTTCTCGGTGGCGGCCAGCTCGTCGGCCATGGCGTTGACCTTGGCCTTCAGGGCCTCGGCTTCTTCCTTCTGGCCCTTGGCCATCAGGCCGCCGATCTGCTTGGAGATGGTCTTGCGCTGGTTGCGCAGGCCATCGGCCTTCTGGATAGCAGCGCGGTACTGCTTATCCAGCTCGATGACTTCGTCCACCAGCACCAGCTTCTGGTCCTGGAACTTCTTTTTGATGTTTTCCTTCACGATTTCCGGGTTGTTGCGAACAAAATTCATGTCCAGCATGGGTTCATTCCTCCTTACAAAACAGTAAGAGCCTCCCCTCCCTTGTCCGGGACGAGAAGCTCGCGTTGCCACCCAGTTTGCCTGCACATGGTGCAGACCACTCTCTGCGCTGTATGGGGCGCGCCCCGCAGGCTCGTCGCCTGCGCCCTCCGGGAATGGAAATCCTGCCGCCGCCGCTGCCTCGCACCACCCGGCAGCTCTCTTGAAGCCTTGCACAGAACCTTTTCCCGTCCATCGGACGTATAACGGAATTTATTATAGACCATTCTTGCAATAATTGCAACCGGAATTTTATTTTGATATTTATCAAAATAGATATTGACAAATTGAAAAGATAGTCATATACTCATGTTGTCCAAAGGAGGTAACCATCATGAACGATTTTCTGATCTGGTGCGACGAACGCACCGCCGCCTGCCAGCAGCGCCGCAAAGAGCTGGCCGCCGATCAGCGCATCGACGAGGCTCGGTTTGAGCAGATCCGTGCCAATGTGTACGGCGTGTTCCGGGCCGTATATGCCGCATTGCAGAATAACCCCGCCGCCCTGGGAAAGAAGCTCCGGGAAATTCCCGCCGCCTGGGAAGAAAGCCTACAGCTGGCCCAGCAGCACGGGGACGCGGAAAAAGCATATATCGAGCAGCTGAAGCTGGACACCGCCGCCGAAATTTTGCGGGAGGTGCCCCATGACTGAAGCTGAAACCCTGCTGCTGTTCAAATGCCTGGCAGACAAATCCCGGCTGCAGATCTTGAAATCCCTGGCCGTAGAGGATATGTATGTGGAGCGGCTGGCGGAACGGCTGGACCTCACCGCCCCGACCATCTCCTTTCATTTGAAAAAACTGGCGGACGTGGGCGCCGTGCGTTCCTACAAAACGCAGTATTACACCATGTACGCCCTGTGCGACGAGGTTTTCAAGCCCAGCATGCTGGATTTGATCCGTGAGAAATCCTCCGAGGCCGACCTGCAGGCCCAGCGGGACGAAGCCTACCGCCAGAAGGTGCTTCAGGCCTTTATTCAGCACGGCAAACTGAAATCCATTCCCGCCCAGAAAAAGAAAGAACGTATTATTCTGGAAGAATTGCTGAAGTCCTTCGAACCCGGCCGCGTGTACACCGAGCGGGAGGTGAACATCATCCTGGCAGACTATCATGACGACTTCTGCACCCTGCGCCGTGACATGATCGGCGAACACCTGATGGCACGCGACAAAAACGGCTACTGGCGCATTGACCAGCAGGCATAACAAAAAACCGGGTGGCGTCGGAGGGCCCACAGGCCCTTCAACTTTGTATCGGAAATCGGCGACATGTGCGGCGATTTCCGCGCGATTTGGCAAGCAAAATCGCTTCCTTACACGAACGAACGGCCGGTCGGGCTATTTACAGCCCGACCAGTGAGAGAGTGCACAACTCAAAAAAGTGGCCAAGGCCACTTTTTTGACACGCTGAAGCTACCGGCACAAGCCGGTAGCTTTTCAAATTAGTCCAAATCCCACTTGAGCTCCTGCATCATGGCCCGGTCGGGAACCCGGGTATCCAGCAGGGTCAGGGCGCTGCGCAGGGCAACGGGGATCTCCTTGCCGCCGAAGGTAATGGGCTGACCGTTGGCAGCAGTAACCTTCTCCGCCATGCGCTGGGCCACGGCCTCTTCCTTGCTGCCGGTGAGGAGAATGAACTCGTCACCGCCGATGCGGAAGAACACCATGCCCTCCTCCCGCTGGGTATCGATGCGGCGGATGCACTCGGCGATCACCAGATCGCCGGCCATGTGGCCGTAGGTATCGTTGATCTCCATCAGGCGGCGGGTATCGAAAGCCACGGCCCAGGTGCCGTGCATGGTCTTCATGGCGTCGAAAAGGTCGGTATTGTTGAACTGATTCACGGTAACATATCCTCCTTCCCGTAGCTGCACTTGGCAGGGTTGCGGCTGCAGCTGGGGGTAAATGTCGGCAAAGCCCCTCTCCCTGCGGAAGTTGGAAGGCGTCTCACCCCAGATGCGCCGGAACGCCCGGGTGAAGACCTCGTGGGATTCATAGCCATAGCGCAGGGCGATGGTCAGCACCGTGTCCCTGGTACCAAGAAGGTCGCGGGCGGCCAGGGTGATCCTGCGGCGGGCGATGTAATCCTTCACGCCGATGCGCAGGGCGTACCGGAACATTTTTTGCAGCGCTGAAAGGCTGTAGCCGCAGCTGTCGGCCACTTCCTCCGGGGAAAGCTCCCCCTGCAAATGCGCCTCGATGTACTTCAGCGCCTCCGATAAGACCTGTAATCGACTCATGCCTGCCTCCAACAAAGGGAATGAGGTTTCCGCATCATCAGGATAACACGTCACCGCCCTCAAATCTTGATGTTTTGAGCACAATTGCGTTTGATGAAGGAAAACTGCGTTTCGCTGGCCACCACCGCCAGGAAGATCAGCAAGAAGCCCAGCACCAGCCGCGGCGTCACCGTTTCGCCATAGCAGATCACCGAGAACAGCACGCCGAAGACGCTCTCCAGGCTCAACAGGATCGAGGCCTGGGCCGCGGGCGTCACAGATTGCCCCACATTCTGCAACAGCAGAGCAATGGTGGTGGCGAACACCGCCAGGTAGATCAGCTCCACCCAGGCGTTCTCCGGAAAGACAGGCATGGTCTCGAACAGGCCATGGCACAGCCAGCAGCACAGGGCGCTGGCGCCGAACTGCACGGTGGTGAGCAGCACCGCGTCATCCTCCTCCCCATAGCGGCTGACGGCCACCAGGTGCAGGGCATAGAACACGCCGCCCAGCAGGGTCAGCGCGTCGCCCCGGTTCATGGTCAGGCTGCCGTCCAGAGACACCAGACCAATGCCCCCCAGGCACATCACCGCGGCGATCCAGTTCCACCGGCTGGGCCTGCGGCGCAGAAGCAGCCAGTTCACAAAGGGCACCAGCACGCAGTAGACGGCGGTCAAAAAGGCATTCTTGCCCGGGGTGGTTTCCTTCAGGCCATAGGTCTGGGCGGTGTAGGCGGCAAAGAGCAGCACGCCCACCACCAGGCCGTGGAACAGCAAACGCCGGCTGCACTTTTTCCACTTTTGCCAGAAGACCACGCTGAGCAGGCCGCAGCCCACCGTGAAACGGAAGGCCAGCAGCAGGAAAACAGGCACGCCGGAAACCGCGTCCTTCATCACAAAAAAGGAGCTTCCCCAGATCAGCGCTGCCGAAAACAGCGCTATGCGGCCCAGCCTGGGTGACAAACGCATCATCAACCCTCCCACAGGAAAGGGGGCGGAGAATCTCCGCCCCCTGATGTTGTTTTGCTATGAAGATTACTTCTTCTTGCCGCCAAACAGGTTGGAAATGGAGCCCATGATACCACGAGTGATGGTACGGGTCACTTCACGGCTGGCGGTGGAGATGGCGGTGTTCTTGAAACGGCCCAGGATGGAGTCGTTGCGGCGGGCACGCTCGGCGCGCTCCTCGCGGAGCTCGTCGTTGCGCAGGCGGCGCTCCTCGGCCAGGCGTTCCTTTTCAGCCTTCTCGGCTTCCTTGCGCAGCTTTTCGGCTTCCTTGGGATCCATGGGCTGCACAGGCTGCACAGCGATGTAGTTGCCGGTGGTGGGATCCAGCTGCATGGTCATGATCTTCTGAACATACTGACCGGTAACGGGATCCTGCACCATCACAGCCATCTGCTGCACCTGAGGCTGCATCTGGATGGTGGGCACCTGGGGCTGCTGAACGGTGGGAATCTGGGGCTGCTGGGTAGGAATGGGGGTCATGGTGGTCAACTCCTTCTGTACATACTGGCCGGTGGTGGGATCGTAAACCATAAAGCCCTGGGGCTTGTTCATCACAGGAGCGGTGCTTACCTGCACATCGGCAGGCTGCATCACAGGCATCATGGGCATCACAGGCTGGACGGGTTCCTTCTGGAAAGCGCCCACCAGCATTTCATAGGCGCTCTCGCGGTCCACCATTTCATCGTACACGCCGCAGAAGGGGCTTGTCTCGATGAAGGTCTTGCGGAGCTCCGGGTCAATGGCGTTCATGTAGGACTGGGGAG
Organism: Clostridia bacterium; assembly: GCA_017502305.1. Lineage (GTDB taxonomy): Bacteria > Bacillota > Clostridia > Christensenellales > Aristaeellaceae > UBA11524. The sequence goes on along the minus strand of JAFVVG010000038.1, from coordinate 13,653 downwards.
GCAGGATGGTGGCACGGTCCACCACGCCGGGGGCGCCTTCCTCATCCAGTAAGGAGATCAGGGCCTCGCCGGTCTTCAGCAGGGTGATGGCCTCCTCGGTATCGAAGGCAGGGTTGGTGCGGAAGGTCTGGGCGGCCACCTTCACGGCCTTCTGATCCAGGGGAGTATAGGCCCGCAGGGCGTGCTGGATGCGGTTGCCCAGCTGGCCCAGGATGGTCATGGGCACGTCCGCCGGGGACTGGGTGATGAAATACACACCCACGCCCTTGGAGCGGATCAGGCGCACCACCTGCTCGATCTTCTCCAGCAGGGACTTGGGGCAGTTGTTGAAGAGCAGGTGCGCCTCATCGAAGAAGAACACCATGCGGGGTTTATCGGAATCACCCTGCTCGGGCAGCAGCTCGTAAAGCTCGGAAAGCATCCACAGAAGGAAGGTGGAATACATGGTGGGGTTGCGGAAGAGCTTATCGGCGGCCAGGATGTTGATCACACCCTTGCCCTCGTCGTCCAGCTGCATCCAGTCGGCAATGTTCAGCGCGGGCTCGCCGAAGAACTGATCGCCGCCCTGATCCTCCAGCACGGCCACGGCACGCTGAATAGCGCCAATGGTGGCCACGGACACATTGCCGTATTCCAGGGTATAGTTGCGGGCATTCTCGCCCAGGTAGGCCAGCATGGCCTTCAGGTCCTTGATGTCCAGGAGCAGCATGCCCTCGTCATCGGCCACCCGGAAGAGGATGTTCATTACGCCTGTTTGCGTATCGTTCAGGCCCAGCATGCGGGAGAGCAGCAGGGGGCCCATTTCGCTCACCGTGGCGCGGACAGGATGGCCCTGCTCGCCATACACATCCCAGAAAACCGTCGGGAAGGACTGATACTGGAAGCTGGAAACGCCCACCTTGGCCAGGCGCTCGGCCAGGCCGTCGCTGTGCTCGCCGGGGCGAACCATGCCGCTCAGGTCACCCTTGATATCGGAAAGGAACACCGGCACGCCCATGGCGGAGAAGCCCTCAGCCAGCACCTTCAGGGAAACCGTCTTGCCCGTGCCGGTAGCGCCGGCGATCAGGCCGTGGCGGTTGGCCATCTGGGGCAGCAGGTACACAGGCGCGGCGCCGGTACCCACCCAGATTTTATTTTCAAACAGCATGATGATTATCCTCCATTCCTTAGCATCTGCCTATTTGGTTATATTGTATCCTTATATCGCCATTTCGTCAAGGGCGAACCACAAGATATAGACGTTTTGACAAATAATCTGCCGCAAACAATTTCAAAATGTCTCCAGGGAGGAATGAAAGCGCGCCGCTCGCCAACGTCTGGGGCAGGGCCATGCCGGTGGTGATCATCAGCCATGTTACGCCTGGAAGATAGCACGCCGCTACCCCCGCCGCCATGGCCAGGGGCCGCTTCACACCCCGATGGATAAGCCCCGCCACCACAGCGGCGCACAGCACATAACCCAGCAGGTATCCGCCGGTGGGGCCCAGCAGCGCCCCCAGACCGCCGGTCATGCCGGCAAGCACGGGCAGCCCCGCAGCGCCCATGCCGAGGTACACCAGGGCTGTCACCGCCGCCTGCCCGGCAGGCAGAAGCGCGCCGCAGACCAATACCGGCAGCAGCGCCAGGTTCACCGGCACCGGCCCGATGGGCAGCACAATCTGCGCGCATACGGCCGTCAATGCCGCAAACAGCGCGCACAACGTCATCTGCCGGATCCTCACGCCATCGCCTCCTTTGTGTGCATGATACATGCTCCCTCCCCCGCCGTCAAGCAGGAAGCAGCGGAAAAACAGCGAATACTACCTAATATTTGAATGCAGAAAGGATCTGCCGCTGTGAGCACCCGCAAAAACGCTCTTTACAACGTGGCCTACCGCGTTTTTTCCGTTTTTCTTCCCCTGGTTACCGCTCCTTACCTCTCCCGTGTGGTGGGCACCGAGGGCGTGGGCCTGTACAGCTACGCCTGGAACATCAGCCATGTGTTTGTGCTCATCGGCATGCTGGGCCTGGAAAGCTATGGCGTGCGCGCCATCGCCCGGGTGAAGGACGACGCAAGCGCCCTGCACCGCACGTTTTCTGAAATCTGGAGGATGCAGCTGCTGGTGGCTTCGCTGGTATTGCTGGGCTGGCTGGGGTATGTTTTCTTTTTCGCCGGCGAAGAGAAAGCCATCGCCCTGCACCTGACCATGATGTCCGTAAGCTGCCTGGTGAACCTGGACTGGTGCCTCATGGGCCTTGACCAGTTCAAGCCCATTGCCCTGAAGAATACCGCCATCAAGCTACTGGCGGCGGCAGCAGTCTTTGCCTTTGTCCAGGGGGTCGAGGATCTGTGGATCTACGCCTTCGCCTGGTCATTGGCCACGCTGGTGGGCTGCCTGAGCTGCTGGACTACCCTGCGTGGGAAGGTCAGGGTGGTGCCCGTCACATGGAAGGCTGCCCTTGCCCACTTCAAGCCCTGCGCGGTGCTGTTTGTGTCCGTGCTGGCCATCAGCATTTTCCGCTCCATGGACAAGGTGATGGTAGGCGGATTGAGCACCATGGAGCAGAACGGCTATTATGAAAACGCCGAAAAGATCATCTTCTGCCTCAGCGGGTTTATCACCGCCATCGGCACGGTAATGCTGCCCAAGGTTTCCGCCATGTTCAAGCGTGGCGAAGCAGACCGTGTGCGCACCCATCTGGACGCCTCCATGCAGGTCGTGATGTGCATGGTCTGCGCCCTGTCCTTTGGTGTGGCGGCGGTGGCGCAGGATTTCGCTCCTCTGTTCTTCGGCGAGGATTTCGCCTATTCCGGCACGCTGATGATCCCCCTGGCCTTCACGCTGATCGGCATGGGCTTCGCCAATGTGGTGCGCACCCAGTGGATTCTCCCCCAGGGCAAGGATCACATTTTCGTCACCAGCGTGGTGGCGGGCGCCATCATCAACCTGATGCTGAACTTCCTGCTGATCCCCCGCTTCGGCGCGGCGGGCGCCATCGTGGGCACCCTGGCGGCGGAATTCTGCCTGCCCACGGTGCATTGGCTCTACCTGCGCAAAGAGCTGCCCCACGGCCGCCTTCTCCGCCATGCTATGACCTATGCCGCTTTGGGCCTGGTGATGCTGCTTGCCGTGCGCCTGGCGGACACGCTTGTGACCGTGGAAGGCTGGCTGGGCCTGGCTGTTCAGGTAGCGGTGGGCGCAGCGGTGTATGGTGGGCTGTGCCTGCTTTTGTGGATCAAAACCAACAACCGTGCCATTCTGCGGCTGATTCCCGGCATGAGGAAATAATCCGCCGTTCATCCGGCCAAACTACCTCCACCACATAACGGAGGTTTTGCCGGATGAAACGCATTTTTCTCCTTGTTCCCCTGCTTCTTTGTCTCTGCGGCTGCGTGCCTGCCAACGACGCCTATTATCAGCAGGCGCAGCTGTACCTGGGCAGCGGCGATTTTGATACCGCCGCTCACCTGTTCACCCAGCTGGGTGAATACGAGGACGCCGCGGATTACGCCCTCTACTGCGCTGCCCTGGACGCCCTGAAAGCAGGCCGTCTACCCCTGGCCCGGGCCAACATGACCCTGCTGGGCGATTTCAAGAGCAGTCAGCGCTATCTGCAATACATCACCGCCCTGGAGGCGGAAGCCGCCGGCCACCTGGAGGAGGCGCTTGCCCTTTTCAATGACCTTGGCTCCTTCGAGGACAGCCTGCTTCACGCCGAACACCTGGCGGAGGCCATTCCGGAACGGGACCTTTCCCATGCCCGGGCGCTGATGGGCGCCTCCCGCTGGGAGCAGGCGCTGGCGCTCCTCGAAACCCTGAACGGCTATGAGGACAGCGCCCGTCTCATGGAGCAATGCCGGGAGCGTATCAACAGCGAAGCCTACAACCAGGCCATGAGCCTGTTCGACGCCGAGAAATACGAGGAGGCGCTGGACGCCTTCCTGGCCCTTGGCGAAACACTCGACTCCCCTGCCCGGGCCCGCATGTGCCGGGGCGCCATGTATCAACAGCTGGAGGAGGCATATCCCACCGCCTCCATGGCCAACGCCGGTGATCTGATCTCCCGCTATGAGGAGATGGAGGACTATCTGGAAAGCCCCCAGCGGCTGGCCGACCTGCAGCGACGCTTCGCCATCAACCTGAAGCTGGTCTCCGCCGCCCATGCCCGGCCCTACGTGGCCTTTGGCGAAGGAATCATATGGCGCGTCAGTGGCGTGGAGGGCAGTCATCTTCATCTGGAAGCGCAGACCGGCATGGCCTTCGCCACCGTGACCGACCTGGCAGCCCCCTTCACCCAGGAGCAGGAAAAGGTCATCATCGCCTTTGAATATCCCCGTCTGACCATTGACCTGGATCAATACGCTTTCACCCGGGGCTCCGGTACCGCCGCCGACCCCTTCCGATGACCCATCAACACGAAAGAAGGTTGAACCATGAATCACCAACGCGTCACCCTGGCCACCGGCGTTCCCATGGATCTTTACATCCCCCACATTTCCCAGCAAATCTACCCCGATGTGCGGCGCCCCGCCATTGTGATCTGCCCCGGCGGCGGGTACGAACACCTCTCCGAGCGTGAGGCGGAACCCATTGCCCTGCGCTTTCTGATGATGGGCTTCAACTGCGCCGTGGTGTGGTATCGCCTGGCCCCCAACCATTTCCCCGCCCCCCAGCAGGATGTGGCCGCCGCCGTGGCCTGGCTGCGCCAGAACGCCGGTGAAACCCACACCCGGCCGGAGAGCATCGCCGTGATGGGCTTTTCCGCCGGCGGGCACGTAGCAGGCAGCCTGGGCGTGATGTGGCCCCGGGCGGAATTGTGGCAGCCCCTGGGCCTGGCCCCGCAGGATGTGCGCCCCAACGCCATGGTGCTGTGCTATCCCGTGATTTCCGGCGGCGAGTACGCCCACCGGGGTTCCTTTGTGAACCTCACCGGCGAAAACGACCCCGCCGCCCATACCGCCTATTCCCTGGAGACCATGGTCACCCCGGACACACCGCCTACCTTCCTGTGGCACACCTGGTTCGATGGCGCGGTGCCCGTGGAGAACACGCTCATGATGGCCACCGCCCTGCGCAGGGCCAATGTACAGGCGGAGGTGCACATCTTCCCCCGGGGCGGCCACGGCATTGCCCTGGCCAACGAGATCACCACCAGCACCGCCTATCCCGAGCAGACCGTGGAGGAATGCACCCTCTGGCCGGAGCTGGCAGGACGCTTCCTCCAACAGGTGATGTAACAATAAGGAGCCTGCACAAGCAGGCTCCTTTGTTTATTCCACACGGAACGCCATCCCATCCCTGATCAGGTAGAACAGCGCGTTCCCGTCCAGCAGCACGGCGTCGTGCATGGCGTCGAATTTCACCAGCTCCAGGGTGTAGCTTTCGCCGGTCACCGCTTCAAAAACATAGGTGGTGTGGGGCGCTTCCGTCGCCTGCCAGCCCTTGGGCAGCGTGCCGGAAACCGTCACCTTCAGCAGCTCGTTGTAGGCGGATTCAAAGGCCGCATAGGGCAGCGGCGTACCGTTCACATCGCAGGTCAGATCGTAGAGCACATTGCCCTGGTTGTCGGTAACCAGCTCGTTGTTCTCCGCCACCTGCTCTGTGCGGGTCACGGTATAGACGCTCTCCCCCGCCGCCGTGCGGATGGTCATGGCCCGCAGGTTGCCCAGGGCCACGGGCACGGTGTAGCAGCTCAGGGTGGAGGCGGCGTCCAGATCCATGAACACCTCCAGGGTGAAGTGGCTGGTGATGTAGATGCTCTCCCCCACCAGCACATAATCCACCATGTCGCTTTTCGCGCCGCCGATGGTCATGGTGAAGGTATCCTCGGGCCAGTCCGTCACGCTGTAAACGCCGTCCACCCCGGTGGTGCCGATGGACCCCGCCGCCTGGTGAATGGTGATGACAAACCGGGGCTCCTCAAACCCGAAGACCGCCAGGTTTTCCGGCGTTGCTTCGCCCACATAGGCACCCAGGCGCAGGTTCTCCAGATTTTTCAGCAGGGTAGCCATGCTTTCGCTGTCAGCTGGGTAAACCGCCGGAGCTGTGAGCGTCCAACGATCCTGGGCGTTGCCGCCGATCTCCCCCCGCAGCGTCCACTCCGCCAGGGTACTGCCCTTGCCATCAGCAAAGGTAATCCTGTCAAACCGGGCCTTGTGCAGGGTCGGCTGGGTTACAGGGTGCAGGAGCGCCTTTTCCACCATCAGATCCTCGGCGGTACCCTTGTCCAGGGAGAACAGGCGGTCATCCCCGTCCACAGTCATGTAATAGGCGTTGTCCTCCTGCAGGGAAAGCGTGTTGCCCACCCGCAGCACCCAGACGCTGCCGTCGGCATAGGTGATCTCCGCCACCAGCCGGGGGACATCCAGGCCAAAATCGCCCAGGCGATCGGCGTATTCCACCGGGTCTTCCGTCAGCACTTCCTGATAGCTCACGCTGCCGGCGGCGTCAAGCAGCCGCTGGGCCATGGCGGCGGAGACCTCATAGCTTGGGTCGTCCTCCAGGGTCAGCACGCCCTCTGCTGTCTGCGTGGCCGCCCAGCTTTCGCCGCTGCGCAGCGTCACCGCCAGGCGCGCCACCTGGGCGGGGGTGTATGCCGCCAGGGTGCCGGAGGTCTCGTGCGCATGCTCCTCCACCGGCTCCTGAGGCTGATTCATCCACAGCGCCGCCGCGCCGATGCCCGCCGCCAGTGCCAGGGCGAAGATTGCCAGCCACAGCCGGCCATGCCGGGCAGAGCGTTTTTTCTTTTTGCTTACATCCAGCATTTATCTGTTCCTCCGGGGCCAAAGCACAACGAACGCCGCCGCCAGCACCGCCAGGGGCAGGGCCACCAGCAGCACACTGCCCAGGGTCACCGATTCCACCGAAAGCTGGGGGCGCAGGGCCGCCTTGGCCATGATGCCCAGGTCCACCGGCTCCGTGTCCAGCAGGAACTCCATCACCCGCAGGATGAACTCCTGGCTGTCGGTCATGGCGTGAACCTGGCTGTCCGTCAGCAGGGTGGAGCAGCCCAGCACAAAGGCCCGGCTGATGTACCCCTCGGTAGTCACGCGGCGTGCCTGCAATCCCAGGGCAAAGGGCCCCAGCTCGTCCTCATCCAGCTGCTCCAGGGTGGTCATATCGCCCTTGAGGCTGCGCAGATAGGCCTTGTAGCCGCTGGTCAATACCGGGGAAACGTCCAGATTGCGATCGTTCTGCTGGGGGATTTCAAAGCCCCGGCTGCCCACCAGCAGCAGCGTATCCACGCCGGAGGCCACCAGGTCGTAGGTCACATCGGTGGAGAGCATGGTGGGGATCAGCGCGATGCGCATGTCGCTGTAATAGCTGCCCGCCTCCTCCGGCGAGGCAATCACCAGGCCGTCCTTGGGCAGGAAGCCATAGGAGCGCAGCAGCGACTGATAGTTGGGCATATCGTCGATGGGGTCGGTATAATCGCAGGTGAAGAGGAAGCTGCCGCCCTGCTGAGCAAAGGCGGTGATCTTCTCCATCTCCGCGTCGGTGATGTCCCGCAGGGGCGAAAGGATGGCCAGCATATCGCTGGCATCCAGCTCGGCAGTCTGGTCTGCCAGGCTGATGAACGCCACCTCAAAGTTATTGCCCTCCAGCAGCTCCGTCAGCATGGCGATCTCGCTCTCGTTCAGCTCGTTGTGGCCCTGAAGCACCTGAATACGTGGGATCTCCTGCCGGGTCACATAGTTGATGGCGGAGGTAATGCGGCTTTCGTAGGTATAGCCGGCGGAGGTGAAGGTGCCTGCCTCATAGTCCAGGCTCAGGCTCACGAAATCGCCGGGGGAAAGCACCTTGAAGCGGCCCGTGGCCTCGCAGGAAACAATGAGGGAATCGTTGGACACCGCCATTTCCGAGGTGTCGGACTGGAAGCGCGTAAGCAGACCAGGGTTCAGGGTGATGTCCGTCTGCGCCCAGGTCACCAGGGGGGATGCGGCGGCGTAGCGGTCCAGCAGCTCCATCAGGGGGCCGTCCTCCTGGCCACGGGGGAACAGGGCGTAGATATGCACCGGATGGGGCAGCTGCTCCAGGATCTGCAGGGTGGTTTCGCTCTGGGTGGTGATGCCGTTGAAGGAGAAATCCACCCGCCAGCCGTTTTTCTTTTCCAGTGCGCCGAAGAGGGCATTGGCGCCGATGAGCGCCGCCAGCAAGAGGCACAGGATCAGCGTGGACACGCTGCCGTAGCGGAAGCGGGGGTTTTTGAACAGGCTGCATTTCTTCATATCATCAACCTCCCCGATAGCGCCGGCTGTCCAGCATGTGAATGGTCAACACCAGGCAGGCTGCGGCAAAGGACAGGTCAAAGCCGATGCTGGCAAAGGAAAGCTGACCCATGAGGAAAGGCTCGTTGCGGGCATAGAGGCTGAAAAAGCTGAGCACGCCGCTGAGCCAGGGTGCGGTGACGCTCAATTCCACCATGTCCAGGATCCACAGAGCGAAGTTCACGCCAAAGGCCATCACCGCGGCGCTCACCGGGTTGGAGGCGCAGCCGGAGATGAACAGATCCAGGGCGATAAAGGCACATCCCTGCAGGACAAAGCCCGTGAGTCCCACCATGAGCTCCCCAGGGTACACCTGGCCATAGATGGCCACGATCAGCGCGTAGACCATGGTGAGCAGCACCGTCAGCACCATCACCGTCACCGCCGCCAGATACTTGCCCAGCACGATCCCCGTCAGGGACACAGGGCTGGTAAGCAGCAGCTGGTCGGTGCGCTTCTGCCGCTCCTCGGCCAGCAGGCGCATGGTGAGCACCGGGGTCAAAAGCATCCACAGGTAGCTGATCTGCCCCATGAAGGTAAGCAGATCGCTGGAGCGCTGGGAGAGGATCTGCAGATAGAACATCACCGAGGACAGCGCCAGAAACACGCCCATGAACAAATAGCCCACCGGCGTGTAGAAATAGCTTTGCAATTCACGTTTCCAAACGGAAATCAAGCCGTGATTCCTCCTTATGCTTCGTCTGCCGTGGCCCGGAGGAAAACTTCCTCCAGGGTATCACGCTGGGGCGCCAGCATGCGCAGGGGGGCGTCCAGGCCGCAGAGCAGGCGGAAAAGCTGGGTTTGGGGATCGCCCCTGTCGCTCCGGGCGTCGCACTCCAGCTCCACCTCGGTGATGTTCTCTTCCGTGGCAGGCAGCACCTTCACCCGGCAAACGCAGTCAAGGCCCTTCAGGGCCGGCAGCAGCTTTTCTTCGTTCATGGCGATGGATGCCCGCAGGCGCACCTTGTCGCCGCCGTCGGTGAGCTCCGCCATGTCCGCCTCCCGGATGACCCTGCCCTTGTGCAGGATGATCACCCGCTGGCACAGCTGCTGAATCTCGCTCAGCAGATGGGAGGAGAAGATCACCGTGTGGGTCTTGCCCAGCTGCCGGATCAGCTCGCGGATCTCCACCACCTGCCGGGGGTCAAGGCCCACGGTGGGTTCGTCCAGCACGATCACCGGCGGGTTGCCGCACAAAGCCTGGGCCACGCCAACGCGCTGCCGGAAGCCCTTCGAAAGGCGTCCCACCAGCCGCTTCGCCACCTCCGTCAGGCCGCAGATGGCCATGATCTCCCCGATATGCGCCACAATGGCCCTGCGCTCCACCTCCCGCAATTCGCACACAAAGCGCAGGTATGCCTCCACGGTCATCTCGTCGTAGAGCGGCGGCTTCTCCGGCAGATAGCCGATGCACCGCTTGCATTCCCGGGGATTATGGAGCATATCCATGCCGTTCACCAGCACCTGACCCTCGTTGGGCGGAAAGTAGCCGGTGAGCATATTCAGCGTGGTGGTTTTGCCGGCGCCGTTCTGGCCCAGGAGACCCACGATCTGCCCCTCCGGCGCCCGGAAGGAAAGGTCGCTGACGGCCAGGGTGGCGCCATAGCGCTTGGTCACATGCTTGAGTTCAATCATAAACGCCCTCCATGGGAAATTGGTTGCCACGGGTATTATACCATGTTCGAAGCGGCCGTGTGTGAACAAAATGTAAAAGCCGGCAGGCGCCGGCTATATGGGATCAATAACCAATGGCTTCCTCCGCCAGGATCACGATATACCGCTGGCCGCGGAGCGGACGGTTCGTCACGGTGATGGCACGGCACATGCAGTCATCGCCGCAGTTGGCTTCATCGCACTTGCCCTCTTTGGCGCAGGGGGTATTCAGCCCCAGGCGGGAAGCGTTGGGCGGGCAGGCTGCCTGCTTGATACGGCCAATGGCCGCCGTGATGCCGCCCTCCACGATCTTCTGGCTTCCCACCACCGTCAGCACGGCAGCGGGGCCATGAATCATGGAAGCCACACGGTTGCCGGTGCCGTCGATGTTCACCAGCTGGCCGGCACGGGTCAGGGCGTTGGCAGAGGCCAGGTATACATCGGCATTGCGGGCGTTGTTCCACACAATGGGCTTCTCCTCGGGTGAGGTCCAGTGCCACCAAACGTTATGGCCCTTTTCCTCCAGCGCCTCCACCAGGCCCAGCTGGCGGATGGTCATGGAGCCGCCCACACCCACGCTCCAGCCGCCCCCGATCAGGGAAAGAGCCATAGCCTTGGCTTCATCCGCCGTAGCCACGGTATATACCTCGAAGCCATTCTTGCGGAGGTTCTCCGCCGCGGTTGTCATCAGTTCATTCATGATGGTTCCTCCTTATTTGGGCAGGCCCACGGAATACACCGTATCGCCGCTGGTCAGCAGAGCCCGGCCGTTGCCGGTGAGGCCGATGAACCCATCCGCCCGGACGCCGCCGGGCAGGGGCAAAGCATAGCCGTAAAAGCGCTGGCTGTCGATATCAGCCCGGTAGAGATACTCCGGGGAGAAAGCGTAGAGGTTCTTGCCCTGCACGGCGGCGCCCACGCATGCGCTGGGCAGGGTATATCGGCGGTCCAGCGTGCCGGAGAGGATGCGCAGCTCGGTAATGCTGTTGCCGGTGCTGGTCTGGGAGGTGGGGGCCAGCAGCATGCTGGCGCTGCCCCGGCCAGGGATGTAGTGGTCAATCAGCTTCCAGCCGTAGACCAGCATGGAATTGTTCACATCCTGCACGGCCTTGTAGTCGTAGGTGTACATCTGCTGGGTGGTGAACACGCGGAGCTTGTTATCCTCAAAGAGCACCTTGTAGGTCAGGTTTTCGCCCAGGGAAACTTCACCGGTGTTCATCTTACCCACCTGGAAGGTGTTCATCACCGTGTTGATGGCGGTGCCGTAAACATCCATGGCCAGCGTCCACATATACTGGCCCTTCTCGCCATAGAAGCCCACGTCCAGCAGCAGCATGCCGTTGAAGGCCTCGGCCTCCTCGTCTACCTGGGAGCCCTGCAGGTCCTTGATCACCAGGTCCGGGGTGGTATCATCCCCCAGCACCACGGCGGCGTAGCTTTCGCCTACCCGGGCAAACTGGATTTCCGCACCCATGTTCTCGTTATAGGAGGGACGGCCGTTTTGATCCACAATAAACAGCTGACTGCCGACCCACACCACCATGTGGGTATCCGAAACAGAGAACGTGGCACCGCCGCCCACGGGGAAGGACCACCTCACCGCTCCGGTGGAAGAGAGGCAGTGGATGGACGCACCGTCATAATACAATACGCCGTCGGCAAAGGGCGTCACGTCCTGGGTGGCATAGCAGGGCATGGTCACGGCGCCGATCTCCGTGGTCTTGCCCATGTTGCCCAGGATCCGCAGCCCGGCGAACACCGCCACCACCAGCACGATCAGGATGATCCAGTTGCGGATCTGCCTGCGGCGGCGCAGGTCCATGGCCTGGCGGTCGTTATACATGGATTTGCCTTTACCTTGCATAAGGGGTCTCCTTTGCTTATAGGGATTCATTTTATTATAGCAGGTGAAGGGGAAGAACGCAAGCAACGCTTTTCTTTGCACGTCTCTTGTGCTATAATGCGTGGGTACGAATGGAGGGATGCCGCATGATCATTGGAACCAGGAGGCTTGTCATCACAGAGCTCACCGCCGACATGGCCGGGGATATCCTGCGCAATTCCCAGGACGAGGACAACCGCCGCTTTGTGCCGGATGAGGTTTTTGACACCATCGAAGAAGCCCGGGAGGTTGTGGCATTCCTGATGGAAGCAGCCAAGGGCAGCGGAGGCCCCTATCTCTATCCCGTACTGACCAAAGAGGGCGAAAACATCGGCTACGTGCAGGCCTGCATGGCGGAGCATGGCTGGGAGGTGGGCTATCACATCGCCAAGCCCTACACCGGCAAAGGCTACGCTACCGAGGCCCTCAAGGCATTTCTGCCCTTCATTGCGGACAAGCTGAACACAGACCGCATCGACGGCATCGTGCTGGAGGAGAACGTCGCCTCCCACAGGGTGCTGGAGAAATGCGGCTTCACCCTTGAATTCCGGGGCACAGCCAATTACCAGGGCCAGCCCCGAAGCCTGCGGCGCTACGTCTGGCCGCGGAAAGGAACTATATGAAGCAAGAAGTACATGGCAACCTGACTGGCCTGCGGGATTCGCTCATCGCCCAGCTGAGCCAGCTTTATCTCTATGAGGTGGACGAGGACGTGTTCCTTCCCCGGGAGTTGATGCAGCTGCTGGCAAAGTTCACCCAGATCATGAACCGGGAAATCGCCCTTTACATCACCCGCGACGGCGAGGTGGTGGACGTTTCCGTGGGCACGGACAAAGACGTGGAACTGCGGGACTACCGCCTGCGCCGTAACGCCCAGCGGCTGAGCTGCGTGCGCTGCGTCCACACCCACCCCAACGGAGACGGCCGTCTCAGTGATGTGGACATCAGCGCCCTGCGGGCCTTCCGCTACGACGCCATGGCCGCCATCGGCTGCAAAGACGGCGAGCCCACCTTTGTGCAGGCCGCCTTCCTGGGCGAGAACGCCAATATCCTCATGGACGAACCCACCCGCTGGTACCGCACTCCCGACGCCGCCTGGCTGGAGCAGATTGAGATCAGCGATAAGATCGTCGGCTGGAACGAACAGGAAAAGCAGCAGGGCCTGAAGGAGCGGGCGGTGCTCATGGGCATCGAAAGCGAAGAGTCCCTGGCCGAATTGGCCCGCCTGGCAGACACCGCCGGCGCCGAGGTGGTAGGCTCCTTCCTGCAGAAGCGCGACAAGCCCGATACCGCCCTGTTCATCGGCCGTGGACGAGCAGACGAGCTCTGCCGCCAGGTGCAGGCCCTGGAAGCCGACGTGTGCATCTTCGATGAGGAGCTCACCGGCATTCAGGTCCGCAACCTGGAGGACATCCTCCGGGTGAAGGTGGTGGACCGCACCACCCTGATCCTGGATATCTTCGCCCAGCGGGCCTCCAGCGCCGAGGGCAAATTGCAGGTGGAGCTGGCCCAGCTGCAGTACCAGTCCACCCGCCTCATCGGCCAGGGCCTGGTGCTGAGCCGCCTGGCCGGCGGCATCGGTACCCGCGGCCCCGGCGAATCCAAGCTGGAGATGAACCGCCGCCGCATCCGCGAGCGCATGACCGAGTTGCGCCGCCGCCTGGAGGGCATGGAAAAGCAGCGTGAACTGCGCCGCAAGAGCCGCGAGCGCAACGAGATCCCCGTGGTGGCCCTGGTGGGCTATACCAACGCGGGCAAATCCACCCTGCTCAACCGCATGACCGGCGCGGACGTGTACGTGCAGGATCAGCTCTTCGCCACGCTGGACGCCGTGTCCCGCCGCATTGAGACCGCCGAGCGCACCCCCTTC
>JAFVVG010000037.1 GCA_017502305.1 Clostridia bacterium | reverse complement strand
GATGGTGCCGATGTTAACGTGCGGCTTTTTACGCTCGTAATGCTCCTTAGCCATGGGAAAAACCTCCTTTAATTGCGTCAACTCCGGGTTGTGCCCGGGTATTGGGGTTGATGCGGTCTGGAGCAGGTGATGGGAATCGAACCCACAAGGCCAGCTTGGGAAGCTGGAGTTTTACCACTAAACTACACCTGCATGGCCCGCATCAAACCAGACTTACAGACATGGTATATTTTATCCGTTTTTCACAGGACTGTCAAGGGGTCGGGCTTATTTTGTCACGAAAGGCGGGTGTTATTCCTCATTATGGAAATCACCGGCGTGTTTCGTGAAGAAATCATGATACGCCCGCACGGCCTCCAGCTCAGTCCAGCGGCGGGTCCGGACCGGGCTGGCGTCCAGGTCATAGATCCTCGCGCCCCGCATGGCCAGGAGAAAGGGCGAATGCGTGGCCATGATGAACTGGCACCCATAGAACCGGGCGGAATCCTCCAGAAACTGCACCAGCTCCTGCTGGCGGGCGGGGGAAAGGCTGTTTTCCGGCTCGTCCAGCAGGTACAGGCCGTTTTCCTGGATTTTGCTGGTGAAATAGAAATAGGCGCTTTCGCCGTTGGACTGCTCCCGCAGGTTCTCCATGAGCCTTGTTTTCACATATTGGGATTGGGTCTTCCGCCGGGAAAGATTCACCTTCTTCAGCCGCTCATAGTCCTCCATGGTGCGGTATTTGAAGGTAGAATACTTGTCGTCCAGATATTCCTGGAACAACTCCTCCCGCTTCTCATCGATGCCCTCGTTCATGGCCCGCAGATTCAGCATGTAGTCGAACACGTCGTCGCTGGTGATGACCCGGCTGGTCTCCGTCAGGGGCTGGCGTAATTCGGCCTGGCACAACCGCACATAATTGCCAAAGAAGCTGGACTGGTTGTACCGGGTATCCCGCTGCAGGCCAAGAGACTGGGCAATCACGTTCAGCGCCGTGGTTTTGCCCGAGCCGTTGCCGCCGTAGAGGATGGTGACGGGCTCAAATTCAAGCTCCGTCATGCCTCGGGCAGAGAGCACCCCGAAGGGATAGAAGGTGTTGTAGCACTGGCGCTTCACGCTCATGAAGAAGGACCACTCCTGGTCCTCCGTGGGAAATTCAAACCGCGACAGATACAGCATGGCTTACGCTCCCATCACGCCGGAAAGCAGCGCCACCATGGGAGAATTCCAATACACGCAGATTTCGTTGGTGGAATAGCTGCCGTGATGATCCACAAAACACTTGCCCGCGGGTGCGCCCTGCAGGTGCTCCCGGGCCACGGCGTCCATCATGCCGCCGGCGGCGCCGCCGGAAAGCAGGCCCGGCACGCACACGCCCGTAGCCACGCTGGGCCGGTGATGGGGGTGCAGCATGGGGTTGGTGCCATAGCAGGAGACATAGCAATAGCTCACCGGGTTCACACCCAGCAGATAGTGCAGCTGCTTCTCGGCAGCCTGGCGGAACTTCTCCTCCCCCGTCAGCTTCCAGGCCTGATAGAAGATCATACCGTCGTTGCTGATGTTCATGTTGCTGCCCCAGGGCAGGCGTTCGGTCATGGTGATGCCATAGGCGTTGACGCGCTCCAGCATTCTCCGGGCGGCGTCCACCACCCACTGGCGGCAGATGTCGCCCAATTCGCCATCAAGCTGCATGCCCTCCAGGGCCACATAGCCCCGCATGTCGCCCCAGCCCAGGGGAGCCCAGGTCCGCTCCTGCTGAGCGATGCCCTTGGCGGCATAGGTCAGGTATTTCTCATCCCCGCAGGTAATGGCCAGCTCCACCGCCGCCCAGAGGCGCTCATCCTCATCGGAGCGGTCACCGTAGCCGCCGGTGGAAATGCCCTCGGGGTTGCGGAACAGCATGGGCTCCGCCTCCACCAGCCAGTCCCAGGCACGGATGGCGGCCTGCTTCATCTTCTCCGCGAAGGCAGGGTCGCTCGCCTGATAGAACCGGCTGGCCATGGCCATGCCGGCGGCGAAATCGCCGGTGGCGGTGGTGGAAACGGGGCTGACGATGATCTCCTCCTGCTCCTCGTGGGGCATAATCATCCCGCAGAACCGGGCGCAGCTGGCTTTGTGATACACCGCGCCATCCTGCCGCTGCATCTTCAGCATCCATTCCAGCTCCCAGCGGACTTCCGGCAGAAGGCTGGTAAGGTTCGTCTTCTCAAGGGCTGCGGGATTCCACTGCCAGGCCAGTAGCAGATCCGCCACGGATTTCGCAGCAGGCACAATGTAGCGGCCATAATCACCTGCATCGTGCCAGCCGCCGGAAACCTCGATGTACTCCTCCGTACCGTACACCCGGCCCAGACCGGTGTGGCAGGCAGGATGGGCGTGCACGCCGGCACGTTCGTCCACTTCTCCGCCGCAGCGCTGATAGTAGAACATATCCACCAGGGCCATCAGCACCTGCTCATAGGGCGTTTCGGACACAACAAAAGGATAGGACGTCTCCTCCCCGCAGCGCAGGGTAAACACGCCCTTCTCCCGCAAAGCGGAAAAGTCCACAACGACCACGTCATCATCCCAGATTTTTTCCCGCTCGGCAGCCACAGGCACGGTCAGCACCGTTTCGCCCGCAGCGTTCAGCACCTGCAGCTCCTGGCCCAGGTTGCCACGCATCACGGCAGTTTTGGTCATTTCGGGGGTATAGCCCAGCTGGTTCACCTGAATATTCATTTGTCAGCACCTCGTTTATTCGATAAACATGGCGTCGCCAAAGCTGAAGAAGCGGTACTTCTCCGCCACGGCGGTGTTGTAGGTGTTCAGGGCATTTTCCCGGCCCATGAAGGTGCTCACCAGCATCAGCAGGGTGCTCTGGGGCAGGTGGAAATTGGTGATCAGCGCATCCACCGCCTTGATCTTCACACCGGGCTTGATGAAAATGGCCGTATCGCCGCTGCCGGCGTGGATAACGCCGTCCTCGGTGGCGGCGGTCTCGATGGTACGCACCGAGGTAGTGCCCACGCAGATCAGCCTGCCTCCCTTCGCCCGGATAGCGTTGAGGGTATCGGCGGCCTCCTGGGTAACCTCATAGAACTCGGAGTGCATCTTATGCTCATCCACATCCTCGGCCTTCACGGGGCGGAAGGTGCCCAGGCCCACGTGCAGCAGCACAGGTACGACCGTCACGCCCTTTTGCTTGATCTTCTCCATCAGCTCCGGGGTGAAGTGCAGCCCGGCGGTGGGCGCGGCGGCGGATCCCTCCGCCTTGGCGTAGACCGTCTGGTAGCGACTTGAATCCATCAGTTTCTCGTGGATGTAGGGCGGCAGAGGCATCTCGCCCAGGTGCTCCAGCAGCTCCTCGAACACGCCCTCGTAGTGGAAACGCACCACACGGCCGCCGATCTCCTCCACGTTGCCCATGATCTCGCAGCGCAGAAGGCCGTCGCCGAAGGAGCACATGGCCCCGGGCTTCAGCCGGCGGCCGGGGCGCACCAGGGCCTCCCAGTCGGTGGCGTTTTGCCGGCGGAGCAGCAGCACCTCAACAGGCACGCCCGTGTCTTCCTTCACGCCCAGCAGGCGGGCGGGGATCACCTTCGTCTCGTTGATGACCAGGGCATCGCCCTCCCGCAGGTAATCCAGAATATCGTAGAAATGCTTGTGCTCAATGGTGTTATCGCTGCGGTGATACACCAGCAGCCGGCTGTGATCTCGGGGCTCCATGGGGGTCTGGGCGATAAGCTCCTCCGGGAGCAGATAATCAAAATCGGAAGTTTTCATCAGTTTACAGCTCCATCTTCATCTGATCGCTGGTCATGGGCGGCTGGCGCTTCATATGGTTCCAGGCGGCAGGTGTGCACACACGGCCACGGGGCGTGCGCATGATGAAGCCCAGCTGCATCAGGTAGGGCTCGTACACGTCCTCGATGGTCACGGCGTCCTCGCCGGTGGTGGCAGCCAGGGTATCCAGGCCCACGGGGCCGCCGCCGAATTTGTCCATCATGCAGGTGAGCATGTTGCGATCAACCTTATCCAGGCCCAGGTCGTCCACCCCCTGCATGGCAATGGCCTCCCGGGCGATCTCGTAGGTAATCACGCCGCCACCCTTCACCTGGGCGTAGTCGCGCACGCGCTTGAGCATCCGGTTGGCGATACGGGGCGTGCCGCGGCTGCGGCGGGCGATCTCCAGAATGCCCTCCGGCTCCGCCTGCACATTCAGGATGGAAGCATTGCGCCGCACAATGGTGGCCAGCTCCTCGGGCTGATACAATTCCAGCCGGAAAGTAATGCCAAAGCGGTCGCGCAGGGGGGCGGAGAGCATACCGGCACGGGTGGTGGCGCCCACCAGGGTGAACTTGGGCACCGCCATGTGGATGGAATTGGCCATGGGGCCCTTGCCGGTAACGATATCCACGGCGAAGTCCTCCATGGCGGAATACAGCACCTCCTCCGCCGTGCGGGAAAGGCGGTGAATCTCGTCTATAAACAGCACGTCGCCCTGGTTCAGGTTGGTGATGATGGAAAGCAGGTCGCCGGGGCGCTCAATGGCCGGCGCGGACACAATGCGGATGTTCTGCCCCATCTCCGATGCCACAATGTTGGCCAGGGTGGTTTTGCCCAGGCCGGGCGGGCCGTAGAGCAGGATGTGGTCCAGGGCGTCCCGGCGGCTGAGAGCAGCCTGGATATAGATATTGAGGCTTTCCTTCACCGCGTTCTGCCCGATGTAATCCCGCAGGGTTTTCGGGCGGAGGCTCTGCTCCACCGCGCCGTCCTCCAGCTGAAATTCCGCTGTCATGAAACGATCATTCATGGTTTATCCTCACATTCCCGCCATGTTCCGCAGGGCCAGGCGCAGCAGCTCGTCCGCGGGAGCGTTCTTGTTTTCGATCTTGGAAAGGGCCTCACGGGCCTCGCCGGGGGTATAGCCCAAGCTGGTCAGGGCGGAAATGGTCTGGGCGAAGTTATCCGCCGCCACAGGCGCGGCGGGGGCCGCCGCAGCACTGCCGGAGGAAGCGCCGCCAAAGTCGCTCTGGCCGAACTTGTCCTTCAGCTCCATGGCAATGCGCTGGGCGATCTTCTTGCCCACGCCGGGAGCCCGGGCGATGGTCTTCTCGTCCTCCATCACGATGGCCATGCGCAGATCGGCAGGCGACAGCGTGGAGAGCAGCGCCAGGGCCATCTTGGGGCCCACGCCGTTGACGCCGATGAGCAAAAGGAACAGCTGCTTTTCCTCTTTCGTGGCGAAGCCGAACAGCTCCATGGCGTCTTCCCTGACGGAGAGCCAGGTGTGGCAGCGCATGGTTTCGCCGGTCACAGGGGCGGCGTTCAGCGTAGCCAGGGAGCAGTTCAGCTGATAGCCCACGCCCCCCGCCAGCAGCACCAGGGTATTACCGGCCTTTTCACAGACCTGACCTTCAATAAAAGCATACATACTTGTGTTTCCTCTCTCACTTCATCCTGAACTGTTCCTTCATGGCGCCCACCTGGGCATGGGTAATGGCGCAGGCGATGGCGTCGGCCGCGTCGTCCGGCTTGGGCAGGTGGTCCATGTTCAAAAGCATTTTCACCATCTGCTGGATCTGCTTCTTATCCGCCTTGCCGTAGCCGGTCACGGCCTGCTTGATCTGCATAGGTGTATACTCATACAAGTTTTCTGTATATTCAGCCGCCGCGATGATGGCCGCGCCCCTGGCAGCGCCCACCATTAATGCGGTGGTTACGTTCCTTGCGAAGAACAGCTCCTCAAAGGCCACGTCGTCGGGCTGATAAATATTCACCAGGTTCCTTACCCCCAGCTGCAGCGTGCGCAGGCGGTGCTGCATGGGCACGCCGGCCTTGGTTTCCACGCAGCCGTAATCCAGCAGGCGCATCCGTCCGCCGTTGGCTTCCACCACACCCCAGCCCATCAGGGCGTAACCCGGGTCAATACCAAGAACGATAATACCGCTCACTCCAATCCGTTCAAAGGGAACAAACAGTTTCTTCATTATACAGGTGTTTGACGAAAACGTCAATTGAAAGATACTGCGCGTCATATTGTACCGGAAATGTTTTTTGCAAAAAGGGCTTGCATTTTTATTCAATCGGGTGTATACTCCATGCTGTTCGACGAAAACGCCGACAAAATATTGATGATGATAGAAACAAGGAGAATCAGAATCATGGCTAAGATGCGCGTGCTGCTGGCTTACTCGGGCGGTCTGGATACGTCCATTATCGTTCCGTGGCTGATGGAGAATTACGATTGCGAGGTCGTGTGCGTCGCCGGCGACGTTGGCCAGGGCGAGGAGCTGGAGCCCCTCCACGAAAAGGCCAAGATGTGCGGCGCTGAGAAGCTGTATATCGAAGACCTGCGCAAGGAATTTGTCGAGGAGTTCATCTGGCCCACGCTGAAGGCCGGCGCCGTTTACGAGCAGAAGTACCTGCTGGGCACTTCCTTTGCCCGTCCCCTGATCGCCAAGCGCCTGGTGGAGATCGCCCACAAGGAAAACTGCACCGCCATCTGCCACGGCTGCACCGGCAAGGGCAACGACCAGGTCCGCTTCGAGCTGACCATCAAGGCCTTCGACCCCCACATGAAGATCATCGCCCCCTGGCGTACCTGGGAGCTGAAGACCCGCGAAGAGGAGATCGAATACGCCGAGGCCCGCAACATCCCCGTGCCTGTAAAGAAGGATCGCCCCTATTCCATGGACCGTAACATCTGGCACATCAGCCACGAAGGCGCCGACCTGGAAGATCCCTGGAACGAGCCTCCGGCCGACCTGCTTTTGACCATGGTCACCCCCGAGAAGGCTCCCGACCAGCCTGAGTACGTGACCATCGACTTTGAAAAGGGCGTGCCCGTGGCCGTCAACGGCGAGAAGATGGAGGCCATCGAGCTGCTGACCAAGTGCAACGAGATCGCCGCCCGCAACGGCGTTGGCTGCGCTGACCTGGTGGAAAACCGCCTAGTGGGCATGAAGTCCCGCGGCGTGTACGAGACCCCCGGCGGCATCATGCTGTTCGCCGCCCACCAGTACCTGGAGACCATCACCCTGGACCGTCAGACCAGCCACTACAAGGATCAGCTGGCCATCAAGTTTGCCGAATTGGTATACGACGGCATGTGGTACACTCCCCTGCGCGAGGCCCTGAGCGCCTTTGTTGACAGCACCCAGCAGGCCGTGAACGGCACCGCCCGCCTAAAGCTGTATAAGGGCAACTGCATCCCCGCCGGCGTGAAGAGCCCCAACAGCCTGTACCTGGAGGAGATCGCTACCTTCGGCGACAGCGGCGAGATGTACTCCCACAAGGACTCCGAAGGCTTCATCAACCTGCTGGGCCTGCCCATGAAGGTCAAGGCTCTGGTGGACGAGAAGACCAAGTAATGCCCCATCCATCAAAGGCGGCCGTATGGCCGCCTTTTTCCTTTGCCCGCACACAAAAACCGCCGCCCCCATACACGGGAGCGGCGGTGATTTTGTGTTTACTTTTCGATCTTCATCCACTGGGGCTTCATTTTCTTCAGGCCACCCTTGCCACGGTTGGAGAGCACCACGCTCTGCAGCAGGATGAAGAAGCACAGCATGGCGCCGGTGGTAATGGACTGCCACCAGGGGTCCCGCAGGCCGGAGGTGGTGACGATGGCCTTGATGGTGGTCAGCGTCAGGGTGCCGAACAGCGTGCCGATCACGTTGCCCACGCCGCCGGAAAGCAGCGTGCCGCCAATGATGGCCGAAGCGATGGCGTTCATTTCAGCGCCGGCGGCATTGGTGGCGTTGCCCGCGCCGGTATGCATCATGAACACAAAACCCGCGATGCCGGAAAGAATACCGCTGATGAGGTAGGAGTAGAAGCGGGTGCGCTTCACATTCACGCCCAGCATCAGCGCGGACTGGCTGTTGCCGCCCATGGCGTAGAAGTTGCGGCCCAGGCGGGTCTTCTTCAGCAGGAAGAAAATCACCAGCACAATCACCAGGGCAATCACCACGCCGATCTCCATGCGGGCGGGGATCAGGTTGCCCTTCTTGGCGATGTAGCCCAGCCAGGGGATCTCGATCTTGGTTTTCATCAGCTGCTGGAAGCCGGCATGGGCGATCTTCTGGGGCTCCAGGGAGACAATGGTGGTCATGCCCCTGGCGAAGAACATGCCCGCCAGGGTGATGATGAAGGGCTGGATCTCCAGGTAGGAGATCAGGAAGCCATGCACCAGGCCGAAGCACAGGCCGATGCCCAGGGCCAGCAGCGCGGCGGTGAAGATGCTTCCGCCGTTGTTCATGTGGACGATGCAGCTCATGACCACCAGGGCCGTGACGCCGCCCACAGAAATGTCGATGCCGCCGCCGATCATGACCACCGTCAGGCCGCAGGCCACGATGATCAGGGCAGCGTTGTTGTTCAGCATGTCGAAGACCTGCTGCCAGCGCAGGAAGCCGCCGCCCCAGATAGCCATGGCAGCGAAATACATGGTGAAGAAAATGCCGATGGTAATGCTCATGAGCAGCTGGGTATCGGTCAGGGGCTCACGGCGCTTCAGGGTATTGTTTTTCATGCCTGAGCCACCTCCTTTCCCTGTTTGCCGCTCTTGATCCTGTTCCACAGCTGGCTCAGCTTGGCCTTCACCACAGGAGAGCCGATAACCACGATCAGGATGATCACGATGGCCTTATAGGCCTTCACGTCGGTGGAAGGCACCTTCATGGCATAGAGGGTGATGGTCAGGGCCTGGATGGCATAGGCGCCCAGCACGGACCCGGCGATCTTGAACTTGCCGCCGCTCAGGGCATTGCCGCCGATGGCCACCGCCAGAATGGCGTCCATTTCAATATCCAGGAGCAGGGTTTCGTGGTTGATGAGGCTCAGGCGGCTCACGGCGATGACGCCGGCGATGGCGCAGCACACACCCAGGATCATGAAGGAGATCAGCTTGATCAGCGTGGTGTTGATGCCGTTGAGGCGGGCCGCCCGCTGGTTAATGCCCACGGCCTGGGTGTACAGCCCCAGGCTGGTGAAGCGGAACACCAGTGCCAGCACAATGGCGGTGACGATCACGATCAGAATGGGGGTGGGCACCGGCACGCCGGGAATGAAGCTGCCGATGGCGTTGATCAGCGGGCTTTCCACGGTGGGGGTGGCACCGCCGTTGATCCAGTAGGCCACGGAGCGGCCGCAGGTGAACAGCACCAGGGTGGCGATCATGGGCTGGATCCTGAAGGCGGAAACCAGAGTGCCGTTGAAGGCGCCGAAGGCCATGGCTGCCAGGCAGCAGCACACAAAGCCCAGGGCGATGGTCAGGGGGGTGATTTCCCCGGCGCGCAGCACCTTCACAAACACGCTGCCCGCGATGGCCGCCAGCGCGCCCACGGAAATGTCCTGGCCGCCGCAGGCCGCGGTAACCAGCGTCATGCCCATGGCGAGAATCGCCAGTTCGGAGGCGCCGTTGAGAATGGAGATCAGGTTGCCGGTAAGCACGGTGCTGCCGGCATTGTTGGTGGTGATCTCAATGGAGAAGAAGGAAGGATCCCGGAAAAGGTTGAACAGCACAATCAAGAAAATGGAGAGCAGCGGCACGATCAGCTGCGAGTGCTTGCTCCAGTTGATTTTTGCTTTCTTAGCCATTATTCCCCACCTCCCGCAATGGTCCGCATGACGTTGTCCTGGGTCAGCTCGGTGCCCCGCAGTTCACCCACGATGTGCCTGTCGCGCATGACGATCAGGCGGGAGCAGGTGCGCAGCATTTCCTCGATTTCCGAGGAGATGAAGGTCACGCTCATGCCCTCCTCTGCCAGCTTGCGCACCAGGCGCTGGATCTCCGTCTTGGTGCCCACGTCAATGCCGCGGGTGGGCTCGTCCAGGATGAGATACTTGGGATGGGTCAGAAGCCAGCGGGCCAGGATAACCTTCTGCTGGTTGCCGCCGGAAAGGGACTTGATGGGTGTTTCGGAGGAAGCTGTTTTGATCTCCAGGGCCTTGATGTACTCGTCGGCAAAGGCCTCCGCCTCCGCCTGGGAGAAGGGATGGAAGAATCCCTTTTCCACCTGCAGGGCCAGGATGATGTTGTCCCGCACGGACAGATCGGCGATGATGCCGTCATCCTTGCGGTCCTCGGGCAGATAGCCGATACCCTGCTTCATGGCGTCAATGGGCTTGCCGATTTTGACGGTCTTGCCATCGATCTTGACTTTGCCTCCGGTCACACGGTCCGCGCCAAAGATGGCACGGACGCTCTCGCTGCGGCCGGAGCCCAGCAGGCCCGTGAAGCCGTTGACCTCGCCCTTGCGGATGGCGAAATCATAGGGGTTCACGCCCTTGGCGCTGGAAAGGCCGCTGGCCTCGTATACCGGTGTGGAATCGTCAAACTGGGCGCTGTCGTCCCGGACCAGGTCGCTCAGGCCCTCCAGTTCCTTGCCCATCATCTTGGAGACCAGCTCCACCTGGGGCAGGTCCTTCACCTCATACTCACCCACCAGTTCACCATTGCGCAAAACAGTGATCCGGTCGCTGACGGCGTAAACCTGCTCCAGGAAGTGGGTCACGAAAATGATGCCTACACCACGGTTCTTCAGGTCCCTCATGAGGGTGAAGAGCATTTCCACTTCCTTGTCGTCCAGGGAGGAGGTGGGTTCATCCAGGATGAGCACCTTGCAGTCCATGTCCACCGCCCGGGCGATGGCCACCATCTGCTGCACGGCCAGGGAGCAGCTGCCCAGCTGCTGCTTGGGGCGGGCGGGAATGCTCAGACTGTCGAGGATTTCACCGGCCCGCTTCTCCATGGTTCTGCGGCTCACCAGCATGCCCTTGCCGCGGCCGATGAACATGTTCTCCGCCACGGTCAGGTTGGGGCACAGGGTGATTTCCTGATACACGGTGCTGATGCCGGCATTCTGGGCGTCCTGCGGGGAGCGGATGATGACCTCGCCCTCCGCGCCATCCAGGTGGATGGTGCCCGCATCCTTGGTATAAACGCCGGTGAGTACCTTGATCAGGGTGGATTTACCCGCGCCGTTCTCGCCCATGAGCGCGTGAATCTCGCCCTTGCGCAGGGTGAAATCCACGTTATGCAGGGCACGGACGCCCGGGAATACTTTGCCGATACCACGCATAGACAAAACGATGTCGTTTTGCATACACGTTCCTCCTTCCATGCTGGGCTTCCCGAAAAAAGCCGCGAAGCGCGGTGCGGTAGGCGGATCGCTCCACACAGCCGCACCGCGCGGTGGATTACTTGTTGTTCACACTTTCAGGCAGGGATTACTCGCCCAGGCCGTAGGTGTCGATGTCTTCCTGGGTGATGGTGGTGGCGTCGAAGCCCTTCTCCTCGGAGATGATCTTCTTGGATTCCAGGTTCAGAGCCTCACCAGCTTCCAGCTTCTGGATCAGATCAGAGATGACCTGAGCCTGGAAGGGAGAGCACTGGCCGTCGTAGTTCCAGTTGCCGGCCAGCAGTTCGCGGAGAGCCCAGCGGTTGCAGTCGAAGCCCATCACGATGACGTCCTTGCCCACGCCGTGGGTGATGCCAGCCTCGTCCAGGGCAGCCACAGCGCCCTTGGCCATGCCGTCGTTCTCGGCGTAGATGATGTTGAAGGCAGCCTTGTTGTTGATCACGGATTCGGTGATCTTCTTGGCTTCGGCTTCGTCCCAGGTAGCGGTCTGCTGCACAACCAGGTTCCAGTTGTCAGCGGCGGCAACCTGAGCGTCCAGAGCGCCGGTACGGCCCAGCTGAGCGTCGGAGCCCATGGCACCCTGAATGTGGATGATGTTGTAAGCGGGCAGGTTCAGGGAGATCAGCCATTCAACGGCCAGCTTGCCCTGGTTCGCCATGTCGGAAACAACGGCAGCCTCATACAGGCTCTCGTCGCAGGCGATCATACGGTCGAACAGGAACACGGGGATGCCGTTCTCCTGGGCGGAGGCCAGCACAGCGTCCCAACCGGTGGTCTCGGCAGCGGAGATCAGCAGGTAGTCAACGCCATCGGTGATGAACTGCTGAGCGGCAGCCAGCTGTTCGTCGTTCTTCAGGGAGTAGTAGGTCTTGGCCACATAGCCGTTCTCGGCGGAGAAGACCTTTTCGAAGTCCTTCACGTTGGCCTCACGGTAGCCGGACTCGGACGGGGGGTTGTTCACGATACCAACGGTGATCTCGGCCATGGCAGAGCCAATGGTCATGGTCAGCACCAGCAGCATCGCAAGCAGCAGAGCAGCAAACTTCTTCATGATTCATTCCTCCTGTTTTCTCTTTGTCCATTCTGGTGGACTTGTTACTGTTATTGTATATGAACCCAACGGCGGATGCATTCAAATTCTTTCAGAAATAGTAGAAAATTTATTTGAGCTTTTTTCTTTTTTCGCTTGAAAATGCAACATTCATTCGATTGCTGACAGATTTTTTCGTCTCTTTGCCACAGGCGGCAAAACATGCTATAATCGTTGGCAAGAGGTGTACGTCATGAAACAGAAAACTCCGCCTAACCGCAGCATTGAACAGCATATCCAGCGGCTGCTCAATACCGTACTCCCGGTCATGGCCGCCATCATCGTGATCCTGATCATCATGCTCCTGTCCATCAACGGCCAGTATACCAACGTTCTGCTCAGCGCCAATACCGCCGCTGATTTCAACCAGGAGTTCAAAACCCAGCTGGATTCCGGCATGTACAACCACGTGATCCGCCCCCGCAGCGAAAGCTCGGCGGAGGATCTGCCCATGGCCGTGCTGGAGGACGCCGCCGCGGTTCTCCGCCGCCTGGAGAATACCACCACCCTGCGTGATAACCGCTGGCGCATCCAGAGCATGCTGGACATGTGCGACAACCTGCGCCGCTACATGATCGAAATCGCCCGGGAAGAATCCTACGACCTGCGCATGGAACTGCTGGAGCGCAACATCCGCGGCGAAACAGGCCTGACCAAGCTCATCGAAACCTACATGAACGATTTTATCAACGATGAAGTCCGCGAGCTGGCCCGCCTGCAGAGAATCATCACCTCTCAGATGACGGCGGTGATCATCGCGGTGATCGCCGGCGTTGCCGTGCTGACCCTGGGCATGGTGTGGTATTCCGTGCGGGTCACCCGTCGCATCACCGAGCCCATCAGCGCCCTTTCCCGCAAGGCCCGCCGCTTTGGCGAAGGCAATTTCTCCAGCGAGCCCCTGGAGACCCACATCACCGAGCTGCAGACCCTGAACAGCGGCTTTGATGAAATGGCCGGCCGCATCACCGCCCTGATCGCCAAGCAGCGCGAGGACCAGCAATCCCTCCACCGGGCCGAACTGGAGCTGCTCCAGGCCCAGATCAACCCGCACTTCCTATATAACACGCTGGACTCCATCGCCATTCTGGCAGAGAGCGACCGGGGCGAGGACGTGGTGAACATGGTCACCAGCCTTTCCACCTTCTTCCGCAATTCTCTGAACAAGGGCGAGGATATTATCTCCCTGGCGGCGGAACGCACCCAGGTCACCAGCTATCTGGAAATCCAGCAGATCCGTTACAGCGACATCCTTCGCTATGACATCCGCATCCCTGATGAACTTCTTGACTGCCAGGTGCCCAAGCTGATCCTCCAGCCCCTGGTAGAAAACGCCCTGTATCATGGCATCAAAAACCGCCGGGGCATGGGCACCATCACCGTCACCGGCGAAACCGACGGAAACGACATACTCCTCAAGGTTACCGATAACGGCGCCGGCATGGACGAGGAGCAGGTGCGCGTCCTGCAGTCCGGTATTTATGAAGACCGCCACACCGGCCTTGGTCTGGTGAATGTGCACAAGCGCATCCGCCTTTACTGCGGCGAGCCCTATGGCCTTTCCTTCGAAAGCCAGATTGGCAAGGGGTCCACCGTAACCATCCGCCTGCCCCAGACCCGACCCCAGCCAAAGGAGGCCAATGAACAATGAAACGCTTTCTCCTGACCCTGTGCCTGCTGGCTTCCCTGCTGCTTTCATCCTGCTCCCCCGCCACCCCCGCCGCCACCGATGCCTATGACGATATGATCGTGGTGGGTTTTTCCCAGGTGGGCGCGGAAAGCGACTGGCGCAACGCCCATACCCGCAGCATGATGGAGGCTCTCTCCGCGGAAAACGGCTATCGCCTCATCATCGATGATGCCCAGCAGAAGCAGGAGCGCCAGATCACCGCCATCCGCAACTTCATCCACCAGGGCGTGGACTATATTGTTCTGGCTCCCACCACCATGGCCGGCTGGGACACCGTGCTCACCGAGGCCAAGGCCGCCGGCGTGCCGGTGATCATCGTGGATCGTATGATCGATTCCGCCGACGAGAGCCTCTTCACCTGCTGGATCGGCTCCGACTTCCGCAAGGAAGGCGACGAGGCCGTCGCGTGGATGGAGAAGAACCTTTCCACGGACGCCCCCAGGATCGTCCATCTGCAGGGAAATACCGGCACCACCGCCCAGCAGGGCCGCACCGAGGGCCTGGACGCAGGCCTGGCCAAACACCCCCAGTGGCAGCTGGTCTACCGGAATACCGCTGATTTCACCCAGGCAAAAGGCCAGGAGCTTGTGGAAGCGCTCCTGGCCCAGGGGATACAGTTTGATGTGATTTATTCCGAGAATGACAACATGACCTACGGCGCCATCGACGCCCTGAAAAACGCGGGCCTGACCCCCGGCAAGGACGTGACCATCGTCTCCTTTGACGCGGCCCACAAGGCGCTTGAGATGGTCATGACCGGCGAGATCAGCTATAATGTGGAGTGCAATCCCCTCCACGGCCCCCGGGTGAAGGCGGTCATCGAAAAGCTGGAAAGCGGCAGCAAGCCGCCCAAGTTCACCTTTGTGGAGGAAACCAGCTTCGATACCGCCACCATCACCCGCGAGGTCATTGACAGCCGGGGTTACTGATCCCCCATCTGCGCCATGCGGTTGCGATACTCCTTGGGCGTGATGCCCTCCAGCTTGCGGAACACATGGCTGAAGTAGTTCGGCTCGTTGTAGCCAATCTCCATGGCGATGGTGGAAAGCTTCATGGTGGTGGTAGCCAGCAGCTCCTTGGCACGGTCGATGCGCATGGCTGTGAGATAGTTGATGAAGGAGCGTCCCAGCGTCTGGGAAAACACGGTGCTGAAATGCGCCGAGCTCAGCCCCACATATTTGGCCACGCTGATCAGAGAGATATTCGGATCACAGAAATTCTCAGCCACGTATTTTTCAGCCCTGCTGATGACGTGGCTGTATTTGATGTTGGCTGGGTTCTCCTGCTGGGTGCCCACGGCCTGCCGCAGCAGTTCCACCGCCGTCTCCCGGAAGGTTTCCTTCCGGCCCGCGGCGGCGAAGATATCGTGCTCCCCGCTGAGCTTGGTGGCAATGTCCTTGGCATCCACCCCGGGAGTAGCCCGGGCCACACGCTCCACCGTCATCTTCAAAATGTCGATCAGCGCGGTATAGCGCATGAGCATGCTGCCGAAGCAGTTGCCGTCGGCGCCCTCCAGCACCTCGTCCACCAGGGCGGGGACATCCTGGGGCGCGGCGTATTGCAGCTTTTGCTGGAAGCTCTCGCCAAAGGCATCCCCCAGCTGGATCATCTCAGCGGTGATCTGCGCCGCGTCGTTCACGTCCACCACCTGGCCCAGGGAGGTTCCATAAATCTTCTTGAGCAGGTCGGAGGCGGCCTTATAGGCCTTACACACGCCGCTGAGCCGCTGCACCACGCTGCCCACCATGGTGGTAATGGTGGTGCAAAGTTCCTTCATCTCGTGCCGGAAAATATTGATGAACTGATACACCTCTTCGCTGAGGCTCTCGGTATCCTGGCCGTAGCACAGAACCGTCAGCTGGTTGGACTCGTTGAAATAATAAAGGGGCATGTTCAGCTGCTGCAAAAGGTTCTGCACCGCAAAGCGGGAGGTCTGGTAATCGAACTCCTCGGCGCTGAAGGAAAACAACACCAGCTGATAATAGGGCCTGACCACATCCAGGCCAAGGGAACGGGCCTTCTCCAGCAGGGTGGCGGTGTTCAGGCCGCCATAGAGCAATTCCTGCATGAAGTGCTGCCTGAGGGCATACTGCACCTCGTCCTGGTCAAAGCCCCGGGGCAGGGTGCTTTTCGTTTTGCTTTCATCGATCTGCCGGGCCATGTCCTCGATAACCTTGGTCAGCTCCGCCGAGCGGATGGGCTTGAGCAGATACTGGTCCACCCCCAGGGAAATGGCCTTCTGGGCGTATTCAAAATCCCCATAGCCGCTGATGATGATGATCTTCAGCCAGGGCATCATGGCCTTGGCATGGCGGATGAGTTCAAAGCCATCCAGGAAGGGCATGCGGATGTCGGTAAGCACAATATCCGGCATCAGGTCCTGCATCATAGAAAGGGCCATTTCCCCGTCGGAGGCCTCGCCGCAGAAGGCAAAGGGCCCAGGCATGCTCTCGATGACGTTGCGGATGCTCTGGCGGATGAGCAATTCATCCTCCACCACAAAAATCTGATACATGACTGGCGCCCCCTTTGCTCCTTTATAAAAAACAATCTTCCTTATCCCTATTATATCTCTTTTTTTCAACTGGGGCAATATTGCAAATATGTTTCTTTTTAGCTTTATCACATTGAACAAAAGCGCATTCTTTGCTATACTAAAGGATGCTATGATTGATACCAAAGGGGGAACTCCTGTTATGAAGCTTTGGGGAGGCCGTTTTTCCAAATCCACCGATAACCTGGTGGATGATTTCCATTCCAGCATATCCTTTGACCAGCGCCTGGCGGAGCAGGATATCACCGGTTCCATTGCCCATGCCACCATGCTGGGCGAACAGGGCATCATCCCGCAGGCGGACGCCGACAAGATCGTTGAGGGCCTGAAGGGCATCCTGGAGGATGTGAAGGAAGGCAAGATCGAATGGATGGTGGACGCCGAGGACATCCACATGAACGTGGAAACCATCCTGACCCAGCGCATCGGCGAGGCCGGCAAGCGACTGCACACCGGCCGCAGCCGCAACGATCAGGTGGCCCTGGACGTGCGCATGTACGCCAAGCTGGCCTGCCAGGAAACCGTGGCCATGCTGGAGGACCTGCTGGACGCTATCCTCACCCACGCCCAGGAGAACCTGCATACCATCATGCCCGGCTACACCCACATGCAGAAGGCCCAGCCCATCACCCTGGCCCACCACATGATGGCCTATGCCCAGATGTTCCTGCGGGATCGCACCCGCTTCCAGGCCGCCTACCGCGCCGCCGATGTGATGCCCCTGGGCTCCGGCGCCCTGGCCGGCACCACCTATCCCCTCAACCGCGAGCGCGTGGCCGAGCTGCTGGGCTTCTCCTCCATCAGCCAGAACAGCCTGGACGGCGTGGCCGACCGTGATTTCCTGCTGGATTACCTCTCCGCAGCCTCCATCTGCATGATGCACCTGAGCCGCTTCTGTGAGGAGCTGATCATCTGGAACACCAACGAGTTCCGCTTTGTGGAAATGGACGACGCCTACGCCACCGGTTCCTCCATCATGCCCCAGAAGAAGAACCCCGACGTGGCGGAGCTGATCCGCGGCAAGACGGGCCGTGTGTACGGTGACCTGATGGCCCTGCTCACCACCATGAAGGGCCTGCCCCTGGCTTACAACAAGGACATGCAGGAGGACAAGGAAGCCTTCTTCGATGCCCGCGACACCCTGGTGAAGGGTCTCACCGTGTTCACCGCCATGCTGCGCACGGTGATCTTCCGCAAGGAAAACATGGAGCGGGGCGCTTCCGGCGGCTTCACCAACGCCACCGACTGCGCCGACTACCTGGTCAAAAAAGGCGTGGCCTTCCGTGACGCCCATGCCGTTGTTGGCCGCCTGGTGGCCCACTGCCTGAATGAGAACAAAGCCCTGCTGGACCTGACCCTGGAGGAGCTGAAGCTCTTCTCCCCCGTGTTTGAGGAGGATGTGTTCGACGACCTGAGCATGCTGAGCTGCGTGGAGAAGCGCCGCATCCCCGGCGCCCCCGCCCCGGACATGGTGCAGCTGGCCATCGACAACGCCCGCAGGCAGCTGGAGGATTGATATGCAGCGCCACGAGATCATCGACACGGCGCTGCGCTACGCATCCCACACCTGGCATGCCCGCCCGGAACATATTTGCCACACCCAGGACATCCACACCCCCGATGCGGCCCATGGCGGCTGGTGGCAAGTGGGTGAGAATGTGGGGATCCCCTATTGCTGGGGCGGAGCCTCCACCATTGATGACTTCGACGCCGGCCTGTCTTGCGGGAAATACGCTGGCAATGTGCCTCACACCAAGCCCGCGCCTGTGAGCCGGGAATGTGTGGGCGTGGACTGCTCCGGACTGCTGTGCATCTGCTGGGAACTTCCCCGGCGCATCAGCACGCGGGAGATTCCTGCCGTGGCTGACCAGCTGCCCAGCACCGACCTGCTTCTGCCCGGCGATATTCTTGCCAAGCCCGGCAGCCATGTGATGTTCTTTATGGCCTTCGCCGACCCGGAGCACAATATCGTCCGCATCGTGGACGCCACCCGCTCCACCGGAAAGGTCTCCGTGCGGGAGCTTTCCATGCCGGAGCTGCTGGCCAACGGCTACCTTCCCTTCCGGAAACATTTGGAGGACTGACCCATGCTCACCCTGATCCCCGCCGGCCGGGAGCATATGCCTTTCCGGCAGGCCCTGCTGGCCGATGCCGCCACCATGGCCTACAATGCGCCCTGGTCTCCGCCGGACGGCACGCTCCCCTTCCCCCAGGAAAGCTGGGACGCCTGGCTTGCCCGCTGGACAGATTGCGAGCCGGAGCGCTTCTGCGGCTATGTCGCTGCGGAGGACGGCACGCTGGTGGGTGAGGTCTGCTGGTATGGTCACGGCGCGGGCATGGGCGTGGTGATTCACGCTGCCCACCGGGGCAAGGGCTATGGCGCCCAGGCCCTGCAACTGCTGATCGCCCGCGCCTTCTCCCACAAGGAGATCGGCTACCTGGAAAACAATTTCGAATCCACCCGTAATCCAGCCCTGCGCCTGCACCTGAGCGCAGGCTTTACCCAGGTTGGAACAGACAACGATGGCTATCTTGTTTTACGCCTGTACAAACAAAAGGAGGATCGCCCATGAACATCTATGCCTTTGCCGATGAAGCCTGCGGGCTCATCGACGGACAGATCGCCGCCCTGCGCCGCAATGGCCTGCAGGGCCTGGAAATCCGTGGTGTGGACGGCCAGAACATCGCCGACATCACCATTGAGAAAGCCCGCGAGGTGCGCCGCAAGCTGGACGATAACGGCCTTACCGTGTGGAGCATGGGCTCCCCCATCGGCAAGATCGGCATCGTGGACGGCGATTTCCCCGCCCACCTGGAAAAACTGCGCCATGTGCTGGCCCTGGCGGATGTGCTGGGCGCAAAAAACCTGCGCATGTTCTCCTTCTACATGCCCGGAAATGATATCGCTCCCTGGCGGCAGAAGGTCATCGACCAGATGGGCCAGATGATCGAAGCCGCCCAGGGCACCGGCGTGACCCTCTGCCACGAGAACGAGAAGGGCATCTACGGCGATGTGGCGCCCCGCTGCCGGGAGCTGCTGGATATCTTCCCCGCCCTGGCCAACATCTTCGACCCCGCCAACTACATCCAGTCCGGACAGGATACGCTGGAGGGCTGGAAGCTGCTGGCGGACCGCACCAGGTATCTGCACATCAAAGACGCCCTGGCTGACGGCCATGTGGTGCCCGCCGGCAAGGGTATCGGCCATGTGAAGGCCATTCTGGATGATTTCCGTGCCCGTGGCGGCAGCGCTGTGACCATCGAGCCCCATCTGACGGTGTTCGCGGGCCTGAAGGACCTGGAAAGGGCCGGAGAAGAAACCAAGATCGACCCCTTCAGCTACGAAAGCAGCGACGCCGCCTTTGACGCCGCCTGCGACGCATTGAAAGCACTGCTGTAATCAAGGAGGAGAATTTCATGGAAAAGAAGATTCGTCTTGGTATCATCGGCATCGGCAACATGGGCAGCGGCCACGCCTGCCGTGTGGTGGACGGCGAATGCCCCGATTTTGTGCTGACCGCCGTGGCGGACATCAATCCCGCCCGCAAGGATTGGGCCGCCAAGCGCCTGGGCGAGAACGTGGCGTTCTTCGATAACGCCATCGCCATGCTGGACAGCGGCCTCATCGACGCCTGCCTGGTGGCCACGCCCCACTATGACCATCCCACCCTGGCTATCGAGTGCATGAAGCGTTCCCTCCACGTCATGGTTGAAAAGCCCGCCGGCGTATACACCAAGCAGGTCCGTGAAATGATGGAAGTGGCCGACCAGCACCCCGAGGTGATCTTCGGCCTGATGTTCAACCAGCGCACCAACCACGTTTACCGCAAGGCCCGCGAGATCGTGCAGAGCGGCAAATACGGCCAGATCCGCCGCACCAACTGGATCATCACCGACTGGTACCGCACCCAGTATTACTACGATTCCGGCGCCTGGCGCGCCACCTGGGCGGGCGAGGGCGGCGGCGTGCTGCTGAACCAGTGCCCCCATCAGCTGGACCTGTGGCAGTGGATCTGCGGCATGCCCGTGAAGGTGCAGACCCACATGAAATTCGGCAAGTGGCACGACATCGAGGTGGAAGACGACGTGACCACCTATGTGGAATACGAAAACGGCGCCACCGGCGTGTTCGTCACCACCACCGGCGACGCCCACGGCACCAACCGCTTTGAGATCATGATGGACAAGGCCAAGCTGGTGGTGACCTACGGCGGCATCGAGCTGAAGGAATTCAGCGTTACCGAGCAGGAATGGACCGCCACCTGCAAGGAAGGCTTCGCCTGCATGCCCGCCACGGATATCCAGGTGGAGACTGACGGCAAAAACGAGCAGCACAACGGCGTCATCAACGCCTGGGGCGGCGCGATCCTCCGCGGCGAGCCGCTGATCGCCGACGGCCGCGAAGGCATCAACGGCCTGATGCTCTCCAACGCCATGCATCTTTCTGCCTTCCTGGGCAAGGAAGTGGAGCTGCCCATCGACGAGGATCTGTTCTACGAGGAGCTGAAGAAGCGCATCGCCACTTCCCGTCACAAGACCACCACCGTCGAGGCCGTGGTTGCCGACCTGAGCAATACCTTCGGCGGCGCCAAGTAAAGGAGAATAATTATGGCAAAGAAAGCAAAGTCCAAGCTTACCCCCATGCACCTGGCGATCATCGCCGTGGCTGTGGTGGCCCTGATCATCGGCGTTGTCGCCCTGACCCGCGGCGGCCAGCAGGCCCCCGCCGGCAGCGTTACCGGCACCCATTATGTGCAGATCGACGTGAAGGACTTCGGTACCATCACCGCCGAGCTCTATGCCGATGCGGCCCCCATCACCGTGGCCAACTTCCTGGAGCTGGTGGACAGCGGCTTCTACGATGGCCTGACCTTCCACCGGATCATTTCCGGCTTCATGGTGCAGGGCGGCGATCCCCTGGGCAACGGCACCGGCGGCTCTGAAAAGACCATCAAGGGCGAGTTTGCCCAGAACGGCGTGCAGAACAACCTGAAGCACACCCGCGGCGTGCTGAGCATGGCCCGTTCCTACCTGCCGGACAGCGCCAGCTCCCAGTTCTTCATCATGCACCAGGACGCTCCCCACCTGGACGGCGCCTACGCTGCCTTCGGCAAGGTGCTGACCGGCATGGAAGTGGTGGACGCCCTGTGCGACCAGACCCCCGTGACCGATAACAACGGTACCGTGGCCAAGGGCAACCAGCCCGTCATCACCTCCATCAAGCGCATCGAAAAGCCCTGACCCTGTTTTTCCAGGCTCCCCTCACGGGGAGCTTTTTCTGTTGCCTCCGCACCGCCGCCATGGTATAATTTACTTGCTATTCTGATTGATAAGCGAGGTCGTCGCCATGGATCGCATCATCACCACTCACGGCTTGCGCAAGGTTTGCGAACCCACCCCCGTGTGGACCTTCACCACCCTTGATCCGGGCGGTCTTTCCCAGCCTGTGAACGCGCTTGTCCCCGGAGCGTGGGAGAGTATTCCCGGGCTGAAGAACTACCGGGGCCGCGCCGTATATGAAAAGCAGCTGAACTGCGGCGGCACGCTGCGGTTTGTTTTCGGCGGCGTCAGCTTCCGGGCCAAGGTTTTTCTGGATGATCGGCTCCTGGCCCGGCATTACGGCGCCTACACCGCCTTCGACTGCCTGGCGGAGGACGTCCCCTTTGGCCGGCATACCTTGCGGGTGGAGGTGGACAACCTTTTCGGCGGCGATTCCGCTCTCCATGTACCCAACGACTATTACTCCTACGGCGGCATCACCCGGCCCGTTACCGTAGAGCAGCTGGGCAGCGCCTATATCACCCGGCTTCATGTAACACCTAAGCGCCGCGGCCGCATGTGGCTGGCCCAGGTGGAGGTTGCCCTGCGCAGCATCAGCGATGAAGATCAGACCGTTGACGTGGAGCTGAAGGCCGGCCCCGGCGCCGTGAGCTGGAAACGGCGCAGCCTGTCCGCCCGGGGAGAAATCACCCTCACCGCCGAGCTCATGGCCCCTGGTGTGACACCCTGGACGCCGGAGAATCCCCAGCTTTATACTGCCGAGGCTGTGCTCTGGCTGGAGGGCGAGCCTGCCGACGACCTGCGGGACCGCTTCGGCTTCCGCGAGGTGAAGGCGGAGGGCGGCAGGCTGCTGCTCAACGACGAACCCATCCTGATCAAGGGTGTGAACCGCCATGAGGAGTATGCCCAGTTCGGCTGCGCCGTTCCCGTGGAAGCCATGGTACAGGACGTGCAGCTGATGAAGGATCTGGGCTGCAACCTGGTGCGCACCTGCCACTACCCCAACGATCCCCGGTTCCTGGACCTGTGCGACCAATACGGCCTGATGGTCTGGGAGGAGGCCCACGCCCGTGGATTGAGTCTTCAGCAGATGCAGCATCCGGCTTTCATGGAGCAGACCATGCTCTGCATCGATGAAATGATCGCCCAGCACCGCAACCACCCCAGCATCATTCTTTGGGGCTGCCTCAATGAATGCGACGACGAGCATGATGAGGGCGCCGCCATCTACCGCCAGTGCTTCCGCAGGATTCACGAGCTGGACGCCTCCCGCCCCATGACCGCCGCGCTGCTGGGCCGCACCACCAGCCAGGTGCTGGCGGATATGGACGTGGTCAGCATGAACCTGTATCCCCTTTGGTATCACGATACCCCGGTGAGCGATTACCTTGGCGGCATCAAGACATGGATCAACCAGCACGGCGGGGCGGGCAAGCCCTTTATCGTCAGCGAAATCGGTGCAGGCGCCATTGCAGGCTATCACGACCCCTTCGGGCAGGCCAAATGGTCCGAGGAACGCCAGGCCGCCATTCTCCGGGAGCAGATCAGCGCCGTGATGGCCCATCCGGAGACCGCCGGCATAATCCTATGGCAGTTTGCTGATATCCGCCTGGACGACGGCAGCTTTGCCAGCCGGCCCAAATGCATGAACAACAAAGGCCTTATGGATGAATACCGCCGCCCCAAGCTGAGCTACGCTGCTGTGAAAGAGCTTTTTCACCGTTAACCCGCAATCCTTTCCTTCATTTCATGTTTCCCTATTGACATTCTTCTGTCAATAGGGTATAATTCACCACGTTATCACTTTATCGCACTAAATTATCGGAGGCGCATCCATGGAAAGTCGTAAGCTTCAGATTCCCAGCGGCATGCAGGACACCCTGCCCGGCGAGTGCGCGCGCAAGCGCCGCCTGGAGCAGCACCTGCGCCAGCTGTTTACCCTTCATGGCTACCAGGAGGTGGAAACCCCTATCCTGGAAAACTACGACGCCCTGGACGACCCCACCTACGGCTTCCGGCCTGAGGCGGTGTGGAAAACCTTCGACAGCAAAGGCCGGGTGCTGGCTGTCAGGCCCGATTCCACCATTCCCGCCGTACGCCTGGCCGCGGGCAAGCTCCGCAGTGAGGGGCTCCCCCTCCGGCTGTGCTATATGCAGTCCGCCACCCATTATGAGCGGGACACCCTCTCCATGCTGTGCGAGGAAACCCAGGCCGGCGTGGAGCTCATGGGCGAAGGCAGCCCCCAAGCCGACGCGGAGGTCATCGCCCTGGCCATCGAATGTCTGAAGGCTGCGGGATTGAAGGATTTCCAGATCGAGCTGGGCCAGGCAGGCTTCTTCGACGGCTTCATGCAGGAGGCGGGCCTGACCCCCGAGCAGAGCGCCGTGATGCGGGAGCTTACCGAGCAGAAGAACGCCCTGGGCATGCAGCTGTACCTGGAAAAGCTCTCCGTCAGCAAGGACGTGACCCGGCGGCTCATGCGGCTGCCCCAGCTTTTCGGCGACGCCTCCGTGCTGGATGAAGCCGCCGCCCTCACCAATCACGCCCTGTGCCGCGCTTCCATCAGCAGCCTGCGGCAGATCATCGACATCCTTCGTGAATATGGCTGTGAACAGTACCTGACCATCGACCTGGG
Organism: Clostridia bacterium; assembly: GCA_017502305.1. GTDB lineage: Bacteria > Bacillota > Clostridia > Christensenellales > Aristaeellaceae > UBA11524. Next base: position 7,592 of record JAFVVG010000037.1, on the reverse strand, counting down.
TATGGTGCATGAGGCCAACTATTATTCCGGCACCATTTTCCGCGGCATGACCGCCGATTTGGGCCAGCCGTTGCTTTCCGGCGGCCGCTATGACGGCCTCCCCGCCCGGTTTGGCCGCGAGATGCCCGCCACGGGCTTCGCCGTTTCCCTGAAGCTTTTGCTCATCGCCCTGGAGCGCCAGGGCAAGACCTTCGATGCCCCCATCCCGGACAAGATGGTGGGCTTCGACGCCGGCTCCCTCAGCGCGGCCATCGCCTATGCCCGGGAAGAGCGACACCGCGGCGTGAGCGTTTCCCTGCAGTATGGCGCCACCCCCGGTGAAATGCACTTGAAGGCCCAGCAGGGTCTCACCCGGGAAGCCGTGTACATCAGCCGCGACGGCGTGAAGAACTGGCGGAAGGAGGCCGAATAACATGCAGGATATGATCACCCTGGCCCTGGCCAAGGGCCGCCTGGCCGAGCAGACCTTCACCCTGCTGGAAAACCTGGGCATTGATTGTTCCGACCCCCGCAACCCCGGCCGCCAGCTGGTGCTGTGGGACAAGAAAAACAACATCCGCTTTATTCTCGTCAAGCCCAGCGACGTACCCACCTATGTGGATCATGGCGTAGCCGACCTGGGCGTGGTGGGCAAGGATACCCTGCTGGAGTCCGGCCGCCCCCTTTACGAGGTGCTGGACCTGACCTTCGGCAAGTGCAAATTGTGCATTGCCGGCTATGCCGACCGCAGCAACTCCCCCGTTACCCGGGCCACCTTCCGCGTGGCCACCAAATACCCCCGGGTCGCCCGCAGCTTTTATGACAGCAAGGGTCAGACCATCGAGATCATCGAGCTTCACGGCTCTGTGGAGCTGGGCCCGGTGATCGGCCTGAGCGACGTCATCCTCGATATCGTCGAATCCGGCTCCACCCTCAAGGCCAACGGCCTGAGCGTGCTGGAGGACGTGTGCGACGTCTCCGCCCGGCTGGTGTGCAACCGGGTCTCCCTGAAAACCAAGCGTGAACGCATCCGCTCCCTGATCGACGGTCTTACCGCCCAGGTGGAGCTTCTGAAGGAGTGACAGATATGATCCCGATCCTCAAATCCTCCGACGCCGCCTCCCTGAAGGCCCGGGTCATGGAGCGCAGCCAGCTGCAAAATGACGACATTTCCGCCCGTGTGAAGGAGATCGTCCAGCGTGTCCGCACCGAGGGCGACACCGCCCTGTTCGATTACACCGCCCGCTTTGACAAGGTGCAGCTCACCGCCGAAACCGTGCAGGTCACCCGCGAGGAGATTGACGCAGCCTACGCCGCCGCCACCCCCGAGTGGCTGGAGGCCATGCGCGAAGCTGCCCGCCGCATCACCCTTTTCCACGAGAAGCAGAAGCAGAATACCTGGATCGACTTCCAGCCCGGCATCGCCCTGGGCCAGAAGATCACCCCCCTCTCCCGCGTGGGCGTGTACGTCCCTGGCGGCACGGCGGCCTATCCCTCCAGCGTGCTGATGAACGTGCTGCCCGCCAAGGTGGCCGGCGTGAAGGAGATCATCATGGTCACGCCTCCCGGCAAGGATGGCGGTGTCAGCTATCCCCTGGCCCTGGCCGCCGCGGACATCGCAGGTGTGGATAAGATCTACAAGGTGGGCGGCGCCCAGGCCGTAGCCGCCCTGGCCTTCGGCACCGAAAGCATTCCCCGGGTGGACAAGATCACCGGCCCGGGCAACATCTACGTCGCCAACGCCAAGCGCGAGGTCTTCGGACACGTGGGCATCGACATGGTGGCCGGCCCCAGCGAGGTGCTGGTCATCGCCGACGACACCGCCAATCCCGCCTACGTGGCCGCCGACCTGCTCAGCCAGGCCGAGCACGACCCCTTCGCCGCCGCCATTCTGGTCACCGATTCCGAAGCCCTGGCCAACGCCGTGGACGCGGAGCTGGCCCGCCAGACCGCCCTGCTGCCCCGCCAGGAGGTCATTCTCCAGAGCCTGACGGCCCATGGCACCATCGTTGTCTGCGACGACCTGCCCACCTGTGCCGACATCGCCAACCAGATCGCTCCCGAACACCTGGAACTTTGCGTAGCCGAGCCCTACGCCCTGATGCCCCTCATCGACAACGCCGGCGCCATTTTCATGGGCCACTGGTCCCCCGAACCCCTGGGCGATTACTTCGCCGGCCCCAACCATGTGCTGCCCACCAGCGGCACCGCCCGCTTCTTCTCTCCCCTGAACGTGGATGACTTCGTAAAGAAGTCCAGCCTCATCTGCTGCACCCACCAGGAGCTGGAAAAGGTGGCCGATCAGGTAATCCTCCTGGCCAAGCAGGAAGGCCTGGACGCCCACGCCAACGCTGTCGCCATCCGCTTCGGCAAGGAAATCACGGGGTGACAGTCAGGGCTCTGCCCTGACAACCCGGCAGGGGGCTCTGCCCCTGCACCCCGCGAAGGGCCTTCGGCCCTCTCGACTCCCCTTCGGGACAAGCATGCTTGTGCTGTATAGGCAGGGGTCACGGCGCTCAACGGGAGCGCCGCGACGCACGCAAGCTGCTTTGACAACGTTTATTGAGGAGTGCTCATCATGCGTACTGCTACCATTGTCCGGGAAACCAAGGAAACCAACATTAGCCTGACCATCAATCTGGATGGTTCCGGCAAGACCCAGCTGGATACCGGCGTGGGGTTCTTTGACCACATGCTGGATGCCTTCAGCCGATTTGCGCTGATGGATCTGGAGGTCACCTGCAAGGGCGACCTGTACGTGGATGAGCACCACACCATCGAGGACATTGGCATCTGCCTGGGCAAGGCCATCCGGGACGCCCTGGGCGACCGTGCAGGCATCCGCCGGGTTGGTTCCGCCTACATGCCCATGGACGAAGCCCTGGCCTTCGCCGCCATTGACATCAGCGGACGGCCCTATCTGGCCTTTACCGCCGATTTTGCCACCCTGCGCTGCGGCGATATGGGTACCCAGATGGCCGAGGAGTTTTTCCGGGCAGTGACAGTTAATGCCGGGCTTACGGTGCACCTGAATGTACCGGCCGGCCGCAACGACCACCACAAGCTGGAAGCCATGTTCAAGGCCTTTGGCCTGGCCCTGCGGGACGCCATGGCGATGGATCCCCGGGTCACCGGCGTGCTGTCTACCAAGGGTGCGTTGGATTAAGGAGGCTTCGAGCATATGATTCTTTATCCTGCCATTGATCTGCTTGACGGCCAGGCTGTGCGCCTGCGCCAGGGCAAGCGTGAGGACGTGACCATCTACGGCGATCCCGTCGAATTAGCCCGCAAGTGGCGCGCCAAGGGCGCTGACTGGCTGCACCTGGTAGACCTGGGGGCTGCTTTTGACGGAAAAACCCAGCACCTGCCCCTGCTGAAAGAAATCGTGGCCGCTTTTGACGGCCCAGTGGAGCTGGGCGGCGGCCTGCGCACCATGGAGGACATCCGCCTGCGTATGGAGGCCGGCGTGCAGCGGTGCATCATCGGCACCGCCGCGGCGGAGAATCCGGAGCTGGTCCGTGAGGCCTGCGCCGCTTATCCCGGCCGCATCGCCGTGGGCATCGATGCTAAGAACGGCAAGGTGGCCCTCCGGGGCTGGGTCTCCACCGCTGATATGACCGCTGCCGAGCTGGCCCTGCAAATGAAGGCCCTGGGCGTGACCACCATTATCTACACCGACATCAGCCGCGACGGCATGATGCAGGGCCCCAACGTGGAAGCCACCCGCAGGCTGGTGGAAGAAACCGGCATGGAAATTATCGGTTCCGGCGGCGTGAGCTGCCTGAAGGATCTTGCCGATTTCCGCGCCGCTGGCTGCGCCGGCGCCATCCTGGGCAAAGCCCTCTACGAAAACGCATTCACCTTAGAAGAGGCACTCGAAGCCAACAAGGAGTAATTTATGCTGGACAAGACCATTCCCTTTTACCATACCATCATGCGCTGCGACCGCATCCTGCCCATGGAAGTGAAGCTGCCCGAGGGTTACGCCATCCGCACCTATCAGAGCGGCGATGAGGCCGCCTGGGCTGCGCTGGAATGCGGCATTGGCGATTTCGCCACCGCCGATGAGGCCAAGGCCGATTTTGCCCGGCGTTATCTGACCAACCCCGGCTGGGATCCGGAGCGGGTATTCTTCGCCGTATCACCGGAGGGCGAGGTTGTGGGCAGCGCCATCGCCTGGGAGGATGATCCCCGGGGCGTTGGGGTGCGTGCGCTGCATTGGCTGGTGGTGCGGGCCGATCACCGCCGCCGCGGCCTGGGCCGTGCCCTGGCGCAGCATGTGCTTCGCTTTTTCCGGCGGGAAGACAACGCTGCCCCGGTGTACCTGCATACCCAGCCTTACAGCTGGAAGGCCATCCCGCTGTACATTTCCCTGGGCTTCAAGCTGCAGCCCAAGGACACCTTCTATGGTTACGAGAACCAATACGCCCAGGCTATGGAAACCCTCAAGGGCATCGTGACCCCGGAGCAGTATGACCTGATGGTGAAAAACTCCGCCCCCGTGGCCACCGCCGCCGACCTTTCCGCCATCCGCTACGACAGCCGTGGCCTTGTGCCCGCCATCGCTCAGGACGCCTATACCGGCCAGGTGCTGATGCAGGCCTACATGAACGCCGAATCCCTCAACGCTACCCTGGAAAGCGGCTACGCCACCTATTACAGCCGCAGCCGCCAGGAGCTTTGGCGCAAAGGCGCCACCAGCGGTCACCTGCAGCGGGTCATCAGCCTGCACTATGACTGCGACGGCGATTCCATCCTCATGCAGGTGGAACAGACCGGCGCCGCCTGCCACACCGGCGAGTACACCTGCTTCCACAACCCGGTCCTTCAGGGCGACATGCCCGCCACCGCCGCCATCCTGGACACGCTGGAGAAGACCATTACCGACCGCGCCGCCAACCCCAAGGAAGGCAGCTACACCAACTATCTGCTGGACAAGGGCGCGGAGAAAATCTGCAAAAAGGTGGGCGAGGAAGCCAGCGAGACCATCATCGCCGCCATCAAGGGTGACGCCGACGGCCTGGCCGGCGAGGCCGCCGATCTGCTCTACCACCTGGCGGTGCTGCTCTATCAGCAGGGCGTGCCCATGCGGGATGTGTGGGAAGTGCTGAAGAAGAGGCATTAAGAGGAACCCTTCGTGCGAAGCCACGGCATCGAACAAGCCAGCTGACCTTTGTGGCGTTACACCCCTACCATTCAGAGGCGTTGGAGCATCGGTAAGGATAAACGAACACAAGGAGCAACATCATGCGTACAAAATTGTTCAGATGGATTCAGTATAATGCGGTTGCTATTGTTCTATCCATCTGCTTTATCGCCGTCTATATCGCAAAAGAAATCAAGCCAGAAATCAATGATCTGCTTGGCTCTTGCAGCCTGAGGTTCATGAATGGAGAATATTACAGGTGGTTTACCTGTTCATTTCTTCACTATGGGTTGTACCATTTATTTGGCAACATCATTGGCTTGTTGGCCGTTGGCTCTTTGATAAGCCCCTTTATCGGCAAATGGAAAACCCTGTTCTTTTTCTCCGTCAGCGATCTATTTGCCGGCATAACATTTTCCTGGATTGTTTCAAGCGCCGAGCCCAGCTATGGCGGTGGTGCATCTGGGGGAATCTTTGCGCTGATCGCTGCCCTTATGGTGTGCTATCTGCGTTTCCCGGAACAGTTCAAGTTCAAATGGTATAGAATAGATGCGTTGATAACAATCATCTATTTCATCATAGCCAATGATAATTGGTCGTCTGTCTTAACGCATATATTCGGCTTTGCTTACGGCATTATTCTTTCCTTCATTTTTGTCATTTTCAAGCTGATCAAGGTGCCTTGCGATCAGAAGAATGAGAATTGGATTGAGTAAGTCAACATCTGCATCGCCACACAAAAGCGCCCTCTGCATGACACTCCATCATGCAGAGGGCGTTGCTCATTTCATTACAGCTGCACGGTCAGTTCGGGCTGATCCTTCTTCAGGGTCAGCTTGGCCTCCTGGCCGTCCACCTTCAGGGTGTACTCGCCTCGGATGCCATCCAGGGTCACCTGACCGTTTTCGTCGGTCATCAGGGTAACGTGGGTGCTCCAGTCGTGGTTGATGCGCTGGTCCAGGGCGTGCCAGGCAGGCTTGCAGCTGCCGTCCTTGCGCACCAGGCCAGAGGGAGCGCCCAGCCAGGCGCCGTCGATGTAGTCCCAGCCAGTCATGGCTTCCACCAGAGGATGCTCGAACAGGGTATCGGCCATGTCCAGCCAGTTCTGGGCCTGGCGCTCCTCGCCTTCGGGGGTGGTGGGCCACTCGGGCACCTGCCAGTCGTTCAGGTCAACAATGTGCGGGGGCATCAGGTCGCCGGAAACGAAGGTGTTCTCGGTGAAATGCATGGGCATGTTGAAGCTGGCAAAGCGGTCCAGCACCTCGTGCAGCTTTTCCATGCCCCAGAAGCCCTGGTGCTGGTGGCTCTGGATGCCGATGACGTCCATAGGCACGCCGGCTTCCAGGCACTGCTCGATCAGCTCGCGATACTTCTCGCTGGTGTTGAAGTCGTTCAGCAGCAGGGTGGCGTCGGGATTGGTCTTGCGGGCCTCATCAAACACGGCCTTCACCAGGCCCACGCGGCCCAGCTTCTGGCACAGGGGAGTGATGGCGTTTTCTTCCGCGGTGAAGATGGGCATGATGACCACCTCGTTGATCACGTCCCACATATCCGTCACACCCTTGAAGGCAGAAACCTCGCGGCGGATGCGATGCAGCTGGTTCTCCAGCACCTCTTCGGGAGTGCGGCCCATGAGCCACTTGGCGGCCACGGTATGCCAGCACAGGGGATGACCCTTGGTGGTCACGCCATGCTCCTTGAGGAACCGTGCGCCATGCATGGTGGGCACTTCCATGGTCACGCCTTCCTGGGGCTCGTAGCGGCCCTGATAGAAGGACAGCGTGCCATAGTTGAACAGCTTCTGCCAGCTTTCCCAGATCTTTTCCAGATAGGCCTTGTGCTCCGGCTTGGTGGAAGGATCCGCCAAAGGAGCGGACCAGAACGCGCCGGTACCGAAGAGGAATTCATGCTTGGTCAGATCGAACTGCACCTTGCGGCCGGGCATCACATTGCCCTGGGCATCCTTGAGGGTGATAACGCTTTGGGCTTTACGATGAGCAAACTTATCCATCATAACACCTCCGAAATGATATGGTTGTAGACGCAACAACTTGCACACATTATACCAGAATCCCCCAGACGTGACTATGCTTATGTTGCAAAAAACGCTGGTCAATTCTTGCCCGTTTTCCCACCCTGAAAAACTTTTCCCCAGGGGCTGGACAAACCACGGAACCTTTGCTATAATAGCATGTGCTGGTTGTGCCGATATAGCTCAGTCGGTAGAGCGACTGATTCGTAATCAGTAGGTCAGGGGTTCGAGTCCCCTTATCGGCTCCAGCTTTTTTATCCCCGTGTGCAATCCATGAATGCTTGCGATTTTTTGACCGAGGTGTAGCGCAGTTTGGTAGCGCGTTTGGTTCGGGACCAAAAGGCCGCGGGTTCGAATCCCGCCACTTCGACCAGCAAAACGACCGATTTCAAGTGAAATCCGGTCGTTTTTTGTTGCGTTTTATACATGTTGGTG
>JAFVVG010000036.1 GCA_017502305.1 Clostridia bacterium | reverse complement strand
TGTTGAGCGCCCTGACTGGGGTTTCCAAAGGGGCAAAGCCCCTTTGGCGGGAGTCCAGAGGGCAGAGCCCTCTGGTTACTTGAGCATGGATTCTTCCCAGCAGTCGTAGGGTTTCAGGCCCAGGAGGGCGGCTACGGTGGGGGCCACATTGGCCAGGCCGAAGTGGTTGCCTTCCTTCAGCTCGTGCTTCTGGTCCTTATCGTAGACGATGAAGGGCACGGGGTTCAGGCTGTGGGCGGTGCGGGGAGCGATGCCGCCCTTCTTGTTCTTCTCCAGCATCTGGTCGGCGTTGCCGTGATCGGCGGTGACCAGCAGGATGGCGCCGTTTTCGTCGCAGGCCTTCTTGATGCGGGCAAGGCACAGGTCAACGGTTTCCACAGCGATCTCGGTGGCCAGCACGTTGCCGGTATGACCTACCATGTCGCCATTGGGGAAGTTGCAGCGGATGAAGCCGTACTTACCCTTTTCCAGCGCGGCGATGACCAGGTCGGTGACTTCGGTGGCCTTCATCCAGGGGCACTCGTCAAAGGAGCGCACATCGGAGGGCACCTCGTCCCAGTCTTCGAGGGTCTCGGAGAATTTCTCGGAGCGGTTGCCGTTCCAGAAATAGGTCACGTGGCCATACTTCTGGGTTTCGGAGCAGGCATACTCGGGGATGCCTGCTTCCACCAGCAGCTCGGTGAGGGTGTGGCGGATTTCCGGGGGATTCACCAGGAAAGCCTTGGGGATGTTCAGGTCGCCGTCGTACTGCAGCATGCCGGCGTACTTCACCTGGGGCACCACGCCGCGGTCGAAGTGGGCGAAGGTCTCGTCGCCGTCGAAGGCCATGGAGATCTCCTGGGCGCGGTCGCCGCGGAAGTTGTAGAGGATCACGGAATCACCGTCGTTCATCTTGCCCACGGGCTGGCCGTTCTCGGCAATGACAAAGGCGGGCAGATCCTGGTCGATGACGCCCAGCTCGCTACGGTAGGTCTCGATGGCTTCCTTGGCGGAGGCGAACTGACGGCCCTCGCCGTGGACATGGGTTTCCCAGCCGGCCTTGACCATGGCCCAGTTGGCCTGGTAGCGGTCCATGGTGACCTGCATGCGGCCGCCGCCGGAGGCGATCTTGCCGTCGAAGGTGGCGTCGTTCAGGGTAGCCAGCACGTCCTCCAGCTGCTGGACATAGTCCAGGGCGGAGGTGGCGGGCACGTCGCGGCCGTCCAGCAGGATGTGGCAGCGCACACGGGCGATGCCCTCAGCCTTGGCCTGACCAAGCATGGCGATCAGGTGGCTGATGTTGGAGTGCACGTTGCCATCGGAAAGCAGGCCGATGAAGTGCATGGTGGAGCCGTTCTGCTTGCAGTTGCCGGCCAGGTCCTTCCAGGCCTCGGAAGTGTAGATCTTGCCGGATTCGATGGACTCGTTCACCAGCTTGGCGCCCTGGGAGTAGATCTGGCCGCAGCCGAGGGCGTTGTGGCCCACCTCGGAGTTACCCATATCGTCGTCAGAGGGCAGGCCGACGGCGGCACCGTGAGCCTTGATGATCTGCCAGGGATTGTTGGCCTTGAGCTCGTCAAGGGTGGGGGTGGTGGCGGAGAGGACCATGTTGCCCAGGGTTTCGGGGGTTTCGCCCACGCCGTCCATCACAACCAAAACAACGGGTTTATTCATAGAAAAAGCAACCTCCTGTTCGTGTAGGTGCAATTAACGCATACAGCAATAGCATAGTGCATTGTGAGGAAAATGTCAATAAAATTCGCAATTCCGCACCGGGAAGCTCCGCCTTGACGAACATACGCGAAAACGGTATAATATCTTTCATATGTGCATCAGCATATGATAATAGGAGGAAGCAAGCGAATGAAGAAGAATCGCAGGCGCGCCAATGGCAAAACAAAGTCCTTGATCGCGCTGTCTATCGTACTGGCGCTGACCATCCTTTTGGGTGTGGTGGGCGTGACCGGCGTTTCCCTGGGGGGCTATCAGCTCAAGAACTGGCTGCCCACCGCCGACGCGGCCAACTGGCCCGAAGCCCTGGCCCTGGGCCTTGACCTGCGGGGCGGTGTGTATGTGGAGTATTCCGCGGCCCGGCCCGAGGATACCGAGGCTGATTTCGGCTCTCTGCTGGAGGGTACCATCAGCGTGATCCAGAAGCGCCTGACCGATAAGGGCTTTGCCGAAAGCACCGTGCAGCGTATCGGTAACGACGGCATCCGTGTGGAGATCCCCGATGTGACGGATCCCGCCGCGGTGCTGGAGCTCATTGGCAATCCTGCCAAGCTGGAGTTTGTAGCGCCCGACGGCAATGTGTTCATGGAAGGCTCCATGGTGGAAACCGCCGGTTATGTATATGACCGGGGCGACCATCAGGTGGGCTTTAACCTGACGGATGAAGGCGCCAGGATCTTCGCGGACATGACTGCAGCCAATATCGGTCAGCAGCTGAGCATCTACCTGGACGGTGAACTGCTGATCGCTCCCTTTGTGGATACACCCATTACCGGCGGCTTCGGCGTGATCAAGGGCATGGGCAGCGCTGAGCGTGCCCAGACCATCGCTGCGCAGATCCAGTCCGGCGCGCTGCCCCTGGTGCTGACGCAGCAGAAGGTGGACACTGTTTCCGCCACCCTGGGCGACAATGCGCTGTCTACCTCTGTGACTGCCGCTGTGATCGGCATCGCGCTGGTGATGGCGCTGATGATCATCCGCTATCGCCTCAACGGCGTGGTGGCCTCCTGGACGCTGTGCATTTACATCATTCTGCTGTTCCTGCTGCTGGCTGTGCTGCCCGGCATCCAGCTCACGCTGCCCGGTTTGGCCGGCATCGTGCTGGGCATCGGTATGGCGGTGGACGCCAATGTGATTATCTTCGAGCGCTTCAACGAGGAGGTCCGCAACGGCCGCCCGCTGAAGGCTGCCGTCCGCGCCGGCTTCAAGAACGCCATGTCCGCCGTGCTGGACGCCAACATCACCACCCTGATCGCCTCCGTGGTGCTGCTGATCTACGGCACCGGCTCCATCCAGGGCTTTGCCAAGACGCTGCTGCTGGGCGTGGTGGTTTCCATGTTCACCGCTATTGTTGTCACCCGCTTCCTGATGCGCAATATCATCAATCTGGGTGTTGCCAATGAAAAGCTGTTCACCGCCGGTGTGATCGCTGTGAAGGAGGAGCAGGTATGATGATCAAGAATCGTTCCAAGATCTGCCTGATGGTCTCCGCGGCCATTATGGCGGTTGCCATTGTGATGTCCCTGCTGGGGGCCGGCATCAACCTGGGTATCGATTTCGCCGGCGGCCTGGCCATGCAGTATAACCTGGGCGGCACCTTCGATGAAAACGACGTGGCCAATGCGCTCAAGGATATGGGCGTGAAGGAATTTACCGTCACCACCCAGGGCGCGGGCAAGGATGAAGTGACCATCCGTATCAAGTCCGTGGGCCAGGATGACGTGCAGGCTGTGCAGGATGATTTCGAGCAGCGGCTGCAGGCAACCTATCCCGCTGTGACCCGCGTGGGCGACGTGAACTACGTTGGCCCCGTGGCCGGCGCGACGCTCCTGAAGAACGCCTTCTTCTCCGTGCTGATTGCCAGCGCCCTGATGCTCGTTTACATCGCCTTCCGGTTCGATTTCAACTCCGGCGTGGCGGCGGTGTGCGGCCTGCTCCACGACGTGCTGATGATGCTGGCCTTCATGGTGATCCTGCGTAATGTGGTGCAGATGAACTCTTCCTTCATCGCTGCCATGCTGACCATTGTGGGTTATTCCATCAACAATACCATCGTGATCTTCGACCGCATCCGCGAGAATGCCCGCAAGACGCCCACCGAGGACCGTGTGGAAGTGGTGAACCGCTCCATCAAGGAATGCCTGGGCCGCACCATCAACACCACGCTGACCACCCTGATCACCATCACCGCCCTGTATATCCTGGGCGTGAACGCCATCAAGGAGTTTGCCCTGCCCATCATCGTGGGTATCCTTGCCGGCGCGTACTCTGCCAACATGATCAACGGCTATATCTGGGCCGCGCTGGAGAATGCCAAGCGCAATAAGAAGGCCAAAGAGGCCTGAACCAAGTTCCCTCAGGGAGGAACCTTCCAACGTGAGGGTTCCCCCGTTTTTTATTGAGCAGTTGGAGTTGACCGCATGCTGCAGTTCATCAGGCGCGGCACGGACCGCGAGGCTTCCCCCATTGGCGATTTGCCCCAGTGGCTGTCGTCTCTTTTGCGTACCCGTGGCGTTGATACGCCGGAAAAGGCGGAACGCTTCCTGCATCCCAGCCTGGAGCATCTGCATGATCCTTTCCTCATGCCCGGCATGGACAAGGCGGTGCGCCTGATCCGCCAGGCTATCGCGGATGGAGACAGCATGATCATTTACGGTGATTACGATGTGGACGGCGTGTGCGCCACCTCCATCCTGATGGAAACCCTGGGGGAAATGGGCGGCAGGGTGACCTTCCGCATCCCCAGCCGCCACGGCGAGGGCTATGGCCTGAACTGCGAGGCGGTGCGGGAGATCGCCAAAGAGCATAAGCTGCTGATCACCGTGGACTGCGGCGTGACCAACCACGAGGAAGTGAAACTGGCCCAGATGCTGGGCATGACGGTGATCGTTACCGACCACCACCAGCTGGCGGACACGCCCTCCCCCGCGGACGTGGTGCTGAACCCGCTCTTGGGGGACTATCCCTTCCGGCGGCTGTGTGGCGCCGGTGTGGCGCTGAAACTGACCCAGGCCCTGCAGGGCATGGAGGCCGTGTGCCGCCGCATCGAACTGGCTGCCCTGGCCACCGTGGCGGACATTGTGCCCCTGATTGACGAGAACCGCGTCATCGTCCGGGAAGGCCTGCAGGCCATGGCCACCACCGACAGGCCGGGCATCAAGGCGCTATTGACGGTCTCCGGCGTGACGCCCCCGGTGAGCGCCGGGCAGGTGGGCTTCCGCCTGGCGCCCCGCATCAACGCCGGCGGCCGCCTGGAGGACGCCGCCCAGGGCGTGACGCTGCTTACCACCAGGGACGAAATGCTGGCCGAGCGCATCGCTTCTCACCTGGAGGACGCAAACAGCCAGCGGCAGGCCATCGAGCAGGACATTACCCAGAAGGCCATGCAGGAGATCGCCGAGAAGATCGATTTCCGGAATGACCGGGTGATCATCGTCATGGGTGACGAATGGAACCACGGCGTCATCGGCCTGGCGGCGGGGCGCATCTGTGAGAAATACCATTTCCCCACCATTGTGCTGAGCCGGCAGGGCGATGTGGCTGTGGGCAGCTGCCGGTCCATCCCCGGGGTGAATATCCATGCTATGCTGATGCTCTGCAAGGATCTGTTCATCCGCTTCGGTGGCCATGAGCAGGCGGCAGGCCTGACGATGCAGGCCGGGCTGGTGCCGGAGATGCGGCGGCGGCTGAACATGTATATCAACGAAAACTGCGACCTGCGCTGCTATGTGCCCACCAGGGAATACGACCTTTCGCTGCCCCTTGCCCAGGTGAACCTGGAGCTCATCGACGCTCTGGCCCTTTTGCAGCCCACGGGCTATGGCAACCCGGCGCCGGTGTTTCTGAGCCGGGGCGCCCAGGTGCAGCTTATGCGCAAGGTGGGCCGTGACCAGCAGCACCTGAAGCTCTCCCTGCTGGATGGCAACTCCGTGCGGGATGGCATTGCCTTCTCCATGGGTCATCTGGCGGATGAGGGCCTGGATATGGTGGACGTGCTCTTCTCCCCGGAGCGGAACGAGTTCATGGGCCGCGTCACGGCGCAGCTGCAGGTGCAGGCCATGCGGGCGGCGGAGGGCACGGCCCCGCTGCCCCCGGAGGATGTGCTTTTTCGGGGCGTTTTGCAGGAAATAACCGCGCTGGCGGCGAATGATAACAGAATCCCGCCGGTGGAGGTCATCACCCCCGCGGCGGCCCGGAAGCTGATGCACAGCGGCCGCGGGGTGCTGCTCATCGCCCACGAGAGGGAGAAGGCCGCGTCCATGCTGGTGGATACCCTGGCGGACGCCGCCCTGGGACAGGTGAAGGACGTACGCGCCTTCAACACCGTGCTCTGCGCCCCGGATGTGGATAAGCTGCAGGATGTGTGGGAGCATATCGTCCTGCTGGACGGCGACGTGCTGTCCGGCGAAAGCGCGGCCATCCAGGCAAAGTGCCCCCGGGCGCAGCTCCATGCCATGAAGCCCAACCCGCTTTTTTTGCAGCAGCTGCGGGAGCTGGCCATGGAGGACGAACCCCTGCGTGATCTCTACCGCCGGCTGCGGCAGGGCGGCAACACCATGGCTTCCCAATTGGCCCAGGATTGCGGCCTGACGGTTCCCCAGGTGCTGGTGGGGCTTACGGCTTTCAGCCAGGTAAAGCTGGCGGAAGTGTCCCTGGAACCCTACGCAGTGCGGCTTCTGCCCCCGGTGAAATGCAGCATGGACGACAGCCCGGTGATCCGCTACCTGCGGAGCCTGAACTGATATGTTGATTGAAATTCTTTCGGAAGGAGGATGCGTATGAGCTATACAGCCTATGAGGCCATGCCGCTTTATCAGATGATCGGCCGGGTGAAGAAATATGTTCCCGGCGACGGCTACAAGCTGGTGGAGAAGGCCTATCAGTTTGCCGAAAAGGCCCACGCCGGCCAGAAGCGCAAGAGCGGCGAGCCCTATTTTATTCACCCCTGCTTTGTGGCCAGCATCCTGACCGAACTGATGATTGACCCGCCCACCATCGCCGCGGGCCTGCTTCACGATACCGTGGAGGACTGCGAGGACATCACCCTGGAAACCCTCCAGCAGGAGTTCGGCGAGGAAGTCGCCCAGATGGTGGACGGCGTGACCAAGCTGGATAAGCTGGACTTTGCCGACAAGGAGGAAGCCCAGGCTGAATCCCTGCGCAAGATGATCCTGGCCATGTCCAAGGATATCCGTGTGGTGCTCATCAAACTGGCGGACCGCCTGCACAACATGCGTACCCTGAAACACCAAAGCGAGAACCGCCGGGTGGCCATCGCCCGTGAGACTCTCGACATTTACGCCCCCCTGGCCCACCGCCTGGGTGTGTATGCCATCAAGCAAGAGCTGGAGGACCTCTCCCTGCGCTACATCGACCCCGCCGGCTATCAGAACCTGGTGGACAAGGTGGGCCAGAAGCGTTCCGAGCGCCAGGAGAATATCCGCACGGTCATCGACGAGCTCTCCGCCAAGCTGGACGAGCAGGGCATCCATTACGACATCGATGGCCGCCCCAAGCATTTTTACTCCATCTACCGCAAGATGGTTCTGCAGAACAAGCCCTTCGACCAGATCTACGACCTGATCGCCATCCGTGTGCTGGTGGATACCATCCCGGACTGCTACGCCGTGCTGGGCATCGTCCACACCCTGTGGAACCAGATCCCCGGCCGCTTCAAGGATTATATCTCCGTGCCCAAGGCAAACATGTACCAGTCCCTGCACACCACGGTGGTGGGCGGACGCAAGATGCCCATCCCCTTCGAGGTTCAGATCCGCACCTGGGAAATGCACCGGGTGGCGGAATACGGCATCGCTGCCCACTGGCGCTACAAAGAGGGCGGCAAGGAAGGCAGCCTGGACAGCAAGCTCACCTGGGTGCGGCAGATCCTGGATTGGCAGAACGAAACCCGCGACAGCAAGGAGTTTGTAGATACCCTCAAAACCGACCTGTTTGCCGAGGAAGTGTTCCTCTTCACCCCCAAGGGCGACGTGATCTCCATGCCCAAGGGCGCCACCCCCATCGATTTTGCCTACCGCATCCATTCCGCTGTGGGCAACAAGTGCGTGGGCGCCAAGATCAACGGTAAGATCGTGCCCCTGGATACCCCGCTTTCCACCGGCGACCGGGTGGAGGTCATGACCAGCGCTTCGTGCAAAGGCCCGTCTACCGACTGGCTGCGCATCTGCAAAACGCCCCAGGCCAAGGCCAAGATCCGTCAGTTCCTGAAGAAGGAAATGAAGGAAGAAAACATCGAACTGGGCCGGAACATGGTGGAAAAGGAATGCAAGCGCCGCGGCGTGAACATGCCTGACCTGCTCAAGCCCGAATACTACGAAGGCATGCTGCAGAAGTATGGCTTCACCGGGCTGGAGGATATCTTTGGCTCTGTGGGCTATGGCGGCATGGCGGCGGTGTATGTGGTTTCCCGCCTGATCGAGGAGCAGAAGGCCAAAACGCCTGCCGCCGCCGTGAAGGTGGAGGAGCTGCCCCAGCAGGTGGAGCAGAAGCAGAATCAGAGCCGCGCCAACCACGGCATCATCATGACCGGCAACGAGGATATGGACATCCCTGTGCGCTTCGCCAAGTGCTGTTCCCCCGTGCCCGGCGATGATATTGTGGGCTACATCACCCGCGGCCGCGGCGTGACCATCCACAAGGCGGAGTGTGTCAACGCCCTCAACGGTGAGGAAGAGCGCCGCGTGCAGGTGGACTGGGCCGACAACAACACCGGCTCCTTCTACGCAAGCATCAAGGTGGTGGCTTACGACCATGTGAGCCTCCTGGGCGAATTGGCTACCTACATCGGCGAGATGAACGTGCCCATCAAGGCCATTTCCGCCTCGGTGGACGAAAAGACCCAGACTTCCGCCATCCGACTGACCCTGGAGGTTCGCTCCAGGGAACAGATGGACAAGGTGATGAAGCAGCTGCGGAAGAAATCCGACGTTATCGACGTCTATCGCGTACAGGGGTGATGACATGCGCTGCGTGATCCAGCGGGTGACCCAGGCCTTCGTGACCTCTGAGGGGGAGGAAACGGGCCGCATTGACAAAGGGTTTATGGTGCTCATCGGCGTGTGCGCCGAGGATACCGACAAGGACCTGAAATACATGGCCGAGAAGGTGCCGAACCTGCGCATCTTCGAGGATGAAAACGGCAAGATGAACCTTTCGCTCAAGGACGTGGGCGGCGCCATCCTGGCGGTGAGCCAGTTTACCCTCTACGGTGACGCCCGGGGCAGCCGCCGGCCCAGCTTCATCACCGCTGCCCGGCCCGAGAAGGCCAACCAGCTCTATGAGAAGCTGGTGGAAGCCTGGCGCGCCCAGGGCATACGGGTGGAAACCGGGCGCTTCCGCACGGATATGCAGGTCACCCTGACCAATGATGGCCCGGTGACCCTGCTGATGGACTCCACCAAGCTCTTTTGACGGAGGCTGCCATGCTGAATATCACTTGCCGCACGGTGGGGCCTCTGGGTACCTGCTGCTATATCCTGCATGAGGATGGTCGGGAGGATTGCCTGGTCATTGATCCCGGTGGTGACACCGCCTCCATCCGCAATGCCTGCGGCGGAAAGCGCATTGCCGCCATTCTTCTGACTCACGGCCACTTTGACCATATTGCCGCTGTGAAAGAACTCATGGCGGAGGACACCGAGTTGATTATCCATTTCAAGGATGAAGCCATGCTGGCTGACCCGGAGCTGAATGTGAGCAGCCTCATCGGTCAGCGGATCATCTGTCCCGCCGCCACTCATCTGGTCCGGGAAGGGGAGAGGATCGACTATGCCGGCATTACCCTGAAGGTGCTGCACACCCCCGGCCATACCCCCGGCAGCGTATGCTATGAGGCGGGGGAGCATCTCTTCACCGGCGATACCCTCTTCGATCACGGCTATGGCCGCACCGACCTGCCCGGCGGAGATTTCCCCACGCTGGTCGCCTCCCTCAAGCGACTGATGCCCCTGCAGCAGAACCACGAAATATACCCAGGACATGGGAGTTGAACATGAATCAGTATCTCGACACCCTGCAGCCGGAGCTGATGAACGTCACCCGGCTGTTTCACATTCCCGACGAATGCTGGGAAGGTACGCCCCGCTTTACCTATGAGACGTGGGAGGCGGACGGCCTGTACCATTGCCGTATGATGGACGGCGAGCAGTATGCTGAAGGAGCCGTTCCTGTTCCCGATGACGAGGATGAGCGTCTGCGGGAACTGCACCGCAAGCGCGCAGCCCGAAGGCTCTGCAAGCAGACGCTTTACGACCTGTGCAGAAAGGTGACCGGGGAGCACCCGGCCTGGGGCAGCCTCACCGGCATCCGCCCCACTCACCTGATGTACGAAGCCCTGCAGCAGGGCATGGACATGGACGGGGCCGCCGCGCATCTGATCCGCACCTTCGACGTGACCGGGGAAAAGGCGAAGCTTTTGCAGGACATCGTCCGGGTGCAGAGCCAGCTGCCGCCCCCGGAGGACCGGTGGATGGACGTGTACATCGGCATTCCCTTCTGTACCACCCGCTGCACCTATTGCTCCTTTTCCAGCGGTGAGCTGGGCAAGGGCAAGCTGGTGGAGCCCTATTTGACCGCCCTGTTCCAGGAGATGGAGGCCGGCGCGCGGCTTTTGCACGATGCCGGCAAGCAGCTCCGGGCGGTGTATGTGGGCGGCGGTACGCCTACCTCCCTCAATGAGGAGCAGCTCAAACGCCTGCTGGATCAGATGATGCGGCTTTTCCCCGGAGCCATGGAATACACCGTGGAGGCCGGCCGGCCGGATACCATCACCCCCGGGAAGCTCAATGCCATCCGGGACGCCGGCGTGGGGCGCATCAGCATCAATCCTCAAACGATGAACGACCATACCCTGCGTGTCATCGGCCGGGCGCATACCGCCCAGCAGGTGGAGGATGCCTACGCTATGGCGAGGGAGGCGGGGATTCACCATATCAACATGGACGTCATTGCCGGTCTTCCCGGCGAAACCTTGGCGGACTTCGCCCACACCATGGAGGCTGCCAAACGCCTGAGGCCGGAGAGCCTCACGGTGCATACCCTGGCTATCAAACGCTCCAGCCGGCTGCACCTGGAAAACGCCCCCCTGCCCGACGGCGACACCGCCGCCGCCATGGTGCGCATGGGCCTTGAAACCGCCTATGGCATGGGCCTGGAGCCCTATTACCTCTACCGCCAGAAGTACATGGCCGGCAACCAGGAAAACGTGGGCTATGCCCTGCCCGGCCACGCCTGCCAGTACAATGTGGACATCATGGAGGAAACCACCCACATCCTGGCCCTGGGGGCCGGGGGCATCTCCAAACGGGTGTATCCGGAGGAGGGCCACATCGGCCGCGCGCCCAATGTGAGCAACATTGAGCAGTACATCGCCCGGGTGGACGAGATGATCCAGCGCAAGCGGGAATTGTTTCTGGGCTGAGAACATACAATAAACAGGCCAAAACTTGCAAAGAAGCGTCTTTGCTGGTACAATACAAAGTGATTCCCATTGCGTATGACCGCGCAGCGGTTTTGAAAGGAGATAACCATGGCTAATCCTACGTTTGTCATCACCATGGCCGATGGCCGTGAAATGAAGGGCGAGCTCTATCCCGAGATCGCTCCCCAGTCCGTGGGCAACTTCATTGCCCTGGCCAACAGCGGCTTCTATGATGGCCTGATCTTCCACCGCGTGATCCCCGGCTTCATGATCC
>JAFVVG010000035.1 GCA_017502305.1 Clostridia bacterium | reverse complement strand
CACAGAAGTTAAGCCCTTCAGTGCCGAAAGTACTTGGCTGGACACGGCCCGGGAGGATAGGTCGCTGCCGGATTCCATTTAGAAGCTTCTTGATTGAGGAGCTTCTTTTTTTGCTGCACGCGCGGGTAGCGTGCTGAGGTGTGCTGCAAAACGCGGGCTGGGTGCGGGCACTGCCCGCTCGCTGCCGGATTCCATTTAGAAGCTTCTCGATTGAGAAGCTTTTTTTGTATAAAAAGTCACTCAGGATTCACCTGAGTGTTGTGCCATGGAAGGTCAGTTTATAGACGAGACGGTTTTGATAGAAAATGCTTTCCATTCCCGAAAACCAATGGATATCTCCATCGCTGCGGCAGGTGTAGGTCCAATCACCATGGCGATACAACTGGGGGCCGCGATAGGGCTCTTCCGGTGTGCCTCGGAGCAATGCATCCTTGAGAAAATCGCCGCTGAAGGGTTCGGCAATGACCTGCCCGGTGTAATTCATGCACCAGATCGACTGGTTGTTGTGCCACACGGTCTCCATGCCTGCAAAGGCGGCGCTGCCGTAGTAGCTGTCCAGGTAGCGCCAGGGCCCTTCTTCAAACAGATATTCGTGGTTACCTGAGCGGGAAGGGGGAAGCTCAGGAGCATGGGCAGCGTAGGTGGCGCGTTTGGCCCGAAGAAGAAACGCAATCAGCTGCTGGGGTGCGTGCGATGGGGTGGGAAGGCCCGGGGCGCAGTCATCATCCCTGACGAGGCGGTCAAGTGAAAGGCCATAAAGGTCGCACAGATCAACAAGGCTGCTGAGCTCCGGTACCACCTGACCGGCTTCCCATTTGCTGATGGTTTGCCGGGCAACATGGAGACGATGGGCCAACTCTTCCTGGGAAAAAGCGTGCTGCTGACGAAGTTTGGAGAGTTTGGAAGACAGATTCATGTTTGACACCTCCCTGGATATCATAACACGGAAACGAAAATGCCGCCACCTGTTTGGGGCGGCAGGGGTGCCAGCTTCGGGTGACGGGGGACTGACTTGAATTCAGTCCTGCAAGATGATACAATGATGATGGTGGCAGACTTGAGAAGGAGGACGCTATGTTTTATTTCGACTGGACGTATATTCTGATTATCCCCGGCTTGCTTTTGGGACTGTGGGCGCAGCACCGGGTGCAGAGTGCCTATCAGCAGTATTCCCGTGTGGCGACACGGCTGGGCCGGCCGGCCAGTGAGATCGCCGCAGATCTTTTGCGCCGCAACGGCAATGATGTGGTGCGTGTAGGGCGTGTCAGCGGTCAGATGACTGACCATTATGATCCCGGTAAGGAAGTGCTGAACCTTTCCGAGGGGGTGTATGGTTCCGCCAGTGTGGCGGCCCTGGGCATCGCGGCCCACGAGGCCGGTCACGCCATGCAGAAGATGGATGGCTATGCACCCCTGAAGCTGCGCACGGCGGCTGTGCCCGTTGTGAACATCGGTTCCACGGCTTCCACGCCCCTGTTTGTGCTGGGGCTCATTATGTCCTGGCAGCCGCTGGTGTATATCGGCATTGCGCTGTTCAGCCTGTCGGTGGTGTTTTCGCTGATTACCCTGCCTGTGGAGTTCGACGCCAGCAAGCGGGCTATCCGCATGCTGACGGAGGGCGGGTATATCACCGAGAACGAACGCGGCGGAGTGAAAGCGGTGCTGAATGCTGCCGCGCTGACCTATGTGGCTGCGGCGGTGACGAGCATCATGTCGCTCCTGCGGCTTTTGCTGATTGCCCGCTCCAGGGACCGGGACTGAGAAAGGTGACCAAAGATGAAAAACTACACACAGGTGTATGTGAACAACAGCATCGAGGCAGCCGAACATTATTGTGAGGCCTTCGGCGCGGAGATCACCAGGGCGTTTCTGAGTGAGGACGGCAAGTCCTACGTCCATTGCGAGCTTTCGGTGAAAGGGGAAGGCTTCCTGGCCCTGGCGGAGGCGAAACGCCCCTACGACGCCGGCGTAGCGCACCAAATGAAGTGGGAAACCATGACTTTCAACGTGTTTGAAATGGGCAGCGAGGCAGCGGTGGACCGTGCCCTTGCGGTGCTGAGCCAGGGCGGCGTGGTGCTGGAGCCTATCCAGGCGCTGCCCTGGAACCCCTATAATGCCACGGTGATCGATAAGTACGGCGTGTGCTGGTGGATTGCGGTGTGATACAGAGGTCAGCAAAAGAACAAGGAGTGAACAGGCATGGTGGGAAGGTATCAGATGGATGGCGGGCAGTTGCCGACAATTCCAACGCCCCATGACTGCGTTGTCACGCAGATCGACATCGATAACGATTGCATTGTGTTCCGGTTTGAAAATGAGATTGCGGAGCACGATGCCGTGAGGACCATATGCCCTGACGCCAAATCGCTGACTATTCGTTATCATCTGACCCAGTACAAGGAGTTCTTTTTCTACAAACGATATAACCGCATACGGCCTTTTTTTCCAACGGGATTCTACCGAGAAGTCGGTGCCGGGAAACTGAACAGATGGCTGGGTCATGGTCAACCCTACCTATACCATTATGTTAGCTATTGTTCCATTATTGTACAGTTGTTGGATCTTGTCTTTGTAGCTGAAGTCGATTGGGTAGAACTGGAGTGGATTCAATAAGATGACACCTCCGCGTGAAAGTACGCGGAGGTGTTTTTTGTTGCCAGTTTATTTTATCTTCGCATCCCTTGCCCAGGCCAAAACTGCTTCAGCAGCAGGCTTGCTGATGCCCGGCGTGGCCAGAAGCTCTTCCTCGGTGGCTTCACGGATGGCCTTCAGCGAGCCGAAACGGCTCAGCAGGGCTTTGCGGCGCTTGGGACCGATGCCAGGAATGTCCTCCAGCTGACTGTGGACAAAGGCCTTGCCACGCAGCGCCCGGTGGTGGGTGATGCCGAAGCGGTGGGCTTCGTCGCGGATGCGCTGCACCAGGTGCAATTCTGGCGTG
The DNA here is from genome assembly GCA_017502305.1 of Clostridia bacterium. Taxonomy (GTDB): domain Bacteria; phylum Bacillota; class Clostridia; order Christensenellales; family Aristaeellaceae; genus UBA11524. Next base: position 18,199 of record JAFVVG010000035.1, on the reverse strand, counting down.
TGGTGGTCAAGACAGATGGGCTCCTCCTGCCCGGGCAGGAAAATGCGCTCACCCACCTCTGCCAGGCCAAACATGGGTACATCCACGCCGATCGCACGCAGGGCGTCTTGGGCAAAGCGCAGCTGCTGCGGGCCGCCGTCGATAAGGATCAGATCCGGCAGGTCGCTGAATTTGCCGCCGATGGGGGAGAGCCCCTGTGATTCACGCTGGGCTTTTTCCTCCAGGCCGTGGGTGAAGCGGCGGTGAAGTACCTCATTCATGGAAGCAAAGTCGTTGGCGCCTTCCACGGTTTTGATGCGGAAGTGGCGATACTCTTTCTTGGCGGGCACGCCATCGATAAAAACCACCATGGCCGCCACGCTGAGCACACCCTGGGTGTTGGATATGTCATAGCCCTCGATGCGGCGGGGCGGCGCCTCCAACCCCAGGATGCGGCCCAGGCTGGCGGCAGCGCCCAGGGTGCGTTCTTCTTTGATGGCGGCGCGGGCGTTACGCTTTTCCAGGGCGTCAGCGGCGTTCTTGGCGGCCAGGAGCACCAGGTCGTGCTTCTCGCCGCGGCGGGGCGTGCGGAGGCTTACAGCGGCATTCTTCTGCTGCCGCAGCCATTGCTCCAGCTGCTCCTGGCTGCCCTCAGGCAGGGTCTGGCACAGCACGTGGCGGGGGATCAGGTTGCCGTCCTCGTAATACTGGGTGATGAAGGAGGCCAGCACCTCTCCGGGTTCCTCGCTGCCCTCCTGGGGCAGAGCGAAATGCTCGCCGCCGAGCATCCTGCCGCCACGGACGTAAACAATCTGGATCATGGCGTCCATGCCGTCCTGGGCAAGGGCAATGATATCCTGCTCCGCCTGCTCTGTCTGGATGGCGATCTGCCGCTCCATCAGGCCCTGCACGTCGCGGATCTTGTCCCGCAGGAGGGCGGCCTTTTCATATTGCATTTTCCCGGCGGCGGCCATCATATCCGCCTTGAGCTTATCCACCACCTGCTTGTAATCGCCCCCAAGGAAGGCCAGCACGCCGTCCAGCATGTCCCAGTAGGCTTCCTCGGTGCATTTGCCGGCACAGGGGGCCAGGCAGCGGCCGATATCATAATTGATGCAGGGCCGGCGGGGTGTTTTCAGGGGCAGGGTCTGCTTGCAGGTGCGCAGGGGGAACACGCCCCGTACCGCGTCGATGACCTGCTTCACTGCTGTGGCGCCGATGTAGGGGCCGAAATACTTGGCGCCGTCCTTCTCCATGCGGCGGGCCAGGGTCAGGCGGGGGAAGGACTCCTTCAGGTCCACCCGAAGGTAGGGGTAGTGCTTGTCATCCTTGAGCAGGATGTTGTAATAGGGCTTGTGGTGCTTGATCAGGTTGCATTCCAGGCACAGGGCCTCCAGGTTGGTATCGCACAGGAGCACATCAAAATCGGCGATGTGGGAAACCATGGCGGCCACCTTGGGGGTGTGACGGGTGTCGCGGAAGTAGGAGCGCACCCGGTTTTTGAGATTCACGGCCTTGCCTACATAGATAATGGTACCATCTGCGTCCTTCATCAGGTAGCAGCCGGGGCTTTCAGGCAGCTTGGCGATCTTGGTTTCCAGCTTTTCACCCCAGTTCAATCTGGCCATGGGTACACCTCCTCTCCACTACATTATAGGCTATGGAGCCGCCGGACGCAATGTTTTTTCTTGCATTTGCACGGGGAGTATGCTATAATAACTAAGCACGCCGGAGTGGCGGAATGGCAGACGCGGCGGATTCAAAATCCGTTGGCAGCGATGTCGTGTGGGTTCAAGTCCCACCTTCGGCACACAGGAGCTTTGAACACAGGTTCAAGGCTCTTTTTTTCTTGAAGTGATGGAGAGATTGTGATATACTGATCAAAACAACCAATAGAGGAGGATATACCCATGAAGAAGTTCCTGGCGGATTTCAAAAAGTTTGCTCTGCGCGGTAATGTGCTGGACATGGCTGTTGGTGTGATCATCGGCGGCGCTTTCACCGGCATCGTCACGGCCCTGACCGCGAATTTCATCAACCCCCTGCTGAATGTGATCATGACCGGCACCCCTGGCGAGATCTCCGAGGGCGTGGCCTGGAGCTGGGGCTTGGCGGGCTCTGCGTTCCTGACCACGGTGATCAACTTCGTCATTACCGCCTTTGTGCTGTTCTGCCTGATCCGCGGCATGAATAAGCTGATGACCATCGGCAAGAAGCCGGAGGCTCCTGCCGCCCCCACCACCAAGAAGTGCCCCTATTGCCTCAGCGAGATCCCGATCGAGGCTACCCGCTGCGCCCACTGCACCAGCGAGCTGAAGTAAACATAGCATGCCAAAAGGAAGCGACTGTGTGTCGCTTCCTTTTTTGTGGAGAAAAGCAAAGCGCCCGCTCTTTTCAGAACAGGCGCTGATGCGTTTTGCGTTACTTCCGCAGGGTGATAACCACGTGGCGGTTGGGTTCGTCGCCCTCGGAGTGGGTGTCCACGGCCTCATTGGCCTGCAGAGCGCTGTGGATGATGCGGCGCTCATAGGGGTTCATGGGCTCCAGGGAGACCTTGCGGCCGGTCTTCACGGCGCGATTGGCCATGCGGTTGGCCAGGCGGATCAGGGTGTCTTCGCGCTTGGCACGGTAGTTCTCGGTGTCCAGGGTGACGCGGGTGTAGCCTTCCTGACCGCGGTTAATTTTCAGGCTGGTCAGGTACTGCAGGGCGTCCAGGGTCTCGCCGCGGCGGCCGATGAGGATGCCCAGGGTGTCGCCGGTCATCTTCACAAAGACATTGCCTTCAGCGTCGTTGCCCACAGCCACGTCCACTTCCACACCCATCAGGTGGGTCAGTTCCTTCAGGAAGGCCTGGGCCTTGCCGGCGGCGGAATCGGCCTCCACCTGGTCGTTCTCCAGCATGGTTACCACGGGCTTCTCGAGGGGCTTGGCGGGAGCCTTGGGGGGGAGGGGCTTCTTCTCGGCGGCGGGCTTTTCAGCCTTCTCGGCCTTGGGCTTTTCCTGCTTGGGCTTAGGCTGCTTGGGCGCCTTGGGCTCGGCCTTTTCCTTCTTTTCGGGGGCGGGCTTCTTCTCCTCGGCGGGCTTTTCGGCCTTGGGTTTTTCCTGCTTGGGTTCGGGCTTCTTTTCGGCCTTCTTGGCAGGCTTCTTGGCGGGCTTGTCCTCCATGAGGGAGGCCAGCAGGTCTTCTTCCTGCTCGTTCACGGTGAGGCGAACCTTGGCCAGGCGGGAGCCGAACAGGCCGAACAGGCCCTTGCTGCCTTCGTCGATGATGTCAACGGTGACGTCGCTGATGGAAGCGCCCAGGACTTCCAGGCCAGCGGAAATTGCTTCTTCAATGGTCCGGGCAGAAGATTCATAGGTCTTCATTTGCTCTATTCCTCCAATATAATGCGGCGATTACTTGATCTTGCCTTCCACGGAGATGGTTTCGGCGGCTTTCTTTTCCTTGGCGTCCAGGTACTTGTTCATGCCCCAGGTCTGAACCATGGCGATCAGGTTGGAGGCCACCCAGTACAGGGCGAAGGCGGACGTGTAGCTGAAGCACAGCACCAGGGTGAAGATGGGGAAGAACCACTTCATGAAGTTGCTGTTGGGGTTTTGCTGGCCCTCGGCGGCGGGGGCGGCAGGCTGGGTCACGTTGGACATGAGCAGCTGGCTGCCGGCGGCCAGCAGGGGCAGCAGGAACCAACCGTTGAAGTTCTTCATCACGGTAACGGTGGTGAGAATCAGGTTGAAGTTGAAGCCGGGCAGGGTGGCAACCTGTTCCACATAGGTAGGCATGGTGGCCATGGTGTTGTAGATGGCCTCGATGGTGCCCTTCAGGTTGGTGCCGAAGGCCTCGTAGGAAACGACCACGCCGGTAGCGGCCTGCACCTTCTCGGAGATGGCGGCCAGGGTTTCGGCGGGCATGTTGGTCACAACGTTCTGCCAGATGTCAGCGGTGATCATGTTCAGGCTGTTCAGGTCGGGCCAGGCAGCGGAGAAGGGGCTGTCGGGCATCCACAGGTTCTTGATCCACAGCCAGCTCTCCAGCACAGGCTCGTTGCCCAGCAGAATGTCGAAGGCTTGCTGCACCAGCTGCTCGTTGGCCACCATGCGCATGGCGCCGAACATGGCGATGAGGATGGGGAAGGTCAGCAGCATGGGCAGGCAGGAGGAAAGGGGATTGACGCCTTCCTTCTTGTACAGCTCGGCCATCTTGGCGTTGAGCCTTTCCTTGTCGTTGGCGTACTTCTTCTGCAGGGCAGCCATCTGGGGCTGGATCTTGCTGGTTTTGCGCATGCCCACGCGGCTCTTGTAGTCGAAGGGCATGAGCAGCAGCTTGATCAGCAGCGTGAACACGATGATGGACCAGCCATAGTTGCCGAACAGAGAATTGATACCGTCCAGGATACCTTTGAGGAACTCGTTCATCTGGGGGTTACTCCTTCCTTAGGATGAGGTTCGGATCTTCGGGCACCGGGTCGTAGCCGCCCTTGGAAAAGGGATTGCAGCGCAAAATGCGCCACAGGGCCATGAGGCCGCCCTTCCACGCGCCATAGCGCTCGATGGCCGTAATGGCGTACTTCGAGCAGGTGGGGATGTAGCGGCAGCAGGGGCCGCCCCGCTTGTAGGGGCTGATGCAGCGGCGGTAAAACTGGATGCACCACAGAAGAACACGTTTCATCAGGCGCGATTCCCTTCCTTAAAGGCGGCGTGCTTCTTCAGCAGGTAGCCTACGTCCCGCTTCAGGGACTGGAAGGTGGCCTCGGCGGCTGAAGGTCTGGCTACGATCACGTACAGGCCGTTTTTCACATCCCCCAGGTGGGGCCGGAAGCATTCGCGCAGGCGGCGCTTGACCAGGTTGCGGGTCACAGCGTTGCCCACTTTTTTGCTGACGGAAAAACCGACCTGCAGCCCCCTGCCCTTGGCATAGAGCATGACCAGATCCCGACAGGCGACGCTCTTTCCGCGGTGGTACACGTACTGGAACGCCTTGTTTTTTTGCAGCCGATAACGTCTTTCCATGGTGTCATCCTCTCACACGATGCGAGAAAATCCAGTTGCATGGCATTAGACCGCTGCCCTGCGGGAAGCGGCCAAACTGCCGGAATATGAGGAAAAGCCCGCCTCACGGCGCGAAACGCGCTTATGGGCGGGCTTCATCCACAAGGCTTGGGTGGGGCGACTGATCAGACAGTCAGCTCCTTGCGGCCACGACGACGACGGGCAGCCAGCACGCGGCGGCCGTTCTTGGTGGACATACGGGCACGGAAGCCGTGCACCTTGCTGCGCTGACGCTTCTTGGGCTGATAGGTACGGAACATGGTCAACACTCCTCACAAAGTTGGTTAATCGGATGAAAATCCGAATTGCTACACAACAGCCCTAACAGTATACCTGTTTTGGGTTCTCTTGTCAAGCGGATTTGATGAATTTTCTGCCGGATCAGCGGCTGTATACGCCGGTAAGGATCTCCCGGACATAGGCGTCCCGGTGGGGAAGGCGGTCATCCTCCAGGGCCAGGTCCGCCGCGGCCTGGTTATCATAGGGCACAGAGAGAATAGTGAACTGCAGCGGGCCGGGGACGTCAGTCTTTTCACCCTCCACCAGCAGGGCGTGTGCCCGGTTCACGCCCAGGCTGTTGCCCACGCTGCCGGTGTTGATGATATAGCCATCGTGCAGGCTGCGCACAAAAGGCCGATGGCTGTCGGCGAAAATCACCCCGCGAAAGTCACCCTTTTCGGTGTGGAATGCACGGCCCAGCAGCTCTTTATCATCGTTGACCTGCATCAGGGGCGTCACAGGGCGGCCGTGGAACAGCCGGAACCGTACGCCGCCCAGGGTAATCTCCGCCTCCCGGGGCAGGGTATTGAGCCAGCGCATGCGCTCCTCGCCCAGCTGGTTCTAGAAGTAGCCATCCTCCGGAAACTCCTTGCCGCCGATGCCGTAATCCCAGTTGCCGCCCAGGCAAAGCGTGCAGCGGTTACGCACCCAGTCGCAGGTTTCGGCGTTGCTGGGGCCTTTGCCCACGGCGTCGCCCAGGAAGAAGATCTCGTCTGGCTGCACCTTTTCCAGATGTTTTTCCATGGCCAGGGTGGCGGGCAGGTTGCCGTGAAGGTCGGCAAGCATAACAATCTTCATAGGTTGCTCCTTTTACTCGGGATACACCATGGTTTCGGGGGTGCAATGGGCCAGCACCTTGCAGTAGGCCTCGGCCTCGGCCCTGGCGCCTTCCAGGTCGTGCTCCAGGTAGTTGCCGCATTCGATCTTCTTTGCGCCGGGGATCTCACCCTCAAAATCAGCGGCGAAGGCAAAGGCCTCCTGCACCAGGCGGATGGCGTCAGCCTTGGACACGGAATCACGCAGAATCAGGTAGAAGCCGGTGCGGCAGCCCATGGGGCCGAAGTACACCACCTGGTCGGACATATCGCCGGAGCGCACGAAGGTAGCCACCAGGTGCTCCAGGGTGTGCATGGCCTTCTGCTCCAGGTAATCGCCCTGGTTGGGGAACTTCACCCGCAGGTCATAGGTGATGTCCTCGCCGTCGATGCGGGAGACATACATGCCAGGGGTGAGCAGATCGTGGTTGATGGTGAAGGAAGCGATCTTACGCAGCATGGAGTTCATCCTTTCTATAAGGGCAGCCCAGCTCCTGGGCACGCCGCTTGCATACGTGGAGGTAACAGGGGAGGAGGAAGACGTCCGCGGCGATCCAGGCCACGGGGTTGGCGCAGCAGGCGCCGGAGAAGCCCAGCACGGGTACCAGCAGCACCGCCACCAGGGTGCGGGCGATCATCTCCGCCACGCCGGCGAACATGGCCACCCGGGTGAAGCCCATGCCCTGCACCGCGAAGCGCAGCACATTGACCATCACCAGGAAGTAATAGGGAATGGTGTTGAAGATCAGATACCGGTGGGCCAGGGCGATGACCTCGGTTTCCGTGGCGCTGATGAACATGCTGATGAGCTGAGGACCAAGCAGCCATGCCGCCAGGAAAACAATTACGCTGTAAACGATAGCGATGGTGCTGGCGGTGCGGACCCCCTCGTGAATGCGGTAGATTTTTCTGGCGCCTGTGTTCTGCCCGGAGAAGGTGGCCATGGTGGAGGACAGAGCGTCGATGACGCAGTAGAACAGGTTGCACAGCTTCACCGCGGCGGCAACAGCGGCCACGGAAAGAGTGCCCAGGCCGTTGATGGCCGTTTGGATCACCACGGAGCCGATGGCGGTGATGGAATACTGCAGGCCCATGGGAATGCCCATGCCCACCAGCTGCCGGGCGTATTCAGGCCGGAAGCGCAGGTCATCACGGCTGAGTTTGAGGATGGGGAAGCGTTTCATCATCACGATGAGGCAGCCCAGGCCGGAATACAGCTGGCCGATAATGGTGGCAATGGCCGCGCCCATAACGCCCATGTTGAAATGCAGAATGAAAACTACGTCCAGCACCACGTTGATCAGCGCGGCGGTAGTCACGAAGAAAACGGGGGTTTTGCTGTCGCCCAGGGAGCGGAGAATGCCGCTGGCCATGTTATACAGAACCGTGACGGGGATGGCCATGAAAATGGGCTGGATGTACCGCTGGGCATCGGCGATGATGTCCTGGGGGGTGTTCAGCAGGTGCAGCATCCAGGGGCACAGAACCGATGTGACCACCGCCAGGATCACCGCCAGGCTGGCGCTGACGTAGATGATGTTGGCAACATAGCGGCGCAAACCGGCTTCATCCCGGGCGCCGAAGGCCTGGGCCACAGGGATGGAAAAGCCGGAGCACATGCCCATGCAGAAGCCCAGGATCAGAAAGCTGATACAGCCGGTGGAGCCCACCGCGGCCAGGGCCTGGGAACCCAGATAACGGCCCACGATGGCGGTATCCACAATGTTATACAGCTGCTGGAACAGGGAGCCGAAAAGCAGGGGAACAGCAAAGCCGGCAATCAGCTTCAGCGGGGAGCCCTGCGTCATATCCTTTACGGTGGAGCGAGCCATGCAGAATGACATCCTTTTCAAATAAATGTTACGTTCCCGGTATATCACAAATGGAAATGATTTGCAACGGTCAGATATGGCAAGAAAACGCAACGAAAAGGCAGGGGCATGTATCAGAAGTAATGCTCCATCAGCCGGTCAACCCATTCGGGCACATGGGCGTCCTTTTTGTCGAAGACAGGGTAATAGGGCTTGATGTCCAGCACGGGGGTTCCGTCGATGGCGTCCAGGCCCTTGACGGTGAGGGTGGCATCGTCCGCAGAAACAATCTGAACGGCAGTCACACCGATGTTGTTGGGCCGGTCCTTTGTGCGCTGGGAAAAGATACCCACCATGGGCATATCGTCACGGTCCCGCGGACGGCGCTGGAGATGGGTTTCCCGCTCATATTTGGCCTGGTCCAGGTAAAAGATCACCAGCGCATGGGAAAAGTTTTCGAGGCCCTTGAGACCGGTATGGTATTCATTTTCCAGGATAATTGTCGAAAGGTCTCCTCCCCAGGCGGCATCCTTCTTATCGCATACCCGGTTCCTTACATAGCCCACGGCCCGCATAATAATATCGCCCATATTCCTTCCCCTTTCAGATGATAAGAAAGGCTGCGCCATGCAGAAACGGCGCAGCCTGTTTGGATGACCGGGATCGCCTGCGCTGGGCAAGCTTTACAAGGGCTTATTCCTGGTGGCGCTGGCTGCGGCGACCCCTGACGGTTTCTTCAGCAGCGTTTTCGCCTTCCACCTCAACGGTCACGGCAGCGTCGCTGCGGTTCTCGTTGGGGTAGAGCTTGCGCAGGGTTTCCGCCATGAGCTCGCCGTCCTCGGCATACTCGGCGGAGGCGTCGGCGTCGGGAATGGCGGGGCCGCCCTTATCCTCGCCGATGGGACGGGAGACGGGCTGTTCCTTGGCGGACTTCTTTTCCTTGCGGCCCTTGGGAGCGGGCTGGGTGTAATCGCGGTAGGTGCCGCGCTCCAGATGATCCTGGGCCTTGGCGGACTTCACATTGGCCTGAATGCGGCGTACCACGCCGATCAGCAGCAGGGCCAGGCAAATGCAGCCCAGCACCATGAGAACCTTGGAGGCGGTATCCAGCACGTTTTGAAGGGTGGAGACATACTCAGGCAGGCCGTCGGAGGTGGGCATCTGCTCGTAAACAGGCTTGGGGGGCGTCACGATGGGCGCGCTGGTGGGCTCGGGGGTGGGAAGCTCGTGAGCGATGCGGATAATGTTGCTCTCGAAGGTCACGTTCTCGCCCAGCTGATTCTTCACCCGGGCGTCGAAGCGATACTGACCGGCCATGGAAACATGCACATCGCGGGTGAACTCACGGGTTTCGCCGGCCAGGATGCTGGGGAAGGTGTACAGATCCACACCGGTGGCGGACACGGTGACGTTTTCCACATCAATCTTGCTGGCGTTGGTAACCTTCACATTGAAGGAAACGGTACCGGGCAGGGTGTAGACCACCTCAGTATTGGCGGCGGCTTCAACGTTCAGCACCACCACCTGGCTGGGATCAACGGCGGTCACGGCAAGGCGCTCGGTGGAGGTTTCCACGGCGTTGCCGTCGGCGTCCTCGCCCTTCACGGTGAACTGATAGTCCACGGTTTCGGTAACGGGAACTTCCTTTTCCAGGGTCAGGGTCTGTCCGGCGGTAACGGCCTGGCCGTTAAAGACTTCGCCCAGGATGGGGTCGGACACGGTGATGTTCTTGAAGTCCACGGTGCCGCCGTTCTTGAGCTTCAGGGTCAGCTTCACGGTGTCGCCCACGGCGCCGCCCTTCTTGTCGGCGGAAAGAGCGGCGGTGAGCTTGATCTCGCCAAACTTGATGGTGGCGGCGGCTTTTTTGTCGGTCAGGGTCTTGCCGCCGGCGCGATAGGTAATGGTGGCCTGGCTGGTAAGATCCTTGGTGCCCATGTTGGTGGTGAAGGTATAGCTGGCCTTTTCGCCGGCGGGAATGGACGCGATGGTGCCGTTCTTGCCGGAGATGTTGGCATGCTCCTTGATGGTCACGTCGGTCACGTCCACGTTGCCGGCGTTGATCACGTCATAGGTCACCGTCACTTCCTGGCCCTTGCGGGCGGTGGTGGGGGTGATGGTGCGGTTGATTTCCACATTGGTCACCGCGCCGGTATACTCGATCTCCTGGCCGAAGTTCAGCGTCTTGTTGATCAGTTCGCCTGCATCGTTGTACAGGGAATACTTCAGCTTGAAGGTGATCTTGCCGTTGTCCAGCTGCGTCTGGGTAACCTTCCACGTACCGGACCAGGTCTTGGACGCGCCGGCGGCCAGGGTGGGAGAACCAAACTCCTCCACCTGCTTGCCATTGGGATAATACAGGGTCACCGGGCCGGGCATGTCCGTTTCGCCCACGTTGGTCACCTTGATGGAGGCGGTGATCTCCTTGGGCTCGGCAAACTTGGTGGAGCTCAGCTCGATGGCGATATTGTAGTTATCATAGGCATTGGCGCTGGCCACGCCGGCAAGGGCGAAGAGCACCGTCATGATAACCACCAGGCATACGATCAGACGTTGTTTCATGGCATTGTTGGGCAGAAAGGCTCCGCCCGTCCTCCTTCCATGTCCGGCCGGAAGAGGGCCGGAATCCACAGATACAGTCTTTCCATCTTATTGTAATAGGGAACGGGGTGTCTGTCAAGGAAAAAGGTCATAGAAATGTAAAACTTTATCAATAGAAACAGCGGTCTTATTCACCGACAGGCAAAGCGCGTCCGGCGTTTTTCAGGGCGGCGGCGTCAGCCGTTTTGCCATCCAGTACCAGCTTGCCGTTGATGAACACCTTCTCGATGCCGAAGGATTCTTCCCTGTCCGGGGTAGCGGCCCGAAGGGCCTCTTCGTCAAAGACTACCAGGTCGGCAAAGCAGCCGGGCTTCACATAGCCGCGGTCCTTCAGCTGGAAGCGCCGGGCGGTGGCTCCTGTCATTTTCCAGATGGTGCGGGGGAGCGTGTCGCCGCTTCCCAGAACCGCGTCCCGCAGGAACTTGGGGAAGCAATCGTAAATGGCGGGGTTCTGAATGCCGTGATCCTCCACCCATGCGTCGGTCATGTACAAGCACAGGTCGTTGTGCTCGAAATCGTGGATGATCTCCGGGGTGGAATAGGGGCCCATGTTCACCCGGCCCTTGAAATCGCTTTTCTCGCAGAGCATCAGGTAGGCGTTAAGGTCGCTGAGCCCTTCCATCTGCGCGATCTCGTGTACGGTTTTGCCTTCATATTGTTCATAGCCGGGGCCGATGTAGGCAACCTGAATATCCTTGAAGCCGAAGCCCAGCAGCAGGCTGGAGGCGTAAACCAGCACGGAGAGCTTCAGGCGGCTGAGGGGCTTTTTGCGCTCCTCGGGGCTCATGGCCTGATACCAGGCGGGGAGGATCACCGTGATGACGGACACGCCCAGGGTTTCGTTATAGATATCGAACATCACGTCCACGCCCTGGTCGCGCAGGCGGTTGATGATGCTGAGCAGCTCATCCTTGTCCTTGAAGGAATTGCGGCCCACGAAAATGGCGTGGGAGTAGTGGAGCTTCACCTTGGTTTCCCCGGCGATCTCCGCCAGCTCGTCCAGGGCCCGGAGCAGGTGGGAGCGGCCCAGCAGCTCGGGATAGGACATGGAAACGGCGGAATTGGCCCGGGGGTGCACGGTGAGGGGCCGGTCGTACCTGGCGCACAGGGCGGCGACCTTTTTCAGCTCTTCCTTCTGGGCGTAGAGGCCGGGATCGTACATCAGGCCCAGGGAAATGCCGGCAGCGCCCTGCTGCAGGGCGGTTTCCAGCATGGAAAGCATGGAGGATTCCTCCTCTGCTGTCAGGGGGCGGTTCACGCTGCCGGAGGCCGCCGCCCGGGCGGTACAGTGGCCCGCCAGCACGGCCATGTTGCAGGGCATATGGCCGTCCATGGCGGCAAAGTAATCCTTCACCTCGCCATAGGGGCCGGTGGTATCCTTGTGGAAAAACAAACCGCCGCCGATGAGCTCCACATGGGGCGTGTTTTTGTCAAAACCCACGGCGGATAAGCCGCAGTTGCCGGTCACAAAGGTGGTGATGCCCTGACGGATGAAGGTCTCGAAGTAGGGGAGAGGCTCCTTTTTCATGGCGAACCAATCGTTGTGGGAATGGGCGTCGATGAAGCCCGGGGCCAGTGAAAGCCCCTGCAGGTCGATGGTCTCATCGGCCTGGGCGTCCAGAGCAGGGCCAACGGAGATGATTCTGTCATCCTGTACCAGCACGTCGCCCATGAAGGCCGCTTCACCGGTGCCGTCGTAAATGCGGGCGTTTTGAAGCAAAATGGTCATGAAAGATACTCCTTTCGGTGGGCATAGAGGCCCGATGAATGCATGAATAAGTCATTATAGCATGTATGGCTGGCTGTATACAATCTTTTTCCGGGATGGCCGCGCAGGAAAAACAATACTCGTACAGTTGGCGAAGGTTTTTTCGTTGCCAGAATGAAAGGTTTGTGCTATAATTAACAAATCTTTCATTCCGGGAGGAGATACCATGGAAATGATCACTACCCTGGCGCTGAAGGAGCGCCTAGCGGAGCTCCATGGCCAGCAGGTAAAGCTGCAGGGCTGGATCCGCAATCATCGCAAGCAGAAGAACATGGGCTTCATCGACTTTTTTGACGGCACCTGCTTCAAGAATCCGCAGGTGGTGTATGATAATAACATCAATAATTTCGAGGAGATCCAGGCCCTGCGTGTAGGCGCCGCCATCACCGTGGTGGGTACCGTGGTTCCTTCCTATAAGGATCCCACCACCCCCGAGGTGCAGGCCAGCGAGATCATCCTGGAGGGCGACTGCCCCGAGGATTATCCCCTTCAGCCCAAGCGTCACAGCGTAGAGTTCCTGCGTGAGATTGCCTACCTGCGCCCCCGCACCCGTCTGTTCCAGGCGGTGTTCCGTGTGCGCAGCGTAGCCAGCATGGCCATCCACACCTACTTCCAGGACCGTGGCTATGTGTATGTGCATACGCCCCTGATTACCTCCAACGACGCCGAGGGCGCCGGCAATACCTTCACCGTTACCACCCTGCCCCCTGAAAAGGCTGGTAAGTACGACGAGGACTTCTTCGGCAAGCCCACCTCCCTGGCGGTGACCGGCCAGCTGGAGGGCGAGACCTTCGCCATGGCGTTCTCCAAGATCTATACCTTCGGCCCCACCTTCCGTGCCGAGAACTCCAACACCAAGACCCACGCCGCCGAGTTCTGGATGATCGAGCCGGAAATCGCCTTCTGCGACCTGGATCAGCTGATGGACGTGGAGGAGGACTTCCTGAAATACCTGGTCAAGACGGTGCTGGAGAAGTGCCCGGACGAGCTGGGCTTCCTGGACAGCTTCGCCGCCGGCGGCAAGGGCAAGTCCGGCCTGGTGGAGAAGCTCTCCGCCCTGGCGGACAGCAAGTGCGCCCGCATCACCCACGAGGAAGCCATTACCATCCTCAGGAATTCCGGCAAGGACTGGCAGTTCAAGCCTGAATACGGCCAGGACACCGCCAAGGAGCACGAGAAGTACCTCACCGAGGAATACTTCCACGGCCCGGTGTTCGTCTACAACTGGCCCAAGGAGATCAAGGCCTTCTACATGTACCAGAACGACGACGACAAGACCGTGGCCGCCGTTGACCTGCTGGTTCCCGGCTCCGGCGAATTGATGGGCGGCTCCCAGCGCGAGACCCGCTATGACAAGCTCACCACCCGCATGGACGAGCTGGGCATCTCCAAGGAGTCCCTGGACTGGTACCTGAACCTGCGCCGCTTTGGCGGCTGCACCCACGCTGGCTTCGGCATGGGCTTCGAGCGCCTGCTGATGTACCTCACCGGCGTGGACAACATCCGCGACGTGATTCCTTATGCACGCACCCCGATGAACTGCGAGTTTTGATTGTGGCAGGGTGCGTGCTGAAATGGGTCGAAGACCCCGCACTCCGATGAACTGCGAGTTTTATTTGTGGCAGGATGCGTGCTGAAATGGGTCGAAGACCCCGCACCCCGATGAACTGCGAGTTCTAACATTCAGCCATTCAGCGCTCCGGATTTTCCGGGGCGCTTTTCCTTTAAAAAATGAAAAACTTTTTCAAAAAACCGCTTGACAAGGTATGACATCTTTGCTATAATAGCTTTCGCAGTCAAGAAAACTGCGCTATGCCGATGGGGAATGGTGTAACGGCAGCACCTGCGACTCTGACTCGTATTGTCTAGGTTCGAATCCTAGTTCCCCAGCGCATATGCCTCCGTTGTCTAGAGGCCTAGGACGCGGCCCTCTCAAGGCTGAAACACGGGTTCGAATCCCGTCGGAGGTGCGCAAGAGCGATTCTGAAAAGAGTCGCTCTTTTTTGTATTCAATGGGTTTGATACAAAAACTTGCAATCCGTCTCATTTTTTGATAGAATAAAACGATCTTTGTTTCACCAAGGAGGAATAACCATGCGTATTTTTGTGGACGCCATGGGCGGCGACTTCGCTCCTCAGGCTCCTGTGGAGGGCGCCATTGAGGCGCTCCGCCGTTATGACAATATCGAGGTGGTGCTGGCCGGCGACCTGAGCCAGGTGGAGCCCCTGCTGAAGGACTGCGACGATGTCCGCGGCCGCATCAGCCTGGTGGACGCCCCGGAGGTTATCACCAACCATGAGAGCCCTGTGATGGGTGTGCGCAGCAAAAAGAACTCCGCCACCGTGATCGGTATGCTGCAGCTGAAGGAGAAGCAGGTGGACGGCTTTGTGTCCGCTGGCTCTACCGGCGCTGTGCTGGCCGGCGGCATGTTCCGCCTGGGCCGCATCCCCGGCGTGGAGCGTCCCGCTCTGGCTCCGCTTCTGCCCAATGGCAAGGGCCACTTCCTGCTCATCGACTGCGGCGCCAATGTGGACTGCAAGCCGGAATATCTCCAGCAGTTCGGCATCATGGGTTCCGCTTACATGAAGGGCGTGATGGGCATTGAGGATCCCCGGGTGGGTCTGATCAACATCGGCGCCGAATCCGAAAAGGGTAATGCCCTGGTGAAGGAGACCTATCCCCTCATGGAGCAGGCCCCCTATCATTTCATCGGCAATGTGGAAGCCCGTGACATTACTGCCGACCAGGCCGACGTGCTGGTGTGCGACGGCTTCACCGGCAATGTGGTGATGAAGTTCATGGAGGGCGTGGCCGGCACGCTGATGGGCATCATCAAGAAGGAAATGATGGCAGACCTGCGGGGCAAGATCGCCGGTCTCATCGCCAAGCCTGCCTTCCGCCGGGTGAAGAAGCTCATGGACTACACCGAGGTGGGCGGCGCGCCGCTGCTGGGTGTGCAGGGCAATGTGGTGAAGGCCCACGGCTCCAGCAACGCTCACGCCTTCTCCTGCGCCATTGGGCAGGTCATCAAGATGGCCGACGGCCACGTGGTGGAGGTCATCGCGCAGGGTGTGGCAGCCACCCGCGAGTAACGGCATTTCCCCGGCCAGACCGGGTATGTAATAGATTTATTCAGGAATCATAAGGAGGAAACAACAATGATTTTCGAAGCAGTGAAGAGCATGATCGCCAAGCAGCTGAAGGTGGATGAAGCCGCCATTACCGCCGAGTCCCGCCTGATCGAGGACCTGAAGGCTGATTCCGCCAACGTCATGGTCATGATCATGGACCTGGAAGACAAGTACGGCATCATGGTGGAGGACGACCAGATCATGAAGCTGAAGACTGTGGGCGACGTGGTTGCCTACATCGAGGCCCACAAGTAACCAGCGGCTTTGCCCTGGAACCCAAAGGGGGCGCTGCCCCCTTTGGAAACCCCTGCCAGAGGGCCGCATGGCCCTCTGGACTCCCTTTTTTCGTGGAGTTTCTTGGCTGTTCCTTTGCGGGGGTCACGGCGCATGACGGATGCGCCGCGACGCAGGGCGCAAACTTAGCCTCCCTCCTTGAGGGAGGTGGCAGCCGCTTGCGGCTGACGGAGGGAGTGGTTTTGCTTCCCTCTATATCAACATTAATGATTTGATGCCCAGAACCGAGGTCGTTCGGCGAATGCCTTCCGTTCTGCGCGTTGGAGGTTCTCATGAAAAATTTGATGAACGCACTGGGATACCAGTTCAGGAATACCGCCCTGCTCAAGCAGGCGCTGACCCACCCTTCCATGGGGAAGGATGATAATCAGCGCCTGGAGTTTCTGGGCGATGCGGTTTTGCAGTATGTGATGAGTGATATTTTGTATGCTTCCCATCCGGAGAGCAAGGAGGGCAGCCTGACCCACCTGCGGGCGCTCCTGGTGTGCGAGGCGGCCCTGAGCCAGGTGGCCCGGAGCCTTCATGTGGGCGAGGCGCTGATCATGGACAGGGGCGAGGAGCTTACCGGCGGGCGGGATAAGCCCAGCGTGCTTTGCGACGCCATGGAGGCCATCCTGGCGGCGGTTTACCTGGATGGCGGTATGGAGGCAGCCCGGCGCATTGTGAAGACCTGCTGGCCCAAGCCGGAGGAGGTTCACCGCCCCATGCAGGACAGCAAGGGCGCCCTGCAGGAGCACCTGCAGAAGGACGGCGGCAACGCCCCCAACTATGAGATCGTTTCCCAGGACGGCCCGCCCCATGACCGTACCTTCACGGCGGTGGTCTACCGCAATGGCGTGCAGCTGGGCCAGGGCGCCGGCCGCACCAAGAAGCAGGCCGAGCAGGCCGCGGCCCTGGACGCTCTGAACCGGCTGAAGGGGGATGCATCATGCTGAGACTGCGCCCCTACAAGCCTGGTGACGCGGAGACCATCATTTCCTGGTGCAAGGATGAAGTAAGCTTCCGCCGCTGGACCTCCGATAGATACGACAGGTATCCCATAACCGCCGTGGACATGAACCACAAGTATATCGACCTCAATGTCGACTGCGCCGAGCCCGATAACTTCTACCCCATGACCGCCTGTGACGAAAACGGCCCTGTGGGACACTTGATCCTCCGCTACACCGACGGGGAAAAGAAGTGCATTCGCCTGGGTTTCGTTATCGTGGACGATGCCAGGCGGGGTATGGGCTACGGCAAGGAAATGATCTGCCTGGCCCAGCGGTTTGCCTTTGATATCTTCAAGGCTGAAAGGGTCACCCTGGGCGTGTTTGAGAACAACCTGCCCGCTTACCGCTGCTACCAGGCAGCCGGCTTCAGCCAGGTGGAGGAAACCAGCGTTTGCATGGTGAACGGCGAAGCGTGGAAGATTGTTGAATTTGAAATGACGAAAGAGGATTTCGCCTTTGGAAACCTTCGGAGCATGCTCAACGAATAAAGAAAAGTCCGGTAGATACCGGACTTTTTCTTATGCGCCCCCTCGGGAGGTGTCGGAGGGCCCGCAGGCCCTCTGACTGCAATCGTGTAACCCGGCTTTGCCGGGTTCGCGGGGCGTTTTCCGCTCAGCGGAAAACATTCCTTACACGTAGGAGCGGCCGTGGGCTTTAGCCCACAGCGACGGAGTGCCAAAAACTCAAAGAAGTGGCCCAAAGGCCACTTCTTTGAAGCGCGCAGCGCTATCAGTACATACCGCCCATGCCAGCGCCGCCAGCGGGAGCGGCGGGTTCGGGCTGGGGAATGTCAGCTACCAGGGATTCGGTGGTCAGCACCATCGCGGCCACGGAGGCAGCGTTCTGCAGGGCGGAACGGGTCACCTTGGTGGGGTCGATGATGCCGCGCTCGATCATGTCCACATATTCGCCCTTCAGAGCGTCGTAGCCATAGCCGGGCTTCTTGGCGTTCTTGATGTTTTCCACGATGACGCTGCCGTCGATGCCGGCGTTCAGCGCGATCTGGCGGATGGGCTCCTCCAGGGCGCGCAGCACGATCTGCACACCGGTCTTGGCGTCGCCAGCGTTCTTGGCCACGAGGCCCTGCACCTTCTGGATGGCGTTGAGCATCGCCACGCCGCCGCCGGGCACGATGCCTTCCTCAGTCGCGGCGCGGGTGGCAGCCAGAGCGTCCTCGATGCGGAGCTTGCGTTCCTTCATCTCGATCTCGGTAGCGGCGCCCACCTGGATGACGGCCACGCCGCCAGCCAGCTTGGCCAGGCGCTCCTGGAGCTTCTCGCGGTCGTAATCGCTGGTGGTTTCTTCGATCTGGGCGCGGATGCTGCCAATGCGGGCCTGAATCTCTTCCGTTGCGCCAGCGCCTTCCACGATGGTGGTATTTTCCTTGTCCACCTTGACCTGACGGGCAGTACCCAGCATGTCGATGGTGGTTTCCTTCAGCTCCAGACCCAGTTCCTCGCTGATGACCTGACCGCCGGTGAGAAT
>JAFVVG010000034.1 GCA_017502305.1 Clostridia bacterium | reverse complement strand
TCACCCAGGAGGAGTGCGAGGCCGCAGACTGGGGCTCCGATCCTACCCGGGTGGATTACGAGAAGCTCTACCATAACCGCTACCCGTTGCTGCGCAAAGCCTATGAGCGGAGCAATGTATATCAGGATGAAGCGTACCAGCAGTTCATTGCTGAAAACGGGTGGTGGCTGAACGACTATGCGTTGTTCATGGCCCTGAAGAACTTCTTCTGCGGCCAGAGCTGGAACGAATGGCCCGAGGACATCCGTCTGCGCTGGGATTTTGCCCTGGATCACTACCGCCGGGTGCTGTACTTCGACATCGAATTCCAGATGTACCTGCAGTTCAAGTTCTTCCAGCAGTACCGTGCCCTGAAGCAGTACGCCAATGACCGCGGCATCAAGATCGTGGGCGATATCCCGATCTACGTGGCCATGGACAGTGCCGATACCTGGGCCAATCCCCAGCTTTTCCAGCTGGACGAGACCAATACCCCCATCGCCGTGGCGGGCTGCCCGCCGGATGGCTTTGCCGCCACGGGCCAATTGTGGGGCAACCCTCTCTACCGCTGGGAGCACCACAAGGAGACCGGCTTCCAGTGGTGGTGCACCCGCCTGTGGTACAGCTTCCAGCTCTACGACGTGACCCGCATTGACCACTTCCGCGGCTTTGATGCATACTACGCCATCCCTTACGGCGAGGATACCGCCATGAACGGCTGGTGGGAGAAGGGCCCCGGAATGGACCTGTTCCGCACAGTCAGGGAAAAGCTGGGCGACGCTGAGGTCATCGCGGAGGATCTGGGCTACATGACCGATTCCGTCCGCGAAATGGTGAAGGAAAGCGGCTTCCCGAACATGAAGGTGCTGGAGTTCGCCTTCGACGCCCGGGATACCGGCTCCGCCAACGACTACCTGCCCCACAATTATGTGGAGAACTGCGTCGCCTACACCGGCACCCACGACAATGAGACCCTGGTCAGCTGGCTGGACGCCATCACCCGGGCCGAAATGAAGCTGGTGCGCGACTACCTCTGCGACCACCACACCCCCAAGCGCCTGCTGAACAAATCCCTCATCGCCCTGGTGATGCGCAGCGCTGCAAAATACTGCATCATTCCCATGCAGGATTATCTGGGGCTTGATGATTCTGCCCGCATGAATCATCCCTCCACCCTTGGCGGCAACTGGCAGTGGCGGCTGACACCCGGCCAGCTGGATGAGAAGATACTGGAGGAGATCACTGCGACCTGCATCCGCTATGGCCGCTCTGCCCTGACCGAAAGGGCGGCCGCGGAGGAAAATGCTCTGCCCGAAGCGGCAGAATAACCCCGGTGCAAAGCGCTGAGGCGCTTTACATAGAATAAATCGAAAAGGAGTACCCCACCATGAAGAAGATCGTTTCTCTGGTCCTGTCTCTGGCGCTGGTTCTGTCCTGCCTGAGCTTCGCCGCTGCAGAGTCCACCGGCTCTGTGTACTACCTCAACTTCAAGCCCGAACAGGCTCAGCAGTGGGAAGAGCTGGCTGCGGCTTACACCGCTGAGACCGGCGTTCAGGTCACCGTCGTGACCGCTGCTTCCGGCACCTACGAGCAGACCCTGGCTTCCGAGATCGTCAAGGAAGACGCTCCCACCCTGTTCCAGGTCAACGGCCCCAAGGGTCTGGCTACCTGGAAGGAGTACTGCGCTGATCTGTCCGGCACCGAGCTGTACAAGAACGTCAAGTCCGACGACTTCGTCCTGAAGCAGGGCGACGCCGTTGTGGGTATTGCCTACGTTATCGAGACCTACGGCATCATCTACAACAAGGACCTGATGGCCAAGTACATCAGCCTGGAGAATGCCAAGATCGCTGACGTTGCCGAGATCAACAACTTCGAAACCTTCAAGGCTGTTGTCGAAGATATGCAGGCCCGCAAGGACGAGATGGGCATCATGGGTGCCTTCACCTCCGCCGGCATGGATTCTTCCTCCGACTGGCGCTTCAAGACCCACCTGGCCAACATGCCCATCTACTATGAGTACCAGGCTGACGGCATCGGCGATACCGACGCCATCAAGGGCACCTATCTGGACAACTACAAGAAGATCTGGGATCTGTACATCAACAACGCCACCTGTGAGCCCTCCATGATCGGCGCCAAGACCGGCTCCGACGCGCTGGCTGACTTCGTGCTGGGCGATGCTGTGTTCTATCAGAATGGTACCTGGGAGTACGGCAACTGCATCAACGAGGGCATGACCGACGAGCAGCTGGGCATGCTGCCCATCTTCATCGGCGTTGAGGGTGAAGAGAATCAGGGCCTGTGCACCGGTTCCGAGAACTACTGGTGCGTCAATGGCAAGGCTTCCGCGGAAGACCAGGCTGCCACCATCGCCTTCCTGGAGTGGTGCACCACCTCTGACGCTGGCCGTGATGCCATGGCCAACAAGATGGGCTTCCTGACCCCCTTCAAGTCCTTCGACGACGGCTATGTTGCCAACAACGCTCTGATCGCTGCTGCTGACGAGTACATCGCCGCTGGCAAGACCTCCGTGTCCTGGAACTTCCCCACCATGCCTTCTGAGAACTGGAAGAACGGCGTTGGCGTCGCTCTGCTGGCTTATGCTCAGGGCACCGGCGAATGGTCTGCGGTTGTGGATGCGTTCGTGAATGGCTGGGCTACTGAGGCTGCTGCTGCTAAGTAATCCCTGTTTAGTCCCCTGCGCGGCAGACCCTGATCGGTCTGCCGCGCATTCTCCCGTTGTCGGAGCCCCATATGAGGGCATGCGCAAGCGTATCTTCATATGCGGTCCCGCTGCGGGCGCTGCCACACCATAGCAAAGGAGATGAAACCAGTATGGAAAAAGCCTTGAAGAAATGGTGGCCTCTGTTCATTCTTCCCACGATGGCCGCCTTCACCATTGGCTTTCTGATCCCCTTCGTCTGGGGTCTGTATCTGTCCTTCTGCGAATTCACGACCGTCAATGATGCTGTCTGGGTAGGCCTGAACAATTACGTGCTCGCCTTTACCGATCCAAGCAGCTACTTCACCCATTCGCTGTGGTATACAGCGCTGTTCTCTGTTGTTTCCACGGTCATCATCAATGTCCTGGGCCTGACGGTCGCTATCCTGCTGGTGCGCGGCATTCGCGGTACCAACCTCTTCCGCACGGTGTTCTTCATGCCCAACCTGATCGGCGGCATCGTGCTGGGCTGGCTGTGGCAGGTGCTCATCAACGGCGTGCTGGCCAAATATGGCGTCACCATCGTGACCAACGAGTGGTATGGCTTCTGGTCGCTGATTCTGGTCATGACCTGGCAGCAGCTGGGCTACATGATGATCATCTACATCAGCGGATTGCAGTCCATCCCCGAGGAGCTGATGGAGGCTGCCTCCATCGACGGCGCCAATGCATGGCAGACGCTGCGCTTCGTCAAGCTGCCCATGCTGATGCCCTCCATCACCATCTGTACCTTCCTGACCATCACCAACGGCTTCAAGCTCTTTGACCAGAACCTGGCCCTGACCAACGGCATGCCTCCGGAGAGCCGTCTGATGGCCCTTGATATCTACAACACCTTCTATGGCCGTACCGGCTGGGCTGGCGCAGGTCAGGCGAAGGCTGTGGTCTTCTGCATCATCGTGGTGGCCATTGCACTTCTCCAGCAGAAGCTGACCCATTCCAAGGAGGTGCAGCAGTAATGGCAAAGCAGAAAAGCACGCTTAAAAGAGGCACCCGGATCCTCAACAGCATTCTGACGCTGGTTTTCTCCCTGATTTCCCTGGCATATGTGTA
>JAFVVG010000033.1 GCA_017502305.1 Clostridia bacterium | reverse complement strand
GCCCTGGTGGGCTATACCAACGCGGGCAAATCCACCCTGCTCAACCGCATGACCGGCGCGGACGTGTACGTGCAGGATCAGCTCTTCGCCACGCTGGACGCCGTGTCCCGCCGCATTGAGACCGCCGAGCGCACCCCCTTCCTGCTGGTGGACACCGTCGGCTTCATCCGCAAGCTGCCCCACGCCCTGGTCAGCGCCTTCCGCTCCACCCTGGATGAGGCCGCCCTGGCGGATGTGCTGGTCCTCGTGTCCGACGGCGCCTCCGGGGAGATGCTCAAGCAGCACGAAACCGTGGAGCAGGTGCTTCAAGAGCTGGGCGCCACCGAACAGCCCCGGATCGAGGTCATCAACAAATGCGACCTGGGCGCCGCCGTGCCGGCCCTGCCCGGCGCCGTGATGGTCTCCGCCAAGACCGGCGAGGGCATTGACGAGCTTTCCGCCCGCATCGCCGCCGAGTTGCAAAAGACCTACGCCCCCGTGACCTTCTTCCTGCCCTTCAGCCAGTATGGTCTTCTGGGGCAGATCCGTCCCCTGGGCCGGGTCATCAGCGAAAACCACACCGATACCGGCACCGAGCTGACCATGGTCATCGCCCAGGCCGACCGTGATCGGCTGGTGAGCCGCTATGGCCAGGGGATCATCAAAAAGTAACATAAAAAAGGCTGTGCGCTATATGCACAGCCTTCTCTTTTGGCAATCAATAGGTAAAGGTGTAGATCTCCCCGTCCTCGCACTGGAAGAGCACGGCCTCGGTATAGGCATAGTTGCCCTGGGCGTCACGGAGCTCGAACATCATGGCATAGATGGCGTCCTCCAGAGGCGCTTCCTCGAACACCAGCTCATTGCGGATGGTGATGGTGTCCTTCTCCATGGTGGTGAAGTCCACGTCGTCCCCGGACCAGGAGGTAGCGTACCACAGGGTGGTGATCACATCGCCCTTGCGGATCAGGCGCACATCCTTGGCAGCCATGCCGCCTTCCTCCAGGCCGCTGCGGGCGCCCAGCACAGCCCATTCCTCTTCCACAAAATCGTAGACCACCTGCAGGTGGCATTCCTCGCCATTGAGCAGCACCGGCACGGAATACAGGTTATAGTCCTCGCCCTCAAAGGTCAGCTCCATGAACACGTTTTTGCCGTTCAGGGCGCCCCACACGCCGCGGAAGTTATCCTGGAACAGGCCCTTCTCCCAATCGGCGATGATATCATTGTCCGAACCCAGCCAGAGCATCTGGTCAGCGTCCTCATCGATGAGGTACAGGTGGAAAGCGATGCTGGAAAGCACGTTGTCCGCCTGGGGGCCCAGGTTCAAGCAGCTGACGCCGTCATCGTCGATGGTCAGCGCCATGCCGTCCCAGTTGGTTTCCGGCAGGGTGTACACATCGGCCTGCTGGGGCTTGGCGGTGGGTTTGGCAGTAGGCTTGGCCGTGGGCTTGGCGGCCTGCTGCAGGTACTGCTGGGCCTGGGCGGTGAGCTGCCCGGAAAGGCCGTAAAGGCTGTAATTGGCAAAGGCATCGCCCACGCCCTGGGCGATGTAGTTGTTCAGCTCGTTCACGTTGCCATTGAAGGAATAATAGCAGCTCAATCCCGTGGCCTCAGCACGGTAGGATCCGTTCACCCGGTAGAGCACGCAGTCCTCCAGCGCATCGCAGACCTTCTCCGCGGAGGGCAGCATGTCCTCCGTCAACCGGGCCAGATGGCCCAGGTCCACCATGTTGGTGTAGCCCTGCTCACGGCTGTTGACGCCATAGTTCTCGCTCTTGGCGGCGGCGCGGGCAAAGCGGTTGAAGAAGCCCTTATCCTTGGTAGCGGCCTGCAGGGCCTCCACGCCGAAGGCCTCATAGGCTTCCACCAGCTCGCCCACCCGGCTCAGGTCCGTCACGGAAAGGGTCACATTACCCTGGCTGCCGCTGGCCTCGCAGCCCTTGGCATAGGTATCGCAGATGATCCTGCACAGCCGGGCGGGGCTCATGGCCGGGTTGGCCCCCAGCTGGCTGAGCCAGGCCTGGTAATCCCAGCCGGTGCCGGGCTCCGTCTCTTCAGAAGCCACCAGGTAATCCGCGAAGCCACGGAAGGTGTGAGCCACGTCGATGGTGGCCATCAGGCAGGCGTCAAAGCCGATGATGCTCAGCGGCGGTGCCTTTTCGTTTTTCTCAAACACGGCGTCAAAGGCGGTGTGCATTTCAGAAAGCGTCAGGGCATCGTTGCCATAATTCTCGTCAAAGGCCACGCCGGCCACCGAGCCGCCGCCATGGTTCCAGAACACCACAGAACGGTTGTCCGCCGGGAAATTGCGGTTGCAGAAGTCCAGGAATTCCGCCAGCGTGCGGGGATTGCCCATGCTGGCGTTGTTCTCTTCGTCCACCAGGCGCAGCTCGCCGCCCTGATACACCCAGCGCTGGAGCCTGTCGTTTTTCACATAATTGTTCTTCCAGCGCTTGGAGCCGCCAGTCTGGATGACAACGGTCACGTTATCCGGCAGCTTGGCCTTCATCATTTCGGCCAGGTCGCTGGTGGCGTAGCCGCCCCGGGTTTCCAGGTCGCTGCCGCACAGATACCAATAGAACGCCCAGGTGGTGTTCTTTTTGCCCGTGGCCGCCCAGTCGGCGGTATCGCCGTTGTCGGTGGCCTCCCAGGTGCCGCCGCCGCTGAGCATACCGCTGAAATCAAACAGGTTGAACAGCGCGTCGCCGCCGCTGGTGCTGCCCCAGGAGCTGTAAGCGTCGCTATCCCAGCTGTCGCCGAAGAAGCTGCTCCAGTCGTCGCCGGCATCATAATAGCTGCCGCCGGTGGACGTATCTCCCCCCAGGAAGATATCCAGCAGGCTGCCCCAATCGTCGCCGGAGCTGCCATAGCTGCCGTAGCTATCGTAGCTGCCATAACTATCATCATAATAGCTGTCATCGCCGAACAGGCCGAACAGATCACCCCAGCTGTCGCCGGAATCGGCATAGCTGTCGTCTTCCCAGGAGCTGCCGCCGCCCAGGAAGATATCCAGCAGGCCGCCAAAGCTGTCGGAGCTATCGCCATAGTAGCTGTCGTCATAGCCATAATCGCCGAAAAGCCACGATGCCTGAGCGCAGCAGGGCGCCAGAGCCATCATCAGGGCCAGCATCAGCGTAAAGAGCTTCTTCATTCAGAACCACCTCGTCCATTCAATTCCACCTTCATAAATTGGCCGTTCATCCCGCCAACTCCTCCTTCCCCCGCACAAACAATACACCCGCAGAACAAACTCCCGGGGTGGCGTCGGAGGGCCCGCAGCCCACAGCGGCGGGATACCAAAAATCAAAAAAGTGGCCCGCAGGCCACTTTTTTTGAACAGCTTACTTGCTGGAATAGTTGGGAGCTTCCTTGGTGATAGAGATGTCGTGGGGATGGCTCTCGGCCAGGCCAGCGCCGGTGATCTTGATGAACTCGCTGTCCTTGCGCAGGGCGTCGATGGTGGGAGCGCCGCAGTAGCCCATGCCGGCACGCAGGCCGCCGACCATCTGATAGATGGTGTCAGCCAGCAGACCCTTGTAGGGCACACGGCCTTCCACGCCTTCGGGCACGAGCTTCTTGGAGTTTTCCTGGAAGTAGCGGTCAGAGGAGCCCACAGCCATGGCGCCCAGGGAGCCCATGCCGCGGTACACCTTGAAGGAACGGCCCTGATAGATTTCCATGGCGCCGGGAGATTCCTCGGTGCCGGCCAGCAGGCTGCCCAGCATAACGGCGGAGCCGCCGGCGGCCAGGGCCTTCACGATATCGCCGGAATACTTGATGCCGCCGTCAGCGATGACGCGGATGCCGTGCTTGTCGGCTTCCTCGGCACAGTCGGCCACAGCGGTGACCTGAGGTACGCCGATGCCGGCCACCACGCGGGTGGTGCAGATGGAGCCGGGGCCGATGCCAACCTTCACGCAGTCAACGCCGGCAGCGATGAGGTCGTGGGTGGCGCCGGCGGTGGCCACGTTGCCGGCAAACAGCTGGATGTTGGGATAGCGATTGCGGATAGCTTCCACCTGGCGCACAACGCCCATGGAATGGCCGTGAGCGGTATCGATGGAGATCACGTCAACCTTGGCGTCCACCAGGGCGTCGATACGGTCGAACACGTCCTTGGTTACACCCACAGCGGCGCCGCACAGCAGACGGCCGTGAGCGTCCTTGGCAGAGTTGGGATACTTGGTGTTCTTTTCAATATCCTTGATGGTGATCAAGCCGCGCAGGAAGCCTTCATCGTCCACGATGGGCAGCTTCTCGATGCGGTGCTGGGCCAGGATCATCTTGGCCTGCTCCAGGGTGGTACCCACGGGCGCGGTCACCAGGTTCTTGCTGGTCATAAACTCGTGGATGGGGCGGGAATAATCCGTCACAAAGCGAAGGTCGCGGTTGGTCAGGATGCCCACCAGCTTGCCGTCGCGGGTGATCGGCACGCCGCTGATGCGGTAGCGGGCCATGAGGTTTTCAGCATCCTGGATGAGATGCTCGGGAGAGAGGAAGAAGGGATCGGTGATAACGCCATGCTCGCTGCGCTTGACCTTATCCACCTGAGCCGCCTGCTCCTCGATGCTCATATTCTTATGGATGATGCCCAGGCCGCCTTCGCGGGCCATGGCAATGGCCATCCGGGAGTCCGTAACCGTATCCATGGCGGCGGACATCATAGGGATGTTCAGCTTGATCACAGGAGTCAACTGAATGGACAGATCCACATCCTTGGGCAAAACCTCGCTCTTGGCAGGAACCAGGAGCACGTCATCGAACGTCAAACCTTCCCGAACGACCTTCTGCAGCATGGGCGCATCCTCCTAAAAACTTATAAGATTAACGATGATTGTAGCAAATCGCCTCGGGATTTGTCAATGGCTTTTCCGACGATTTTCACCCCAGATGTGCAATCATTTTTGTATCCATTCACAAACGAAAGAAAATGTGCTATACTATCGTCAGATGGGTGAGCATCGTTTCCATTCTACCTTAATTATGAAAGCGAGGGATATCGATGAAAAACAATCTCGTCATCACCATCGGCAGGCAGTTTGGCTCCGGCGGACGGCAGATCGGCAGGCTCCTTTCCGAAAAGCTGGGCATCCCCTATTACGACAAGGAAATCCTTGCCGTTGCCGCCAAGGACAGCGGCCTGTGCGAAGAGCTTTTCGAGCAGCACGATGAGAAACCCACCAAGTCGCTCCTGTTTTCCCTGGTCACCGGCATGCAGATGCACGGCAACCTGGGCGGCGCCTATATGGATATGCCCCTGAACCACAAGGTGTTTCTGGCCCAGTTCGACGCCATCCGCCGTGTAGCCAGCGAAGGGAGCTGCATCATCGTGGGCCGCTGCGCAGATTACGTCCTGCGGGACAACCCCTGTGCCGTGAAGCTCTTTGTGAAGGCCGATATGGAAAAGCGCAAGGAGCGGGCCATCGCCGTCCACGGCGTGGAGGCTGACAAAGCCGAGGAGTACGTCCGCAAGATGGATAAGCAGCGCGCCAGCTATTACAACTATTACGCCACCACCGCCTGGGGCGATGTGAGCCATTACGACCTGTGCCTGGACACGGGCAAGCTGGGCATTGAAGGCTCTGTGGAGCTGATCCTGCAGTATATCTCCCTGCGCGAAAAAGCGCTGAAAGGAAATTGATGAGCACCATGGTCAAACGTCTTTGTGCGCTGGTATGCGCGCTGATGCTGCCCCTTTCCGCCCTGGCGGAAATCACCTGGCCTGCCAATATGCAGCCCGGGCAGCTTGCCCTGAAAGCCTATATCGAGCTGGTGAACCAGAACCAGAGCCAGCAAAGCCGCGGGTGGATCAACAGCGTCTTCGAGTGTTACCCCACCTTCGCCACCCTGGGCATGACCACCTTCGACATGGCGGAGATCCCCGAGGGGGTGGAGCTGACCTTCACCATGGAGAACGGGTACCTTGATACCCTGCAGCTCCGGGTGAACGATCCCGCCCGTTTCCCTGCCCTGGCCGCCAGCTGCATACAGGCCGCCAGCCCCACCGTCATCACCCTGGAGGAAGCCCTGAAGGACCCCACCGCCCATGCCAATAAGGCGGCGAAGAGCCCCAACAATTCCTTCGAGGACGAGGTGGATCTGCTCAACGGCATGACGCCGCGGGTGTATTACGCCTATTACCCCAACCAGTACCGGGATGGCGTCAGCTGGCTGCAGATGACTCTTGTCTTCCCACTGCCCGGCGCGGCGGAGGCCGGCGTTGCCGTTACCCCCACGCCCCCGCCCGGCGACACCGAGCTGGACTTCAACATCACCGACTACGATGGCGGCACCCACCTGGAGGTTTTCACCACCCCCACCCCGGAGCCGGACTCCCCCGCCGGAGAGCAATAAATCACCATCAACAGGCGATACCTTCCAACAGGGTATCGCCTGTTTTGCGTATAAAACCGTGTATTCCTTGCAATCATTGGCTTTTTCTATTATAATGATAAAAACCGTTTTGTTCGAGGAGGATGCCCCTATGTCCGCCATGCAAGAATATCGTCTCCCCAATGGCATGACCCTGCTGTGCGCCCGCCAGCCCCATTTGCATGCCATGGAGTTTGGCCTGTATCTCAAGGGCGGCAGCCTGTATGAAAACAAGCAGAATCAGGGCATCTGCCACTTGCTGGAGCACCTGTGCTTCCGCAGCCTGGGCGGCCTTAACGCCGAGGGGCTGAACCGCCTCATGGCCCGCTTCGGCGCGGAGCTGGACGGCGCCACCTATCCCGAAGGCGTTGTCTTCCGCCTGAAGACCCACCCCCGCTTCTTCGATGAGGTGCTGGAGCTGTTCCTGCGTTTTTTCGCCGACGTGGCCTGGACCCAGGAGCAGATCGACCAGGAAAAGCAGGTGGTGCTGCGCCAGCTGGAGCAGGAGGACTGCGACTTTGACGAAGAGGTCTCCCGCCGCTACCGCAAAACCACTGCCGGCGGTTTCTCGCTGATGGGCACGGCGCAGTCCATCCAGGAAATGAGCGCCGCCACCATCCGCCGCTGGCAGCGCCTGCTTTTCCAGCCGCAAAACGCCTGCCTGTGCCTTTCCGGCAACTTCTCCGAGGGCATGGAGCGTGCGCTGGTGGAAGCTTTCTCCGAGCTGGAGAACCATTTCGACGAGCCGCCCTTTGCCCAGGCCGTACCCATGGGCTTCTGCATGCGTGACAGCCGCAGCGATTTCATCATGGACGAGGAAGGCGGGCAGGCCAAGGTACATCTGGCCTTCGACCTGGACGAGGACCGCGTCTTCCCCCTCACCGGCGAAGTTCTCAACGCCTTCACCGCCGGCAACAGCGATTCCCTGCTCTTCCAGAAGCTCCGTGAGGAAATGGCCCTGGTGGCGGAGATCGACTCTTCTATGGAGGAGATGGGTCTGTTCCGCCGCCTGGTGATCCGCTACGACGTGCGCCAGGAGTGCCTGGTGGAAAGCCTGCGCAAGGTATTTGAGCTGCTGCACCGGCTGCGGTTGTATGTGCGGCCCATCCGCCTGACCCAGACCCGCATGCAGTTTACCGATAACCTGATCTTCTACCAGGACGACGTTTCCGGCATGAACGACCTGCTGGGCTGGGCCTGGATGGCGGAGGATCTCTCCCGGGCCGACCTGGACACCCAGGCCCAGATGTACGACGACCTGACCTGCGAGGATCTGCTGGACGCCGCCCAGTCTGTTTTCCGCCCGGAAAACCTGACCATCTCCATCCAGCGTGATCCCGCCCAGACCCCCAGGAGCCTCAAGCCCCTGCTGGGTGAACTGCGCAATATGTTAGCCTAACCCCTTCCGAAAGGACTCCCTATGCCCGATAATATTTATGAAATTATCTCCCTGGCGGCGCGGTATTGGTTCGCGCTGCTGGGGGTGCTGATCGTCTGGCGGGCGTTCCGCTGGCTGCGCAAGGACCGCAAGGCCAACCACCGCCGCCTCAAACAGCTGCCCGATGCCGGCATGATCGGCGAAATGGTGGTGCTGGAAGGCTCCGATGAGCTGCCCGAGGGCACCGCCATCCCCGTGCCCCGCGCCGGCGTGATGGGCTTCGTCCGGGGCTGCGATGTGGTGGTGCCCGTGGAGGGCGTTTCCCCCCGGCACGTCGATTTTACCTTCCAGGACGGTAAAGGGCTATTGCTCTTCCCCCTGCGGGGCGCGGTGTGCTATGTAGACGATGTAGAACTCACCCACCGCTCCAACACAAAAAAACATCCCATGTGCCACGGCTCCCGTCTGCAGATCGGCGATGCCGTGCTTCGTTTGCGCCTTTTCGCAGGCCTGGACGCGGAATACCGGGCGTACATCCCCTACGAGCGCCACGATCAGCCCTTCTGGGATGAACCCGATGTAACCCAGGACTGGCAGGATACCAATTATATCTACCGCCAGGAGCCTTCCCCCTGGCAGGAAAGCCAAAACCCCTGGGAGCAGCAGGAGCCCCTCTATGAGGAGCCTTACCAGGAGCAGCCCCAGGAGGAATCCTGGCTGAATCCGCCGCCCTACCAGCCCTGGCAGGAGCAGCCCCAGCAGCCCTATCAGCCCCGCAGAAGGAGGCGCAGCCATGAAGAATAAGCAAGAGCGTTCCTTCCGCAAAGACCCGGGCAGGCTGCTTTCCAGCACGGTGATGCTGTTCTTCTTCAGCGCATTCCTGCTTTTGTTCCTCAAGGATTATGCATGGCAGGCCTTTGCCCTGTCCCTGGCGGTGCCCGCCATGATCTGGCTGGGGGTAAATCTCCTTCCCCGGCTGTTCCCGGCGGATAAGCTGCTGCTGAGCCTCACCAACTTCCTGTGCGCGCTGGGGGTGCTGGTGCTCTATGCCACCAACCCGGATTATGCCTACCAGCAGGCCACCTATTACGGCGTAGGCCTGGTGGCCATGGTGATCTGCATCTACCTGGTGCGCATCATCCGCCACTGGAAGCTGCCCGTGCTTTTGCTGATGCCCGTCTCCCTGGGGCTGCTGGTTCTGCCCCTGATCATCGGCAAAGAGACCAACGGCGCCCGGAACTGGTTCTATGTGGGCAGCCTTTCCGTGCAGCCCAGCGAGATTGTCAAGCTGAGCCTGCTGCTCATCATCAGCTATTTCATGAGCCGCCGCAAGCTTTTGCCCTGGCTGATCTTCGCCGGCGGCTGCCTGGGAATCCTCATGCTGCAAAAGGATCTGGGCACCGCCCTGATGTACTATGGCGTAACGCTGATGCTCTTCTACGCCTCCTCCGGCAACCTGCTGCTCACCGGCGTGGGGCTGGCTGGCGGCGCGGGCGCGGCGGTGATGGGCTATAAGATGTTCGCCCACGTGAAAAAGCGAGTGGCCATCTGGCAGAATCCCTGGAGCGACTATGACAACGCCGGTTATCAGTTGGTGCAGAGCCTGATGGCCATCGCCAGCGGCGGTCTGTTCGGCGTGGGTCTGGGACTGGGCTACCCCCGTACCATTCCCGTTTACCACACGGACTTCATTTTCGCCGTGATCTGCGAGCAGTTCGGCCTGATCTTCGGCCTGTGCGTTTTGCTGATGTACGTGGCCATCATCTGGCGCGGCGCCACCGTGGCCATGGCCGCTCGCACCAGCTTCCACGGCCTGCTGGCCATGGGCGCCACGCTGATGATCGGCCTGCAGACCTTCGTGATCATTGGCGGCGTCATCAAGCTGATCCCCCTCACCGGCGTCACCATGCCCTTTGTGAGCTACGGCGGTACCTCGCTGGTCTCCAGCATGTGCCTGGTGGGCCTGTTGCAGGGCGTGGCCAGCCTGAACGAGGACGACCTGGACGAGGATACCCGCCTGGCCATGCTGGGCAGTCAGGAGGGCATGCGATGAAGCAGCAGCGTTACCTGTTCAAGATCCTGGCGCTGATCATGTTCGGCCTGTTCCTGCTGCTGGCGGTTTATGGCGGCTACAGCATCACCACCTATGGCAACCGCTGGTTTTCCTTCAGCCGCAACCCCCGTGTCCGGGCCCAGAAGCAAACCGTTGTAGCCGGCGATATCATCGACCGCAACGGCATCACCCTGGCCACCACCGTGGATGGCAAGCGCGTCTACCAGGGAAGCGAGGAATCCCGCCGGGCCGTGGTGCACCTGCTGGGCGACAGCCAGGGCCAGGTGTCCAACGGCGTGGAGACCTTCCAGACCCGCTATCTCTATGGCTTTGAAACGCCCCTCTCCGAGCGCTTTCAGACCCTGATGGCCGGTGAGACCCGCCACGGCGACAACGTGAAGCTGACCATCGACAGCCAGCTCTGCACCGAAATCACCCGTTATTTCAGCAAGCACAACCCCGGCAAAAATGGCGCCGCCGTGGTGATGAACTACCAAACCGGCGAGCTCATTGCCCAGATCAGCCTGCCCAATTTCGACCCCATGAACATCACCCAGGCCACCCACCAGGACCCCGGCCAGCCCTTCTGGAACCGGGCCACCCAATCGGTGTATCCCCCGGGCAGCTCCTTCAAGACCATCACCGCCACCTCCGCCCTGGAGAACATTCCGGACATCACCACCCAGGAGATCCTCTGCACCGGCGGTCTGCGGGTAATGGAACAGGCCATCCGCGATTACGGCAACGATGTTCACAACAAGCTCACCCTGCGGGATGCCTTCAAAAAGAGCTGCAACAATGTGTTCACCCTCACCGCCCTGACCCTGGGGGACGAGAAGCTCCGCAAAACCGCCGAAAGCTTCGGCTTCAACGATAATTTCCTATTCCGCGACCTGGTGGTGGAAAACAGCACCTACCCCACGGAAAACCGCAACCAGTTTGAGCTGGCCACCACGGGCATCGGCCAGAGCGCCCTGGCCGCCACACCCATGCACATGTGCATGGTGGCCGCCGCCATCGCCAACGACGGCGTGATGATGGAGCCGCGCCTGCTCATGAGCGTCACCACCGCCAAAGGCTCCACCCGGCCCCTCTACCAACCCAAGGAATACCGCACCGCCCTGACCCCCGAGCATGCCGCCACCCTGCAAACCTACATGCGTGACGTGGTCAAATCCGGCACCGGCACCCGGGCGGCTGTCCCGGGCCTGATCATCTGCGGCAAAACCGGCTCTGCCGAGAGCAGCCTTTCCGGCAGCGACGTCACCTACGGCTGGTTCATCGGCTACATCGAAAACGACGACCTGCCCTACGCCGTGAGCGTCCTGGTGGAATCCATCGAAGACGGCCAGGGCGGCGGCAGCACCGCGGCCCCCATCGCCGCGGACATATTCAAGTACCTGCAAGGGCTCCGCTAAGCAGAGGGTTCTGCCCTCTGCACTCCCGCTTAAGGGGCATTGCCCCTTAAGAAACCCATCTTTCGTATTGGAAGGTGGGTTTTCCTTTGCAGGGGTCACGGCGCACGAAGGGTGCGCCGCGACGCGCGGCCCAGCACCGATACCCCAACGGCTGTGGTTATCCAAACGTCTTGATATCCCAAACGCTGGGGAACGATCATGGGGTGGCGCGTTGCCCGCGCCGCCAACCCTGCTGCGGAGGTCGCCCCGCGAAGGCTCTACGCAGGCCAAACAAGAACGTGCACTGGGGTCCGGGGGCCACACCTCCATTGTGGCCCCCGGGCGGCTTTTGGTTCTTTTCGCCGAGACGAAAAGAACAGCTTTGCACATAAGCACAGTAGGCAGAAACCGCATCCTACACAAATAAGCACCAAAATCCCACACAAAAAAGCGGCCGCGCCCCCGCAGCCGCCATCTCAAATATCCTTCTCCAAATAGAAAACCGTTTCGCCATCTTCCTTCGCTTCCAGCACCAGTTTATCATACCCCCAGTGCCGGTAAATCGCCTGGTTTCTTTCTTCCTTTTCTTCCACGCCGATGGTCAAGCGGGAATAGCCTCGTTTAGCGGCATCAGCCTCCATCAGGCGCACCATAGCGGAGATATGGCCCTGTCCCTCATGGGCTTTCTCGATGCGCAGAGCGTTGATGTTGGCCACCTGCATTCCATCCGCCAGCATGGTTCGGCCCGCGATGGCATCGCACTCCGGGGAAAACAGCAGCGTCCCCTCGCCCACGGGTTCGCCATCACACACCACCACGTAGGTCAGCGCCATGCCGGTGCGGTTGTAGCTCATGTACTCCTCCTGCCAGCTGGCCCAGCGGTCGTCCTCCGGGTTATGGCGGATGTTCTTTTCCCATATGCGCTCCAGGTCCTCCATGGTGGCGGGCCGGCAAACATATTCCATCGCATTCTCCCCCTGTATGCAAAAAGAGCCATCCCAACGGATGACTCTATTTGTTTGGCACTTGGCCTTGTTAGCTGGAGCGGGTGATGGGAATCGAACCCACGTGACCAGCTTGGAAGGCTGGAGCTCTGCCATTGAGCTACACCCGCAAGTGGAGCGGTAGACGGGATTCGGACCCGCGACATCCACCTTGGCAAGGTGGCACTCTACCACTGAGCTACTACCGCATATCCACGCTTTTGCGTCGGGTGATTTTGGTGCGGACGAAGAGACTCGAACTCTTACGCCATAAGACACCAGATCCTAAGTCTGGCGCGTCTGCCATTCCGCCACGCCCGCAAGTCTCTTTAGCAGAATGGGATGTGACCCATTGGAGATTCGAACTCCAGACACCTTGATTAAAAGTCAAGTGCTCTGCCGACTGAGCTAATGGGTCATACATGCTGGGGTGGCAGGGCTCGAACCTGCGAATGCGGGAGTCAAAGTCCCGTGCCTTACCACTTGGCTACACCCCAACGCAGGTTGTCTCCACCGCAGATCGCAGCAGACCGAAGGAAGAAAAATGGGGTGACTAGTGGGGTTCGAACCCACGACATCCAGAGCCACAATCTGGCGCTCTACCACTGAACTATAGCCACCATGATGGCGCGCCTGGAGGGGCTCGAACCCCCGACCCACGGCTTAGAAGGCCGTTGCTCTATCCAACTGAGCTACAGGCGCATGCCGCAAATCAGGGACCTCCAAGGGCATCGGCGTCGGCGAGGATGGCCTTTCGGCATTCCGCTGACAATTAGGGATTATAGCACAATCCTCCAGGCGTGTCAATCACTTTTTCATGAAATTAGCAAGATTTTTTAAATCACGTCCCAGGAGGGCGCCTGCCAAAGCACTGTCTCCCCTGCCCCGAAGCTCTTCTTCACGTCGATGAGGCGCTGGTTGCGGCTGCCACAGAACTTCAGCTCCAGGGAGCGCTGGGCAAGAATGAAGGGCCCGTCCACCAGTACGTCGATCTCCCGGAGGAGTTCCATGCGGGCGGGGTCGTTTTCCTTGAGAAGTGTTTCCCAGGTATAGCCGGTATAGGCCCACACGTTGAGGCCGCAGCCGTGGGCAGCCTGGGCCAGAAGCAGGCAAGGTTCCGGCTGGCAAAGAGGATCGCCGCCCGAAAGGGTGATGCCGTCCAGCAGCGGATTCTCCCGGAATTGGTCGATGATGGTCTGGGTATCCACGGTTTTGCCGCCCTCGAAGGGGTGGGTCTCCGGGTTGTGGCAGCCAGGGCAATGGTGGGGGCAGCCCTGGGTGAAGATGGTATAGCGGTAGCCGGGGCCATCGACGATGGAATCGTTGACGGTGCCGGCGATGCGGATGTCCATGATTGGCCTCCTGGATGT
Organism: Clostridia bacterium; assembly: GCA_017502305.1. Classification (GTDB taxonomy): domain Bacteria; phylum Bacillota; class Clostridia; order Christensenellales; family Aristaeellaceae; genus UBA11524. Next base: position 44,742 of record JAFVVG010000033.1, on the reverse strand, counting down.
GAAAAGGCCACATGAGGATGTGGCCTGAAGTAATCTGAAATACAGGGCAAGGGGTGTTGGCCCGCTGCGCTGCGTTTTTCTAGCAACAGTGCTTATGTGCAAGGTTGTTCTTTTCGTCTCGGCGAAAAGAACCAAAAGCCGCCCGGGGGCCACAACGGAGGGTGTGGCCCCCGGACCCCGGTGCACTTCTCAGGTTCGCCTGCGGGCAAGCCTTCGCGGGGCGACCTTTACAGCAGGGGTGGCGGCGCGGGCAGCGCGCCACCCCATGATCGCCGCCCAGCGCTTGGAGTAGATCAAGCGCCGCTGCATCGCGTCGCGGCGCTCCCGTTGAGCGCCGTGACCCCTGCTCGGAGACCACTCCGTCCCGCCCTCCCCGAATGGGTTTCGAAAGGGCCGAAGGGCCCTTCGCGGAGGAGTCCAGAGGAGGCAGAGCCTCCTCTGGTCAGGGGATCTCTAAGGGGATGAAATCCCCTTAGACGCCGTGCTTGACGCGGTCGTGTTCCTCGGCGCGCTTGGCATTGTTGAAGCGGTCCAGGGTGCCAACAAGGTAGCCGGTGATGCGGCGGATGCGCTCGAAGGGGCGGCCGTCTTCCTTGCGGTGGCAGCAGGGGCACTCGTCGCCGATGATGCCGTTGTAGCCGCAAACGGGGTCGCGGTCGATGGGATGGTTGATGGAACCGTAGCCAATGCCCTTGTCGTGCATGAAGCGGACGATCTTCTCAAAGGCGTCCAGGTTCTGCAGGGGATCGCCGTCCATTTCCACATAGGAGATGTGGCCGGCGTTGGTCAGGGCGTGGTAAGGCGCCTCGATGGACAGCTTGTGGAAGGCAGAGCAGGGATGATACACCGGCACATGGAAGCTGTTGGTGTAATAATCGCGCTCGGTAACGCCGGGGATGATGCCGAACTTTTCCTTGTCCAGGCGGATGAAGCGGCCGGACAGGCCCTCGGCGGGGGTGGCGATCAGGCTGTAGTTCAGGCCGCGCTCACGGGCCAGCTTGTCGGTGAAGGAACGCATGGTGCCGATGATCTCCAGGCCCAGGTTCTGGCTTTCTTCGCTTTCGCCGTGGTGCTTGCCGCGCAGGGCCACCAGGGCTTCGGCCAGGCCGATGAAACCAATGGTCAGGGTGCCGTGCTTGAGGACCTCCTCCACGGTGTCGTTCCAGTCAAGGCGTTCGGAGTCGATCCACACGCCCTGGCCCATCAGGAAGGGGAAGTTGCGAACCTTCTTCTTGCTGATGATGGCCATGCGCTCGTCCAGCTGAGCGGCCACCAGCTGCATCTTGCGCTCCAGCTCCTCGAAGAACCACTGCACGTCGCCGTTGGCCTTGATGGCGATGCGGGGCAGGTTGATGGAGGTGAAGGACAGGTTGCCGCGGCGGGGAGAAATCTCGCGGGTGGGATCATAAACATTGCCCATCACGCGGGTACGGCAGCCCATGTAGGCGATTTCCGTCTCGGGGTGGCCGGGCTTGTAATACTGCAGGTTATAGGGAGCGTCCACAAAGGAGAAGTTGGGGAACAGGCGCTTGGCGCTGGTCTTGATGGACAGGCGATACAGGTCATAGTTGGGCTCGCCGGGGTTGAAGTTGATGCCTTCCTTCACACGGAAGATCTGGATGGGGAAGATGGGGGTCTCGCCGCCGCCCAGACCGGCCTCGGTGGCGTGGAGCAGGTTCTTCATCACCATGCGGCCTTCGGGGGAGGTGTCCATACCATAGTTGATGGAGGAGAAGGGCACCTGTGCGCCGGCACGGCTGTTCATGGTGTTCAGGTTGTGGATCAGGGCTTCCATGGCCTGATAGGTGGCCTTGTCGGTTTCCTTCCAGGCATGCTTCTGGGCAAAGTCCATGATGTGCCTGGACTGCACTTCGTCGCCGGTCTTTTCCACCAGCAGGGCCAGCACAGCGGCCTGCTGTTCCTCGGTGGGCTCCAGGGAGGGGGACAGCTCCTGCTCGGCCAGCTTCTGCATGATCTCGGCAGCGTTCTCCTCGGCCTGCTCGTCACTCACCAGCAGCTCCAGGGCGCGGGCGATGTTCATGCGGTAGCGCTTGATGAAGGTCTTCTTCACGCCGGGGGCCATGCCGTAATCGAAGTCCACCACGCTCTGGCCGCCGTGCTGGTCGTTCTGGTTGGCCTGGATGGCAATGCAGCACAGGGCGGCATAGCTGGTGATGTCTTGCGGCTCACGCAGGTTGCCGTGGCCGGTGGAGAAGCCGTCCTTGAACAGGGAGGACAGCTGGATCTGGCAGCAGGTGGTGGTGAGGGTGTAGAAGTCCAGATCGTGGATGTGGATGTCACCCTCGCGGTGCGCCTGGGCAAAGCGGGGATCCAGCACATACATATCGTAGAACTGCTTGGCGCCCTCGGAGCCAAACTTCAGCATGGAGCCCATGGCGGTATCGCCGTTGATGTTGGCATTCTCGCGCTTGATGTCGGAATCGATGGCGTCCTTGAAGGTGATATCCTCGAAGGTCTTCATCAGGCGGGTGTTCATCTCACGGACGCGGCTGCGCTCGGCGCGATACAGGATGTAGGCCTTGGCACTGCGCACAAAGCCCTTCTCGATGAGCACACGCTCCACCGTATCCTGCACCTGCTCCACCGTGGGAGTAGAGGACACGCTCTCGTTGTTCTCCAGTTCGGCCACCACGCGCTCGGCCAGCGTCTGGGCAGTCTCGCGGCCCTTGGCGCTGGAAGAGGCCTGGAAGGCCCGCAGAATAGCGTTCTCGATCTTGGCCTGGTCGAATTCTACCATACGGCCGTCGCGTTTACGGATGTTGATGATACCCATAGAATCTCCTCCTGAGTTTTGCTGCTGTGCATGCCCGAAGGGCGCAAGAGAAGAGGGAGCCGCTGCAAAGGCGCTCAAGCCCGGCGCGGGCCCTCTCAAAAACGGTATCGCACGTTCTACCGCTTGTGGCTGTTTAGAAGGGGTGAAAACCACATATTGTGGTGGTCACCGAAAGCAAGAACCATTATATTGTGTTTGTTCCCAAATGTAAATGTACGAAACGGTCATCTTTTTCGGGCAAAACGGGAATGGCATCCCTCAATCCCTTGCAGGGCAACAAAAAGGCGTTTGCCACAGAAAAAAGCCGCAAATTTCGGGCAATCAAAGAGCAATTTTGCGTTGACTTTTTTCCTTCTTGCGTCTATGATGGATAATAAGGAAGTTTCCCCTTCCCCATAAACGAGAAAGGAGCTGGCTTGTTCCATGGATACCGACCCTGGTAGTAACACGTTTTTCGCCCGGGACCAGCGCTCCTTTCAGGTGCGTATTGCTTAACGTGCTTTGATGGGCGCCGCTTCCGGCCACTTCCGCCGGAAAGGACTGATTGACCATGAAGAGGATCTTCAAAACCGTTGACGACCATATGACAGAGTGCACCACCCTGGAAAAGGGCTGCTGGGTGCACCTTCAGAATCCCACCAAAGAGGAAGTGGACGGCATCAACGCCCGCTTCGCTATCGACCCCACCTTCGTAGCCGCCGCGCTGGACGAGGAGGAATCCGCCCGTATTGAGCACGACCCGGAAAAGGGCCAGACGCTCATCGTTGTGGACATCCCCTATGTGGAAAGCGAGGGCAGCGGCTACGTCTATTCCACGATCCCTCTGGGCATTGTGCTGGTGGACGATATCATCATCACCGTCTGCACCCGTGACACCCCCATCATCACCGATTTCACCGAGGAGCGTATCCGCGGCTTCTGGACCCACAAGCGTACCCGCTTCATCCTGCAGCTTCTGCACCGCAACGCCAGCCGCTACCTGGCCTACCTGAAGCAGATCGACAAGGCCTCCATTCACGTGCAGGAAAAGTTGGAAAAATCCTCCCGCAACCAGGAGCTCCTGCAGATGATGAAGCTGGAAAAATCCCTGGTGTTCTTCTCCACCTCCCTGAAGAGCAACGAGATGGTTCTGGAGCGCCTCATGCGCCAGACCAACATCCTCCGCCAGTTCCCCGAAGATACCGACCTGCTGGAGGACGTCATCATCGAAAACAAGCAGGCCATTGAAATGTGCGCCATCTATCGCGACATTATGACCGGCACCATGGACACCTTTGCCTCCATCATTTCCAATAACCTGAACATCACCATGAAGGTGCTGACCAGCCTGACCGCCGTGCTGTCCATCCCCACCATCATTGCCTCCCTGTGGGGCATGAACGTGGGCGGCATCCCCTTCGCCACCCATCCCGCCGGCTTCTGGATCGTGATGGGCGTCGCTCTGGCGTTGTCCGCCGTATCGTTTGTTTTCATGGCCAAAAAGAAAATGTTCAAATAACATTTTGCTCAGCGCCGCCAATGGGTGGCGCTGAACGCACATCAAGGAGGTTTTTCTATGGCATATGTCACGCCCCTGCCCCGCTGCACACCGGCCCAGGCAGGCCTTGATCCCCGGCGCATCATCGCCATGATCGACGAATATGAGCGCAAAGGCCTTCAGATTCACAGCTTCCTGCTGGTACGCCACGGCCAGGTGCTGTGCGAGGGATACTACGCTCCCTATGCGCCCGACCAGCTGCAAACCGTGTTCTCCCTTTCGAAGACCTTCACCTCCGCCGCCATGGGCATTGCCGAAGGCGAGGGCCGCATCAGCCTGGACGAAAAGGTGATCGACATCTTCGCCGAGGAGCTGGCCGCCTCTGGCGTCACCCCCGGCAAGGAGCTGGAAAGTCTCACCCTGCGCCATCTCCTGCGCATGTCTACTGGTCAGCCCCAGGAGCCCTCCGGTGAAAACTGCTGGGCGGATATGCGTGTGGCTTTCCTCAAACAGCCCTTCTCCGAGATGCCCGGCCAGGTGTTCCGCTACAACACCATTGCCACCTACATGCTCTCCGCCGCGCTGAAAAAGAAGGGCATCGACCTGGAGAACTACCTGCAGCAGAAGCTCCTGGCCCCCCTGGGCATTTCCGGCACCCGCTGGATGCGCGACCCCCACGACATCTGCACCGGCGGCTTCGGTTTCTCGCTGGTGCCGGAGGTCATCGCCAAGCTGGGCGTGTGCCTGCTGAACGACGGCAAATGGGGCGATGAACAGCTCATTCCCCGCAACTATGTGGCTGCCGCCACCCGGCCCCAGATCTACCAGGCCCCCGATTTGCTGGGCTACGGCGACTGGAACGCCGGCTATGGCTACCAGATGTGGATGTGCGTCAACGGCTGCTTCCGTGGCGACGGCATGTACGGCCAACTGTGCATCATGGATCGCCGTACCGATACCGTGCTGGCCATGACCGCTCTGGTGCACGACATGGGCAGTGAGATGCAGGTGTACTACAACAACATACTCAACGCCTACCAGCCCGACCCCCTGCCCGAGGACGAAGCCGCCATGGCGGAGCTCAGCGCCAGGCTTGCCGCCCTGCGGGCCGACCGTCTCCTGCCGGAGGACGACGGCAACCCCATCCCCGCCGCCGTGCTGGGCCGCTACGAGAACCTGCCCGTGGGCGAGATCACCCTTGTACTGGAGGGTGATACCCTTGTGTTGACCCGCCAGGGCAATGTGCTGAAGGCCACCCGCGGCGCCTGGCACCGCAACGACGTGCCGCCCATGATCGAAGGCCTGCACTATCGCGACATGACCACCACCTCTCCCATCGTGATGGCCTGGGGTGTGAAGGACGGCGCGCTGATCCTGCGCCACTTCGAGATCGAGGGCATGGAGGAAGTGACCCTGACCTTCAAGCCCACCGACAATGGTGTGAATCTGCTCCTGCAAGAGACCACCAACCCGGAGCATCCTGGCACCTGGTATCACGAAACCGTGAAGGTGAAATGAGCAAAGCCTCCCGAAACAACGGGAGGCTTTCTTCAGTCATTTTCTTCTTTCAGGTCATCCAAGGCAGCGCGTACCGCCGCAATAACGAAGGCCGAAAAAGTGCAATCCTTGCCGCAAATAGCTTTTTCCACTTCGTCGATCACATCGTTTGGAAAGCGAATCGTTTTATTGGTGGACTGAGGCATGACCGGAATCTTGAACTTACCCATCATATTCCCTCGCAATACATTTGTATTGCTTTTAGTTTAAGGTAGTTTGCTTGCGCATTATGCATTGCATATTGCATTTTATTTTGTATTACCACATGCATTCAGAAGCAGAAAAAGAAGTGACGCAAGCGTCACTTCTTTTTCTGTGCGGATAGCGGGACTCGAACCCGCACGCCTTGTGGGCAGGGGATTTTAAGTCCCCGGTGTCTGCCATTCCACCATATCCGCACACACCGAAGATTATAGCATTCTCCCTGCCCAGCGTCAAGCGATCAATTCTCCAGGCTTTCCTTGATCTCCCGGCCCTCCCGCAAAAGCTGCATCATGCGCTCCCGGTCATTGTCCCTAAGGGCGTCCCGGTAGGCGGTCAGCCGCTGCACCAGGCCTTCCACCTCCGGCAGCAGAGCCTCCCGGTTGTCGAAGAAAAGCTCCGTCCACATGGTTTCATTGAGCCGTGCCACCCGGGTCATGTCCGCGAAGGAGCCGGCGGAGAAACCCTTGTGCCGGCCGGCCAGGGGCGTTTTCACATAGGCGCTGGACACCACATGGGCCAGCTGGCTGGTGTAGGCGATCATCTCGTCGTGAATCTGCGGCGTGGTAAACTGCACCCGCCGGAAGCCCAGGTCCATGAAGAAATCCCGTGCCTGCTGCAAAAGCTCCGGCGCTTCGTCCCCCATGGGGGTGAGGATCATGCTGGCGTTGTCGAACAGGTCATCCTTGGCATACTTGAAGCCGGAGAATTCCCGGCCCGCCATGGGGTGGCCGCCAATGAAGTACCAGCCATGCTCCTTGGCCAGGGGCGCGATCTGCCGGCAGATCTCCTGCTTCACGCCGCCGCAGTCGATGACCATAGCCCCTTGCTTGAACTGCTGGGCATGCTGACCGATCCACTCCACAATGGCCCCAGGATACAGCGCCACCAGCACCATATCACATTCCGCCAGGTTGCAGCTGTCCATCTCCTCGTCCATGGCGTCCATGAGCTGGGCCTGGAGAATGGTCTGCAAGTCCACATCGCAGGCAATGACGGTATGCTCCGTCTTCATCTTGATGGTTTTGGCCAGGGAGCCGCCAATGAGCCCCAGGCCCACAATGCCGATTTTCATACAAAAACAGCCTCCGTTCTGCCGTACTACGAGTCTCCTTCGTATTCGACAGTCCGGAGGCTGATTCCTGCTTATTGCCACTCAGGCACGGCGGCGCGGAGTTCGGCCAGCTTGTCGTAGTCGTATTCCATGCCATACTTGCCCTTGCCGATGCCCGGAGGATTGTGCAGGTAGTCCACATATGCTTCCATTTCCGGCGAGCAGGTGGGAACCTCGTCGCCGTGCTTGTAGAGCAATTCTTTGCCGTCGCTGTAATTCATCCAGATTTCCCGGACAAATTCCGGCTCAATGATGGTGTATGTCACATCCTTTTGCGCGCCTGTATCAAATACCGCAGTCGAGCCATCAGCCATGCTCTCCCCCTGGCTCAACGCCACAGAAACTTCATAGGCATCCACATTGTAAAACCAGCCGTCTTCTGTCCAATAGCCCTGCTCATAGATGCGATAGCCATCATAGAGGTTTTCATACCGTTCATCGCCAAGCTGGATATACGGCTCATACATCCACAAATCTGCAATGTTGTTGCTGCCATAACCCCAGCCCTGTCCGCAGACAGCGTCATCCCTCGCCAGGTCGTACACGATCAGCCCGGTGCCGTCAGAGGTCTTGTACAGCTGCACGCTGACCTCGTCCTTGGACATAGGAACATTGGAATACACCGTCAGTTCGTCATAAAGCCAGCCACCGCCAAACACCAGCACCACCGCAGCCATCACGCTGAGCAGCACCGTCCAGAAGACCCGCTTCCTCCGCTTCTTCTTCATGGCGCGGGCGGCCTTTTCCAGCTCGGCCTTTTCTTTTTCGGCGGCCACGCGGGGCAGCTCGGTTTTCATTTCGCCCCAGATCTCCGCGCAGGGCGGGCATTGCGAAACGTGTTCCTTCACAAAGCTGCTGCTTTCCTCGCTGCATACACCGTCGATCACCAGGGGCATCAGGTCGCGGGCAATTGAACATTTATCCTTCATCGTTCCATTCCTCCTTGGCCATATGGCTCAGCATCTGCCTCGCCCGGTAGTAGGTCACCCTCGCCCAGCTCTCGCTTTTGCCAAACAGGCTGGCGATTTGCCCGTGGCTCAGTTCGCCAAAGGTGCGCAGGGTGAACACCTCCCGGAAGGGTTCCGGCAGCCGGTGCAGCAGGCGGTGGGCGTCCATCATGCGGTCGCTGTCGGCAATGGCCTCTGCAATGTCCGGCGCGCGGGGTTCCGGGGCTTGCTCCAGGGGCAGCGTGGGCTGGCGGCGCAGGCAGTTCAGATACAGCCGCTTGCCGATGGTACACAGCCATGTGGAAACATTGCTTTCGCCCCGGAATTCCTTCCAATGCTTCAGCGCCTGATAGAAGGTCTCCTGCGTCAGTTCCTCCGCCAGGCTTTCGTTGCCGCACAGCCGCAGGAGAAAAGCGTGTACCATGCGCTCATACTCCCGGTAGCTTTGCTCGAAATCCTGCACCAGCTCACCCCCTTTCATCCAATATGACACACGAGAAGGCATTTCGTTACAAAAAAATGCCCACATTTTCGCAATGTGGGCAGAAATTCATGCGGATACGCTTTCCCCTTCCACGGGCTTTTCAGCGTTGACCTTGGGAACGTGATATTCCAGGCCATCGTCAAAGCGAACGGTCTCCGGGGGAAGCTCCAGCAGCTCCGGATTGTTCAGGTGCTTGCTCATGCAGGCGAAGAAGCCGGCATAGTGGGCGCCGGAGCAAACGCGCTCGTCGGCGGTGATGCCAATGGGCAGCCAGCGCTTCATGCGGGGCTGACCGTCTTCCATGACCATGGTGCGCTCCACGGAGCCCATGCCGAAGAAGAGGCTGGTGGAACCAAAGTTGTAGATGTGGTGGTTCACATGGTGCAGGCCGATGGAAGCGTTGTTGGTAATGTACATGCTGGTGTGGAAGGGCAGCTCGTCCAGCAGAGCGCCGGGGCACAGACCGTAGCGGTCCAGCAGCCGCACCAGGCCCACCACCGCCGTGGCCAGTCCGGGAACACCCAGCAAAATGCCTACCAGCTTATCCAGGAAATTCTTCTCCTCCACGCCGCGGTTGGCCTCGATGGCCTGGTTCATGCGGTCGCGGACGTCGTAGAGGGTATCCGTCAGGTCATACTTGATCTTCACCGCGGTTTCGCCGCCCGCGGCGTCCTGGGGATCCTTGAGCATGGTGAAGGAAACGGTGCAGTTGTTGCGGGAGTAGAACTGCTTGTTCATGATGTAGCGGTTGATTTCCGGGTGCTGGCTCACCGCGCGCACGAAGGATGCCACGATGATCTGCATGAAGGTTACCTTCTCGCCCTTGGCGCTCTGCTTGGCGATATAGCGGGCCAGCATTTCGTAGTCCACCTTATGCTGCAGGAACACCTGAGCGTCGCAGCGCATGGGCATCAGGTAAGGCGTGATCTGAACGATGGGATCAATGTTCTTCGTCCGGCGGCCATCCGGTCTGAATCCAAACATAGGTTGTACCTCTCTTTGCCGATGAAATTGTGACAAACATCATGACAAAATGAAAAATGTGTCGAAAACAGTCACAGATTCATTGTATCCAATCAGCGATATTTGTCAATCCCCCGCCCAAAAGTAGGCAAAATCCGCCTCCTGCCGCACCTGCCAGTGGGCAGGTATCAGCCGACGGTAGCCCGGCTGCCGGTAGCGGTCATCCAGGAGGATCGCCACACCCCGGTCTCTCTCCGTGCGGATCACGCGGCCCACCGCCTGGGCCACCTTCTGCATGCCGGGGATCATGTAGGCATAGAGGAAGCCGTTTTCCAGGGTTTCCTCGTAATAATCACGCAGGGTCTCCTGGAAGAGATTCACCTGGGGCAGCCCCACGCCCACGATCACCACGCCGTCCAGGGCGTCGCCGGGCAGGTCGATGCCCTCGGCGAAGATGCCCCCCAGCACGCACAGGGAAAGGGTCGGCTCGCCCCCTGGCTGATAGGGCGCCAGGAAGGCCTGCCGTTCCTCGTCCGTCATGCCGGAGCGCTGCGCCTGGCATGGAATATCAATTTCTTCCGCCACCTGCCGCATAAACGCGAAGCTGGGGAAGAACACCATGTACCGCCCGGGCTTGCTCTCCCACAGGCGGCGTATGGCATCGGCGATCTGCCCGCAGGCCGCCTCCCGGTGCTGGTAGCGGGTGTTCACATTTTGCTGCAAAATCAGCAGATTTTCCTTGGGGAAGGGCGAGGGCATGGCAAAGCAGGCGTCCTCCTCTTCCCCGCCCAGGAGCCGTTTCATGTCCTCCAGGGGATCCATGGTAGCGGAGAAGCACACCACGCCGGAAAGGGGCGCGGTGACCTCCCGGAAATAAGCGCCCACCTCCAGGGCGAAGGCATGCACCGTGCGGGTTTTGGCGCCTTGCCACAGAAAGGCGTATTCCGCGGAGTCCCGCCGCCGTGCCCGCAGGAAGCTGAGCAGCGCCAGCAGGGTATCGCCCACCTTTTCCCCGGCCTCGTCCCAGGGGAAGTATTCGTTGGCCGCGGCCATGAAGGCATCTGCCAGCTCGGCGGCAGCGTTGTCCAGGCTTTGGGGAATAGCCGGCAGGCGGCCCTCTTCCGCTCCCTCATCAATGGGCAGGTCATCCAGCGCCTTCAGCACCTCCGTCATGGCCTTGTACAAGCGGTGCTTGCGGCCGGCAGCCTTGCCCACCACCGTGCGCAGCTTGCGGATGCGCCCGCCCTCCACGCTGCCGGAAAGCATATCCCGAACACGGTGGAGAAGATTGTGGGCCTCGTCGATGAGCAGCGTCACATCGGCATTCCGGTCAAAGATGCGCTGGATATGCACCGCCGGGTCCAGGGCGTAGTTATAATCGCAGATGGTCAGGTCGGCCACCTCCGCCAGGGAAAGGCTGAACTCAAAGGGGCAGATGTTGTGCTTGTCCGCCATGCGCCGGATGGCCTCCGGGGACCAGTCGTCCTCCAGCATCATTTCCTCCAGGGCAGCGGCGTCCCGCAGGAAATGCCCCCTGGCCCTGGGGCAGAAATCCGGATGACACACCGTCTGTTCCGGGCATTGCTTGTCCTTGGCGTTCAGCGTCAGCGTCCACAGGTGCAGGGGCTGGCGGCGCATGCGGGCCACGGCCTCCAGGGCGCCCTGGCGCTGGGTGGTGCGGGCGGTGAGGTAATACACCTGCCCGGTAAGCCCTTCTCCCAGAGCCTTCAGGGCCGGGAACAGCGCCGCCACGCTCTTGCCCGTGCCGGTGGGCATGCTGGCAAACAGCCGCCTTTGCAGCCGGATAGCGGTATACACCTGCACCGCCATGTCCCGCTGACCGGCACGATAGTTTTCATACGGAAACTGCAGCCCGTGCAGCGAAGCGTTTCTGGCCCGTCGATGCCCCCGCACCAGCCGCATGCGCCGGATATAGGGCAGCAGCAGGTCGTTGAAGCGCGTTTCGCATTCCCAGGCCGTCATCAGCCTGTCAAACTGCCCGTGGATACGCCCCTTGCGGTCCACATAAGCCACCCGGATCAGCACCTGCTGAACGCCCCGTTCCCGGCAGAGCATATGCCCATAGCACACCGCCTGGGCCTCGTGGGCCGGATAGGGCATGAGCGGCGGCTCCTTGCTCTGCCAGATCTTGATCTCCTCAATGATGGGCACCTCCCCGTCGCGGAAGGCGTCCATGCGGCCTGTAATGTGCAGCTCGAGTTTCTCTTCCTCCACGGGAATGTGAATCCCCAGGGGGACTTCGCTCTGCCAGTTTTCATCCAGCAGGCTTTGCCGTGCCTTGTGCCCCAGCATGCCCGCCTGCATATCCTGCAGGGTGCCGCCCAGGCGCAGGATGTGCTCGCCGTGGAGTGTAAACTCCACCAGCGTGCGCACAGCGAGCCTGATTTTCTCCACCGCGTTCACCTCCCTTACAAAAAAGGGAGACACCCGAACAGAGCGTCTCCCCCATGGATTCATGTTATCAGAACAGGTCGCTGGCCTTCTCGATGGCCTCCTGCTGAGCCTGCAGCAGGGCCTCGAACTTGGCGCGATAATCGGCGGCGGCTTCCTTCAGGGCAGCCACCTGCTTCACCAGGGATTCCTTTTCCACGTCCAGGTTATCCAGGCGGGAAGCGGCTTCTTCCCTGGCCTTGGCGATGATTTCCTCGGCCTTGGCTTCGGCGGCGGCGATGGTCTCGTTCTTGACCTTCTGGGCCATTTCGAGAATCTCGCGGAAGTCGGCGTCCGGCACAGCAGCCTTCACGGGCGCGGGCGCCACAGGGCGCATCTGCTGGGTGGGAGCTTCCACCACGGGACGGGCAGCCTTGGCGGCGGCCAGCTGCTGCTGCAGCGCAGCGGTCTGATCCATCATGCGCACCATTTCGTCGCAGATGGCGTCCAGGAACTCGTCCACCTCCTGGGGGTCATATCCACGGGGCTTGGTCTTGAACTCTTTGGTTTCGATCATTTCAATGGTGATCTGCATGGCGAAAAGCTCCTTTCCATGCCGCCAGGCGGCAAGTGTTACGTCTTTGAGAAAACTTCCAGGGTCACCGGCAGACGGTCCTTGCGGGTGGGGCTGCCCACGTCTGCAAGCCGCACACGACCGAATCCGCGGATGGACAGAAGCTGCCCCGGATTCAGCACCCGGTCAACCCGTTCCTCCGGCAGGTGATCCACCATCACGCTGCCCTGGCGGATGATCTCCGCGGCCCGGGAGCGTGAAAGCTTCATGCCGCTGGCCAATACGCTGTCCAGCCGCAGGGAAGCCACGGTATCCTTCACCAGGGCACCCTTGGGCGGTTCAATGTTCGGCGGCTGCGTCAATTCCGCTACCTGCAGGGTGGCCCGGCCGGCCTGATTCCATTCCATGGGCAGCCGCGCGGCCATTTCCGGCAGCACATAAAGGTACGCCCTGTCCTCCAAGGCAATGATATCCCCAAAGAAGGCACGGTCCATGCCCAGGGCCATCAGGCTGCCCAAAAGTGCGCGGTGATCCACCGAAGCGAACTTCGCGTTCCACCTGGCCTCCATCCACACGCCGGTGAAGAGGGGCTCCTCACCCATGGGGTAAAAGCAGGGCTGCACCCGCTCCGCCTCGCTCCAGCCGCCGTCAAAGGCGACCTCCACGCCGGCTTCACGGGCCGCATGAATAGCCAAAGACCGCTCGGCTCCGGAAAGGAACCGCGCGGCGATGGAACATGTTCTTTTGTCAGCCTGCTCGGCGGCCTGTCTCAGGCGCAGGGCAAGCTGCTGTGTGCCCTCCAGGCGCATTACAGAATGATGCGGATGATGGCGACCACAACGATCAGCACCAGGTGAGACCAATCAAAGGTCTGATACTTGGCGGGCAGCTTTTCCACCAGCAGCTTGCGGATGGGCTTCAGCACAGGCTCGACGATGCTGTTCAGCAGCTCGATCCACTTGTTGGAAGCGGGCTTGGCCAGGGTGATGATGAAGTGAGCGATGACAGCCAGTTCGAAAACCAGCAGAATCAGATCAAGCAGACCAGTAATGATACCCATAGTTTTGTACCTCCAATATTATCTTCCATAGCCAACGGCGTTGTATCCGCCGTAGGTAGCGTAGTCATCCTGCTGATGGTAGCTGCGGCGATTGAAGGTGTAGCCCTCCTGCTGGCGGCCATACCCCTGGCTGCGGGCACCATAGCGGTTATCCTGGGCGGCATAGCGGTCGCGGCGGTTATCCCACTCCTGCTCGGGCCAGCGGCTGGCGATGTCCTGATCGCTGATCTGGCGCACGGCCTTGTAGGGGATCACCATCACAGAGCCGGGAGCCACCAGGTAGATGCTCTTGGCCGCGATGCGGGTGAAGGAGCACTTCATGGCGAAGGCGGCGCCGTAGAGCAGATCCAGGCAGCGCTGGTTCTCTTCCTCGTCGGTGATCTGCTCGGTGGAGACGATCACGGATTCGTTGTTGCGCATGAACTCGATAATGCGGTAGCACATGCTCACATTAGCGATCATGGCGATGCGCTCGCAATGGCTGTAAGCCGTGCCGTCGTCGCCCACAAAGTTGCCGGGCATGTAGCTGATGTTATCAGGCTGCGCCTGCTGCTGTGGAGCAGGCTGCTGATACTGGGTGGCCTGCTGGGGCTGGAAGGGCACCGTGTTGCCAAAGCTGAAGCCCTGCTGGGGCGCCTGATAGCCGGTGGCCATCATGGGATCCATCATGGGCTGCTCCTGCCAGGCGTTCATGGGCTGCTGATAGCCCGTGGGCTGGTAGCCCATCATGGGCTGCTGGGCCGTGAAATTGCCCATGGGCTGCTGGTAGCCGGTGGGCTGATAACCCATGGCCTGCTGATAGCCCGTGCCCTGGAAGCCCGTGGCCTGCTGGGGCGCATCCCAGTTCATGCCGGTCATCATGGGGTCCATCTGGGGCATATCGTTCATGGCGGTCTGCTGCATGGTTTCCCGCATGGCACGATGCTTGGCCGTGTTCGGCTTATAGCCGGAGAAGCCGCCGTTGGCCATGTTGGATTCCACATCCTCCTGGCCAAAGGGGCTCCGGGCCTTGATCTTGTCCCACATGGACTGGGTCCAATCCTTCAAGTTCATTGATAATCCTCCCAACCGTTGCTTCCTGCCTCAGGCTCGGGGGCCGAACAAAGCGCTTCCCACACGAACCATGGTCGCGCCGTGACGGGCGGCCAGCAGGTAATCGCCGGACATGCCCATGGAAAGCTCCTCCATGTCCACCCCCTGAACCGCCTCGTCTCTGAGACGCTCGAAGAGGGTGCGCATATCCGCGAACAAACCGGACAGGTAGGTTTCCTCCTGGATGTTGGGCATCACGGCCATCAGTCCGCGGATGTGCAGACCAGGCAGCTTCGACGCTTCCCGCAGGAAGGGGAGCACCTCTTCAGGGGGCATACCGCCCTTCTGCTCCTCACCCGCAGGGGAGACCTGCACCAGCACAGGCATCACACGGTTGTGCTTCTGCGCCTGCCGGTTGATCTCCTCAGCCAGGGAAAATCTGTCCAGCGAATGGATCAAACATACATCATCTATTATATATTTAACTTTGTTACTTTGCAACCGTCCAATGAGGTGAATTTGAAAATTTTCTCTTAAAAAATTGCGTTTTTCCACAATTTCTTGCGTTCGGTTCTCCCCTATGTCCACAATATCCAGTTTTGAGAGGGGAAGGATGGTCTCCACGGGGTGGGTCTTGGTCACGGCGATCAGCTTCGGCGCGGGGTACTTCCCATCGGATGCGGAAGCTAAATTTTGTCTCACCGTTTCCACCCGGTTTTTCAGTTCCAGAAATTCCACGGTATCGCCCCTTCCCTGTTAGTGCAGCATCACCGTCTGCCCCTCGAAGAGCAGGCCCTGCTGGATGGCGGAGATATACACGTCCTCGCCGTTGCGGAAAATGATGTTCACCGGGATAAAGGATTTGTTTGCGCCGTCGATCACCACCACGCCATCGGTGTCATCCTGGCGGATGAGAGCACGGGAAGGCACGCATAGCTGGGACATATAGTCGCCCAGCACCGCCTGGCAGGTGCGCATGTAGAGCACCGGCTGCACAGAGCTGTTCACCGCCAGGCGAACCAGCAGCTCGCCGCCGGAGCGGGTAAAGGATTCCACCGTGGCGTTGACGGTGGTATTCTCGAAGCGCTCCATCTGCAGTTCGTAGGTCTGACCCTCCACCGGGTTCCAGGTGGTGTCCTTCACCAGGAAAAGCACATGCCAGGTGCCATCCTTCACCGTGCGGTAGATGGTGGTCTTGCCCTTCTGGATGGTGGATTTCTGCGGCCTCTGGCCGTTGTACATGGCACGGACCTCGGCGGGGGTGAAGGTGGCGTAATTGGCCGCCGTCAGGCCATACTCGTAGCCATCGGAGTAGAAGCTGACGATGGCCTCCGCCGTGGCGGCATAGGGCTTGGTCCAGGAGTCGATACGCTGCATCTGGGAGAGCTCGTCGTCGTACAGGCGGCTGAGGCGCTGGTCGGAGGAGTACTTCTGCTTCAGGTACTGCTGGCGGGCGTCGATGGCAGCGTCCAGCAGCTTTTCCTGGTTGGCCAGGCTGCCCCGGGCGCCACCCACCAGTTCCCGAACCTCCTTGGCCCGGGCCAGCACGTCGCTCTCCACCCGGGCCATCTTGGCGTCGTAGGTAGTTTCAGCCTTCACCAGCTGCATCTGATAATCACGGATCTGGTCGCGGTAATCCTGCAGAGCGGTCATTTCCCTGTTGGAGAAGCCGGAGGAATACACATGGCAGATCTCGTAGCCGCGCTGCACCACGCTGCCCTCCTCTGCCTTGTAATCCACGGAGGTCACGCCTTCAGCGTCGTAGGGCGTCTCATCGCGGACAATGAGGCAGTCTCCCTCATAACGGGCGGAAAGGGTGCCGGCGGTGATCACCGCGGAGGTCGCCGCAGCAGGCACCAGGGCAGTGTAAAGATACCATCCGCAAAAGCCAAAGGCAGCCGCAATGAGCAGAATCTGAAACAGGTTCAGCTTCTTCTTCGGCGGCTTGGGCGGCTGTGGAGGCGTCATCTGATACATGGATAAGCTCCTTCCAATTCATCAGGATTCCCGGGAAGCGCGCCAATCATCACTGCTTTCCCGCAAGCGGGCCAGCACGCGGCGCTCCAGCCTGGAAACCTGCATCTGGCTTACGTTCATCATTCGTGCCGTTTCTCTCTGGCCCATGCGGTGGATGAACCGCAATTCCAGCAATCTTCTTTCGTCCGGCGTCACCTGGCTGAAGACCCACTTCAGCCATTCCCGCTGCTCCACCTGCTCGTAGCCGGATTCCGTCACGCCCAGGCGGGCCTCCAGGTCACGCTCGTCATCCCCGGAGATGGTCTCGCTCAGGGAGGACACGTCCATCATCTCGCGCTGGTCCAGCCAGGAGAGCAGTTCATCATAGGTGACGCCCATGGCGTCGGCCACCTCACGCATGGTGGGCTCGCGCTGCAATTGCTGGGTGAGCCGGTCCTGCACCTGCTGCATCCTGTACAGCTGGGAGCGAGCGTCACGGCTCATGCGCATGATGGAGCCCTTATCCCGGATATAGTTGCGCACCTCACCGGTTATGGTGGGGGCGGCGAAGGTGGTGAATTTCAGCCCCCGCTCGGGCTGGAAGCGCTCAATGGCCTTCATCAGGGCCATGGCGGCCACCTGCTGCAGGTCCTCCAGCTCCACGCCGTGGCCCATAAAGCGCCGGGCGATGGCGTGGCTCAGGGGAAGAAAACCTTCCACCAGCTGCTCCATCAGCCCCGGAGAGGGCACGCGCGCATAGCTTTCCAGCAGCGGCGTCAAGGAGAGTTCGTTCATAACTGCCTCCCTCACACCGCCCGGGGCATGGTCAGGTCAATGCGCTGAATACAGCCGCATTCCGCGGCAGTCAGCGCCACTTCTGGCACCAGGGTTTCCAGCACCGCCTGGGAGATAGCCGTCTGGTCGGCGCAATCGCCCTGGCGGCAGCCGGAGAACTCCGCCTCCAGGCTCACGGTGAGCTTCTTCTCCTGCTCGGTCACATGCACCTGAATGGCCTCTACCGCCCGGCCCTGATGCAAAAGGCAATCGCAGGCCTCGTCGGCGGCGGTGCGCAGATCGTCCATCTGATCCACGCTCAGGTCCTTGAGAATGGCAACGCCGCCCAACGCGGTGCGGATCACCAGCGCATAGGCCATTTCACCGGGTACTCGCAGGGAAATTTCCTGCCGGGTCTGCTCCATCATCAGGGCAGCCTCCTTCCTCTTCTTGACTTATTATGATACCACATCCAGCACCATCTTGGCAAGCAGCAGCGCCAGCACCACCATCAGCATGCCCCGTATGAAGCCGGTTCCCTTGCGGATGGTCATGCCCGCGCCAAGATAGTTGCCGGCAATGGCAAAAGCCGCCACGGGGATACCCAGGCCGATGAGCACCTTGCCCGCGAAAAGCAGCGTCGTCAGCGAGGCGACGTTGCTGGCCAGGTTCACCAGCTTGGCCGTACCGCTGGCGGTGACCGCCTCCATGCCCAGCAACATGGTAAAGAAAAGAATCAGGAACGTGCCGGTGCCCGGGCCCACCAGACCGTCGTAGAACCCCACGGCAAAGCCGATGAGGAAGCTGGCCGGCCGGAACCACCGGGCAGGCACCTTGCAGACGTTCTCCTTATCCTTGCCCTTGCGCAGCACCACCAGGGCCACCAGGGGAATGGCGGCAATCATCATGATGCGGATCACGTTCTCCGGGATCAGCTGCAGCACCGTGGTGCCCAGCCAGCTGCCGGGGAAGGCCCCCAGGGCCGCCAGCAGCGCCACCGTCAGCTGCACCCAGCCGCCGCGGATGAATCGCACCGACGCCGCCACCGTGCCCAGGCAGGCGGAGAGCTTGTTGGTGCCCGCCGCCAGCACCGGGGGCAGCCCTGCCAGGTAATAGGCCGGCAGGCTGATGAGCCCGCCGCCCCCGGCCACGCTGTCCACAAAGCCGGCCAGGAACGCCAAGGGGCACACAATGAGAAACATCTGCCAGGTAATTTCCACGCAAATACCCTCTTTCGCAGAAAATGGAGCGTTTTTCAACGCTCCATAAAACATTGTTGCTTAGCCTACAAACTCGTTGTAGATCGCCTTGATGGTGGCCTCGAAGTCCTCATCGTCCACGCCCACGATGATGGAAAGCTCGCTGGAGCCCTGGTCGATCATGCGCACATTGATGCGGGCGCGGCTCATGGCGGAGAACAGGCGGGCGGCGGTACCGCAGTTGTGCACCATGCCCCGGCCTACGGTGGCGATGATGGACATATGGTCGTGCACGGTGATGGTATCGGGCTCCACGCTGTCCACAATGCGGCTGAGTACCTCTTCGCGCTTGGGGGCCAGGGCTTCGCCGTTCACCACCACGCACATGGTATCGATGCCCGTGGGCAGGTGCTCAAAGGAGATACCTTCGTCCTCCAGCACCTGCAGCACCTTGCGGCCAAAGCCCAGCTCAGCGTTCATCATGGCCTTTTCCACGGAGATAACGCTGTATCCCTTGTGGCCGAAGATGCCGGTAATGGTGGGCACGGCGGTTTCCACGGGGGCGTTCAGGCTGATGATGGTGCCGGGGTGATAGGGCTTGTTGGTGTTGCGGATATTGGTGGGGATGCCGGCCTTGTGCACGGGGAACATGGCGTCCTCGTGGAAGACGGAAGCGCCCATGTAGGAAAGCTCGCGCAGCTCCTTGTAGGTGATGGAGGAAATCTCCCGGGGGTTATCCACAATGCGGGGATCCGCCATCAGGAAGCCGGAAACGTCGGTCCAGTTCTCGTACATATCGGCATTCACGGCCCGGGCCACGATGGCGCCGGTGATGTCGCTGCCGCCGCGGGAGAAGGTCTTCACCTGGCCATCGGCGCCGCAGCCATAGAAGCCGGGCACCACTGTGGGCACATCATCTGCCAGAATGCCGGACATGACCTGCTGGGTCTTTTCGCTGTCCAGGCTGCCGTTCTCGTCGAAGAACACGGCAGTGGCGCTGTCCAGGAAGCGCCAGCCCAGGTAATCCGCCAGCAGCATGCCGTTGAGGTACTCGCCGCGGCTGGCCACATAGTCGGCGCTGGCGCCCTGGCCGATGCGCTCGTTGACCTCGTTCAGGGCGGACATGATGTCCACCTTCAGGTTCAGTTCCCGGGCGATGGACATGTAGCGGTCCACAATCCGGGCAAAGGTGGGCTGATAGTCCTCGCCCTTGGCTGCCTGATTGAAGCAGCGGTAGAGCAGGTCGGTCACCTTGTCGTCTTCTTTATAGCGCTTGCCGGGGGCAGAGGGCACCACATACTGCCGGGCAGGTTCCAGTTCCAGAATGCCCCGCACCTTGGCAAACTGCGTCGCGTCTGCCAGGGAGCTGCCGCCAAACTTCGTAACAATCTTCTTCAACTTGCATTTCCTCCATCCATCAAACCAATAACAGAATCCATCATACCGCCCCTTGGCTTATCTGTCAACGGCGTATGCGAAAAAAACAACGATAAATCAACCCTGCAGCCTGGAAAGAATCACCACATCCTGATAGGCGCCCTCCCGGAAGATCTCTTCCTTCAGCAGGCCTTCCTGAGTGAAGCCGTTGCGCTCATAGCAGCGGATGGCGGCCTCGTTGAAGGCAAACACGGTGACCTTCAGCTTGTGCAGGTTCATCTCCCTGAAGCAGAAGTCGCACAGGAGCTGCATGGCCTCCTTGCCGTAGCCCCGGCCCCGGTAGGGGGTGCCGATCATGATGGCCAACTCACCCACCCGGTTTTTCCAGTCCAGGCGGATCACGCCGCAGCGGCCCACCAGGTCGCCCTGAAAGTCCTCCACAGCGAACTGATACTCGCCCCGGCTGTAGCTGGACTGCTGCTCCAGCCAGCGGTACTCGTCCTCCATGGAGGCGGGAAACGGAATGCCGCTGATCATCCCCCGGAGCGTCTCCATATCGTTCACAAAGGCGTGGTTGGCGTCCACATCGCTGCGTTCAAAGGCCCGCAGCCTCACCAGCGTCCCTTCAATCATCCCTGCCGCCTCCTTTGGGCTTAGTCTTTCTGGTACAGCTTATCGATATTCTCAAACATATCCCCGCCGATGACGTCGGGCCCCACGGTGGTATGCCACAGCCCGAAAACAGAGTTGTCGTACTTCTCGCTGTCGGCATACTCCCAGCGCTTCAGCTGGCTCACATGGCACAGGAAAGCCTCCGCCGCCACTTCATGGCCTGTCTTTCCGTCAAAGGCGGAAAGGGGCTTGTTCCAGTCCATCCTGATCTGGTTTTCCGGATACAGGTGGATATACACCTTGGGAACGTCCCACAGCCCATGCCGCAGGGCCGTATCCGGCTCAAAGGTGGCGTCCGAAGCGTAAGCCACCGATTTCTGCGCCACATACACGATGGCCTGGTGTACCCGGTGCCCGTACTCGCCCTTGGTATCCTGGAGCACCAGCACATCCGGCTGATGCTTGCGCAGGAGCGTTGTGACCAGGTGGAACGCGTGGGTGCGGTCCCAGGCGTCCAGCACCGCCTCCACCGAGGGCGGCTCGATGATATCATACAGCTTTTCCAGGAAAACAGGGTAGAGCCGCACGCCGGCAGTCCACAGGCAGTCCAGCAGCTCCTGCCGCCTGTTAAAAACGCCGTAGGAGGAGCAAACCACCAGGACGTCCTTCTTTTCTTCGCCCGCATAGGTGGGCAGCATGCCGCCGAACCACAGGATCTCATCATCCGGGTGCGCCACGATCTGCATCATGTCCACCTTGCCGGTGGCCTCCGTCCACACCTGTACATGCCCGGGCAGCCGTCCGGAGGTATACACCTGAAACTCGCTGATCTGCATCTTGGTTTCAATGTCCTGCTCCGCCACAATGCGGAACTCCTGCTGCAGATCCGGCAGGGGGATATACACGGAAGCGAATTCATCGCCGCCCCGGGCCACGGTTTCCCATTCGCCCGCGGCGTTTCGCACCTGCACCAGGGTCGCGGTGTTATACACAGCCCGCCACCGGATCACAACCGCCCCGGCCGCCTTTCCCTCGGGAGGGGTAATGTGCAGCCCGCGGGAGTTCTTGTACATGGCCGTGGTCCAGAAGGTACGGTACTGACCGTCGCGCATTCTGTTCAGGTGGTTCCTGTTTGCCTCGCCGTTGATGAGCACCTCCTGGGTGATATCCTCCGCCAGGGGCATCTCCTCCGCGGCAGGCGAAAGATCCGTGGCCGTCCAGATGCTCTCCGCCCCGGCGCAGGCACAAAGGCAGCACAGAAGGGCAAGCAGCGCAAGCAGCTTCCGTTTCATCATCAATCATCTCCTGTCAATCGACCTTGGTGGCCGTCAGGTGTGTTACGCGGACGCCCGCCCGGCGCAGTGCGCCGCAGCAGGTTTCCATGGTAGCGCCGGTGGTGGTTACGTCATCCACCAGCAGGATATCTTTCGGCAGATTCTCCTCGGCGGTAAACATGCCGATGAGGTTGCGGAGCCTCCGCTCCTTGCTGGAGCCCCGCTGGGTGCGCAGGGGATGCTTTTCGCTGCGGATAAGCAGCCGCTTCACCGGCAGCCCCAGCCGCAAGCCCACTGCCCGGGCCAGTACCTGCCCATGGTCAATGCCCCGGATACGCCTGCGCTTTTCAGGCATGGTCACCCAGGTCACCACCGTTTCCGGCGAAAGATGCATCTTCACCGCGTCCAGCCCCATGGCCCTGGCCAATACCGTGGCCGCGGCAGTCACATTATCAAACTTCAGGCGGTGAACCAGCTTCTTGGCCACGCCCTCGTAGCGGTAGGAGGCATGTTCTTTTTCCCCTTCCAGGCGCAGCTTTTCCAATTCTTCTGTGCACTTGGGGCACAGGAACTCGCCCTGCGACGGCCGCCCGCAGACCACGCAGATCACCCGCTCGGGATAAATCGCTCTGAGCAGGTTCATTTGGGCAGCAGCACAGCCATGGCTTCCAGCCTTTCCGCCAGGGTGGTGTATCGTTTCAGGATGTGGTCGTTCTCCACCATCTGGCGGATGACCTCTTCCCTGCCCACCAGCACCACCAGCGAGCGGGCGCGGGTCAGCGCGGTGTAGAAAAGGTTGCGGGTCAGCAGCATGGGCGGGCCGCCGGCCACGGGCATCACCACCACAGGGAATTCGCTGCCCTGGCTTTTGTGCACGGAAAGGCAGTAGGCCAGATCCAGGTTCTCCAGCTGGGCGGACTGGTACACCACCTCCCGCTCCTCGTCAAAGAGCACGGTGAGGCAGTGCTCCTCCTCGTCCACCTCGGTAATGAAGCCCACGTCGCCGTTGAACACGCCGGTGCCGTCTTCCCAGCCGGCATAGGTTTCCTTTCGCCACTCGATCTGGTAATCATTCTTGGTCTGCATCACCTTATCACCCAGGCGGAAGATGGTTTCGCCGTAATGCAGGCTGGGCTTGTGGGGCGCAGGGGGATTCAGCGCGCTTTGCAGCATGTTGTTCAGCGCCACCACGCCGCACTCGCCCTTCTTGGCGGGGGCCAGCACCTGAATGTTGCGCACAGCCTGCTCCACTTTTTCCTTTTCCTTATAGCCCAGGAACCCAGGCAGGCGGCTGGTCACCAGCTGCACAATGGTCTGCGCCGCGGGCAGGAAGCCCTCTTTGCGCTCGAAGAAGAAATCCGTGCCTTTTTCGTTCAGCAGCGGCATCTGCCCCTGGTTGATGCGATGAGCGTTCACCACAATGCGGCTGGTTTCGCTCTGGCGGAAGATGTCCGTCAGCCGCACATGGGGCACCACGCCGCTTTGCAGGATGTCCCCCAGCACATTGCCCGCTCCCACGCTGGGCAGCTGGTCAGCGTCGCCCACCAGCAGCAGCCGGGTGCCGGGCTCGATGGCCCTGAGAAGGCTGCGCATGAGCATCAGGTCCACCATGGAGGTCTCGTCCACGATGATGCAATCGCCCTCGATGGGGTTCTCCTGGTTGCGGGCAAAGGAGGTGTCATCGCCGCCGTATTCCAGCAGGCGGTGGATGGTCTTGCTCTCAAAGCCGGTGGCCTCGGTCATGCGCTTGGCGGCGCGGCCGGTGGGGGCGCAGAGCACCACGTCCCCCTCGTTGGCCAACAGGCTGATAATACAGTTGATAATGGTGGTTTTGCCGGTGCCGGGGCCGCCGGTGATCACCAATACGCCCTGCTCCAGGGCGCTGATGATGGCCTCCCGCTGCCGCTCGGAAAAGCGGATATCGCGGGTTTTCTCGAACTTGTCGATATCCTTGTGCACACGGCTGCCGCTTTTGCCGGGAGCCAGGGATGCCATCAGCTCGCACAGGCGCTGAGCCACCTCGCGCTCGGCGGATTCGAACAGGGGCAGGTACACCCGCTCCTCCTCGCCGTCGCCGCCCTGGATGACCAGTTCGCGCCGCAACTGCAACTGCTGGATCTGCAAGTGGCACATGCTCTCCTCCACATGCAAAAGCCCCGCCGCCCGCTGGATCAGCTCCCGCCGTGGCAGGTACACATGCCCCATGCTGACGGATACTTCTTTCAATATATATTTGATGGCGCTCTGGATGCGGTGCTCGCTGTCCGGAGCAATGCCCAGCGCCGTGCCGATGCGGTCGGCCGTGAGGAAGCCCACGCCGTCCAGGTCCTCGCAAAGGCGGTAGGGGTTGGCCCGGATCACCTCCGGGGTACGTTCGCCGTAGAGCCGGCTGATCTTCACCGAAAGGTTCGGCGGAATGCCGTAGGACTGCAGGAAGATCATGGCCTCCCGGGCCTGCTGCTGCTCACGGAAGCTTTCGGCAATTTGAATCCACCGCTTCTTGCCCATCTTGGGCACTTCCTGCAAGCGCTCGGGGTGCTCGGAAAGCACGGTCAGCGTTTCCTCCCCAAAGTGGCGCACAATGAGCTTGGCCGTGGAGGGCCCCACGCCGTGGATCAGCCCGGAGCCCAGGTAGCGCTCGATGCCCAGCAGGGTGGTGGGCTTTTGCAGCTGGCAGCCGGTGCATTTCAACTGCCGGCCATATTGGGGATGCTCCACCCACTCACCGGAGAAAATCGCCTGTTCGCCGGCGGTGAGCTCCGGCAGCACGCCCACAATGGTGATTTCGCTGCGGCCCATGCGGGCCATGAGAACGGAATAGCCGTTTTCCTCATTGCGGTAAATGGTGCCCAGCACGCTGGCCTCCACCTGCTCCATCGGCTCACCTCCTTAAAGAACGCTTACCGTTTATTATATCATGTTTTCCATTCCTATTTCAACCCTGAACCGCCCGCCCCCGCCAAGGTGTATGTATATCCTGCAAAGCCTTGATTTTCCAGCTTTTTTGCAAATTTTCCACCCCGGGGCCCTTGCAATTTGCCATGCTTTCCCTTATAATATCATGTGTAATGCGATACAGGAGGTATGATGAATATGAAGTCCATCAACATCAAGCTGAGCCTCGCCGAAAATGTCAAGACCTTCGTGAATGTGGTGAACCGCTATCCCTACGATATGGATCTGCGCGCTGGCCGTCACGTGGTGGATGCCAAGTCTATCCTGGGTATTTTCTCCCTGGACCTGTCCAAGCCTATCACCCTGGAGGTCTATACCGACGAGTGCGACGACCTGATGAACGATATCCAGGCTTTCCTGGCCTGATCGCTCATCCCCTTTTGACAAGTCATTCCGCCTCCCAGCTGATGGGAGGCTTTCTCTTTGAGGAGGTTTCATGGAGCGCAAGCACATTCCGGAAACAGAAAACCGGCTTACCATCCTCTATGCCCTGCGCCGCCTGGGCCCTGCCACCGGCATGCAGCTTTTGCAGTTCCTGGTGGAATTGGACCTGATGAACTACTTTACCCTGCAATTGAGCCTCAGCGACCTGAAGGAGCAGGGGCAGCTCACCGCCGTGTCTCACCCCCTGGGGGATCTGTTGACCCTGACCCAGCAGGGCGAATACGCCATTGAGTCCTTCGCCCACCACATTCCCCTGAGCCGCCGCCAGCTTATGGACACAAAGGCGCCCCTGTGGCGGGAGCGTTTCCGCACAGAGCAGCTGGCCCCCGCGGATTCCTTCACCCTGCAGGACGGCCGCGTCTGCCTGCGGCTGCGCCTGCTGGAGGGTCATGCATCGCTGCTGGACATCCTCATCACCCTTCCCCGAAACGCGCCCCCCACCTTTCTGGAGAAGCGCTGGCGGGTTGCCGCCCAGGCTGTTTATGATGCTGTCACCCTGCAGCTGAGCCAGGGCTTTGAGCCCGGCGCCGCCCCCGACCTGCCCGCTTCCGCTGCCATGGAGCAGACCGGCTCCCAGGAGTGGACGCTTTCCCTGGTGGACAGCACGGAGCATCCCACCCTGACGCTGCTTCTCCCCCTGGCAGACGAAGCCCTGGCCCGCCATTGCGCGGCCCGCTGGCCCGAACAGTGCGAGGCGCTGCGCTCCCACATCCTGCAAGAGCTCAACAACAGCGTCAACGAATAAAAACCGAACGTTCGTGCATTTTTCCTCTTCCATCATTCGCAAACTTGTGCTATAATGGGCGGGTGTAATGAAAGGAGCGACCCCCTGTGGAGAAAATCCGCCGTAATGAGCGCATGAGCGCCATGATGAAGATTCTTGCCGATGCGCCCAATCGCATCTTTACCCTCTCCTACTTCTGCGAGCTGTTCGGCGCCGCCAAGTCCACCATGAGCGAGGATATTGACATCCTCCGGGACGTGGTGAAGGAATTTGGCCTGGGCGAACTGGAGACCGTTACCGGCGCCGCCGGCGGTGTGCGCTACCGCGCCGCCATCAGCCGCGAAGACGCCCGTCGGTTTATTTCCGAGCTGAGCCAGCAGCTTTCCGGCACCAGCCGTGTGCTGCCCGGCGGCTTCCTGTATTCCTCCGATATTCTCTCCAGCCCCGAAACCGTACGGCGCATGGGTGAAATCATCGCCACGGAGTACTACGACGCCGCGCCGGATTTCGTTCTGACCATGGAGACCAAGGGCATTCCCGTGGCCATGTATACCGCCAATGCCCTGGGCGTGCCACTGGTCATCGCCCGCCGCTCCTCCAAGGTGTATGAAGGCAGCGCCGTGAACATCAACTATGTTTCCGGTTCCGCCGGCAACATCGAAACCATGTCCCTTTCCCGCAGGGCCGTGAAGGAAGGCCAGCGAACCCTGATCGTGGATGACTTCCTCAAGGCCGGCGGCACCGCCAACGGCATGGCGGAGCTCATGCGGGAATTCAACGTGGACGTGGTGGGCATGGCCTTTGTCATGGAGACCGCCACCCCCGTAAAAAAGCGCATCTCCGGCCACAAGAGTCTCATGGTGCTGGACATCACCGGCGATGAGCAGCAGACCGCCGACATCCGTCCCGCGGACTGGCTCATGAACTGACACAAATAAATCAAATTCAGCGGAGGGGTATCCTTTTTGCCTCTCCGCGAAAACCTGTTTTGGAGAAATGATATGGAAAAGGAAACCTGGATCATCGTGGGCCTGGGCAACCCCGGCGCCCAGTATGCCCACACCCGCCACAACGTCGGCTTTGACGTGACCGACATCCTCTCCCGCCGCTGGATGGCTCCCCTCACCCGCAAGAAGTGCAACGGCCTCCTGGCCGAAACCACCATCGACGGCAAGCGGGTTGTCCTCTGCCAACCCCAGACATACATGAACGAATCCGGCCTGTGCGTAGGCGAACTGCTCCAATGGTACAAGTGTCCCCTTGACCACCTGATGGTCATCTATGACGACATCGACCTGCCTGCCAGCCGCCTGCGCATCCGCAAAAACGGCAGCGCCGGCACCCACAATGGCATGCGTTCCATTATGCAGCACGTCCCCGCCCAGCTTTTCCCCCGCATCCGCGTGGGCGTGGGCGCCAAGCCCGAGGGCTGGGACCTGGCCAACTGGGTTCTCTCCCACTACCAGACCCGCGAAGAGCAGGACGCCATGCAAAAAGCCTTCACCCTGGCCGCCGACTGCGTGGAAGATTGGCTCAAGTCCGGCATCGACCACGCTATGCAGCAATACAACGGCAAGTGACCAAAGGGGTTTTGCCCCTTTGGAAACCCCACCAGAGGGCCATCGGCCCTCTGGACTCCCATTCGGGGCAACCTTGACGTACGCCTTATCAGTAGGGGTCACGGAGCGCAACAGGCGCTCCGCGACGCACGTTAGCAGCTTGCCTGCGTACGAGGCCAACACGCTTGCGCATGGCAAGCGCGACCGGAACAGGCAGGCAAACCACTCCCCACACACCCCAAAGGAGCCACCATGAACCAAGCTCTCCTGGGCGGAGCCGCCTCCGCCGCCATTAAAAAACTCCTGAAAAACCTTCAGGAGCACACCCCCACCGCCGTCACCGGCCTCCCCGAGGGACAGGCGGCTTTTGTGGCGTCCAAAATCGCCGCCGACACCGGCAAACGAGTGCTCCTCATCACCGCCAACGACCTGAAAGCCACCCGTGCCGCCGATGACGCCCAGCAGCTTCTGGGCCCCCAGGCGGCCTGCCTCCCCGGCGGCGAGATCGACCTGACCCGGGGTGCCTCCAGCCATGAAAGTGCCTGGCGCCGCCTGGAAACCCTGGCCCGCGTCACCGGCGGCGAAACCAAGCTGCTTTGCGCCTCCATGGACGCCCTCATGCAGCGCATGGGCCCGGCGGATACCTTCCGCGCCGCCACCATTCGCCTCATGGTGGCCGACCGCATCGCCCCCGAGGAGCTCATCCGCCGCCTGACCCAGATGGGCTACGAGCGGGTGAACATGGTGGAGGGCAAGGGCCAATGTGCCTTGCGTGGCTCCATCCTAGACTGCTACCCCCCATCCGGTTCCCAGAGCCTTCGCATCGAATTTTTCGATGACGAGATCGACTCCATCCGTTCTTTTGATTGTATCAGCCAGCGCAGCCTGGAACGGGTCCGCGTGGCCGTGATGCCCCCCGCCACCGAGGTGCTGCTGCCCGAAAGCACCTGGGTCTCCGCCGCCCGCCGCATGCGGGAGGCCGTTGAGGATCAGGGGGAAGAGCAACCCGCCGAGCCCCTGCTTTTCGACGATCTGCCGCCCCTGCCCGATGATGACGATGAGCTGCCCTCTTTCTTCGACGAAAAAGTTGCCCCCAAGGTACGGGAAAAGACCGTTTCCGCCCAGCGCAGCGCGGACATCGAGCGCCGCACCGCCCAGCTCCTGCGGGATGCCGAGCTGGTGGAGCAGGGCCTGCCCTTCCGCCGCATCCGGGCCTGGCTGCCGGTACTGACCGATGAAGTGACCACCCTGCTGGACTGGTTCCAGCCGGATATGGTGCTGCTCTCCCAGCCCGACCAGCTCCGTGACCGGGGCGAGGAGCGCCTGCGGGGCTTCTCGGAGGATCTTCACGCCGCCATGGAACGCGGCGAGGCCGTGCAGCAGCAGGAAAAGCTGCTCCTGGATTGGGAGACCCTGCTGCCGCTGCTTACGCAGCGCCCCCTGGCCACCTTCAGCGAGTTCCTCAGGGGCATGGGCGGCGTGAAAACATCCGACGCCATCGACCTGGGCAGCAAGGGCGTTGCAGGGTATCAGTCCCAGGTAAAGCTGCTGGCTGCCGACTGCAACACCTGGCGGCAGCAGGGCTATGCCATCGCCCTGCTTTCCGGCGGCGTAGCAAGGGGCAAGCGCCTGACCCAGAGCCTGAACGAACTGGGCTGCCCCGCCACCTTTGTGGAGGAAGCCCACAACCTGATTCTGGGCGAAGTGCTGGTGCTGCCCGTGACATTGGGCCACGGCTTCATCTGGCCCGAGGCGAAGCTGGTGGTGGTCTCCGATACGGACATCTACGGCGCCGGCTACCGCAAGGCCAAGGCCCGCAAGAACTCCGGCGAACGCATCGCCGCCTTCACCGACCTGAAGGTAGGCGATTATGTGGTCCACGAGGACCACGGCGTGGGCATCTACCAGGGTACCATCCATCTGCAGAGCGAGGGCACCTACCGCGACTATTTGCTGATCCAGTACCAGGGCAGCGACAAGCTCTATGTGCCCATTGAACAATTGGAGCGTGTGCAGCGCTACATCGGCAACCCCAATCAGCCGCCGAAGCTGAACCGCCTGGGTGGCGGCGACTGGCAGAAACAGAAATCCAAGGTCAAGGAAGGCCTGAAAAAGCTGGCCTTTGACCTGGTAGCCCTTTACGCCAAGCGCAGCCAGCAGCAGGGCTATGCCTTCGGCCCCGATACCCCCTGGCAGCGCCAGTTCGAGGATCAGTTCCCCTATGAGCTCACCCCTGACCAGGAGCAATCCGTGCGGGAGATCACCAGAGACATGGAATCCCACCGGAACATGGACCGCCTCCTCTGCGGCGACGTGGGCTACGGCAAAACGGAGGTTTCCCTCCGCGCCGCCTTCAAGGCCGTGATGGACGGCAAGCAGGTGGCCATCCTGGCCCCCACCACCATCCTGGCCCAGCAGCACTACAACACCGTGCTCAAGCGCTTCAAGGGCTTCCCCGTGAGCTGCGATGTGCTCAGCCGCTTCCGCACCGCCAAGGAGGCCAGGGACGTCATCGCCCGGCTGAAGGACGGCAGCATCGATATCCTGGTGGGCACCCACCGGCTGCTGGCCAAGGACGTGCAGTTCAAGAATCTGGGCCTGCTCATCGTGGACGAGGAGCAGCGCTTTGGCGTGGCCCACAAGGAAGTTATCAAGAACATGAAAACCCAGATGGACGTGCTGACGCTCTCCGCCACGCCCATCCCCCGCACCCTGCACATGAGCATGGTGGGCATCCGTGATATGTCCGTGCTGGAAACGCCCCCGGAGGAGCGCATGCCCGTGCAGACCCATGTGGTGGAATATTCCGACGCCATCGTCCGCGACGCCATCCTGCGGGAGCTAAGCCGCGGCGGCCAGGTGTATTTCCTGTATAACCGGGTGAACTCCATCGAGCAGTTCTATAACCGCCTCCGCGCCCTGGTGCCCGAGGCCCGCATCGGCGTGGCCCACGGCCAGATGAAGGAGCACGGCCTGGAGGACGTGATGATGGACTTCTACGCCGGCAGCTACGACGTGCTTTTGTGCACCACCATCATCGAAAGCGGCCTGGATGTGCCCACCGCTAATACCCTGTTCGTGTTCGATGCGGACCGCTTCGGCCTGAGCCAGCTGTATCAGCTTCGCGGCCGCGTGGGCCGCAGCAACCGCCAGGCCTACGCCTACTTCACCGTCCGCCCGGATAAAATGCTCTCCGAAACCGCCGAGCAGCGACTTTCCGCCATCCGGGAATTCACAGAGTTCGGCGCCGGTTTCCGCATCGCCATGCGCGATCTGGAAATCCGCGGTGCTGGCAACATTCTCGGCCCTGAACAGCACGGCCACCTGGCCACCGTGGGCTATGACATGTACTGCAAGCTTATTGAAGAGACCCTCCGCGAGGTGCAGGGCGGATCCATGAATCCCAGCGAGCTGGAAACCCGTGTGGACCTGAAGGTAGACGCCTACCTGCCCAATGACTACGTCCGTGACGAGCGCCAGCGCATGGAAATGTACAAGCGAATCGCCGCCCTTGCCACCGAAGCCGACCGCGAAGACATCACCGACGAACTGCTGGACCGCTTCGGCGAAACCCCGGCCGTGGTGGACGCCCTGCTGGACATTGCCCAGCTCCGTGCCCTGGCCAACCGCCTGGGTGTGAGCCAGGTGCTGTACCGCAAGGGGCAGCTGATGATGAAGTTCAACAACCACTACGCTCCCGACCCCATGATCTTCCTGCCCGCCCTGTCGGTGGACAAGCGCCTGGCGTTTTCCGCAACACCCGCGGCCCTGCTGCTGAAGGATCCCCGCCTGGAGGAGCGCGATATGCTCCGGGAAGGCGTGTCCGTGCTGAAGAAGCTTACCGCCAAGGTAGATGAACTGAAGGAACAAGCCGCTTCGAGCCCCGATTGAGCCGTCTGGTGTCGCTTTCAAGCACAGCTTGATGGACAGAACAAACGGCATTGATTATCATGAACTTGCACCGGTGACAAAACGCAAAGGAGCAATGCAATGATTTTCGATATGCATCAAATCGGCAAAACGATCGCCTGCCTGCGCCGCAAGCATAACATGACGCAGATGCAGATGGCAGATGAAATGAACGTAAGCTTTCAGGCTGTAAGCAACTGGGAGCGAGGTCAGTCCATGCCCGATATCTCCAAGCTGCCCGAGTTGGCAGAGCTGTTTTCTGTATCAATCGATGAGCTGCTGGGCAGGCATTCCCCCGTGGTTGAAAAGGTCGCTGCCGGTAAACTGGATGAACTGACCTCCGTCACCGTGGATGAACTGGCCGAAGCTGCACCCCTTCTGCCGCCCCAGCAGCTGGATGGTCTTGCCGACCGTCTGCTGAAACCAGCCGCCACAAAGAACACGCATGCTCTACCTGATCTGAAGGAATTGCTGCCCTACCTTTCCACAGAAAAGGTTGATCTCTGCTTCCGGCAGAAAGCCGCATCTGGCGACGGCACGCTCCATGAATATGCCATGTTTGCCAGCACAGAAGCCATTGACGAGGTTGCACAAACGCTGGCAGCACAAGGGCAATCCATCTCTGCGCTGATCCCTTTCATGAGCGAGGAAGCCGTTGATACCCTTGCCCGTGACGCTGAGCGGCGCGGCGAATCCATTACCCACCTGCTACCTTTTCTTTACGAGGATACCATCGGAGAGATCGCCATAGCCCGCTTTAATGCAGGCAGGGGCTATACGGAAATGCTTCCCTTCATGAACCAAGACGCCGTCGAGGCCATAGCCCACGCCGCTGAGCAGCGCGGCGAATCCATTACCCATCTGTTGCCCTTCCTTTCCGAGGATTCTATCGAAGAAATTGCCAAGGCCCGCATCGCTGCAGGGAGAAAGATCAGCGCAATGCTTCCTTTCCTGAGCGAAGAATTTATTGGCTCTCTATTCGATGCCAACCTATAAAAATGAAATGCACCAATCCCATTCAATACAAAAAAGTCACCGGATACATTCCGGAGACTTTTTTGTTTGTTGGTTACCGCCCGATCTTCCGGGCCACCATGGTATCGTTCAGCAGGCTGTCCAGGGAGTAAACATACAGCACCTGATCCACCTTGCCGGCGGCGGCAATAGCATCGGAAAAGTTGCCGGTATAGTAGCGGGCGTCCATGGCCACGATGCGGCTGTAATGGGCGCTGAGCAGCGGCAGAAGGCTGTTGGCAAAGGAATCCTTGAACACCAGGAGCGTCCTCTCCGGAGCGTTTTCATTGGTGATCTCCAGCAAACCATGGTTGCCGCCCAGGTACACAGCATAACCATCGTAGGTTTCGGCATGCTCCGGGAAAATCAGGCTGTCGTATTCGCTGCCATCGTCCAGGATGGTCAGGTGTACACCCGTGACCGGCTGGGCACAGGCCAGTGTATCAGCCTGGGCAAAGGGATAGCCGGAGCGGCTGTAGGTGGTGCCGTAGAAGCCCGGGAACTTGGTGATCTCAAAAGCGTCCAGGGCCAGGGGCGCAATGCCCAGGCTCTCGCAATAAGCGGTGTAGGCAGCGTAGACGCCCTCCAGGGACCAGTGGTGATCCGTGGCATAATAGGCCGTTGCGGCATTGAAGTCCTCACCCAGGCGGACATAGCCGTCGCTGGCAGCCAGGGCATCGTAGAGAGGCCTTTCCGCCTCATACAGGGGCTGAAGCAGGGCGTTCATTCCCCCATGCAGCAGGTAGCCGTGCCCGGTGGGAACAACCAGCCTCCAGGGAGCGCTGGCCTTCTGGGCCACCTTTTCCAGCTGGGTCAGGCGGCGGTTCAGGCCCTCCACCGTTCCCTCCACCGGCTTCTCCAGGAAGGCGCCGGCCACAGGCCAGGTTTCCAGCTGGGTGCGGCGGCCGGTGAACACGTTGGCAGTGGCGTCGATGCCCACCATCACCCGGCGGAAGGGAATCCGGTCGGAAAGATAGCTCTCGATCTCCTTGTCGGTTTTCCATTTGGCAAGGGACGGCGCGGAGGGCGCCGAGGCCAGGTAGCGGCGCTCGAAATCGGAGAAATCACTCTGAGGCCAGAAGGCGGCAAACAACCCAGCAGCCAGCAGAAGCGCCAGGCCCAGCGCCACCGCCAGGCCATCCGGCAGGCGGAAGAAATGCTTTTTCATATTCATCCACCTCCCTTAAAACTGGAAATACACAAAGGGCGCGTACCCCTGAGCGGCCAGAGCGGCCAGGCACAGGAGCATCAGGACAGGCGCAGCAAAGCGCCTGAGCGGGAAACGCTTGGGCGTGGGCAGGAAGCTGATGCCGCAGCACACCAGCATCAGCGGCAGGAAGGCCGCGCAGGTGGTTGCCGTGGCGGCGGAGCCCAGACCGTAGGCGCCAAACATGGCCACCAGCAGCTCGCCCTGGAAGCCGGAGAACAGCGCCCAGCCCAGCATCACGCCCAGGAAGGTCAGCCCCTGGCGCACAGGGCCGGGAATCTTTTCCCAGGCGGGGTTCTTCAGCAGGAAGCGCTTCTCCAGCATCAGCAGGATGGCGAAATACAAGCCCCAGAGCACAAAGTTCCAGCCCGCGCCGTGCCACAGGCCCGTCAGGGCCCACACCACCAGCAGGTTGAAATCACGGCGCACCCGGCTGCAGCGGCTGCCGCCCAGGGGGATATACACATAGGCCTTGAACCAGTCTGTCAGCGTCATGTGCCAGCGGCGCCAGAATTCCGTCAGCGTGCGGGCGCGGTAGGGTCTGTCGAAGTTTTCGGGTATGGTGAAGCCCATCATGTGGCCCAGGCCGATCGCCATATCGGAATAGCCGGAGAAATCAAAGAAAATCTGGAAGGAGAAGGCCAGCAGACCCACCCATGCACCCAGGGCGCCGGCCTGGGTGAAATCGGCGTTCATCTGGCTCCAGAGGCGACCCATGGCGTCGGCCAGGAGCACCTTCTTGCCCAGGCCCACAGCGAACCGCTGGAGACCCTGGCGCATTTCTTCCCCATTGGGCCGGGGATGGTCAATCAGCTGCTGCTCCAGGTCGATATACCGCACGATGGGGCCGGCCACCAGTTGGGGGAACAGGGCCAGGTAGGTGCCGAAGGTGAAGAAGTTCTTCTGCACTTTTGCCTCTCCCCTGTACACGTCAAACAGGTAGGACATGGCCTGGAAGGTAAAAAAGGAGATGCCGGCAGGCAGAGGCAGGTCAGCAAAAGACAGCTTCCAGGGCAGCAGCTGGTTCCATGTGTCCCGCAGGAAACCGGCATACTTGAACACCATCAGGGGCAGCAGGTTCAGGATGATCAGCACGATGAACAGCGGCTTATTCCGCTGCCCCTTGCGCATCATCAGCTGTACGCCGCCCCAGTTGAGCACCATGGTGTACATCAGCAGAAGCAGCCATGCCGGATTGCCCCAGCCATAAAAAAGCAGGGATGCCGCGAAAAGGAAGGGCATCCTTGCTTTGGAGGGCATGACCCAGTAGAGCAGGATCACGCAGGGCATGAACAAAAGCAGAAACGTAAACGAGGAAAAAACCATATTACTCTCCCGCCAGCAGCTTGGTGGTAACCTCCGCCGCCTTTTCCGTCACAATCAGGGCCACAGTGTTGTTTTTACGCTGCACAGAGGTTTCCTTCAGCAGCTTGTAGGCCTCGGGCACGTAATTCTGGGTTTCTTCCATGCGGCGCTGCAGATAGTTTTCCAGCATGGCAGCAACGCCCTCAGCCGCCTCGCCGTCCACGGCACGAACCACCACAGCCTCGCCGCCCTCCAGGGCAGTGGACTGCAGGTAAACGGCCTCGGTAAACTCGCTGCTCTCAATGCCGATGATATCCTCCAGGTCCATCAGCGGCAGGTTGGCCATTTCGGCAGCGCCGGGCACAATGCCGGTCACCAGGTCCAGCAGGGGCGTTTCCAGGGTGGAAGCAACGGTTTCCTGGGGCTTTTCACCGCAGCCGGCCAGGACAAAAAGCATCAGCGCAGCCAGCAGCACAAGGGCGATTTTCTTCATCTCAGGTTCATCCTTTCGTGTCAATAGGCTTCGTCAATGGGTACCCAGCGGTTGGCGTCGTATTCGCCCTGGGCAAAGTCCAGCAGGGTCTGCACCCAGATGGCGTTGCCCTTATCGTTCAGGTGATACTCCCCATCGTGGGAGATACCCTTCTTCATGAAGCCGTTCTCGCCCTTGAGGTCGGTGGCGATGTCGATATAAATGGCACCCACCTCCTGGCATTTCTGTTCCAGGGCAACGTTATAGGCATCCCACTTCTCCTGCAGGTGGGGGCGCTTCTTTTCCACCGCGGCAGTTACCGGCGTCAGGGAGAAGAAATACACCTGGGTGTCCGGGGCGTACTTTTCCATCAGCGCCATGATCTTGTCGATGTACTCCATGCCCCGCTCGGTTTTCTCGCCGATCTTGTCGTTCAGGCCGGCCAGGATGAACAGCTTCTCGGGCTGAAGCTTCTCCATCAGGCGGCACAGCGCAATATCGTAGCCCTTATAGGTCAGGTTGACCTTGGAGGTGGAAGGCCGCTCCAGGGTAGCGGCGTAAAGCTGATAGCTGTATGCCGTAAAGAACTTGGTATCCTTGAAATAATCAGGATGCTCCTTCTGCACGGTGTTCACCACATAGTTGCGGAACATCCGGGGCAGGGAGTCGCCCACGAACACGGATTTATTATAATAGGTCACCAGCTGCTCGTCCGGCAGCCGCTCCGCGCAAGCGGAGCCCGCCAGCAGCACCAGGCAAATCAGCAAAGCGAAAAGGCGCTTCACAAGACCTCAACTCCTGTCTGTTTCCTCCGGGACAAAACCCGGGCATATTCGGATATATTTATTCTTCACCCTTTGGCAAAATCCTGCTTTTTGTTACAACTCAACGTTTTCCCCGGCCCGCAGGTAGTGCAGCTTATTTCCCATACGCTCTTTGAGATAGGCATAGGCCGACTCTCCGGTGCAATGGCCGGTATAGAAGGCGGCGCCGCATGCCAGCAGTTCTTCCGCCAGGGCGTCCAGCTCAGCGGCGTCATCCGGCAGGCTTTTCTTCATCAGGTGAAAGCCGCCCACCAGCACGTCTGGCCGGAGCCAGGCCGCGATGTTGGCAATCCCCCGGTGAGAACAACCGCTGATGACCACCCGGCGGCCGCGCTCCTCGATGACCAGATACTGCTCGTGATCGAAGCGCTCCGGCAGATGCTCGCCCTCCCGGGTAACCGTCAGGCCGGCGCTGTCAATGGGGTGAATGTGTTTCGTTTCCCCGCCGCACCGGAGGGTAAGACCATCCCCCAGGGACAGGGTATCCTCCACCGGACGCAGGCGTTCATGGCCCCGCAAGGTCTGATCCAGGCCGATGTACTTCTCCCCGTGCCAGTGCCCGCCAAAGGCCAGGGCGCTGTGGTACACCGGCGCACAACGGTTGATTGCCAGAAACCGGGCCAGGCCGCCACCATGATCGTAGTGGCCGTGAGACAGTACCGCCGTGTCCACCTCCTCCAGGTCGATGCCCAGGCGGGCGGCGTTTTCCGCGAAGGCTGCCGTCTGGCCCATGTCAAACAGGAGACGGCGTTTCTCCGTCTCGATATGCAGGCTCAGGCCATGCTCCGCCGAAAAAACAGGCGAAGCGGCGGTGTTTTCCATCAGGCA
This sequence comes from Clostridia bacterium, assembly GCA_017502305.1. GTDB lineage: Bacteria > Bacillota > Clostridia > Christensenellales > Aristaeellaceae > UBA11524. The sequence continues at coordinate 7,715 of JAFVVG010000033.1, read as the reverse complement.
GGTAATCTTCATCGCCTTTTACCGCATGGAGCGCTTGAACAGCCAGTTCAGCACCAGAATGGCCACAATGGGCAGGAACACATAGGTCAGCAGCACCCACATTTACTCCGCATCCTCTCTTCAGTCAATTACCGTATATCATTATAAACACAATCCCCTTCTTTGTAAAGCAAGCCCCTTGCGGCAAACCCCGGAACATGCTATCATAGGACCACATTGCGAAAGAAGGAGCAACCATCATGAGCGATTGCAAGAAGGTTCTGCTGCTGGGTGATTCCCGCCGCATGGGCTACGAGCCCTTTGTCCGCGAAAAGCTTTCCGGCCGCGCTGAGGTTTACGGACCCCACGAGAATGGCCGCTGGGCTGGTTATACGCTGAATTCCCTGCGTTTCTGGCTGAATGAGTTTCCCGTCCCCGATATCGTCCACTGGAGCTGCGGCCTGTGGGACCTGGGCGACGACTACAACCTGGGCCGTCCCTTTTCCTTGCCGGAGGAATATGAAAGCGCCGTGGAGCGTACCGTGCTCGTGCTGCGCAAGCTGTTTCCCGGGGTGAAGATCATCTTTGGCACCACCATGCCCGTGGGCGACAGCGACTCCACCGGCATCCGCAGCTACAACGCCATCATGGCCCGTGTAGCGGAAAAGGAAGGCATTCCCGTGGACGATCTGTTCGCCCTCATGCACGACAAGATGAAAACCTACGACCGCGGCGACGGCCTCCACCTCAACGATGAGGGAAACAACATGGTGGCTGATCAGGTGGTCAGCGCCATCGAGAAATATCTGTAAACGCAAAACAAAGGCTCCCTTCACAGGAAGGGAGCCTTTGTTTTATTTCATCAGGTATGGAATGTCCCATGTCTGCGCATACACAAGGCCGGTGCTCCTCTTTTCACAGATGATGGTCAAGGTCCCGCAGCCTTCGAACGCGTCGTCCGCGATTTCAACATCATCCGGGAGCGTCACCAGCGTCAGGCCGGCGCAGTCCGCGAAGGCCCGGGAGCCAATGCTTCTGACGTCTTCCGGCACCACAACCTCCTCAGCGGTTATGCCGGCGAATGCCTCCGCCTCAATAGCCGTCAGTGCCGAGGGCAGCACCAGCTTTTCCTTGCCGTGCACGATTACCTTGCATTCCGCAAGAGCCTGCGCATCCTTACCAGTCATTACCTTCACCGTGGCAACGCCGCATGTCTTTCCCACAAAGCAGCCATCCTGGCCTTCGCTGCCGCTTTCCAGCTGCTCGCTGCCTTCATAATGCAGCTCCGCCTCATGTCCGCAGGTAAGCTGGGCCTTGATGACCAGCGTCTCATCCACGTCGATTTCATAGACTTCCTGTTCAAAGGACGCCGTGTGGCCAAGGGCATCCACGGTCTTCTGCTCCTCAAGCACTTCGTCGCACATGGAGCAATGCTTGCCCTCCGTCAGGCCCGTTTCCGTGCAGGTGGGCGCAACGGCTTCATCGACGACCTCCGTGTGGCCCAGAGCGTCCACGATCTTCTGCTCCTCAAGCACTTCATCGCACACGGAACAATGCTTGCCCTCCGTCAGGCCCGTTTCCGTGCAGGTGGGCACAACGGCTTCATCGATGACCTCCGTGTGGCCCAGGGCTTCCACGGTCTTCTGCTCCTCAAGCACTTCATCGCACACGGAACAATGCTTGCCCTCCGTCAGGCCCGTTTCCGTGCAGGTGGGCGCAACGGCTTCGTCGATGACCTCCGTGTGGCCCAGGGCAGGAACAGTTTCCTGGGTTGCCAGCACCGTGTCGCACACGGAGCACTTTTTGCCGGCTGTCAGACCGGTCTGGACGCAGGTCGGCGGCACAGCCTCTTCCACGATTTCCTCTTCGTGGGGCAGCATTTGGACGATTTCCTGCTCCTTAAACACTTCATTGCAAACAGAGCAATGCTCGCCCTCCGTCAGGCCGGTTGCCGTGCAGGTGGGCGCAACGGCTACGTCGATAACTTCCGTGTGGCCCAGGGCAGGAACAACCTCCTGCCTGACAAACACTTCATTGCAGACGGAGCAATGCTCGCCCTCCGTCAGACCGGTTGCCGTGCAGGTGGCAGCCACAGCCGCGTCTCTAACGGTCACATGATCCGCATGCGTGATTTTGACTATGCAGGCAGCAGTCTCACCGCTTTCAGCCGTAGCGCGGATGGTGGTGGTGCCATAGGCCACCGGATGCACAAAACCGGAGGCATCCACCGTGGCAACGGCTTCATCGTCGGAGGTAAAGACAACCAGCTTGTTCTCGTAGGTGCCGCCGCGGGTGGTGACGGCAGCCTTCAGCAAGGCGCCCTCATCCATCATCACGTCCTGCGCCGCGTTTTCAAACTCAACCTTCGTCACAGGATAGCACACATGCACAAGGCACGTGCGGGAGATCCCGGTATCCGAGGTAACGGTCACCGTAGCTTCGCCGGGGAGCTGGCCGGTAAGCATGCCGTTTTCATCCACGGCAAGCCTGGCGGTGTCGCTGCTTTCCCAGGTAAAGCTGCCCGTGGCGCCCCGGGGCTTAATGTCCTTCACCGCCAGTTGACGGCTGGTTTTGCTGATCATCCAGATTTCCGGTTCGTCAAGCGCGAAATCCTTGATCGACGCATAGGTGGTCACCGCCATGGAGGCAGACGCCTTCCCGCAGGTCACGGTGATGGTGGCCTCACCCACCGCCAGCGCGGTAAGCCTGCCGTTTTCAACAGCCACCACCTCCGGAGCGGAGCTGCTCCACTGGAGCACATAGCTCTCATTTTCCGGGAACACCGCGGGGAGCGCGTTCATGGATTCATCCACCGCCAGCCGGGCCGATTCAGGCAGCGTCAGGCTCACGGGCGCAGACAGATCCATGTCATCGATGTAAATGACCTCATTGCCATTCTGCGTGGCGAAGAAATCCATGGCGGAGTATTCGTAGCAGTAAACGGTCATTGCCGGATCAAAGCCGCCATTATCAATGCCAATGTCAAATTGCATTTCACCGTTGTTATATACAAAGAGCGTCTCTATTCCAGAGCAATATAACGCGTCCTGCTGCAAATATCCAAGGCTGGCCGGAAGGGTGAGTTTACGCAAAGAACGAGTTTCCGAAAAAGCGTATTCGCCAATGGTTTCCACGCTGCTCATACCGGTAACCCGGGTCAGATTCCAGCAGAAGTAAAATGCTCTGTCACCAATGTAAGTAACCTTGGAGGGAATATGAATACTTATGAGATTTCTACATTCTTCGAAAGCACTCGGATTGATAGTTGCAACATTTTCGGGAATATCTATATGCTTCAGGCTGGTACAGCCATACATGAAACTATCCGGCAAATAAGTAAGATCTTTAGGCAGCTTGACATTTGTCAAACTGGTGCAGTTGGCCAGCATGCTGTGAGCTACCTCAACAACACTATCGGGTATTTCAATGAAAGTCAAGCTGGAGCAGCCAGCAAAAGCGTTGTCGCCAATCGTCGTCACACGCTGAGGAATCTCGATAGCTGCCAAACTGGAGCACCCGTAAAAAGCGTAGTTACCGATGGATGTAACTTTTTCCGGAATAGAAATTGCCGCCAGGCTGGAACAGCCATGGAAAAGGTGGCCCGGAACTGCTGTCAGGCTGCTGGGGATATTTGCGCTCACCAACGCCGAGCAATTGGTGAAGGTCTCACCCTCAAGGACAGTCACGCTGTCCGGAAGGCTGATTTCCCTCAGGCTCACGCAACTGGCAAACGCATTGTTCCTGATGGTGGCAACACCATCGGGAATGTTGATGCTCTCCAGGTTGGTGCAATCCACAAACGCACTGACTCCAATATATGTAATGCTGTCCGGGAGGGTAACGCTCTTCAGGCTGGTGCAGCCGCTGAAGGTGGTAGTGCTAATGGAAGTGACGTCCTTGGGAATGTTGATCTCCGTCAGACTGGTGCACCTCGCGAACGCACTTGCGCCAATCCAGGTAACACTATCCGGGATCGATACGCTCTCCAGGCTGGTACACCCTGCAAAAGCATTGTAGTTGATATAGGCAACGCCTTCCGGGATGGTCACTTTCTTGATGCCGATGCAGTTCTCAAACTGGTAGTTGTGATAAGGCGTACCCTCCGCCACGATGACCTCTTCCACGGTTTTATCAAAGCAGTGGTCAAAATGCCAGCTTTCCGAGATCATCAGAATGATGGGCGCAATCACCTTTTTCAGGCTGGGGCACTCATAGAAAATCCCGGTGCCCAGGTCCTCAATGCCCACGGGGATATCCGCCTTTTCCAGGCTGGTGCAGCCCCGGAAGGCGTCGTTGCCGATGTGCATCACCTGCTCCGAAAGGCTGATGCCCTTCAGGCTGATACAGCCCTGGAAAGCGCCCTCCATGACGTGTGTAACGCCTTCAGGAATTTCAATGTTTTCCAGGCTGGTGCAGTCCTTGAAGAGCAGACTGTCGAGCACGGTAACGCCTTCGGGAATATTGATGGTCTTCAGGCTGCTGCAGCCGTTGAACGCATCATGACCAATAGACGTCACACTGGCGGGAATGGTCACGCTCTTCAGGCCGGCGCATTGCTCAAATCCGCCGCTGCTGATGGAGGCAGTCCCCTCTGCCAGCACGATGTTCTCCACCGTTTCAGCAAAACACAGGCCGAAGCCGCCTTCCTCAGACAGGCACCTGGGCACCGTCACCGTCTTCAGGTTGGGGCAGTCAAAGAAGGCGCCCTCATCAATGTTCAAAATATCCGCGGGGAGATCCACTTTCCCCAGGCTGGTGCAGCCCCGGAATGCGTCCTTGCCGATGCCGGCGACGCTGCCGGGAATGGTCACGTTCTTCAGGCCCGTGCAGCCGGAAAAGGCTTTCTCCGCAACGGTTTGCGTCCCCTCCGCCAGCACGATCTTTTCCACCGTGTCATCAAACGCGGCACCAAAACCGCCATTCTCTGCCAGGCACCTGGGCGCCGGCATAGGTCACGCCTTCGCCAATCACAATCGTTGTGATTCTTTTCCGATATGCATACCAGGGCGCCTTGACATCAACATAGTTGGTCATTTCGCCTTCACCCGTGATGCTCAGGGTACCTGCGCTGTCAAACGCCCACTTGACGTTATCGCCCGTTTTGCCGCAATTGCCCGAGGCAATCACCTCCGGCGCTTCGGTTTCTTCCGCCGCCGCGTAAACAGCAATGAAACGTCCGCCCTGGCATACATAAGGAACTGCCGTCAGCAGCACAACAAAAACAATCATTGCCGCAATACGCTTCATCCAATTGATATTCATCATAGCCCTCTTCTCTTTCGCGCGTCCATTCCGCGCCGCTGTCACAAATAATATACCATGCCGCCGCGATGGGCGCAATAGCCAATCCAGCATCCGCAGGCACAGAAAAAGAGCCCCCGTTTCCGGGAGCTCTGCTGCTTTGATACCTTACGCCTCCTGGGCATGAATGGCGTACATTTCAATGTATGCCACCAGTTCCGCCATGGGCAGCGGCTTACCGATGATGAATCCCTGACCCTTGAAGCATTTCAGCTCCTCGAAAAACTCGAACTGCTCCGGTGTTTCAATGCCCTTTGCACAGACCTGCAGATCCAGCGCATGGGCAAAGTTGTGGATAGCAAAGACCATCAGGCTGGCCTGGTCGTCCTCCGGCACCCCGGCGGCAAAGGATCGGTCCAGCTCGATACCGTCAAAATGCACGTCCTTGAGCAGATTGATGTTGGCGTGTCCCTTGCCGAAATTAGCCAGGTACAGGCCCACGCCATGCTCATCGTGGAGACGGTTCAGGTTTTCGACGCCCTTCGAACTGAGGCTCTGGGCCTCGCTGAGCTCAAATTGCAGCTTTCTGGGATTGAAACCGGTCTTTTCCAGCAGTTCCAGCACCCGTTCCACAAACAGCTCCTGGCTGGCGAACTGGGGGTACAGGTTCAGCGACAGGGTCACGTGCGAGTTGGTCTTTTCGCAAAGCTCCACGGCCGAGGTGATGGCCGCCTCCAGAAACCACTGGGAGAAAACGATGGTCAGATTTTCATCCCGTTCGATGAGCTCCAGCAGCAGCTGCGCCGGGATGGTGCCGCCGCCGGGCATGTGAACCACCTCCGCGAACACCTCGTAGGTGTTGCAGGTATTCTTGCCAAAGGTCCACTTGGGCTGTCCATACAGCTCAAAGGCGTTGGAAAGGATCAGGTCGTTGATGAATTTGGTTGTCATGCGAGATTCTCCTTTCGATAACCATATTTCTCGTTTCCGTTTTGATGCGGCTGACACAAAAGATGGGCGAAATAACTGTTTCTGTATATTGCTTTCGCTTTAAAACAACATGTTTCCTTCCAGAAAATGGTCTGTTAAATAATAAACTATAATAATACGCAAAAAGCTCCCCTCTTTTGAGGGGAGCCCCGGAAATCCTTATTTGTCCAATTACTTGGAGGCGTTCTCCACGGCCACAGCCACGGCGACGGTCGCGCCAACCATGGGGTTGTTGCCCATGCCGATCAGGCCCATCATCTCAACGTGAGCAGGCACGGAGGAGGAGCCGGCGAACTGAGCGTCGGAGTGCATACGGCCCAGGGTGTCGGTCATGCCATAGGAGGCGGGGCCGGCAGCCATGTTGTCGGGATGCAGGGTACGGCCGGTGCCGCCGCCGGAAGCGACGGAGAAGTACTTCTTGCCAGCCTCGATCATTTCCTTCTTGTAGGTGCCGGCAACGGGGTGCTGGAAGCGGGTGGGGTTGGTGGAGTTACCGGTGATGGAAACGCCCACGCCCTCGTGCCACATGATGGCCACGCCTTCACGCACGTCGTCAGCGCCGTAGCAGTTGACCTTGGCGCGCTCGCCGTCGGAGTAAGCCACAGTCTTCACAACGGTCAGAGCGTGGTCTTCCTTCACGTCGGCAGAGAGGTAATCATACTTGGTCTCCACATAGGTGAAGCCGTTGATGCGGGAGATGATCATGGCGGCGTCCTTGCCCAGGCCGTTCAGGATCACGCGCAGGGGATTCTTACGAACCTTGTTGGCGTTGCGGGCAATGCCGATGGCGCCTTCGGCGGCAGCGAAGGACTCGTGGCCGGCCAGGAAAGCGAAGCACTCGGTGGCTTCGTCCAGCAGCATGGCGCCCAGGTTGCCGTGGCCCAGACCAACCTGACGCTGGTCAGCAACGGAGCCGGGGATGCAGAAGGCCTGCAGGGCTTCGCCGATGCACACGGCGGCTTCCTTGGCAGTCTTCACACCCTTCTTCAGAGCGATGCCGGCGCCCAGCTCGTAGGCCCACTTGGCATTCTCGAAGCAGATGGGCTGGATGCCTTCGGTGATGCCGTAGCCGTCCACGCCCTTGGAGTTGTTGTAAGCCTTCAGGTCTTCCCAGGAGGCAAAGCCGTACTTGTCCAGAACAGGCTGCAGCTGAGGCATGCGGCCTTCGTAGTTTTCAAACAGAGCCATTATCACATACCTCCTCTATTACTGATGACGGGGGTCGATCCAGGCGACCGCGCCGTCTTCGGCCTTGAAGCGGCCGTAGGTGCCGATGTTCTTGGCATAGGCTTCGTTGGGCTCAACGCCCTTCTTGATGGCGTCCATCATCTTGCCCAGGGACAGGAACTGATAGCCGCAGATCTGGTTATCCTTGTCCAGGGCGATCTTCAGCACATAGCCTTCGGCCATTTCCAGGTAACGGGGGCCCTTTTCCCTTATTGACGATGCGGTGGCAAGAGTAATCCGTTCCGAGGGCGGTTACATCTGGGCGTGCAAGAACTATG